>JAZDPP010000169.1:0-300125 GCA_043797445.1 Pseudomonadota bacterium
CCTTGATCATCGTTTCGGCCACCCCCAAAAGGAGTGAAGGTCACGCAAGGGCGTTTTTGTAAGCCCGGCAAGCTGTTTGAGCGACAGCGAGTTCTTGCCGGGCTGGAAAAAATGCCCTTGCGTGGCCGAAACGATGATCAAGGCCTATACATTATTCTTGCAATTACTTCGAAAAGTTACTAATCGGGTCATTGCAGATCGTACCCTGACGATCGTTTCTTAGACAGAAAAGAAAGCTTGATGCCCCCTATAAGGCTCTGCCGATGAGTGCGGAGTGCCATTTGTGACGGGTTCCATCGTGCGTTTTCGCTTTTATTGCCATGATAGCACGAAAGCGTCCGGTCATGCGCTATCGGGTTGATGAGGGGCGGTTTTCTGATCGATAAAAGTGGCGTCACCGAATGGGTTCGATACCGGGCGAGCGCGTCCGGCGGAGCAGGTTTTCAATCGGCGCGGTTCTTAAAAGAGTTCCAACTCATTCTTTAAGTTTAACAAATTAAGAGGAGTATAACCTGATGAAGAAAACAAACGGCGTCACCCTGTTCCTATTTATTGTCGCCTTGGCCATATTTGCGGGACCGGCATCTGCAAAGCAACTTTTTGACGATTTTTCAGAAGCGTATATCAATGATAATCGATGGCCTCAATCTTCATCTTCACCCCCTAATGAAATCGTCAGAGAGGTCGTAAGTGGGCGCCTTGTCTCGAAGCTCGGAAACAATCCAAGTATGTTGGTCGCCGCTAATACCACAAGATTCCAGAATGCCGAGACGATCAATTCGATCCAATGTGATGTCATTATAAACGAAACCGTTCTGGATACCGGTGATGGGCCGATGAGCTTTGCCAGTGTCGGTGCCATCTTTTATAATAGCAGAAGTTCCGGCGGTGGAACCGGTGACGTTATGGCCCACATCTTTATCGGAGATCGCGGCAATGGCTTAGAGGCGTGGTGGTGGCTGGGAGAATTTACGGCTGATGATTACGACGACTATGAGGAAAAAGGAACCGGTTCCATTCCAGTCTCCGGACTCCAATACGGTGTCGCCTACACCGTCAAATTGGAATACGACGGCGCCAGTGGGTTTGTCTTTACAGTAGCGGAGCAAGCGGCGTCTTTTAATTCCGGACCCGAAAGGCAACGGGACGCCGTCGGTAAGTGGAAGGCTTTGCGGACAGGGGCTTACGGATACACAGGTGCCACCGGAGCGGGATACGTATCCGCCGCCTTCGATAATGTGTATATCAATGGCGAAACGACAGCCTATGACACGTTTGACACTGCCTTGGATGCAACCAGCTGGATCGACCTGGAAACCGTCAAAGAAGTGGATAACGGCTCCCTTCGCCTGAACCAGCAAGGGTTAAATTCCAGATCTGAAGCAACAGAGTATCTTTCCGAAGTAAACGCCTCCTGCATTGAAGTAAAAATGCGTATTGAAAGCGGCAGTATTGTGTCCTCCGGTGCGCAAGGATGTTGCAGAATGGGCGGGAATTTTTATAACGACAGCAAAGGGTCGGGAAGCGGGGTTGATTACAACGGCAAAGAAGGGGATGTTTTTTGCCTGGTCGAGCTGGCGTTGAATGATGACGGATCACTTCAATCCATAGCCCAGATATGGCGGACCACCGATGCCGGTGGTAATAGCTACACCAATCTTTTCAACCAGACATTCAACATGCCCATCGCTTTCGATACGGACTACACGTTGTCCATCGAATACGGCAATGGTCAACTTGTTTTTAAATGTAACGATGAAACGGCCGGCTATACCATTCCGACACCGGAATATGAACCTTATTTACCACTTAGATTATTGACCAGCCGTCTCTCCCTCGATACGGGAGAATCCGGCTATCTGAAATCCCGGATCGATGATGTGTATGTGGCCGACAATCCGATTACCGCCAAACAATTTATCGAGGGGATCTATGTCGCCTATTGGGGCAGAGCCGCCGATCCTGAAGGCCTGACTTATTGGGAGGGCATGTACAACGCCGGGACGCTGGGTTTTGCCGGTATCGCGGAAAACTTCGCCATTTCCGAAGAGGGGAAAGCCGCATATTCCTATTTCGACACCGTTTTCAATCATCCTGAAAACCCGATTACCGACGAGATGCGGCAGGATTTCGTTACGGCCATCTATCAAAATCTTTTCGATCGGGCGCCCGATGCGGAAGGGTTGGCCTATTGGGTGGGAATTTTAAAATCCGGGACATTGACCCCGGGCGTTTTTATCGCCAACATCATCAATTCCGCTTATGAGGGAAGGCAAGGGGCGAGTGCCGACGATTGGGACAATATCGATGCCAAGATTCAGGTGGCCGAATATTATACCGATCAGATCGATGCGGCTGGTATTTCCTGGGCCGGCGATACGCTCGATCAGGCAAAAGAGGTCCTGGTGGGTATCGACAAAGATTCAGACATCGATGCGGCAAAGGGAGCAATTGATGCAATCATCGTTTTCCCGACCGCGGAAATCCCCGATACCGGTCAAACCACTTCATACACCGATACGGTGGGAGAGGATGCCGATTACACCATAAACCCACCCGCCTATACCAAGTTGGATGCTTCCGGAAACACACTCGATGATGGTGCGACCGAATGGGCGATGATCAGGGACAATGTCACCGGGCTGATCTGGGAGAACAAGACCGAGGATGATTCCATCCACGATAAGGACAACACATACACCTGGTATGACCCGAACGCTGACACCAACGGCGGAAACCCCGGTACGGGCGGCGACGGGACCGATACCAAAGACTTCATCGATGCTTTAAACGCCGCTAAATTCGGCGGATTCAGCGACTGGCGGTTACCCACGGCAAAGGAATTGCAATCGATTGTGAATTATGGGAAAACCGACCCCGCCATCGATACGACCTATTTCTCCAATACGCCTTCCATCGTTTACTGGTCAAGCACTACCGAAGCGGCTTCCCCCGACGGCGCGCGCCCCATTGATTTCCATGATGGTTATATTTTCGACGAATATAAGTCGGAAAGTTTTTGTGCACGTGCGGTGCGAGGGGCGCACCCCGGGGGGGTATTCGGTGATTCGGCTGTTTCAGGGCGAATGATTGACAATGGAGACGGTACGATCACCGACAAGGTGACCGGTCTCATGTGGCAGAAGCAAGATGATGGCATAATACGTTCCTGGGAATCGGCGTTGACCCACTGCGAAACCCTATCGATAGCGGATTATGACGATTGGCGTATGCCGAATATCAAAGAGCTTACGTCTATTGTCGATTTTTGTGAGCGCTACCCTTCCGTAGATACGACTTTTTTTCCCAACACCGCCGCCTCTCCCTATTGGTCGGCCAGTAGCAGGGCCGGGTCCCCCGAAGGTGCATGGATCATTGATTTCAGTGACGGCGACGGCGACGCGGACTCTAAGTCCAGCATGTATAATGTGCGGGGAGTACGAGGAATAACCATAATGGGTGATTGAGCCTTGAGGATAATGACGGATTGCAATTCTATATCCTGATTTCGGAGAACGGCCTGTAGGGGCGAACCTATGTGTTCGCCCTTAGTAATCAGGGCGAACACATAGGTTCGCCCCTACGCGGTTTCGGGCATAGCCTGCGTTGGCTTTACTGCTGCTGGCCAACGCGCCCCTGGCTCGGCTGTCACGGCCGCGATTGCCTGGGTGTATCGAAAAACCTGAAGCAATGCCCCCATTGACACGACCATCGATAGAGCGTATCCCTGTATTAAATAGGTCATCGGGGGGGGGAGCTAAACTCGGATGATTGTTACCACCCATTCGGATGTGTTGATTTGAGGCGATGGCGGATCAACCCGAAACCATACGGATCTGTGAAAAAAGGGTAGAGGGAACCACACGGCGGCACTTGGATGCGGATGATCTCAAACCGTGGCTGGAAAAGTACCGTTTGGGGGAGATTTGAACCCGGGGAAAAATCGGGGGCACGCGATGGCAGGGTTGAAGCCTGAGGATATGCACAATGATCAGATAAAACAAAGAATCATAAAAACGGTGTTGGATCATTATCCCACAGTCCAGGGGATTTACCTCTTCGGTTCATATGGAACGGAAAGCGAGTGGCTCGATAGCGACATCGATATTGCGCTGTTATTACCTCATAACCTGGCAAAGGAAGTGGAAAATCTTGTCATGAGCCGGTGCCGGTTTGATCTGGAGGATGCATTTCATAAAGAGGTGGATCTCTTGAATGTCCGGCTGGTGTCAACGGTATTCCAAAAGGAAATCATTGACGGCGACAATCTCATTTACTGCGTCGATCGTTTTGCGGTCGATGAATTTGAAATGCTCGCTATTTCCTATTATCAGAAATTAAATGAAGAACGCAGGGAAATCCTGGACTCCTTTATGAGGACAGGGAGGGCTTACGCCGTATGAACGATATCGTCATCAACAAGATTCAAAGCATTCAGCGCTGCGTCGAACGAGCGAGACAGGAGTATGCTTTCGATCCGGATGGGTTCGGCACCAATTTTTCCAGACAGGATGCGGCCCTGCTCAATGTATTGCGGGCCTGCGAACAGGCCATCGACCTTGCCAACCACATCATTAAAACGCAAAAGATGGGTGTTCCCACATCCAGCGCTGAAAGCTTTGACCTGTTGCGGCAAAAGCTCATCATCGACATGACCCTGTCGGAGAAACTGAAAAAGATGGTGGGGTTTCGCAATACGGTTACTCATGCGTATCAGCGCCTGGATTTATCGGTTGCCAAAGCGGTGATCGCTTCCGGTTTGGACGATCTGATCCGATTCGGAGATCGTATCCTATCGTTTATCAACGGCCCTCCATCCTGATTATCGCATATCCGAGTGACTCCCTCTGGTATGAGTGGTAATATCAGCTGCGGCATGACCCGGAAGGTTCACGATCGGGTCGCGCAAGAAAAATCGCTGGTCGAGTCCTCCCAGGCTCACTTCAAACTCCCCGGGCTCAAGTATCCACCGGTTGTCCCGGTCGATGAAGGATAGATTGCTGACGGGTAATTGAAAGTTTGCTTTTTGCTTTTCACCGGGTGAAAGGGAGATCTTCTGAAAGCCGCGCAGGCGTTTTACCGGTGGGGCGACGCTTGCGAAAAGATCGCTTACGTAAAGCTGGACGATCTCCCGGCCGGGGCGGCTTCCGGTATTGGTAATCTCCACGGAAATGTTCAGAACATCCGAACTCGAAAGTTCGGTTTTCTCCAGAGCGAGATTTGTGTATGCGAAGGTGGTGTAGCTCAGCCCGTGGCCGAAGGGGTATAGGGGATCGAGGGCGTAGCTCTCCATGGGTTTATGATCGTAAGGCTCCAGAGAGTTCGGAAGGCGGGGATAGGTAAAGGGAAGTCTCCCGGAGGGGTTGCTATCCCCGAAGAGAATGTCGGCAATGGCGCCTCCGCCTTCATTTCCGGGAAGGTAGGCCAGGAGGACGGCGGCCATCTCCCCTTCAAACGGGCTGATGACACGGGGGCGGCCTTCGGTGAGAACCAGAATCACCGGTTTTCCGGTGGCGGCGAGGCGCCGGGCGAAATGCGCCTGATTTTCCGGCAGGGAAAGGCTGTCGATATTCCCGAAAACCTCCGCATAGGCCGGCTCCCCCAGGCACAGGATCACATAATCAACCGCTGCCGCCGCCTTCACCGCGGAATCGGCATTGCGGTTCGTTTTAAAGTCGGTTTCGATGTGCCGGACCCGCTTTTTTCCCACTTTTCGTGTGACGGCTTCGAGGATCGTGTCTTTCCCGGCGGCATGGTTGTCCGAGTCGTGTCCCTGCCACGTGTAGGTCCAGCCGCCGTTTAGCGGTGTCATGGAATTTGCGGCAAATCCGGTGACGAGAACCCTTGCTTTTTTGGAAAGCGGCAACACCTTGCCACGGTTCTTAAGAAGCGTCATCGACTCCCGGGCCGCCGTGAGGGCAACTTCCCGAAATTTCTCCGATCCGAATTCGGGATACGCCGCCGGCGGGTCAAAGGGGCGCTCGAAGAGTCCCAGATCAAACTTCATTCCGAGGACTCTTCGCACGGCGTCATCGATTCGGGCCCGATCCACCTCGCCCGCATCGACGAGGCTCATCAATGTTTGCGGAAAGGATAGATCGAAGGGCGCCATGTTCAGATCAACACCGGCGTTGATTGCCAGTTTCACGGCTTCCCTGAGGTCCCGGGCGACGTGGTGGTGTTCAAAGAGCGTGGAGATGGAACTCCAGTCCGAGACCACGACGCCACCGAAGGCCAGTTCTCCTTTTAAAAGATCGGTGATGAGGCGGCGGTCGGCATGGGCCGAAACCCCGTTCAGTTCGCAGTTGGCGAGTATCACCGCGGTTGCCCCCGCTTTAATCCCCGCCGTAAAGGGAGGGATGAACCACTCGCGCAGGATCGGTTCGGGAATCCATGCCGGTGTGCGATCCTTACCGCTGACAGGCATGGAATAGCCAACGAAATGCTTCAGGGTCGCCCCGGTCCGGTATTTTCCGGAGACCCCTTCGCCCTGGTATCCTCGCACCATCGCCTCCCCCATGGCGGCCGTCAAAAAGGTATCCTCGCCAAAGGTTTCAAAGAAGCGGGCGTGCAGGGGCATCCGGCCCACATCCATTGAGGGCGAGAAAACCCAGGGAATGAAGGCGGCCCGGGCCTCGTAAGCGGTGACTTCGGCGATTTTACCGGCGAGTTCGGTATCCCCGGTGGCGGCGAGTCCGATCTGATGCGGGAAAAGGGTGGCGCCGTAAGCGTAGTTCATGCCGTGGACGGCGTCGACTCCGTAGAGGATGGGAATTTGAAGGCGCGACTGCGCCGAGACATCCTGGATGGCGGTTACGATCTCACGCCACTGCTCCAGGGGAAAGGCGTGCATGCCGCAGTTGAAGATCGACCCGACCTGATGGTCCAGGAGCGCCTCGCGCAGCCTCGATTCGTCCAGTTCATGGGGCTCCTGAAGGTTAAAGGGAAGCCCCCCCTTGGAAACGGTGTGCAGGGTGAGAAGCGTCATCTGCCCGACTTTTTCCGCCAGGGTCATTTTCCCCAGGAGCGCCTCGATTTTCCGTTCGCGTTCGGATTCCCGGGCCCCGGCGTTGGGAGACGACACCCCTAGGGTCAGGACAAAAAATAAGAGAAAAAAAAGTATGGAAAGATAAACTTTACGAAACAAAATGGAGGAGAACATGATTCGACGGCTCTTTCACTCAACTCATTTTAACTTCAAAAATGCCTTTATCTTTTCCCGCTGCTGCCGGGTATGGTTCGGAGCGCGGGTATTGGCAAGCCTCATCAGAAGTGTTGCGGCCTCGATCGGATTTTCTTCCCGCTTTTCAAGGAGCAGCCTGTACCAGTAGGGAAGCGCATCGTAATAAACGGAGGTTAACGTGTCTGCGTGCCGGCGCAGGTTTTTCGAAACTTCGGAAGTTTTATCACGCACGGAATCCGCAATGCCAAAATGATCCAATTCGAGTTGTATTTCGTGTTTTGCCCGGTGGTAGCGCATAACCGGCCGGAGCCACAACCGGACCAGAATATAGCCGAAACTGCCAAGAAAAAAGCTGATGATGGAAGCGATAAACAGGGGATGAGTCAGAAGATTGGGGAGCATTATGTTTCTTTCCGCCGGTTTTTTAGGTCGATGGGGTCGTTATTAATGAAAATAGACTGACCGGCTCATATCATACCCCCGCGCGGGATGCAAAATCAGTTTTTCAATTTCAGCGTGATATGCTAATGGGTTCAAGTCGTAACGCTTTTAACGATTGTATCGAGCACATTTGGAGAGGATGATGCCCGCGGTTTACATCGAAATAATAGCCATTTTTCTGCTGATATTATTGAACGGTTTTTTTGCCATGGTGGAAATGGCCGTGGTTTCCTCACGACGTGTCCGTCTGAAAACGCGCGCCGAAGCGGGCGACCGGAATGCCATGGCAGCGCTGCGCCTCGCGGAATCCCCCGACAGATTCTTCTCGACCGTTCAGATCGGCATTACGCTCGTCGGCATTCTGACGGGTGCATTCGGCGGCGCCACTGTTGCCGAGAAGCTGACGGCCTACTTTGCAACCATTCCAGTGGTTTCCGCTTACAGCAGTGCCATCGCCCTGTGTCTGGTCGTGGTCCCCATCACCTACCTTACGCTCATTCTGGGGGAGCTGGTTCCCAAACGCCTCGCTTTCAGCTATCCGGAGAAGCTGGCCGGATTCTCGGCGCCGATCATGAGTGCACTCATGTGGCTCGCCTTGCCGGTTGTCAAGTTGCTCAGCATTTCCACCAACACGATCATCCGGCTTCTCGGGTTAAATCCATCCGAAGAGCCTTCCGTCACGGAGGAGGAGATTCGGGGAATAATTGCGGAAGGCGCCCGGACAGGCGTTTTGGAGCATGTGGAAAAGGACATGCTCGAAAGACTCATCCGCCTCGGCGACCGGCAGGTAAGGGCGATCATGACACACCGGTCAAAAGTCGTCTGGCTCGATCTGGACGCACCCTGGGATGAAAATATTCGTAAAATAAAAGAGAGTCCGTTTTCCAGATTTCCGGTCGCAAGAGGGGATCTGTCGAACATCGTCGGCGTTATGAAAGCAAAGGATTTACTGGCCGCTCGAATGGAAAAGGAATGCTCGATTTTGGCGGATTGCATTCTTCAGCCGCTGTATGTTCCGGAAACGATGCGTGCCTTGAGGCTGCTGGAACTGTTCAAACGTCAGCTCAGAATGCACCTCGCCGTGATCATCGATGAGTATGGTGACGTACAGGGAATCGTTACCCTCAATGACATTCTGGAAGCCATTGTGGGCGACATTGCATCCGAAGGAGAGACCTCCGAACCGGGTGCGGTTCGAAGAGAGGATGGATCGTGGCTCATGGACGCCCTTTTGCAGATGGACGAAGTCTTCTCGATCCTTGGGTTACCCCGGGACGAAGAGGAAGTGGGGACTCAGCAGACCCTGGCTGCCTTTATCCTGAGACATATGGGTGAAATCCCCACCGCGGGTAACTATATCGATAAGTACAATTATCGATTTGAGGTCGTGGACATGGATGGCAAGCGCATCGATGCCGTCATGGTGTCAATTCCGCCGGAACTGCCTTGATCATCGTATCGGCCACGCGTTTTTCTTGGAAAACAGGGCGTTCAAATAATACCGCGAAATGGGATCCACCCCCTCAAAGGCATGGCTGTCATTCCGGTTTTTTTGAACCATTTCCGACCGGATATCCGAGGCCAGTTTTTTACCCAGCTCGACTCCGAATTGATCAAACGGGTTAATGCCCCAGATGAAGGCTTCATAAACCGTTTTGGCTTCATAAAAAGAAAGGAGTTTTCCCACCGATTCGGGACTCAGATCCGGCAGCAAAATGGTGGAAGAGGGCCGGTTTCCCGAAAAGGACCGCGCCGGATCATCGCTATCTTTACCAACGGCAAGTGCCTGGGGCTGGGAGATGAGGTTTGCCCATAGCTCCTGATGATTCGTCACCCCTTTGGAGGTAAGGGGATATCCCGTGAATTGAGGCGTTACCACACCGATGAACTCGATGGGAAAGGGGCGCCCCTGGTGCGCCAGTTGAAAAAAGGAGTGCTGGGCATTGGTGCCCGGTTCGCCGAAAATAATGCCGCCGGTATCGATGCCCACCGCCTCTCCGGTGACGGAAACTGATTTCCCGTTGCTTTCCATGTTTAACTGCTGAACATGCGGCGCCAGCTTGCACAACGGCTCGGCATAGGCAATAATGGCCTGTGCCGGATAGCCCAGGAAGTTGTTGTTCCAGATCGATATCAGCGCTGCAATCAGGGGCGCATTTTGAAAAATCGGTGCTTCGGCGGCATGGCGGTCCATGCTTTCCGCCCCTTTAAGAAGGCGTTCAAACCGGTCGTAGCCGAGGAAAAGGCTTAGAGGGACGCCGCCGACCGCGGAGGTGGCGCTGTATCGGCCGCCGATAAAGTCGAACATGTGGAAGGACGCGAGCATATCAGCACTATCCGGACGATCACCGGGACTTCCCTTGGCCGTGACCGTGACGAAGTGATGTTTCGGAGAAAGTCCTTTTTGCGCCATGAAGGCGCGTGCCTGGGCCTCGTTGGCCGCGGTTTCAGCAGTGGTGTAACTTTTCGAAATGACGATCCAAAGGGTTGTCTCCGGGTCAATCTCGCGGACGATCTGACCGAAATTGTGGATATCGACATTGGCAAGATAGTGAAGGGCCATTTTTTTTTCGGAGAAAGCCTTGAGAGCCTCGGATAAAAAGGCCGTTCCCAGATAGGAGCCCCCGATGCCGATGACGACGATATGCTCAAACGCTTTTCCCGTTGCGCCAACTATTTTTCCCTTGTGAACATCTTCGGAAAACGCCTTCATGTCCGCGCGAATTCGTCTGATTTCGGGCATGACATCGTGTCCGTCCATAAGGAGGGGTTGATCTGAAAAGTTTCTGGAAGCGGTGTGGAGAGCTGCCCGGTTTTCCGTAAGATTCATTTTGGCGCCGGAGATCATATTTTCGAATTGCCGGGGAAGATTTCTTTCCCGCGCCAGCTCAAAGAGCAGCGCCATCGTTTCCCCATTCACTCGCTGCCGTGAAAAATCATAAAAAAAATCATCCGTTTTTATGGAAAAATCAGTTAGTCTTTCGGAATGTTGGACCAAATGCTTTAAATGGTTTTCGGACCGGTTCATTTTTAAAACCTGGGCCTTCAATTCCTGCCATATGGGCAATTGCGTTGGTGTTAGCTGTTTCATTCCCGCTGTCTCCCGCTAAAGTAAGCGCCGGTTGGTTCCGTTTTGTCGGACGGATTTAAGATAACGATCAAAATAAATACAGGATATTGACATGATTACTGAAGCGGACCTGTCGAGCTAAACGACAATTTCCACCCCTTCTTTTGCAGCAAGGATTTCCAGCCCTGAATTGCTGACGGGACGCTGTTGCCACTGTTTTTCTATCGCAGCCAGGGCCTCATCGGTTCGCTGCGGGTCGTGGTGATAGAAAAAAAGCCGCTTTACCCCGGCGGCAATGGCCGTTTCAACCGCATGGTCAAAGGTGGAGTGGCCCCAGCCCGACCTTGACTCCCTGTACTCTTCAATTGTGTACTGCGCATCATGAATCAGAACATCCGCTCCCCGGAAAAAATCGACAAGACGCTGATTTTCCAGGTAAGCCGCTTTTTCTCCTTCAGCCGCGGCAACCGCATCATATTCCGGTGAATCCGGGGGCATGGCGAACAGGTTGCGATAGGGTTCGGTATCAAAACCCGTACACACCGATTTACCTCTATACTCGAACCGGTACCCCAAACATTGAAGTGTGTGGTTCAAAAACTTGGTTCTCAGGTGGATGCCATCGCCCAGGTCAAGCTCGCACTCCCCGATTTGATGGTATCTGAGCTTAGATCCCAATTCGCTGTGCCTCACTGGAAAATAGCGATAACTGAGCTGATCGCCGATGATTTTCCCCAAAGCGTCTTCCTCGTATGTGATGGGGCCATATATATCGAGGGTGGCGTTTTGCATGTATATCGGATCGAAAAAAGGAAACCCCATGATATGATCCCAATGGGTATGGCTTAAAAAAATGTCCGCTTTAAAGGGGTTGACCGGATCGCAGCGTTTTTTCAGGTCATAGCCCAAGGGGCGGATTCCCGATCCGGCATCGATGATGATGATCCTGTCGATTTCGTCAAAAGAAAGTTCCAGGCAGGGGGTGTTTCCACCATAATAAACCGTATCCGAACCCGGGCAGGCGATGGATCCGCGAACTCCCCAGAATTTGACTTTCATTAACCTCTCCTTATTGAAAATTAACGATATCCCGGCCCCACCTCTCCGCATCGATCGCCGCAAGCAGGATCAGCATTGCGGCATTATTTGGTAAGTGACAGAAATACCCGGGACTTTTCAACCTCGCTCGAAATATCCTTGATGATTCCTTCCAGGGAGTTGAGGGTTAGCCCTAAATGGTCTTTAAGATACTTCAGTATCCCGGGGGGAATCTCGTCCAGATGCATACTCCCTGAATAGCCGATTTTCAGCGTATTGACAAAATAATCCGCCAGAGAAACGATAAAAACAATACTTTTGTGGTCCCCCTCATATTTGCCGGTTGTATGATGAAATTCGATTGTATCCGATATATCGTCTCCCAGAATCCATTTTTCCGCAATCAATTTTCCGATAAAGGTATGATCCAGGCCAAAAATTTGGTTTTCGGACATAAACAGCGCCTGTCCTTGTTCATCCGCAAGCTCCATGGCTTTTCTGAATTCATCCGGGAATTTGTTGTTTAAAGGTATCTTGCCGATATCATGCAATAACCCGGCGATAAAATAGCTCTCCACCTGTTCGATCGGAATTCTATGCCTTAACGCGATCAGTTTGGCCGTAACACCGGTGGCCAGAGAGTGTTCCCAGAACCTGGCCGAATCCAGAGAATTGAAATTCGTTTTTTTCCCAAGAGTGCTTAACACCGCGGTACTGAGCAAAAGGTTTCGTACCGTATTTATTCCCAGCATGGTAATGGCTCTCACAACGCTGGTGATCTTTTGTGACATACCATAATAGGCCGAATTGATTAGCCTGAGGACATTGCCGGTCAACACCGGGTCGATGCTGACCACCTTGTTCAGTTCCACCGGCGAGCTATCTCGATTATTGCATAATACCAAAACCTTTGAAACGGTTGGGGATAGAGGGGGCATCTTATCGATGTGCGAGCGGAGCAGCGAAAGCCGTCTTTCCGGTTCCATTTGTTAAGACTCCCTATCCCTAATCCTCCCTTAAATGAGTGTAGCGAAAAAGCAACTGCCTCATAGAAGGTAGCATCTTATCAACCTTGACACCAAATTATCAAAAAACTTCTGATAATTAAAGGATTATTTAAAAAGAAAGTTCAAAAAAGGATCACTTGAGTACTCCACTTTTTTGAATCGGACTTGCCGACAGCTGCAAAAAAGATTAGCATCGCAAATTTCGGCCTTGATCATTGTACCGGCCACGCCAGGATATTTTTTCCAGAGCGGCAGGAACTCGCTATCGCTCAAACAGCCTGCCGCTCTTCCAAAAACACCCTGGCGTGGCCTCCCTGCCGTGGAAATTGGCCGAAACGATGATCAAGGCCCAAATTTCACATGGCATCCGGGAGGTAAAATAATGGCCAAAAACTGGATTATGAAACGATGGGTTGTGGTCCTTTTGGGGGCTGGTATATTTCACGCGGGTATGGCGCAGGGCGCCACGCAAATTCCACTGTCTTTCCTTCCACCCGGAACGCAGTTGTCATTTTGCGGCGAACCCATGCCGATAACCATTGAGGACGTCAGAGAGCGTTTTGAAAAAGAATTTTTACTCATCACCGAGGATCGGGCACAGGTGTTGCTCTGGATGAAACGATCCCGGCGATATCTGCTCCAGATTGAAGCGATGTTGAAAGAAAAAAACATGCCGCTTGACCTGCAATACGTTCCGATTGTGGAAAGTTCTCTTCTGCCGCACGCGGGATCCAACAAAGGCGCCGTGGGGTTCTGGCAGTTCATCGAGTCTTCCGGCAAAAACTTCGATCTTGTTATCAATTCTTATATTGATGAAAGACGAAATCTTGCGGCGTCCACCTCGGCCGCGATTCGTTATTTTTCGATGCTATATGAGAAATTCGGGTCCTGGTCACTTGCCGTCGCCGCCTACAATATGGGTGAGGGCGCCCTTATTTCTTATATGTACGAACAGGGGGTGAGAGACTACTACAAGCTGAGCCTGTCTCTTGAAACGCAGCGGTTTTTATTCCGCATCGTCTGCGTCAAATTAATTTTTTCAAACCCGGCGGCTTTTGGATTTGCACTGACTGACGATGAATATTATCCGCCTCTTGAAGGTGATTGTATTCCGGTTCGGACTGAAAAAGAGACGCCTGTCCGAATCATTGCGGAAGCGGCCGGAACCTATTTTAAAGTGATAAAGGATCTTAATCCGGAGATTATCGGCAACAACCTCCCCCCCGGGGAGTATAATCTCTTTATCCCCAAAGATTCCGCGCAATACTTTGACTTTCGTTTCAAAACGCTCACGAGCAATCTCCACGCCGGCAAAAAGGAGCAGGTCTATGTCGTTAAAAAAGGAGATAGCCTGTCGGCTATTGCCGGTAAGTTTAAGGTTCCGCTTTCCTCCGTGACGGCATGGAACCGGCTGGAGAAGCGCCGTCCCATCCGACCTGGCGACCGCCTGGTAGTATTTCAACCGGAACTGGAAGCGTGGGGACGAACCGAAAGCGCCGAAAACTGAACTCTTTGTCCCGGAGCATCGAAACGCCGGGTTGGCGTTTTAAGCTGGTAACGATTTTTTTTTTGACAGGGCGATTTTTTCCATCGGCCTTTCAATTTCCCCAGCCCGGTATCTTCCGCCTCCCCTATGACCGGCATTTGTTTGGATCAATGAACTGCTCCCGATAATGGTAACAAGCATTTCCACAAACCCCTTCATTTGCTCAGCCTGAGCATTCATCTCTTCGGCGGCACTGGCGGACTCTTCGGCAATGGCGGCATTTTGCTGAACTACTTTGTCCAGTTCCGCCACGGCCTTGCCGACCTGATCGATTCCATGAGCCTGCTCTTTGGATGCGGTTGCGATTTGCGCCACCAGTCCCCCCACCTTGGCGGCACTACCGGCCACCTCGCTGAAAGCCTCATTGGTTCTGCCAACCAGCGCTGAACCGTCCCGCACCTTCTTGACGGTGCCTTCGATCAGGTTTGCCGTGTTCCGGGCAGCATCCGCCGCTCGCATGGCGAGGTTTCGGACTTCGTCCGCAACCACCGCAAATCCGGCACCGGCTTCCCCGGCCCTGGCCGCCTCCACCGCTGCATTGAGGGCCAGCAGGTTGGTCTGAAAGGCAATCTCGTCAATGGTCTTTATGATCTTCGAGGTCTCTTCACTCGCCTGGGAAATATCAACCATTGATTTGATCAGTTGGCTCATGGATTCGGTTGCGTTGAAAACGACCTGTTGCGTTGTTTTCATGAGATTATCGGCCTGAGCCGCATTGTCCGCATTCTGCTGGATTATCGAGGACATCTCTTCCAGGGAGGATGACGTCTCTTCCAAACCGGAAGCCTGCTCGGACGAGCCGGATGCGAGTGACTGACTGGCCGAGGAAACTTGCCCCGAGGCCGAGGCCACCTGGTTAGCCCCCTCGTTAAGCCCTATCACCGCATCCGTAATGGGCCTGGAAATGGACCGCGCCATTACGAAAGCAAATATGAACCCGGCGGCACCAATGATGACGATTCCACCCAGAAAAATATAAAAAATCGGATTGAGCTCATGTTCCACATCATCAATATAAATCCCGGAACCGATAATCCATTCCCACTCGGGAAACCCTTTGACGTAGGATATCTTGGGAACCGGCTGGGGTTGCCCGGGTTTGGGCCAGTAGTAATCCACAAATCCGGCCCCATCCCTTTTAACTGCATCCACGAAAGCGACAAACAATCGCTTTCCATTCGGGTCCTTATTTTCAGAGAGGTCCTTTCCGTCCATTTCGGGTTTGATCGGGTGCATGACCATTTGGGGTTTCATGTCATTGATCCAGAAATAATCTTCTTTTTCATACCTCAGGTGTTTGATGGTTTGCAGCGCTTGTCTTTTTCCCTCCTCCGGGGAAAAGGCGTTGGCTCGAACCTGTTTTGCATAATAGTCCATGATTCCCCACGCGGTTTCAACGACATGTCTGGTTTTTAAGTATTTGGCATCGTACATTTTTTGCTTTATCTTGGGATATACCCAGGCAAACGTCAAAGAAAAACCGATGACAATCAAAACGCCGAGTGACATGATGCGGGTTGATAAATTGAACCGATGCAGCATAATTGACCTCCGGCCGGTCATTCAGGTTAAAACTCAGGGTCTTGATCATCGTACCGACCACGCCAGGATATTTTTTCCAGACCGGCAGGAACTCGCTATCGCTCAAACAGCCTGCCGCTCTTCCAAAAACACCCTGGCGCAGCCTCCCTGCCGTGGGAAATTGGCCGCAACGATGATCAAGGCAAAACTCAGTAACTGCATCATTGCATTGAAGAATCAGGCTGTCAATAATTCAAGCCGGAAACACTTGCTGGACGTGATGTTATATGAAGTCGCGTGAATTTTATTTCCGGATACGGGCCGGGCGTTGCTGCAAAAAAGCTTTGGTCAATCCGGTTTTGTCCAAGGGCGTTATGTCATTCGCTCAATTTCCGCTGCTTTTTTCTCAAGACGTTTGGCGGATATCGGAATGACGGTTTTTAGCTCCTGAGCAAACACGGACACCTTGTATTCCTCAAGCATCCAAAAATAATCTTCGATGGCGGCGCGTTTTTTCTCAGCGGTGGCCGGTGTAAGGGATGTGAGCATCGGGGTCAAGCGGTCTTTGAATTGGGTGACTTGCGCGGCCCGCTGACAATCTCTGTCCGGATTTTCGATACCACGAACGGCGCGGATACCCAGCGCCCGAATATAGCGGGGGAGATGATTCATTCGCTCAAGGGAGTAAAGGGCAATGGTGTTTTCCGGCACGAGATGATCCAATTCGTTTCTGATTTCCTGAATCAGGGACGCTGCGTGCCGGTGCATGCGGCTTTCGGTTTCAAGGGTAAAGAGACGGGTTCGGGTTTCATGAACGGCATCCAGCACGGGAAGAAAGCGATCCAGACGCTCTTGCGCGATCGCGACGATTTCAGCCGATACCGTGATGGCATGCTGATAAAAGGCCTCCCGCGTTCGAATGTCTTTCGTAAAAAGCTCGGCGGTGATGCTCTCGATGATTTGCGCCTGGATTTTCTTTTCTCCGCCGAAATAGGCGGTCTTTGGAACCGCGGCCTTGGGAAGCGCAATCATCTTTTTCAGCAGTTTCAAATCTTTTGCCAGATATAGGCCATAGAGCAGACGAACCCCGGATCCGTGCGCGGCAAGAGCATCCCGTTTTTGAAGAAAGAGGCGCAGATTGACATGCTTTTCGCCGGATTCGTCGGCAACGAGGGCGGGAAAGGCAATCCATTCGCGACCCTTTTTCCCCTTGAGAGCCAGGCGTTCCGGCAGATCTCCAAAGTCCCACTGGGTCAACCCGGTCTTTTCCCATTGTTTTTTCAGCTCTTCAAAGCCGGTTTCGTCCCCCTCCGGATGAAACTCACGCTGAAGTATGGATTTATCCCGGTCGGAGGCGAGCTCCTTGCCCGTGGGCCCGGTGATGGCGATTCTCATTTTAAGATGATCGGGCAGTTGGTCTTCCGCCCATGCGGTTCCCGGAATATCGATTCCAAAGCGGCGATGAATAAAATACCCCAGCGTCTGGAGAAGGCCATCCTCGCTTTTTTCCATTTCTGCGTTAATGATATCCACCGTATCGGATACCGGCACCAGTTGCTTGCGGTAGACCTTCGGCAGCGTTTTGATGAGGGCTGCGATCTTCTCCCGATAAAACCCGGGGACGAGCCAGTCCAGCGCCTCCGGAGAAACCGC
Organism: Pseudomonadota bacterium; assembly: GCA_043797445.1. Lineage (GTDB taxonomy): Bacteria > Desulfobacterota > Desulfobacteria > Desulfobacterales > JAFDDL01 > JAZDPP01. Next base: position 17,460 of record JAZDPP010000169.1, read on the forward strand.
GCCGGTCTTGGATGCGGGAATACGGATGGTGAGGCCGTCCGTCTCGCTCCCCGGTTCAAACTGGTAGACGCACGGATAGGCGCTGTTTTCGATTAAAATCTTGTCCGGATAAAGGGCCAGCTCGTTGTGGTCCGGCGCGTACCGAAGAAGATCCGTTTCTTTTAGAAGCAGAAACGCATCCCCCCCCTTGTCCCGAACCCGCCGTTCCAGGGTGCGCATATCATACACATCGCCGATGCGATCCTTGTAAAAATGAAAAAGATCCGCGTCACTGATGAGAAGATCCCGCCGCCGGACCTTGTCTTCGAGATCCTGTATGGAAATAATGAGCGCCCGGTTTTTTTCCATAAAGGGAAGAGGGCGTTTGACATCTCCCGCCACCAGAGCACTTTGAATGAAAATCTCCGAAGCCTCCGCCGGATGGATCCGGCCATAGAGCACCGTCCGATCCGCGACGATGATAAGCCCAAAGAGGCTGACCTGCTCGGTGGCAACCACGTTCCCGCGATTCTTTTCCCAGTGTGGGTGAAGATAGGTGTACTTGCAGCGGTCCTTTGCGATGAGCTCAAGCCAGTCCGGATCGATGTGCGCGACCATGCGGGCAAAGAGCCGGCTCGTTTCCACCATTTCCGCGGCAACAATCCAGGTTTTGGATTTGTTAAAAAGGCCGGATCCGGGAAAAATCATCGCCTGCCTGCCTTTAGCGGCCTGATAGATATTTCCCTCCTTTTTCACGGCAATGTTGGAAACAAAGCCGCTTAAAATAGATTTATGGATTTTTTCGTAAAGGGGACTGAATTCTCTTTCCCTGGACGCATTCGAAGGCGGGAGAGGTGCTTCCGTTGACGGCATCGATACGGCCAAGCCTGAATCTTCCATGATGGCGCTTAACTGGCCGTGAATGTCGCGCCATTCGCGCATCCGCCGGAAAGAGATAAAATGCGTCCGGCAGAATTTTTTTGAATCCCGCATTTTACTCTGCGTTCCCGCGGCATCATGATAGCGGTTCCAGATGTTGAGCAGCATGACAAAATCCGAGGCGGGGTCCTTGAAGACGGCGTGCGCCCGATCCGCCTCGGCCGCCTTATCCGCCGGACGTTCCCGGGGATCCTGAATGCTTAAAGCGGCGGCGATGACGAGCATCTCCGGTATGCAGCCCTGGGCCCCGGCTTCGATCAGCATGCAGGAAAGCCTCGGATCGATGGGCATCCGCGCCATCACCCGTCCTTTTTGAGTGAGGGCATAAGCGCCGCCCGGTTTTTCACGGGAGGGCGTTAAGGCGCCGAGCTCCAGAAGCAGATTAAATCCGTCCTGAATGCTCGTATCCGGCGGCGCGTCCAGAAACGGGAATTGAGAAATATCCCCAAGGCTGAGGGACATCATTCTCAGGATGACTTCCGCGAGATTTGCCCGCAGAATCTCCGGCCGGGTAAACCTCGGCCGGTTCTCGTAATCTTCTTCCGAATAAAGACGAACGCAAATGCCGTTTTCAACCCGTCCGCATCGCCCCTTTCTCTGATCGGCACTGCTTCTGGAAATCGATGTCACGGGAAGCGCCGTGGTTCTAGATCGCGGATTGTACTGGGAAATCCGGGCGAGCCCCGTGTCCACGACATACTTGATGCCGGGAATGGTAAGAGAAGTTTCCGCGATATTGGTGGCAACGATTATTTTTCTTCCCACCGGATTTGAAAAAACGCGGGCTTGATCCGCCGCCGACAGACGGGCAAAGAGAGGCATTACGGTAACCCCCCGGTGGTCCCTGCCCTCGATCAGCTCGATTGTTTCCCGAATATCCCCTTCCGTGGGCATAAAAACGAGGATATCTCCCCGGCGGCTTTCCGCCAAAAGCCGGTCCACCGACAGCGCCGCTTTTTCCACATGGGTCAGCTCTTCATCCTCCGGCAGTGGATCATAGCGGACCTCCACCGGAAAGGTCCGGCCCGAAACCTCAATGATCGGGGCGTCATCAAAGGCTTTTGAAAATTTTTCCGTATCGATGGTGGCGGAGGTGATAATGAGCTTTAAGTCTTTCCGTTTCCGGAGAATCGTTTTCAGAATGCCGAGAATAAAATCGATATTCAAACTTCGCTCGTGGGCCTCATCCACAATGAGCGTGTCATAGGCTCCGAGGAACCGGTCCCCCTGGGCCTCCGCCAGCAGCATGCCGTCTGTCATGATTTTTATATAGGTATCGGGACTCGTTTTCTCTTGGAACCGGATTTTATACCCCACGGATTGGCCGGGAAGCTCGCCCAGTTCTTCGGCAATGCGGTTTGCAACCGAGATGGCCGCGATTCTCCGGGGCTGGGTGCAACCGATTTTGCCGTCAATGCCCCGTCCTGCGGCAAGGCAGAATTTCGGGATTTGCGTCGTTTTGCCGGACCCCGTCTCACCGGCAATGATCACCACGGGGTTCTCCCGGATGGCGGCCACGATCTCGTCTTTTTTTGTGGTGATGGGAAGATCCGGGAAATCTGACGGGTGAGGTTGCCTTGCGATCCGATCGGCGCGTTTTTTTATGGATATTTCCACTTTCCGGGAAAGCTGCTCAAGCCGGGCTGCGAGTTTGTCTGAAGCCTTTTCCTTACCGATCGCCTGTCGGATGCGGGTGAGCTCACGGCCCAGCAAATACCGGTCCGGGCCGAGGGCCTTTGGAATGCGCTTGGCGATCCGGTTGATGGCGCGTATATCGGGAGATGCCGTGGTCATTACTTTTTCACTCATCGGTTACAGCCGGGAAAAAGACCGACTCGGTTTTGAAAACCGAGTCGGTCTGCAACCGGCATGGTGCAAATTTTCAAGGCCCATGACGACCTCTGTTTTTCGTCCATCGTCCTATATACTAAAGCGGGAGGATGCTCAAGAGGAGCTGAGATTGCCTTTTGCAATTATGGCTTTTGCCGGAAGGAGGCCCGTTGCAGCGGCTGAAACGATATTTCCGGCAACGCCGGGGCCGTCTCCTGCTACATACATGCCGTGAATACTGGTTTCCAGATGGGCGTCAGTGATGATCTGTGTGGCAAAAAACTTGATTTCGGGGGCGTAGAGAAGGGTTTCATCGTTGGAGACACCCGGAACCACATGGTTCAGCATTTCAAGGCCCTCCATGAGGTTCGTTAAGATCCGCTCGGGGAGCGCCATGGCGATATCCCCACAGATGACGTTCTCAAGGGACGGCTCGATATAGCCTTTGCGGATGCGTGGCCAGGTACTCCGGCGGCCGCGTTTCAGATCGCCGAACCGTTGCAAAATCGGTTTCCCCCCCCCGATGAGGGAGCAAAGATTTCCGATCGCCTCGCCATAGGCCTGGTTATCTGTGACCGGTTCGGTCAGAATCACTTTGGAGAGAAAGGCAAAATTGGTGTTGGCCGATTTCACGTGACGATAGGCATGACCGTTCACGCAAACGAAGTTCTTATAGTTTTCAAGGGCGACGAATCCGCCGTAGTTGGTGCAAAAGGTTCGCGTCTGATCATCGTATTTTTGCGTCTGAATAAAAAAAGTCGGATCATAGATGATATCGCACAGATCCCGCATGATATCGTTATGGACCTCCACGCGAACGCCCACCTCAATGCCCCGGTGCCGGCGGCCGATGCCATGGGTTTGTGCGAGACGCCCCACCCAGTCGGCGCCGACGCGACCGGGCGCCAGGATAACATTGCGGGTACGGTAGGCGCCCTTATCCGTTTTCAGGCCGATGATCCGGTTTTCCGCCACCAGCACCTCCAGCGCCTCTTCCCCGGTAGCTAGTTGCACGCCTTTTTCCTGAATATGCCGGGTCATTGCCGCGATATGATCCGGAAGGCAGTCGCTGCCCAGATGTTTCTGCTTGATGATCAGAAGATCGAGGCCGTAGCGTTTGGCCATTTTACGGATGTTTTGAGCCGCGGCCATGTCCGTGGGATAAACGGGACCATCCATTCCGAAACGATTAAAAATTTCCTCGGTCTCATCAATAATCGCCCGGGCATCGGTCAGGGAAAGAAACTGGGTGAGATCCGTTTTGCCGAGCTTATGAATGAAGTTCAGCTTTCCGTCCGAAAAAAGTCCGGCGCCGCCGATGCCGCTGAGGATTTGGCAGGGCGTGCAATTAAGACAGCCATTGCCCTCTTTCAGGGGGCATTTTCGCTTTTCCGGCATCCGTCCTTTTTCGACGAGCAAAACCTTCAAATTTGAATGCTCGCCAAGCCAATAGGCGGCCATGAGACCCGCGGGACCACCGCCCACAATAATGACGTCGTAATCGGGTTTCTCCCTGTTTTTGGAAGTAGTTTTCATGTCGAAAAGATGCTACATGAGGGTCAAATGGCTGTCAAGGTATTTGAAGACATTGGACAAAACAGTTCGTAAATTGGGAAATACGTATTCCCCTAAACTACCGGCACGGAATCATCGTAAAGGGTTTCAGGCGCCACATCAATTCCTCCGGGCCAAACGATCGTTCCATAATCAACCCGGACAAGTTTAAAAAGATAATGTAGTAGCCTATCCGTAAATCGAGCATTTGGTGGCCATTGAAGCGGCCTCTTGAAGCACTTCCGCAAACGTCGGATGCCCGTGCACCGTGCGGGCGATATCCTCAAGGCTTGCCCCGAATTCCATGGCCAGCACGCATTCGGAAATCATGTCGGAAGCTCTGGGGCCGATGATATGGGCGCCGATCAACCGGTCGGTTTTGGCGTGGGCGATGAGTTTTACAAACCCGTCGGTTTCACCCATGCACCGTGCCCGACCGCTGCCGGTAAACGGAAAAGCGCCGATGCAGTGAGGAATGGTGCGCTCTTTGGCAGCCTCTTCGGTAAGGCCGACCGAGGCCACCTCCGGAGCCGTGTAGATAATGGAAGGAATCGTGTCGTAATTCACATCCCCCGGCAGGCCCGCCATGCCTTCCACCGCGGCAATTCCTTCGGCCGAGGCTTTGTGGGCCAGCATCGGTCCGGGAACAAGATCCCCGATGGCGTAGACGGAAGGTATATTTGTCCGAAAGGCCTCATCGACTAAAATGCGGCCCGAGCGTGTATCGATTTGAATGCCGAGCGCCGCAAGTCCCAAATTTTCGGTATTGGGAATTCTGCCCACCGCCACCAGAACCCGATCTGCCGTGAGCACCTCCTCTTTTTGGCCGTCACTAACCGATACGGCAACGTTTCCGGAACGTAGCGTTGCACCGGTCACTTTGGCGCCGAGTCTGAATTCAATTCCCTCCCGGGATAATATCCGCATCAGCGCCCGGGCCACCTGACCGTCGAGCGCACCGGCGATTTGCGGAAGCATTTCGATCGTCGTAACCTTTGCTCCGAGGCGGCTCCAGACCGCGCCGAGTTCCAACCCGATATAGCCGCCTCCCACAATAATGAGATGCTTTGGAATCGCGGAAAACGCCAATGCCTCCGTTGAACTGACAATGGCTTTTCCATCGAAGGGAAGTCCAGGGACTGCCGCGGGTCTGCTCCCGGTGGCAAGCAGAATGTTTTTTGCCTGGAGAATACGCTTTTCACTGTTTTTTGATTTTTCACCCGAAACGCTCACCGCCACCTGGTCGCCGGCGGTGATCCGGGCAGTTCCGTGAAGAATGTCCACCTTGTTGCCGGTCAGCAGCGTCCGGACATTTTCCGTGAGTCCCTCAACTACAGACGACTTTCTTTCCATCATGACCGAAAGATCAACGCTTAATTTTCCGGTTTTAATCCCATGCGCGGCAAACCGGGTCCGGGCCAAATGGTAATACTCACTCGCATCCAGAAGCGCTTTGCTGGGAATACAGCCCACATTGAGGCAGACGCCACCCAGCCGGGATTCTCTTTCAACACAGGCCGTTTTAAGACCCAGCTTTGCCGCCCGAGCCGCTGCCGTATATCCTCCCGGGCCACTTCCGATCACCACCAGATCATAATAGTCGGTTGTCATCCTTTACACCTCCAGCATCCAGCGTTCCGGTTCTTCCATATCGGTTTTGATGCGCTTTAAAAAGCTCACCGCTTCCTTTCCGTCCACGATTCGATGATCGTAGCTCAAGGCCACATACATCATCGGGCGAATGACGATGGCATCCGCCACCACCACCGGCCGCTTTTCAATTTTATGAAGCCCCAGAATCCCGCTTTGGGGCATGTTTAATATGGGAGTGCTCAAAAGTGACCCGTAGACCCCGCCGTTGGTGATGGTAAAGGTGCCGCCCTCCAAATCCTCAAGGGCCAATTGATTGTGCTTGATTTTGTCGACGTATTCGATAATCGATTTTTCAATTGCGGCAAAGGAGAGCTTGTGGGCATTTCGAATCACCGGCACCAGAAGTCCTCTTTCGGAGCCGATGGCCATTCCCATGTGAACCGCGTGATGATAAACGATGTCATCCCCGTCGATAAAGGCGTTTAACTCCGGAAATTCTTCAAGCGCCGCCACACAGGCTTTCGTAAAAAAAGACATGAATCCGAGGCGAACACCATGCGCTTCATTGAAGGCCTCCTTATACCGCGCCCGGATCTCCATGGGGCGGGACATATCGATCTCATTAAAGGTGGTGAGCATGGCGGTACTTTGTTTGGCCGCCACCAGCCGCTCGGCAATGCGCTTGCGAATCCGGCTCATGGGTTTTCGCGTGATGCCTTCCGCTGCGGGAGAGGGGATAGGAGAATCGGGGACAATCGCAACCGGCGCCGGATTCCGTTCGATTTGCCCCCCTGCGGCGCTTTCCAGGAAAAGGATCACATCGCCTTTGGTGAGCCGGCCGCCGGGACCGGTGCCCTGAATTTTTCCCGCATCGAGCCTCTTTTCGGCAACGAGGCGGCGGACGGAAGGCGAGAGGATCGACTTTTTGCTCGCAGAATCGCTATCGGATACCGCCGAATCCGCGACCGGCACCAGCGGGGCATGGGGGAGACTTGAGGTTGCGACGGGAACGGGTGGAGCAGGGGAGGGCAATGAAGTCGATGCCACGGCGGGCACCGTCTTTTCAGCTGGAGCGGGTTTGTTGTTTTCAACCTTCTTTTCCGGAACAACCACGCCCCCTTCAGTATCGATTACCCCGACAACGGCGCCGATGGCGGCGATTTTTCCCTCGGGAACCGTGATCGCGAGAATCCCATCGGCCGGCGCCACAATTTCCAGCGTCACCTTGTCCGTCTCGATGACAAAGAGCGGCTCGTCTTTTTTGACATAAGCCCCTTCTTTCTTAAACCACTGGGCGATGGTGGCTTCCCGGATGGATTCCCCCACGCTGGGAATCTTTATTTCAACTTGCATGGCGGCTCCTTTTTTTAGCGTCAACTCTCAATTGGTTTTTTACCCATTGCCTGATCGATGATGGCGGCCTGGTCCTGCCGGTAAATACGGGAAATGCCCGTGGCGGGACTGGCGGAGGCCTTTCGGCCGATGTAAACGATTCTTTCTCCGGTAATTTCTTCCAAACGCGGGCGCATAAACTGCCAGGCGCCCATGTTTTCCGGCTCTTCCTGAACCCAGTTCCAAAGAACCGGTTTGGGGAAACCGGAAACAATCTCCTTCACCTGCCGTGACGGAAAAGGATGAAACTGCTCAACACGCAGAATCGCCGTTTGATTTTGTTTCAATTCGAATCGCCGGGCCAGCAGCTCATAGTAAATTTTCCCGCTGCAAAACAGCACCTGTTTGACTTTTTTCGGCCGCTTCGGATCATTGAGGACGGCCTGAAAGCCACCACTCGTCAGATCGGAAAACGGTGACAGGACCTCCGGGTGGCGCATCAGGCTCTTGGGGGTCATGATCACCAGCGGCTTTCGAAAACCCGCCTTTACCTGACGGCGAAGGAGGTGGAAATACTGGGCCGGGGTGGTGAGGTTACACACCTGGAGGTTATCCTCGGCGCAAAGCTGAAGAAATCGCTCCAGACGGCCGCTGGAATGCTCGGGTCCCATCCCCTCGTATCCGTGGGGCAGCAGCAGAACGAGATTGGTGAGCCGCTGCCATTTGGATTCGCCGCTGGCGATAAAAAGATCGATAATGCCCTGAGCGCCGTTGGCAAAATCACCGAACTGCGCCTCCCAGAGGGTAAGCCCCTCGGGCCTTACCAGTGAATACCCATATTCGAACCCCAGCACCCCGGACTCGGAGAGCAGGCTGTTGAAACAGGAAAAGCGGGCCTGGCCCTCCATCAGCTGGTTCAGCGGTGTATGATGCGCCTCGGACACCATGTCGGTCAGAACGGCGTGCCGCTGGCTGAAGGTGCCCCGGCGGCAGTCCTGCCCGCTTAAGCGCACGGGAGCGCCTTCCGCGAGTAAGGAAGCGAAAGCCAACGCCTCCCCAAAGGCCCAGTCGATCCCTCCCTTGATTTGAATCGCCTTGGCCCTGTTTTCCCGAAGGCGTTGAATTTTCGGATGCATCACAAAACCCGGGGGCGTCGTGTTGAGTTTTTCCGCAAGGCTAATGAGCTTTTTCAGTGGGATAGCGGTCTTGACCGGCTCAAAGGAAAACCGGCCGTGGTATCCCTCCCAGTTTTCATAAAACCGGATCGGCGGCAGGGGACAGGAGGCTTTTTGGGCGCTCTGATGCCCCAGCTCCAGACACTGAGCGATGCCGGCCGTTATTTTATCAGAAGCATTTTGATCGAGAACGCCCTCATGTACGAGTTGGTCCGCATAAAGCTGCGATAGCGGTGGGCGGGTTTTGATCCGCCCGTACATTTCCGGCTGGGTGAAATACGGCTCGTCCCCTTCATTATGTCCATACCGGCGAAAGCAGGTGATGTCGACCACCACATCTTTTTTAAACGCCACCCGGTAATCACAGGCGAGTTTTATGACGTGGGCGGCCGCTTCCGGATTCTCACCGTGAACATGGAAGATCGGCACCATGAGCATCTTGGCGATATCCGTTGAATACCGGGTGGATCTCGCGTCTTCGGGCAGAGTCGTGTAGCCGATTTGATTATTGACCACGATATGTATCGTGCCACCGGTCCGGTATCCTTCAAGCTGGGACATATTGAACACTTCCGCGACAACGCCCTGGCCGGCAAAGGCGGCGTCTCCGTGGAGCAAAAGCGGCATGACCCGGCGGTAATCCTCATCGTGAAGCATTTCCTGGCGGGCGCGGACGAGGCCCTCCACCACCGGATCCACCGCTTCCAGATGACTCGGATTATTGATGAGGGCCACCCGGATCGTTTTCCCGCCGGGCGTTTGAATATCGGCGATATAGCCTTTGTGATATTTTACATCCCCCGCGCCCACGATATCACCGGGGTCGTAGGTTCCTTCAAATTCGCAGAAAATATCCTCAAAAGACTTATGCAGCATATTGGCCTGCACATTGAGACGCCCCCGATGCGGCATTCCCAGAATCACTTCCCGGCACCCGCTTTCACCGGCGCAGGTTAACAGATAATCCAGCGTCGGAATTAGAACATCGGCCCCCTCCAGGGAAAATCGGGTTTGTCCCGGATATTTCTTATTCAAAAACGTTTCGAAAAGGGTGGAATGGTGGAGTTTTTCCAGAATACGACGCTTCTCGGCGGCCGTCAGCTTCGGGCGGTTTCTCTCCGGCTCCATGCGCCCCTGAAGCCATTTTCGTTCCGCCGGATCCTGAAGATGCATGTATTCCACACCGATGGAGCGGCAATAGGTTTCCTTTAAGGCCGATAGAATTTCCTTCAGACGAGCCTGCCGCTGCCCTGGAAAGAGGTTCGTGAAAAACGAGCGGTCCATATCCGCCGTGGTAAACTCGAAAGCAGATAGCGTTAAGAGCGGATGGTCCGTTGGGCAGGCCACCAGGGGGTCGAGGCATGAGAGCAGGTGCCCGAGGTCCCGGTATCGGTGGATGAGAGTCTCCACCCGAATCTGTCCAAGCAATTGATCCTCATCGGGAACCTGCTCGGGGAACCGACCGCTTCCTGAAAGGTCAAATCCTTGAAAGAAAATCTGCCAGTCGCGGGGGAGCGCATCAGGTGTTTCTTTCCATATCCGGTATTGCGCGTCAATAAACTCGGCGTTCCAGGTTTCAAATCCGTGTATCATATCGTACCCTTATTATTGGTGAAGGGGGTTGTCTTGGCATTGATGACGAGCTGGGGTAAATAAGGTCGCCACCTTTCGAGACTAATGGAAGGCGTGTAAGACTGTCAATAGGCTTATCGTTTTGAACCCGGACCTTCTTTTTTCCCCCTTGACTCGAGAAGCTCGATGATCTTTTCCTGTTGGCGGATGATCTGAAGATTGGTTTCCACCATGAATTTGGTCGATACGGCGATCTGGCGAAGATATTCATCGGCGCTGTTGTTGGTATAAATCCGATCGGCTCCGGCCGCCTCGTTTTTGAGAGCCCGGTAGAAATTTTCGGTGAGTTCGATATAGAGACCCGAAGAGGGTGCAACGGGACGCTCCCCGTCCGCGGCATCCCCTTTTGCCGGGCATAAAAGAAAAAACGCCAGTAAGATCGGAATCGAGAGGCCCAACGTGGCCTCATGAATGAATATCTTCACGTTCCCCCTCAACTCTCAACAACGCGAATGGATATATTCTCTTCAATCAGTTGAATATTATACAGCGCCGCAAGTTTTGGAATATGCTCGGATAAAAGCGTTGTATTTTTTGCCAGCAAAAAATGGCCTTTGACCGAATAAAGAGCATTGCTCAGCACCATGCCCGGCTGTAAATCCGTCACCGGGACCAGGGTTTCGCTCTCCTTTGCCAATTTAGTCTGCTTAAAAATAACCAGCAGAATCTTGAGCAGATCCGGATCATAATGGCTAAATGCATTCTTCTTCAGGTTGTAAAGAGCGGCTTGCTGCAAGAGCGTATTGCGGGGCAAATCCCGATACTTCTTGAGACCCTCCGCGAGGAAGGTTTCAATTATACTGTCGGCATCCACCTCAAGATTGACCATCTTGTCGTATGCGTCTGCAACAGCGATAATTTTTGAGCCAAGAGGAATCTTGTCTCCCGACAACCCGTCGGGAAAACCCTCCCCATCATAGCGCTCATGATGAGACCGGATCATCAGCCCGACGCCGCTGAGCTGGTTGATAAATTGAACGATCTGCTGCCCCTGAACGGGGTGGCGAACATACTGTATATTCTCTTCCTCCGTCCAGTCCTGGGTGTTATACGTGATCAGGTTCGGAGAAAGCCCCAGCTTTCCGATATCATGCAACAATCCGGCAAGCTCGATCCGGCTCACTTTTTCCTCCGGAAGCTTGAGCTGTTCGGCCAATTTCCCTGAAAGAAAGCTGACACGCCGCCCATGCTCCCCCAGACCGGAGGCATGCATGTTCAGTAAGGAGGTAAAAGAACGGATTGAATTGTACAGGCCCGCTTCAAGTTCTTTTTGCTTTTGTTGAAGCTCCCTTGTGCGCTCCTCCACCTTTTGCTCAAGTGTCTTATTAAACTCGCTGAGTTCCTGATTTTGCCGTTTTGTAAGCTCCGTCAGTCGTTGGTTTTCCTTTTTGAGCTCATACTGTTCGACCGCCTGCCGTGCCAGCGTCAGAAGGTCTTCATCTTCCCATGGTTTTGTAATATAGCGATGAATCTCTCCCTTATTAATGGAGTCCGCAAGCGAAGATAACTCCGAATAGCCCGTCAGCAAAAACCGTAACGCATCGGGAACTATCGCCTTTGCATGCTCAAGAAACTGGGCGCCATTCATCTCCGGCATCCGCTGATCCGAGATGATGAGAGCCACCGTCTCTTTTTCCACTTTCAGGATTTCAAGCCCTTCACGGCCGCCGTTCGCGGTGAGGACCCGGTATCCGGTTTTCCGGAACAACCGTTGCAGTGACTTTAAAATAGCAACCTCATCATCAACCAACAAAATCGAAAATACCGTGTTCTCTGTCATGGTTATTCTCCGATTGGGGAATTAAAACGGTTTTCCATTTTCATTTTTTATTGACTTCCATGGTAGCGGTTTCCGTAATTATCGGCAACCGAATAATAAAAGAAGTCCCCTCTCCGACCCGGCTTTTTACTTCAATGGACCCGTTATGATCCCTGATGATGTTATAAGCCAGATGCAAACCGAGCCCGGTGCCTTGTCCAACCGCCTTGGTGGTAAAAAACGGATCAAATATCCGGGCCAGGTTTTCCTCGGGAATTCCGCAGCCGTTATCCGAAATGGTGATCTCAATCTGACCGGAAACATACCGGGTCTCGATGCGGATGATTCCATTGGCTTCAATTGCATGCGCGGCATTGATCAAAATATTCAAGAATACCTGGTTTAGCCGCTGCGGATGACATAGCAGGAGGGGAATATCTCCAAGATCCTTGTCGACAATCGCTTTATATTTAATCTCATTCCATACGATACCCAACGTCGTCTCGATGTTGTCGTTGAGGTTGGTTTCCTTTTTTGCATCCTCTCCGGGATGTGAAAACTCTTTTAAATCGCTCACTATTTTTTTTATGCGCTGGGTGCCTTCGCGGGATTCCGAGATAAGCGGCAACATGTCATTCAGAATAAAGTCGATGTCTTCGGACGCCTCCGCTTCGGAAATTCGATCCAATAAAGCGTCAAAATCCGTCAAACCGGCGTCGGTTGGCGCCCGGTCTTTCACCAGGGACACCAACTGGCGATAAAGCGGGATCACTTTCAGCAATCCCTGCTGGTAATCGAACAGGGTTTTTAAATTGCTGCTGACATATCCGGTGGGGTTGTTGATCTCGTGGGCCACACCGGCTGCAAGTTGCCCAATCGAGGCCATCTTTTCCGACTGCAGGATCCTTAATTGACTTTCCTTCAACTGCTGTAAGGTATTTTCGAGGGTCTGGTTCTTCTGGTTGATCTGTTTAAACGCAATCGTGAGTTTTTGGTTGAGTTCGTTTATCTCCCTGCTTTTTTCTCTTTCCACGGTGATATCCCTGACAACCAGGACCACCTGCATGGTTTCGCCGCTTTTACCGAGGACCGGCAGACAGGTGAGTTCCTTGACCTTCACCCGGCCATGGGAATCCGTAATTTCCACCACGTTCACACTTTTGTCGCCGTCCCGGAAACAGGCGCCAACGGCGATTGCCCCCAAATCCTCGCCATGGTCACCTGTCAGGTTGCTACCGATATAGTCGTATCGTTTGCCGATAACGCCCTGCACCTCCAACTCACGAGCACGCATAAAGGAGAGATTGGCGGAAACGATATTCTGGCGTTTATCGATGGTGACAATCTCTTCATTCAGAGAATCAAAAACCGTACGAATTTTGTCCCGGCTCTCCGCGATCGTTGAAAGCATCTCTTTGTGCTGATTTTCCAGCCGGATGATGCGCTCTCCGGTAGCGACCCGGGCCATCAGTTCTTTCGCGCTGAACGGTTTTACGATAAAATCATCCGCTCCCGCCTCCAGCATTCTCACCTGATCATCTTTTTCCCCCTTCCCTGAAAGGACTACAATATAAGTATAATATCCCATATCCGCGGATCGTATTCGCTGGCACAGCGCCAGGCCATCCATTCCGGGCATGACCCAATCGGTCACAACGATAGAAACCGCATTATTCCGGTAATACTCCCATGCCTGCAAGCCATCCTTTGCCACAACCACCTCATTTCCGGTTGTCTTCAGGACCTTTTCAAGCATCGTCTGCTGCACTCGATCATCATCCACCACAAGAATTTTCATTCCCGGCGCCTCGTGCTGTCCCTTGCTCGCAACCTATCCATGGACCCGGATTGGGGCAAGCCGGATAGTATAACAATTAAAAAATTATTGAGAAATTATGCTTCCACACCGCTCCAATCACAGGCGCTGACGAATGCCTTCACCCGCTTGCCTTCCATTTCAAGCTGCCGGACAACATCCGCCGCCGAATCGAGTTGACCGGATTTGCCTTGTTTTTCAAGCATAAATGCAATTTCCGCAAGTGGCTCCATGGAAAGCGAGGCCGCCGCCCCCTTTAACTTATGCGCTTTGCGGCCGAGCTCGTCGGCGCCGCCCGCCCCCAGTGTTTCACGTATGTCGTTAATTTCCGCATCGAGGCCGCTAAGAAATTCATCGATCAAAAGCTTGATTAACTCCCGATCTCCCAGCACTCGCTCGAGCGCTTTTTCCAGATAGAGTGGGGGAGAGACGTCCGGCATCACAGGGGTATCCGGCAAAACGGGAGTCCCGGCCGACTTTGCCAATCCCCCTTTTTGCCCGACCCACATATCCAGTTTGTGAATCAGCAATTCCGATTCAAAAGGTTTGGATAAATAGTCATCCATCCCCGCTTCCAGGCAGCGTTGCCGGTCGGACTCGAATGCGTGGGCTGTCATGGCGATAATCGGCGTATGTCCCGAGCCGGAAGCGTCCGGGGTACCGGAAAGCTCCCGGGCACGAATTCTTCTGGTGGCTTCGATACCATCCATTACCGGCATCTGAACATCCATGAGAATCAGATCGTATTGTCCCTGGTCATACAAGCGCAGGGCTTCCTCGCCATTTGCGGCGTGGATCACCCGGTGACCCATTTTTTTCAACACGGATGTCGCCACGAGCATATTGGTCACATCATCTTCGCATAACAGAACGCGTAACGGGTGGTTTCGCCGGTTTTTCTCCAATACCTCCCGCGTTACCAATGCGGGCGATGGCCCCTTGGCTGCTGCGCCGCTATTTAATACCAGGCAAATACAATCATACAGATCCTGCCGCTTAAGCGGCTTACGCAGGTATCCCGATACATACGCCCCCTTGTCCCCCGTCACCTCCGCTGAATCGCCAAAAGAAGTCAACAGAATGACAGGCAGATTCGTTCCCCCGGGTTTTTCTTTAACCCGTTGCGCGACTTCAAACCCGTCCATGTGGGGCATCTGACAATCAAGCAACATCAAATCATAAGGAGAATTCTCTAAAAATGCCTCCTCGACCATGGCCAGCGCCTGAAGACCGTCCACCGCTTCATCGAACCGCAATTCCCACCGGGTCAGCCAATCCCTCAAAATCAACCGATTGGTGGCATTATCGTCCACAATGAGAACCCGTTTTCCCACGGGCATGGGGGAAATCGGCATCAACTCCATGGGGTCAGTCCCCGGGGCCACCTCCTCAAACATTGCCGTAAAGTGAAAGACGCTCCCTTTTCCGGGAGTGCTTTCTATCCAGATTTCTCCGCCGCACGCATCGACGAGTTTCTTCGAAATGGTCAACCCGAGACCTGAACCGCCGAATTCTCTGGTGGTGGATCCGTCAGCCTGTATAAAACTGTCAAATATGATACCCTGCTTCTCGGGAGCGATTCCAATCCCCGTATCCATCACCGAGAAATGCAACCGGACATGCTCCTTTTCAATGCCGGATACATCGCATTGAATGAGGATTTCTCCTTTTGAAGTGAATTTTATGGCGTTGCCTCCCAGGTTTAAGAGTATTTGCCGAAGCCGGATCGGATCCGCCTTTAAATGAACCGGCACCTCCGGGGCTATTCTGCAATTAAGCTCCAAGCCCTTTTCATGGGCTTTGATCGCCAGGTTGTCCATCACGGAATCAAGGATGGTTTGGAGATTGAACCGCACGGATTCAAGAATCAATTGCCCGGCTTCAATTTTTGAAAGATCCAGAATATCATTGATGATATTCATGAGCAACAGGGCCGAGCGTTTGATAATCAGCACATAATCGAGCTGCTCCTTGCTGAGGGCGGTGCTCAACACCAGATCGGTCATGCCGATCACACCATTCATCGGGGTTCGAATTTCATGGCTCATATTGGCCAGAAACTGGCTTTTTGCCAGACTCGCCGCCTCGGCCTGACGCCGCGCCGCAACCAGTTCCGTCACATCGATGATATTCAGCAGCACGCCGTCATAAGTTCCGTCCCTGAAAATGGGTTGAATCCTTACGATAACCTCCGCGTCATTGAGCTTGCATTGAAACGCCTCCGATGTCCCCCGGCCTTGTGTCCGGTAACCATCCAACCGTTCTTTTATATCCGCGCAAAGCGGATCCGGCAATAATTCGTAAATGGGCATACCGGGAAACGACGCCACCGGGACCCCGATATAGCGGGGCGCATAGGGATTCACTTCAATGACCCGGTCGTCGGCTCCGGCAAAAAGCACCCCCTGCTCCATTCCAGATATCATGGCGGAGAATTTGGCGGCCTCCCGCCGCAGCCGCGCCTCGGACTCCTCAATCCTTTCCCTGGCCCGTTTCAGCTCCGTTATATCCTCTTCAACGCCGACCCAATGATCGGGTTTGCCGTCCTCTCCAAGGACCACCCGACCCGTTTGCGAGCACCAGAAACGGGTTCCGTCCTTTTTGATCTTTTCCACCTCAAAATGCCGGACGGCCCCCTTTTCCTTCATCTCCCTGATCAGCCGTCTGCGATCAGCGGCATCGACATACAGCGAGTCGAGATCGGCTTTTTCCATCTCTTCCTTGGAGTCGAACCCATAAATTCTGGGAACGACGGGATTCATCACCTCTATCACCCGGCTTTTATCCCGAAAATAGACTTTCCAAACGCCCACATTCAGTGAATTGACCAGCATCTCATACTCTTTTTTTTGCTTTCGCAATTCCGATTCGGCTATTTTTTGCTGTTCAACCGCAACATAAGCTTTTTCCAGAAGGTCTCTATCGCGCTTTTCATCCGCTTGCCGCCGCCGTATCATATCGCCGGTTTTTCGATAAAAGAAGAAGGCCCCTGCGGCCAAAATGCAGGCTGACACCAACAGATAGGGCAGATGAATTAAGGACGGAACCGTTCGAAAGGCTATGCTCGAAACAGCAACCGCTTTGCCTGAGAAAACCACGATGGCAGCCGCCCAGGCAAGGCATCCGGCCAGGAGCACGGCGAAAACAAGCACCAGGCACGCGTGCACTTTCAACAAAAGGAACGATCGATTTGCGTTATCCACTTCACCTCCAGAAAAAAAATCCCGACTGTCACTCCATAACCATCATCAATCGCTTCATGGTTCCAGGCCGAGATTACGTTCCAGGACGGCCGCCAGTTCGGCCGGACTGATCGGTTTGGAAACATAGTCGGTCATGCCCATTTCCAGACATTTTTCCCTGTCCCCTTTCATGGCATGAGCCGTCATGGCGATGATCGGCACCCCGGGGGTCATCACCGAGGACGAGGCCCGAATGATTTGAGTGGCTTCGAACCCATCCATCTCCGGCATCTGCACATCCATCAGAACCAGATCATACGCCTGCTTTTCCATTGCCGCCACCGCCTCCTTACCATTGGTGATCGCCTCGGTGTGATACCCGAACTTGCTTAAAAGATGCATGGCCAGCTTTCGGTTGATGGCATTGTCCTCGGCCAACAGCAGTCGACAGTTTTTCTTGCGCTCTTCCCTCAAACTGTGACGGGTCACCAGCGGGGAACCGCCGGGCTGCGCCCCCGGACCGGACAGCGCGAGGACAGCGACCAGGCAATCGTGCAAAGCTCTGTGTTTGACCGGCTTTGTCAAATACCCCTTGAACCCGATCTCGCGCAGCCGGCTTCCATCGCCGCGCTGCCCCAAGGAAGTGAGCATTACCAATGGGATCTCCCTGAAAGGGGCAGTCGATCGAATCCGCAGACCCAGCGTTTCCCCATCCATATCTTTCAACCGCCTGTCTATCAGCACAACATTGAAAGGAGAACCGGAAGCCTGTCCTTGAGCCAGCAAATCGAGAACGGCGACACTGTCTCCAGCCTCGGCCGCAAGGCATCCCCAAAGGCTGAGTTGCTGCCGAAGTCCATCGCAGCTGGGACCGTGGCAATCGGCGATCAGCACCTTCTTATCTTTCAGACCGGGGAAAAACATTCCCGCGGGTCTTATCCCTGGCGTCTGCTTCTCCAAAACCGCGGTGAACCAGAAAGTGGTTCCCATACCCGGAGTGCTCTCGACGCCAATATGTCCGCCCATCAGACGCACCAGTTCCCTGGAAATGGCCAAGCCCAGACCGGTACCCCCGTATTTGCGGGCCATGGAAGCATCCACCTGGGAAAAGGACTGAAAGAGGCGGCTCATTTTATCCGCGGGTATTCCGATACCGGTGTCCCGAACGGACCCGTGGAGGATGAGATGGCTTTCGGATTCGGATTCCAGACGTAATCGGAGAAAAATCTCCCCCCGATCGGTGAATTTGATGGCGTTGTTGGTGAGATTGATCAGTACCTGGCGTAACCGCCCCGGATCCCCCTTAAGCAGAGAGGTGACATCGTGATCCACGGCGCAGGCAAGAATGAGGCCTTTGCCATGAGCGGGCAAGGCCAGCATATCGGTCAAATCGTCCATTAGCAGCCGCAGGTCGAAATCAATGGTTTCAAGTTCCAACTTACCGGCCTCGATCTTGGAAAAATCAAGGATGTCGTTGATGATCGTCAGAAGTGCCTGGCCGGAGATTCGGATGGTTTCGGCAAAGTCGCGCTGCTGTTCCGTCAGCGAAGAGTCGAGCAGAAGACCGGTCATGCCGATCACCCCGTTCATGGGGGTACGGATTTCGTGGCTCATGTTCGCAAGAAATTCACTTTTGGCCCGGCTGGCCTGCTCGGCCGCCACCTTGGCCGCCTTTAGTTCTTCCTCCGCGGCCTTTCGCTGGCTAATGTCTTCAGCCGTTCCGGTATAGCGAACCCCCGTGTCGGAAAAAACCGGTGCGGCCCGCAGATGCACCCACGGCATCCGCCCGTCGTTCCGGATAATGCGGCACTCCCGGGAAAAGCTATCCATGCGCTCCATGGCCTCGGCCCACAGGGAAAGCACCGATTCACGGTCATCGGGGTGAATGAGGTTTCGCCAATCCAGGGTCATGACCTCAATCAGGCTCAGTCCGAAAATCTCCTGCCAGCGGGTGTTACTGTAAAGGCAGACACCCTGCTCGTCCGTTTCAAAAATCCCTATGGGAAGGGTCTCGGAAATAAGCCGAAAGCGTTCCTCGCTCCGGCGCAACGCCTCCTCGGTTTTCTTGGCCGCGGTGATCTCGTGCAGTTGCAGCAAATGCGCCGGTCGCCCCTCCCATCCGATGGCGCAGATACGAGCCTCGGCCCATCGCGTTGCCTGCAGGGCATCGAGAATCTGAACGGTCATGACATCAACCGAATCCAGAAGTACGGACAAGTCGTCGGGCTGCAAAAACCGGGCAAGCGATTGTCCGGCCGGGTCTGATACGGCAAAGAAAGCCGCGGCGCACGGATTGGCGAAAAGGATTCGCTCCCCCTCTATCACCGCCATCGCAGTGTTTGCCTTATCCACTATCTCAACGTAATCACAGGGAAAAACCATGGTTAGAAAACCTCTGTTAATGTCCCTCATCGTCATGAAGCTCGGAACCGATGGCCCGCATGTCATCTAATTTCTCTTCGAAAACCCGCACCACGGCCGGATCGAAGTGACGGCCGGTTTCTTCTCTGATAATCGACAGGGTTTTTTCATCGGAAAAAGCCGGTTTATATGGTCTTACGGATTTCAGGGCGTCATAGACATCGGCAAGGGCGACAATCCGGGCCGCGATGGGGATATCCTCGCCGGAAAGTCCCCGGGGGTAGCCGCCGCCATCCCAGCGCTCATGATGAGAATGCGCGATGAGCGCCGCCATTCCCAGAAGCGGGTTGTCGCTACAAATCATCGTTTCAAACCGGTCGCATTTTTTGGATTTCATCCGGATAAAGTAGGGCATCGCCCTGGACTCATCTTTCAGAATCGAAGCGCCGATGGCGCAATGCGTGCGCATGATTTGCCATTCCTCCGAGGTCAATTTGCCTCTTTTCAACAAAATGCTGTCTGAAATACCGATCTTGCCGATGTCATGAAGCGGACTGGTCAGGAAAAGGGTTTCGATGAAATCATCGGGCAGACCAAGGGCGGATGCGATTTCCCGGCAAAAGAGCCCTACCCGGACCGTATGATTGCCGGTATCCTCGTCCCGATATTCCCCCGCCTTGGCCAACCGCCAAAGGATATCCAATCGCGAAACTTCCAGATCGGCGGTACGCTCGGCAACCTTACGCGCCAGGGACTCATTATGACGTTTGATCTCGTCCTGATAGGCTTTGATCCGCAATGTGCTGGTCACCCGGGCGATCAAATCCTCGGGGTCCACCGGTTTATTGAGCAAATCCGAAGCGCCGCACTCGAGCGCCTTTCGCTTCAGATCACTCTTATTGTTTCCGGTCAGAACAACCACCGGAGGCGCGGCTTGCGGGTCATTGCCACACACGGCCTTCAACAGGTCAAATCCGCTTTTCCGGGGCATATTGAGGTCGGTGACGATCAGATCGAATTCGGTGCTTTCCCGTTTCCCCAGCGCTTCGTCAACGGAACCGGCAAACACCAGGTCCCATTTATGAACGTGCTTGTAAAGCATTCGTTTGATTCCGGAAAGAAAGTTCGGCTCATCATCAACAAAAAGTATTTTGGGTTTTGAATTCAAAATATCCCCTCCAAATGGACTCCCGCCGCTTTCATGTTACGGGTACCCCGAACACTCGAAATCCCTGGTTGCCGAAACAGTAGATGACATGCAGCGAAATCTGCTGTTCCGGATACTGTTCTCTGATTCCCTGGGAATATCCGGTGATCTGTTCCATATCTTCTTCCCGCGGCACAAACGCATCAATGCCTGTTTTCATTCTTGAAAGCTCGGCATTTGAAAAATATTTGAATTCCATCACCCATCGTCTTCCGGCGAATTTTTCATGGAATTTACCGATAAACTCCAGATCACTTTTCCCCTGGGGATAGGAGGTTTCCACGCTGAAGGCAAACCAGCGGGACAGATACCGGCTGCAGAGTTCATAAAACGTGGTGCGATAGAAATTTTCGTTCACCTGCTGAAATATGCCTTCCGGCAACTGTGACACATACTCGCGCCAGTATCCGGCAAACAGAGCGGATATATCCGGATTGAGAACGAATGACTGCATGATGTCCGCGTACCGGGTGGAAACGTCTATTTGATGCAGTTCGTTGAAATATTCGACAAATATCTGGCGCATGTTCAGATTGGGAAGTTTCAGATAAAAATCATTCTGAAGCGTGAGCATGCCAAGATAGAAAAACGAAATGGGGAAAAACCCTTTGTCAAAGAATTGCCGCATGTCGAACTGAGCTGCCATTCGGTTGCTGTCGTATCGAATGGTATTATGGGAGACCAGTTGATCCACAAACACTTCGGTGCTGCCCGGATATCCCGAGGTGATGCGTTGAACCCACGATAAATCGGTTCTCAGATTCATATCCGTCAAAAATTTGGGAATTTCCTTATAGC
This sequence comes from Pseudomonadota bacterium, assembly GCA_043797445.1. Classification (GTDB taxonomy): domain Bacteria; phylum Desulfobacterota; class Desulfobacteria; order Desulfobacterales; family JAFDDL01; genus JAZDPP01. The sequence continues at coordinate 38,617 of JAZDPP010000169.1, forward strand.
GGCAGAAATAATCGAGAAAATAACTCAATAATGTCGGGTTATACACGGCTTCACCGGAATACGACACAAAATGATAGCCGTTGTAATGGTTCAACAGAATCGCTTCGATTTGCCCTCGTTCCGGCGCACCGACATCATAATCCCGGCAAATGTCATCCAGCAGTCCATCCAATTCGGTTTGTGTAAACCCCAGCATATTCTCAAAGCCTTTTTCCAGGGTAATATAGCTGGCGATGTTAAACCCGGATGCCAGCTCATCCATGGTGATGGGCAGAACGCCGGTAATGAAGATATTGGAAATCGCTCCGGTTTTACGGCCTTTCTTCAAGGTTTTGAAAAAAGCCTTCAAAAATCCGTCATCCGCGGTCAGTTCCCGATATAAATCGTCTTTCCGGCCCGTGATGAGCTGATTGGCAAAATTATCGTATTCATCGATGATCACATACAGAGGCGGCAAATTCTCCTGGCTGACCGTATACAGAAGGGTGTCAAGATTTGAGGACGCACTTTGAGCGAAGTCAATCGTAATTGGCCGCTGGAACCGGGCCGAATACCGTCTGACGAGGCCATTCAATGCTCCATTGCACACATGGTCAAAGCTTTTTTTAATGGCAAGAATATCCTTGCCCAACTCGACGATGGAAAAATCCAGATGAAGCACCATGCAGGAATTTTTTAATGACGTTGGATTCCGTCCGATCCAGGTCTGGCCGAACAATTCCTCGAACCGGTCGTTGAGGTGAACGCTGTAATAACATTCCAGAATGCGACACCACAGGGATTTGCCGAACCGCCTTGGCCTGAGAAACACTGGATTTCGAACCGTTTCCAGCTGGGAAAGGTAATGTGTTTTATCCACAAAATACCCATTTTCAGATACAATCTCCTCATAATTGGCCACGCCGTATAGAATGCGTTTTTTCATGTTTTTCCCTTCCTGCTGCATCCGTTCAAAGCTGTCGTTCCAGCTCGTCAAATTCGATGGGTGGTTCATACTACCGGATGCATAGGGGGTGAGTCAAATAGATAGGCGGGGATTTGGTTGATGGTACTGAAAAGAGTCCCGTTTAACGGCGATAGGCTTCCGGTCCAGCACCATAACCACTCTGCTTTAACTATCTAAGGATGCTCCCCGGTTTAGCAGATCCTCTCTGATTCGCCCCGCAAAACTTGCCGCTTCATAACTTGCGGCTTCCGGATTTTCCGGATCGATCAGCAGCGATTGCGGCGATCCGGTTTTAATTTTGGGAAAATCCGGATGCAGGGGATTGATAACAAAGTTGCTGTCGTTCCGAACAACGGAAGAGGGGACCTTCAACACAAGACTTTTTTTTTCATCGAGCCAGGCTTTCCCCATTTGCTGAGTTAAATCAGAAATCGGAAGGCAAGCCCAACCCTTTGGAAGCTTTTCTGCCGGCCAGCATAAAACCAGGCTCTCTTCAAACTCGACCGGGATAGCCACATAGCTCTGGATATCCTGATCCTCATCCAGATGAACAATCATTTCCAAAATCGCCAGAGACAAGCTGTCAGCGGCATAAACTGCAGCATATCCCGGTGGATTCCAGCGTCCACCGAACAGTTTGGCCCCTTCACCAGAAAAGGCGGTTTCTGTATGCTTCTTATGGGAAAGGCGCCAGGCGGTAATCATCCGGGAAATACCCCATGTTCAATCCGGCCGAGCAGATTGATGACTTCACGAGCGCCCAGATTGGTGTCCGAATATTCCAGGGGGATCTTGCCGCCAAGGCCCCGGGCAGGCTTTTTCAGCCAGCTTTCAGCTTTCTGTTGGCTGCCGAAAACCTCAACGGCCATATCGTTTACCTGAGCAATACGGAAAATGCGCTCAGACTCATCGGTATTCAAACGTCCGGAAGTTCGGCGTCTATCCAAAGTCCGCTTCGGGATTTGCACGATCTTGGATAGAGCGTTATCAGAAATATTTAATCGTTGCCGAAGTTGATCAAAAGTATCGGTCGACAGCCCCTGCTTAAGATGGGCGATCATCTGGTCGGTTGTTTTGGCGTTGAGGTTGAGAGAATGGATTCGCATAGTATCCCTCCTGTATAGGTGTTTGGCATTTGCGTATAATATATTAAGGCATATGCCGCTATGTAAAGGGATTTTTAAGGGATTTTTATCTGATAAAAAGCATATCTGCTTATTGCAGCCGTCGAGATGAACCCCTCACTGTCCGGGAAAACATCATAACCAACTTAATTTATTTTGTATTTTAAGAACAACGACTTGGCAAGGTTGACAGAAGAGGGGTGCTGAAGTATGCTTTTTTAAGTTCTCAACCACCATTCAGCGCCGCCGAACGATAGCTTTATTACGAGCAACTTTTTTTACGCTTCAGGAGACCGACCGCCATGGAAATCATTTCATCGGTAACCCCGGTTAAGATTTTGCTCATTGAGGACAACCCCGGCGATGCGGAGCTGGCCAGGGACGCACTGGAACACAGCAAAATAAAAAATGAGCTCTATGTTGTGGGCGATGGCGAAGCCGCCATGGCCTTCTTAAGAAGGGAAGGGGCCTTTTCCGATGCGCCCCGCCCCGGTCTGATCCTTCTCGATCTGAACCTGCCGAAAAAAGACGGCCGGGAGGTGTTGGCGGAAATCAAGGAGGACCCGGAGTTGAAACGGATTCCGGTGGTAATTCTCACCACCTCCGTAGCAGAGGAAGATGTGCTTAAAACCTACAATCTTCATGCCAATTGCTATATCAAAAAACCGATCGATTTTGACGAGTTTATGAAAGTCGTGCAGTCTATTGAGAATTTCTGGCTGACCATCGTGGTGCTGCCCAATGGGACAAAAGGATGAAACCGATTTTGAAAATACTGCTCGTTGAGGACAATCCCGGCGATGCATACTTGATAGCGGAGATGTTGTCCGATACCGCAGGCGCCGTTCATTACGAGCTTCATCAGGTGCCGCTGCTATCCGAAACGCTCGCTTACTTGGCGGGCCATGACACCGATCTGGTGTTGCTGGATCTCGGTCTCCCGGATTCCGATGGCATCAATACGGTAACCACCTTACGAGGGGCCTCTTCCGATATTCCCATCGTTGTTCTGACCGGCAACGATGATCAAAAAACCGGCATCGCCGCGCTTCAGGCGGGTGCGCAGGATTTTCTGGTAAAGGGAAAAATACCGGCTTTCCATCTGGCAAGGGTGCTGCAGTATGCCGTTGAACGCCATCGTTCCGCTAAAAGATTGCGGGAATCGGAGCAATTTCTTCGCTCCGCCCTGGATGGACTTTCCGCCCATATCGTCATTGTCGATGAATCCGGCGTCATTCTGGCCGTCAACCGGGCCTGGCGGGAGTTTGGGGCAAAAAACGGCGCGGATATCGAAAAAATGTCCCCGGGAAATAACTATCTCTCGGTGTGCGACGGCGCCGCCGGCATGGATGCCGATCAGGCCGCGGCATTTGCCGCCGGTATCCGGGCCGTTCTGGCGGGAAGAGAAGCGCTGTTTGAAATGGTTTACCCCTGCCACAGTCCGCAAAAAGAACGCTGGTTTCATGGAAGGGTGACCTCTTTTCCGGCCGATGGTCCGGCCCGGGTGGTGGTTGCCCATGAAAACATTACGAAGCAGCGGCTCGCCCAGATCGCCCTTCTCGAGTCCAAAAACAAATTCCACAGCATCGTCGATAATATCGGCATCGGTGTGGTTCTGATCAGCCCTGACATGGAAGTCCTTGAAATAAATCAGCAGATACGAAACTGGTTCCCTGAAACCACCGGGAGCCCCCCCCTTCATTGCCACGATGTATTTTGTATAACGAATGCAATCGAGGCCTGTCAGGACTGCCCGGTAAAACGGACCCTGGCGGATGGAAAGATCCATCGTGCCGTGAGGGAAAACCAGGGCGATAAGCAAAATCGCACTTACCGGATCGTCACCTCCCCCATCCATAACGAAGCGGGCCGCATCATTGCCGCTGTTCAACTGATGGAAGATGTCACCGAAACCCTGTCCGCGGAAAAAAAACTGCGCCAAGCCCAGAAATTGGAATCCCTGGGAACGCTCGCCGGCGGCATCGCCCACGACTTCAACAACATTCTTTCCGCCATTCTGGGATTTACGGAGCTGGCGCTCTATAAGGCACGCCAGTCCGGGGCGCTGGAAGACAATCTGCGGGAAATTCACCGGGCGGGTATTCGGGCCACGGAACTGGTTCGCCAGATTCTGACTTTCAGCCGAAAGACGGAAACCACGGCCCGGCACCCCCTTCGAATCGATTCCATCATCAGGGAGACGATGAAGCTGCTTCGCGCGACGCTCCCGACCACCATCGAGATCCGCCTTTCCATCGAAAAAAATTGCGATTACATCATTGCCGATCCCACCCAGATTCACCAGATCATGATGAATCTGTGCACCAACGCCAGTCATGCCATGGAACCCGGCGGCGGGGTGCTTTCCATCAAGCTGGAGCCGGTGGAACTGTACCCGCGATTTACCGAAAAAAATCCGGGGCTCATTGCGGGGCCGCATCTGAAACTCAGCGTGAGCGATACGGGCCGCGGCATGACCCCCCAAATCATGGAATCCATATTTGACCCCTATTTCACGACAAAAGACCTGGGAGAGGGCACGGGACTCGGTCTTTCACTGGTGCTGGGGATCGTGAGGGAATGCGGTGGAGACATTTTCGTGGAATCCGAGCCCGGCCGGGGGACGACCTTCACTCTCTATTTTCCTTCATTGAAGGAGATGGATGTCAGAGACCGGCGGTCTGAAGAGGCGCCGTTATCCGGTGGGCCGGAGCGCATTCTGGTGGTGGATGATGAACCGGCCATCCAAAAGGTGCTTCAGCGCACTCTGGAACAACTCGGATATTCCATCACAGTGGAGCAGGACGGTGTCCGGGCCCTGGCGCTCGTCCAAAACACCGCGGAAGCCTTTGATCTCGTCCTGTCGGATATGACCATGCCCAAAATGACGGGCAGCCAGCTGGCCGTCCAATTAAAAACGCTCTATCCGAATCTTCCCTTCATCCTCTGTACCGGTTTCAGTAAGCTGATTTCTGAAGAGAAAGCCGCTGAAATGGGCATCAACGCGCTTCTGATCAAGCCTGTTTCCATGAAAACGCTGTCCGAAACCGTTCGCCGGGTGTTGGACGAAGCAAAAGAGAAACCCTTAAGAGCGATGCCATGAAACCTTCCCTGATAGCAGCGGTGGATTCGGTTTTTACCCTGAAGTTTCTGGAAGCCCTCCGGAAGGCCACATACAAATGAGGCTCAACGCCAAATTGTCCCTGCTGTTATTTCTGGTGACGATTACCCCCGTTTTTGCAGTGGGATTTTTTTCTTTTCAAAACAGCCGGGAATCGATCCTGCAACAAACAATCAACCATCTCGTATCGACCAATCTCCTTAAAAAAGCCGAACTTGACAGGTGGATCGACGGCAATTCGTTACGGCTCGAAATTTTGGCCCGCACTCCCTTTTTCAAAAACATCTTTCCCTCCCTGCTTGCCGCCCAATCGGAAAAAGATGCCGAGCATATGGAAGCGTACGACCCAATTGCCCAACGTCTGATACCCATGGTAGAAGGGGGGGAGTTGATCGAGATCTTTATCCTGCGCGCCTCCGACGGAAAGGTGGTGATTTCCACGAGCAAGAGCGAAGAAGGAAAATTTAAAGATCATCAACCCTATTTTATCAGGGGGAAAACCGGGACCGCGGTTCAAAACATCTATTATTCGATGTCCCTTCAAAAAACGACCATGACCATCGGCGTTCCGCTGAAAGACACTTCGGGAACCCCCATCGCCGTACTCGCGGGAAGGCTGAATCTGGCAGCCCTGTCGGCGATTATGGAAATGCAAAGCGGCATGAACCGGACAGATAACACCTTCCTCGTCAATAAATTCAACTTCTTTGTCACCGAACCCAAATTCGGGAATGACTTTGCCCTAAAAAAATCCGTCCATACCGAAGGCGTCCAGGCGGCGCTCGCCCATCGGGAGGGCGTCGGTGTTTACCCCGACTATCGCGGCGTAATGGTGATCGGCGCCTACCAGTGGCTGCCGAAATGGGAGCTCTGCCTCATCACCGAGGTGGAGCAGGCGGAAGCCTACGCTTCCATTCATCATCTGCGGGACGTCATCATGCAAATCGCCGTGGTCGTTTCCCTTCTCTCCGCCCTGGCAGGATGGCTCTGCGCGTTTACCGTCACCCGGCCGCTCAGTAGGTTGACAGCCGCAACCGAGGAAATCGGAAAAGGGAATCTCGACATCCCCTTGAATACTTCCGGTCGCGGGGAATTTGCCGCCCTGGCAAGGGCGTTTGATCGCATGATCCTGCAGCTCAATCAAACGCTTGTCAGCCGCGATGCCCTTCAAGTGGAAATCAACGAAAGAAAACGGGCGGAGACGATGCGCGAACAGGCCCTCGTTGAAATGAAACGATCGAACGATGATCTTCAGCAGTTTGCCTATATCGCTTCCCACGACCTTCAGGAGCCGCTTCGCATGGTGTCGAGTTTCACACAGCTTCTGGCGAATCGATACAATGACGCGCTCGATGAAAAGGCGAAACAATATATCCACTATGCCGTCGACGGCGCTCAGCGAATGCAACAGCTGATTGAAGACCTTCTGGCCTATTCCCGCGTAACGACACGAGGCGAGGCGATTGCGTTCACGAAAAGTCAAAAGGCGTTTGATAGCGCCATCGAAAATCTTCGGGCAGCCATTGCCGAAACCGGCGCCCGCATCACCCATGACCCTTTGCCCACGGTTCAGGCGGACGCCACTCAACTTGAGCAAGTATTTCAAAACCTGATTGGAAACGCCATTAAATTCCATGGCGATTCGCCTCCCCAAATCCATGTTTCGGCCGCGAAAAACCGGGACGAGTGGCAATTCGGGGTAGCCGATAACGGCATCGGCATCGATTCAAAATACGCGGACAAGGTGTTTGTCCTTTTTCAGCGCCTGCATTCCCGAGGCGATTATCCCGGCACCGGCATCGGGCTTTCACTGTGCAAACGGATCATTGAACGGCACGGGGGAACCATCTGGTTTGAATCGCAGCCGGGACAGGGAACAATATTTTATTTCACGCTTCGGGAAAAATGACGGCGATAGGAAAAAACATGGTACTTGGCGCCATCGTTCATGATATATTTCGCTTATTACAAAACTGCATATGGCGAATCAACGAAGAACCCCGAAAGGGGTGCGACGGCATGGGATAATTAGATGATGAAACACATTTTGATTGTGGACGACGAGCCCCCCATTCGAAAACTGCTGAGCCATTTTCTCGAAGAATCCGGATATCGTTGCCGGACGGCGGAGGATGCCGAAACGGCCAGCGCGATTCTGGCGATCGAATCGTTTGATCTGCTGTTATCCGATATCAACATGCCGAAGGTGTCCGGACTCGAGCTCATCCGTTTTGTTAACCAGGCATATCCGGAAATGGCGTCCATTATCATCTCGGCCGTGGATGATCCGCAAAGAGCAAAGCAGGCCCTCAATCTGAACGTTTACGGCTATATCGTAAAGCCTTTTGAGCGAAACCAAATTCTGATCTGCGTGGAAAATGCTTTAAGACGGCACGAGCTGGAAATGGAGGCAAAAGACCGGGAGGCAAGGCTCGAGCGAATTGTCATGGACCGGACACTCCAGCTGGAAAACCTTCTCCACGATCATAAGCAAATTATCAAAACCAGTGAAAAGCTGATCAAACGCGTTGAAGACCAGCTCGTATTCATGCAAACCCTCATCGACTCGATTCCCCTCCCGGTGTACTATAAAGACACAAAAGGACTTTTTTTGGGTTGCAACACCGCCTTTGAAGTCTGCATCGGAATCGGGCGCAGCCGGATCATCGGTAAGTCGGTCCATGACGTGGCGCCCAAACGCCAGGCGGATATCCATCACGAAGTCGACATGACGCTGATTCGAGAGCCCGGAAATTTAATCTACGAGTCCATTGTAACCTTTGCCGATGGCACCCATCACGAAATGATCCTCAGCAAGGCGGCCTACCGTAATGCTCAGGGAGCGGTTGCCGGCATTGTCGGCACCATGCTTGACATCACCGAGCGAAAGCGGATCGAAGAGGCGCTTCGCGCCTCTGAAGAGAAAAACCGGAAGATACTTGAAAATATCGGGCTGGGGGTCTCGCTGATCGGTCCGGGAATGGAAATTCTGGAACTGAACCGGCAGATGCGGGAATGGTTCCCGGGAATCGAGCCGGGAGATGAGCCGATCTGCTTCCGGACACTGCATGTCCCTGCCCGTGAAACCCTCTGCGACGATTGCCCGGTCGTAAAAACCTTTCAGTCGGGCGGCGCTTTTGAAGGGATCACCCAGGCCTGCGTCAGGGGTGAAAATCGAACCTTCAGAACGGTCTCTTCTCCCATTCACGATCAGGCGGGAAACGTCACGGCCGTCATCGAGCTGATGGACGATATTACCGTAAAACTGGCCCTTGAACGGGAACTTCGCCAGGCCCAGAAGCTGGAGTCCATCGGTCAGCTCTCGGCGGGAATCGCGCATGAAATCAACAACCCGATCCAGTATGTTGGCGATAATATAAAGTTTTTTAAAAGCTCATTTGAAAGTCTCTTCGGCATTATAGAACAGTGTCAAAAAATATTGCCGGCCATCAAGGATGGAACGTTTACCAAAGAAATGGTTGATGAATTTGAAGACCTCATGACGGAAGCGGACATTGATCTTCTGGCGGAAGAAATTCCCGATGCCATGAAAGATACCATCGAAGGGGTGCAACGGGTCAGCAAAATCGTTCATTCCATGCGTGTGTTTTCTCACCCCGGAACCGATCAGAAAACAGCGGTGGATATTAACCGGGCGCTTGAGAGCACCGTCACCGTGGCCAGAAATGAATGGAAGTATGTAGCGGAAGTGGAAACCGATTTCGATCCCGATCTGCCTTTTGTCTCCTGCCTGCCCGGAGAAATAAACCAGGTTTTTTTAAACCTGCTGGTCAATGCGGCCCACGCCATTGAGGAAGTTGTTAAAGGCAGGGAAAACGGCAAGGGACGGATTCTCATCAGCACACGCGCTCAAAAGGAGACGGTGGAGATCCGTTTCCGTGACACCGGCGGCGGCATCCCCGAAACCATCCAACACCGTATTTTCGACCCTTTTTTTACCACCAAGGCGGTGGGGAAGGGCACCGGTCAGGGGCTGGCCATCGCCCACAGCGTCATTGTTGAAAAACATGGCGGAACGCTTAAATTTGAAACGCAGCTGAATGTGGGGACCACGTTTATTATTCAACTGCCCCTGAGCGAAAAGGGGCCTTGATCATGGTTGCGGCCACGGCAGGGCATTTTTTCCAGCCCGGCAAGAACTCGCTATCGCTCAAACAGCTTGCCGGGCTTCCAAAAACACCCTGCCGCGACCTGCTCGTTGCTCGGGAGTGGCCGAATCGATGGTCAAGGCCCGAAAAGGATTAAGGGACTTGGAAAATGAAAAAGCACGTCCTGTTTGTCGATGATGACCCCAAGGTCCTGCAAGGGCTTCGCAGAATGTTGCTCGGCATGCGAAAAGAGTGGGAAATGCATTTTGCCGGGAGCGCCGCGGAAGCGCTTACGTATTTGCCGGCCCAGCGAATGGATGCCATCGTTACGGATTTAAACATGCCGGGAATGGACGGGGCCGCCCTTCTGGACCGCGTAAAATCGCTCTATCCGGATACGGTACGTATCCTTCTGACCGCCCAGCCGAATGATGCGGTCATGATAAAGGCCGCCCGATCCGCGCACCAGGTCATTGCAAAGCCTTGCGACGCCGGGTTTCTCCAATCCACCCTCTCTCACGCCTGCAGCCATCACCATATGCTCCCTCAAGATGGGCTTCGGAAGCTCGTTTCGCAGCTTGAATCCCTCCCCAGTCTCCCCACCCTCTATACCCGAATCATGGAGGCCGCGGAGGACCCGGAATGTTCGGTCCATCAGGTGGGGAAACTCATCGAAGAAGATGTGAGCATTTCCTTTAAAATCATTCAGCTGACCAACTCGGCCTTTTACGGAGTTCCCCATCGGGTTTCGAGACCTTCGGAAGCCGCGGTGTTTCTGGGAATGGAGACGATCAAAGCCCTGGTTCTGGGCATCGGGCTCTTTTCGGGATTCGATAATTCCAAGGTATCTCCCCGGGATATCGAGCAAATTTATAATCACAGCACGAAGACGGGCACTATCGCCCAAAAAATAGCCAAAGCCGAGGAGATGGGCAAGCGGCGCATTGAAGAGGTGTTTGTCGCGGGCCTGCTCCACGATCTCGGGAAACTCGTCATTGCCCACAATCTGCCGGAAAATTATAAGAGAGCAATAGCTCTGTCGGCCGCGAAAAAGATTTCCTCCGCGGAGGCGGAAACGGAAATCCTCGGCGCCGACCATGCGCAAATCGGCGCCTATCTATTCGAGCTGTGGGGTCTTCCGGATACACTGGTGGAAGCGGTGGCATTCCACCACCACCCCCGGGTGAACCCTGAAACCCAGTTTGACGCCATAGGCGTCGTTCACGTGGCCAACGCCCTTGAGCATGTTCCGAGCGACTCCATCGAACCCGGCGAGCCCGTTCCGGGCCTCGACACGGCCTACCTGATGCAGATAGGGCTCATGCATCGCTTGGCCGAATGGAAAAGCATGCAGTAATGATGAGTGCTGACACATTCAATACAAAAAACCAAACAACCAAAGCGGCAATCTGTTCTTGTACCCCACTTCAATATCATCCGAGACGACAAAACTTTTCTCGACCCCGCTGATCTGTTTGAACCCCTTCCCCTTGCCGCCGATTTCAAAGGTATACTGGGATTTCACTATAAAATCGCCCCGGCCGGACAATTCCACGGAATTTTCCACCAGGCTGGGATGCACCGAGCCTGCGTTACGAACCTGATTGACAAAGAAGAGCTCCCGCAAAGATCCCACGTTTACCTCTTCTGCAATCGCATACATCAGGTTACTATTCTCCAGGTAAATCCTGTCCGGCTTGGTAAGAATCTCATATCCTCTCCCCTGTGAGCGCACCAGATTCAACAATCGGGCATCCTGCAGATGCTCCAGATATTCATACAATTTGGGACGGGAAATGTCCGTTGCCACAGCCAATTTGGCAATGTTCGGTGTGAAGGGGACACCCACCGACAGAAGATAAAGGAGTTTTTTGATCTTGGATATCTGCCGGGGCTCGATCCTGTCTACAAAGGGGAGATCCACCTCCAGGATATGATTGATAATCTCACGCACCTTAACTTGGTAGTATGACTCACCTTCCAAAAAAAAGGGATAGTAGCCGCCTTGCAGATAGTCTCGGAACGCCCTGAGCACCTTTATCTCTTTACAAATATCAGTCGCTATCTCGTGACCATGATCGAGAACGTCTTCCAACGTATAAGCGGGAAACACTTTGTCGAGTGAGAAATGGATATATTCCCGAAGCGAGAGGCCATGCAGATTAAAAATAATAGCCCGTCGGCTGAGATCGGCCTTCTGTTTGGTAATGCGCAGGAGACTGGATCCGGAGAAAATGATCTTCAGGTCCGGCAGCGCATCGTAGATGGATTTAATATGCACCGACCAGTCCTGGTATTTGTGAATTTCATCCACCAGTAACAGTTCCCCACCCAGCTGGTGAAACTTCACGGCGAAATCGTAGAGATGATGTGCCTGGAAATAGGGGCTGTCGACAGAAACATAGAGGGCCTTATCACTTTTACCGTAGCGTTCCTGAATGTGTTGCAGCATCAAGGTCGTTTTCCCCGTGCCGCGAGCACCCAGAATACCAAAACAGCGCAAATTCCAGTCTATCCGGTCATACAGGTACCGCTTGGTCGGGCTTAGCGATTCGAGCAACCGCTGCTGCTCTCTAAAAAAGTGTTCCATTGCAATCCTTCCCTATTGTTGTAAATTACACTTTACACAATAGATCGGAAAATGCAAATTTTGCCATCCGGCCTCATGTATCGCTTGGGCGAATGGAAAAATCTACCGGATTGATGCGTGGATTATGCCTGTTAACCGGCATCTTCAATCACCTCCCGCACCCTGATGGACAGGTCCTTCATCGCAAACGGCTTTTGAATGAACCGCACCCCTTCATTCAGCACGCCGTGATGAGCGATGACGTCCGCCGTGTAGCCGGACATAAAGAGGCATTTTATCGCCGGTCTGATGGCCATGATCCGCTCCGCCAGGACCCTGCCGTTCATTTCAGGCATTACCACATCGGTCATCAGAAGATGAATCCCGCCCTCGTGTTGCCCGGCAAGGTGGATGGCTTTTCCCGGGCTGTTGGCGGTCAGAACTTTATAATTCAATCTCTCCAGCATCACCCGGCTCATTTTGAGAATCGACACCTCGTCTTCCACGAGCAGCACCGTTTCACCTCGGCCGATTACGATTTGCGATGCGTCTTGCTCCGGGATCTCGACAGTCCCCGCGTACCGGGGCAAGTAAATCTTAAAGGTTGTTCCTTTTCCGGGCGTGCTGCAAACCTCTATACCCCCATGGTTCTGTTTGACGATGCCGTATACCGTGGCCAGGCCCAGCCCGGTTCCGCGCCCCACTCCCTTTGTGGTGAAAAACGGTTCAAAAATCCGCCCGAGAGTCTCTTTATCCATCCCGCAACCGTTATCCCTGACGGTCATCAACACATATTCTCCCGGAGTGCACTCCCGATGACCGGTGCGGCAGGCAGCATCAACGGTGATGTTTTCCGTTTCGATGGTGAGTCGGCCGACATCCGGAATTGCATCTCTCGCATTTACGCCCAGATTGGCCAGGATCTGGTCGATCTGGGTCGGGTCCATCCGGACCGGCCACAGGCCCGGTTTGGGCAGCCATGCCAGATCGATATCCTCACCGATGAGTCGCCGGAGCATCTTGAGCATGCCCTCGATGGTACCGTTTAGGTCCAGTATCTCGGGAGCGATGGTCTGTTTGCGGGCAAACGCCAGTAACTGCCGGGTGATTTCCGTGGAACGTCTTGCGGCTTTGTATACCTCCAACAGATCGGCATGAATCGGTTGGGACGGGTCCGTTTTTCCCATGGCCAGTTCCGTAAAACCGATTATGACACTCAGCATATTGTTGTAATCGTGAGCCACGCCGCCGGCCAGCCGGCCGATGGACTCCATTTTCTGCGCCTGCTGTAATTGGGATTCGAGAGAGAGTTTCTCGGTGATGTCTTCGGCAATCTCGATTGCCGCCGTCACTTCTCCAGACGCGTTGAACAGGGGAGAGGAGACGATCCGGTAATAGCGAACGGTACCCGCCAGCGAATTTTGAATGGTGGCTTCGTGGACCCGCCCATCCCTCAGTGTCCTGAAGGTCGGGCAAGAGTCGCAGACATCCTCGCGGGGCGGGTCGTTAAATACGCGGTAACAGATGGGATGTTTGCCCGGATCGATGGCGGGAAACCACTCGCGAATTCGATGATTCAGTTCGAGAATCTCCATCTTTGAACTGATGAGGGCGATACCGATTCCGATGTTGTCCAGAATGCTGCGCGTCTTTGACTCGCTCTCGCGCAGTGCGTTTTCGACCCGTTTGCGCTCCGCCAATTCGTGCTCTAATTCCAGGGTACGGTCCAGCACCAGAGCCGCCAGTTGTTCTTTCTCCAGTTGCTGAAGCCGGTTTGCGGCCTTGATCTTGGTCATGGCCCGGATCTGGGCGACCAGTTCGGCCTCGTCGAACGGTTTGGAAAGAAACCCCTCGGCTCCCGCTTCCAGGGCTTTGACGCGACTGCCCCGGTCGGTTCGCAGGGCGGTGAGGAAGAGCACCGGAATCGCATTCAGCCGATCATCCGCCTTCAACTTCCCGCAGACCTCATATCCGTCCATGTCCGGCATAACGATGTCGAGCAGAATCACATCCGGATCTTCGGCAAGGGCGAGTTCAATACCCTTTGAACCGTTAAGGGCCGTCAAAACCCGTACCCCGGGAAGTTTGTCCGACACAACCGCTTTCAACGATGTCAAATTGTCCCGATTATCGTCAATTGCCAATATTTTTAAATTATTCATTTCCACATAGCACCTCGTCCAAGGTATTCCGGAGCAATTCAGCATCGATCGGCTTTGAGATGTAACGGTCAAAGCCCCGGGCAAGAACCGCCTCCCGGTCCCCCTTCATCGCGCTGGCGGTGACGGCCACGACCGGAATGTGACGAAGTGCTTCGTTCTCCCGGATTTCGGCCAGCGCCTCAAACCCGTCCATGACGGGTAGCGATAGATCCATCAGAATCAGATCGGGTTGGTGCCGCCGGGCCTGTTCGACCCCCGCCCGGCCGTCTAGCGCCTCGACGACCTGGAAATTATCTTCCAGCAGCGCTCTGGCCGTCCGGAGATTGTCCGGGTTGTCTTCCACCACGAGGATAACGGGTTTCCCCGAGCGCCTTTTACAGACCCGAGGCCGGGTGGCCGTTGCTGATTTTTCTTGGGGAGCAACAACCATTCTCGCAACCGCGTCCAGTAACTCGGTCTTGCCGACATCGCCTTTCTGAATCAGCTGGTAAATGTGGTTTCCCTTGAGAAAGCTCAGTTCCTCCCGGGTCACGTGCTTTGCGGTCAAAATCAGCACCGGCAGACTGGCGGTTCGCTCAACGCCGCGGATCGTCCTGAGCACCTCGAAACCATCCATCTCCGGCATCATGAGGTCGAGAATCACGGCGTCCGGCAGTGAATCATCGATTTGTGAGAGGGCTTCCCTGCCGTTACGCGCCACCCGCACCCGATAGCCTTGGCCGGTGAGGATGCCGGTCAGCTGAATTACTGCGGGCGCATTGTCTTCTACCAGAAGGATGCTTTGTTCCCGTCCCGTGGCGATAGTTGACCGCGCGGTAACCGGGCCGGAATCATTTCCAGGTTCCTCCGTTGCAATCACGCCGTCGTTGTTCGGCGAAAGGGTGAGCGGCAGTCTGAGGGTGAAAGTCGATCCCCGGCCGGGCGTGCTTTCAACCGTGATGCCGCCGTTCAGAAGCGTCGCGTATTTCCGGGCGATGGAGAGCCCCAGACCGGTGCCGCCATATTTGCGCGAGGTGCTTTCATCGGCCTGGCGGAATTCATCGAAGATGTGGGATAGATGGCCGGGGTCAATACCGATACCGGTGTCACGAACGGCCACATGTATCTGGTTATCCAATAGCCGGGCAAAGATCTCAACCGATCCGGTCCCGGTAAACTTCACGGCGTTCCCAACGAGGTTTTGCAGGATGTGCCGGACCTTGCCGGAATCCGAGGTAACAAACGGCAGATCATCCTCCACGAGATTTACGAGAGTGATGTTTTTCTCCCGCGCCTGGGGCTCAATCATTTCCACGACTTCGCCGGCGAGCATCCGGATCGAGAATCGGGTGAGGCCAATTTCCTCCCGGCCGGCTTCGAGGCGGGAGAGATCGAGAATGTCGTTGATCAGTTCCAGCAGATGTCTGCCGTTGCGCTCGATCACCTCCAGATAGCCGTACTCCTCATCGGGGATCATTCCGGTCAACCGGTGTCTCAAGACGCCGGACAAGGCGATCACCGAGTTGAGCGGCGTTCGCAGCTCGTGGCTCATATTGGAGAGAAAGGTGTTTTTGAGCCGGTTGGCTTCGTCCAGTTGCTCTTTTTGCATCGTCAGTTCGGTGTTCTGTTGGGTCATTTCCCGTGACTGCGCGATCAGTTCCTGCGATTGAGCCGATAACTCCGTATTTTGACGATCGAGTTTCTCCGCCAGTTCCCGAATCTGCCGGAAAGCCAGCACGCCGTTCATCCTCGCGGTCAGGGTGCTGAGTATCCCTTCCAGCAGCCGGATGGCATTTTCGTGGTAGTTGTGAACGCTCGCCAACGAGATAACCGCCACCGTTTCCTGCCCGGCTTGAAGCGGGATAGTGATGATTTCCATGGGCCTGAACTCTCCGCTCACCGAGGCGAAGGTAAAGCGTGTTTCCCCGGGGATATCGGTGATTCGCTGCATCCGCCCTGTCGCCAGGGCGAATCCGAACTCCCCTTCGGGTGATGAGGCGGAAAACGAGGTTCGTCCGCTGGAGGAAAGCCCGATGGATTCGTATTGCTCGAACTCTGTTTTCCGTGGGTTCAGTAGATAGACGGCCCCGATCCGGGACCCGGTGAATCCGACGAGCGCCTTGAGCAATTCCCGGCAAAAGGCGCTTGCCTCGGTCTCCCGGAGCATGATGCCGGCAAGCAGTGCGGCCTGTTCATTGATGCGCGTCTGTGTTTCAACCGTGTCCGCCATGGTATCGAATGCGGCGGAGAGAACGCCGAATTCGTTGGCCGAAACATATCCGCTGCGGATGTCCCGCTTCCCCTCCCGGAACTGCTCTGCTGCCTCGGTAAGTTTTAGAAGCGGCGTCTTAATTCCATTTTGCAGGAGGAGGGAGACGATCAGGGAGAGCAACAAAATGGCGACGACGATGAGAGTAACTTGCCGGTTCAGGGTATCTTTTTGCTCCGTGGTAGCTTGATGGATCTCGTCTCCCTTGTTCCAGGCGAAGTTTTCGATTTTGCCGAGACGGAGTCTAACCCCCGTCGCCTGTACATCCTGAATACCGCCCGGGCGGATGCGGGCCTCTGCTTCGGAGGACTTCCCCATTCTGAACAACCGGACGGTTTCCACGCGAAGGGTGTTCCACTTTATAAATTCCTCCCGCAAGGTGATGACATCTTCGCGAGGACCGAGGTAACGCTCAAACAGGATCAAAAACTGCCGTTCAGCCGCGGCTTTTCCGATTTCGATGCCCTGGAGGGCCGCTTCGATTTCCGGATCGTTTTGAGCCAGAAAAAGGTCCCTTACGTATCGGGACATGAGTTCGACTTCGATTTCCAGTTTGTCGGCGGCCCGGTGAACCTGATGCGGGTGATCATAAAACCGCTTGCTTTGCAGCCAGATAAGATCCGTTGTTCGCCAGGTCAGGGCGCCGAGGAGCACCACGAAGGCAAGGATGACTCCCAGGCCCAGGCGCAACTGGGTACCGATCCGCATATCGTTGAGCCGCCGGTGCCACCGGCTGGAAACGGGGTTGTAAAATACCGCGACCGTCGTCAGGGCGCCGCCCAGCAACAAAAAGGAAACAGCGGTCGGCAAGGCCAGCGGGATGGCGCCGCTTTCATACAGCAACGGAGCGCCGAGGGCGTAGCCGAGAGAAAATACGGCTCCGGTTATCGAGATTAGAGCACCTGAAAACGTTGCCAGGGATAAGTAGCGGTCGGTCCCCTTTTTTTGGGATAGCCCCCCGGTGAGAGCAATAAGAGAACCACCGGAAATCAAAAAGAGAACACCCGTGGCGGGAGCCATGCGGCCGACGGGATGCGGCCCCAATGTGCCCATTTCCGCGAACAATAAATCATCCGGATTTAACGGCAGCCCGGTGACCCATCCGAAGGTCACCAGGAACCCGTAGACGGCGACAAGGCCTCCCGATAGAACAATGCCGGGGTTTCCCATCGGGCCATGCGCCGGGCGAAGCGCGATAAGCAGCGGGAGCGAGAGCAGGGTAAAGCAGATGGCGGTGCTGGGAGCCATCGGGATGAATTGAGCGCCATAACTTGCCAGTAGTGGCATTCCGGTCAGCCAGCCGACGAGACTGATCAACGGAGCGATGATAGCCGCAGCCGTCAATGCCAACGAAAAGCGGCGGACGTGAATCGGGCCGCCTGAAATGACCGGTTCGGACATTTATTCTCCTTAACCCTGAAACCCGCGGATGGCGTTTTCCGATCGGCCTCATCAATCCTCAGTCATCATTGTCATGAAGCTCATTACTGATCGCTCTCATATCATCAAATTTCTCCTCGAAAATGCGCACCATGACCGGATCAAAATGACTGCCGGTTTCATCCCGGATGATGGACAGGGCTTTGTCATCCGAAAAGGCCGGTTTATAGGGTCTTACCGATTTCAAGGCGTCATAAACATCGGCAACAGCCGCAATTCGGGCCGCCATGGGAATATCCTCTCCGGAAAGCCCCAGGGGATAACCACTCCCATCCCAGCGCTCATGGTGAGAATGCGCTATAATCGCCGCCATGCCCAAAAGCGGATTTTCGCTGTGAATGATCGTTTTAAATTGTCCGCATTTTTCGGAATTCATCCGGATAAAATAGGGCATCGCCTTGGACTCATCGCTCAGGATCGAGGCGCCAACGGCACAATGCGTGCGCATGATTTTCCATTCCGCCGGTGTCAACGGTCCTTTTTTCAACAGAATGCCATCCGGAATGCCGATTTTGCCGATATCATGAAGCGGACTCGTCAGAAAAATGGTTTCGAGGAAATCATCGGGCATGCCGAGAGCCGATGCGATCGTCCGGCAAAAGAGTCCCACGCGTACCGTATGGTTGCCGGTCTCCTCATCCCGGTATTCGCCCGCCTTTGCCAACCGCCAAAGGATGTTCAGCTGCGAGACTTCCAAATCGGCGGTGCGTTCGGCGACTTTACGCTCCAGGGTCTCATTATGGCGTTTGATCTCATCCTGATAGGCTTTGATGCGTAACGTACTGGTCACCCGGGCGATCAATTCCTCTGCGTTAACCGGCTTGTTGAGCAAATCGGAAGCGCCGCATTCGAGCGCCTTTCGCTTCAAATCACTATCAAAATCACCGGTCAGAACCACAACCGGGGGGCCTGGTCGCGAACCATCTCCACACACGGCGTTCAAAAGGTCAAATCCACTCTTTCCGGGCATATTGACATCGGTTATGATCAGATCGAATTCAGAGCCGTACAGCTTCCCCAGCGCCTCATCGACGGAACCGGCAAACGCCATTTCCCATTTTTGCCTGTGCGCGTGCAGCATTTGGTTAATTACGGCAAGAAACTGAGGCTCATCATCAACAAAAAGTATTTTAGGTTTGGAATTCAAAATGCACCCTCCAATCCCGATCGCTTGGCTTTTTGCCGTAAAGCCAATGCGGTTGCCGAGCGGAATGATTTATTTCGGAACCCGCAGCGTTACTCATTATGAAGCACCTGATGACACTTTTCCAGCAGCCCCTTAATCGTAAAGGGTTTCTGGATAAACTGAATTCCCTCTTCCAGTATCCCTTGCCGGGTGATCATGCTGTCGGTATAGCCGGACATAAATAACACCCTTGCCTCCGGGTGATGCCGGTGAATCCGGGAAAACACTTCCGGTCCCTTCATTCCCGGCATGACCACGTCGGTGAGCACCAGATGGAGAGGGCCGGCAAGCGCCCCGGCCTTGCCGATGGCATCCGCGACATCGCTTGATTCGATCACCGCATACCCCTGCTGGGAGAGTATCCGGCCGGCCAGCTTTCGAACAGACGCATCGTCCTCGACGATCAGCACCGTGATCCCCCCGTCAACCGGTGGCAGCTTTTTCGCCGGCGGAACTTCGGAATGGCAACTCCCGGCAAAAAGCGGTAAATAAATTTTGAAGGTGGTCCCCTTGTCAGGCTCGCTGTAAACCCAGATGCTTCCGCCATGCTGTTTAACGATGCCATAGGACGTTGCCAGCCCCAGGCCGGTGCCCTTATCCTTTCCCTTGGTGGTGAAAAACGGCTCAAAGATATGCTCTCGTGTCTCCGGGTTCATGCCGTATCCCGTGTCGTTGATGCCGATCATGACATAGGCGCCCGGCGGCACGCCGGGCTTTCTTTCAGCATAGGCCTTATCCAGTTCAACCATGTCGGTCTCGATGGTCAAGGCGCCGCCAAGGGGCATGGCATCCCGGGCGTTGACGGCCAGGTTCATCAGCACCTGCTCCAGCTGAGCGGTATCCGCATTCACCGTCAGCGCTTTGGATGCGAGCGCCAGAATCAGCTCGATGTCTTCCCCGATCAACCGGCGCAGCAGCTTTTCAAACCCCGTTACAACGGAGTTGACATCCACCGCTCTCATTTCGAGCACCTGCTTGCGGCTGAAGGCCAACAGCTGCCGGGTGAGATCCTTCGCCCGGAGACCCGCCTGATATACCTGTTCCAGCTGATCGTAGCGGGGATGGGTTTTTCCCAGGCTGGTCAATACAATTTCACTATAGCCCAGAATAATGGACAGAAGGTTGTTGAAATCGTGCGCCACACCGCCGGCGAGTCTTCCCACGGATTCCATTTTCTGCGCCTGGTGGAGCTGGGATTCCAGGTCTTGTCGATTCTTATCGGCCCGCTTGCGCTCGGAGATATCTCGAACGATGCCCCACATGCCTTCTGCCTCTCCGCTGTCGCTGCGAAGCAGAAACGTCCGCAGTTCAACGGGAAAAATAGTGCCATCCTTCCTTTTATACTCTTTTTCATACACATCGGAGAAGCCCTTCGCTATAATTTGGCCGGCCACTATTTTTTCCTCAATGGCATGCCATTTCTCCGGCGTCAGATCCCGGTAGGTCAGGCCGGAAAGCTCCGCTTCAGTATATCCGAGCATCCGCCGGTAGGATTCATTGCTCTCCCGAATGACTCCCGTCATGTCAACGAAGGCAAAACCATCCGTCATGCTTTCGTGAAGCCTTCGATATTTGTTCTCCGAAATGCGCAGCGATTCCTGCGCTTCCCGCAGCGCCCGGGTCTCTTGTTCCAGCAGCAACATCTTCTGTTCGAGTTTTCGCACCAGCCGTTCGTTGTAAAGCTTGAAAACTTCCTCCTCTTGCGGCGGCGGTATTGCCTCGATATCACGATGTGTTGCGGCCGCCATCATCTCCCGAACCGTTTCCATGAATACATCCGGCTCGCAGGGCTTCTGAAGGAACCGGTCCGCGCCGATCTTCAGAGCAAAGGCCTCATCCTGGGGACCGGTATAGGTGGCGGTGTAAACGATAAACGGGATGTGTCGCAACCCCTCGTCCGTTTTCACCTTTCGGCACAACTCGAAGCCGTCCATGACGGGCATCAGAATATCACTGATAATCAAGTCGACCTTACCGGCTTTCAACTGTTCAAGGGCCTCGGCGCCGTTTGCGCACGATAGTACCTCATGCCCGTTTCCCTTAAGCAGCATCTCCATCAGATATCGGTTCTCATCTTTGTCGTCCACGATGAGGATCAGCATTCTATTTTTCCTTTTTTTCCGGATGGTTCGGCAGATATTGGATAATCTCCGCCACGAAGGATTCCGGATCGATGGGTTTTTCGATGTAACCGGTGGCGCCGGCGGCTATAATTTTTTCCCGGTCTCCCACCATCGCATAAGAAGTTACCGCGATGATGGGCACCGCGGACAGCTCAGCTTGTTTTTTGAGTTCGGCGGCAACGGCATATCCATCCATTTCGGGCAATTGGATGTCAAGCAGGATGGCCATCGGCTTGTGGTGCAAGGCCATTTCAATGCCTTTTCTGCCGTTTTCCGCACCGATAATCACAAACCCGCTCTTTTCCAGCAGAAAGCGCATCAGGTAAAAATTCTGTTCGTTGTCTTCTATGATCAACAGTGTGTCGCTCATTTCAATGCTCCTGCATTTCCCGGAATACGGACGGTGAAGGTGCTGCCCTGTCCCCATTGGCTTTCCACACCGATTTCGCCGCCCATCATATCCAGTATCTTTTTGCAAATAGAAAGGCCGAGACCGGTGCCCTCGCGTTTGCGGGCAAGACCGGTGTCGATCTGGTGAAACGGCTGAAAAATGCCGGCAAGTTCTTCCGGCCGCATGCCGATGCCGGAATCGGAAATCGCGAGCAGGCAATGATCGTTTTCGCTCCAACACGAAATGTGCACATGTCCCGTATCGGTAAATTTAACGGCATTGTTGACGAGGTTCAAAACGACCTGTTCGAGACGACGCTGATCAGCGGTAATCGTCCCGACGGTATCGGCAATGTCGAGTCCGAGACCGATGCCTTTCTTTTCGGCAAGCGGCGTAACCAGCTTGACCGTTTTTTCCAGGGACGATCTTAAATCGAAGGCGGTGGGGGCAAGCTCCAGTTGGCCGGCTTCAATTTTGGAAATATCCAGAACATCGTTGATGAGGGACAGCAGATGGCGGGAACTGTTTTGTACCATCGTCATCTGCTTTTGCTGCTCCGGGTTCAGGGGCCCGGCAAGCCCCTGAAGCATGATGCCGGTAAAGCCGATGATCGAGTTCAGCGGCGTGCGCAATTCGTGAGACATCGTAGCCAAAAAAGCGGATTTGATCCGGTCGGCGGCCTGCGCTTTTTCCATCGCGGCGACCAGTTCCGCCGTACGCTGAAGGATGCGCTGCTCCA
Organism: Pseudomonadota bacterium; assembly: GCA_043797445.1. GTDB lineage: Bacteria > Desulfobacterota > Desulfobacteria > Desulfobacterales > JAFDDL01 > JAZDPP01. The sequence goes on from JAZDPP010000169.1 coordinate 60,775, forward strand.
TTTCTTGATTGATTTCCTTTAATTCCCGGGTACGCGCGTTGACCTGATGCTTCAACACAACGCTTCCCACCAAACTCATCAGCAGAACCATACTGACGGCAAGGCCGGAAAGTTGCAGCCAACCGGGTATTTTTAAGGGGAAATCTTCCGATGTCCATTGCTTGAGAGACTCATAATACACCGATTCAGGGTCTTTTTTCAGTTCCGAAAGATGGCGGTCGATGGTGTCCGGCAATCGCCAATGAACGTTTTTAGGCGCTGCGAAAAAAAGATCGGAGGGTTCAAAAACAACCGCCGTGTCTTCAAGTCCAAATTTTTTGGCATGCATCATTCCGTAGAAACGGTTGGTAATCGCCGCGTCGGCTTCGCCTTTGGCGACCATATGGAACATGGCGCCGTAATCCGGCACGGAAAGAAGGTCGCATTTTAACCCAAAGCCTTTGCTGAGCCGGGTAAACGCTTCCTGCTGAACCGACCGCTCCAGGACGAGAATCCGCTTTTCATTTAAGTTCAATATCGATTGGATCCCGCTTCCCTTGCGGGCATATACCTGAAACCAGGAGGAAAGAACCGGCACTTTGTGGAAAGTGTATATCTTTTCACGTTCCACCGTGTAGGCCACGTCCGGCATCAGGTCTATTTCCCATTTCGCCAGACGATCCAATCCCTCCCCCCAGGTGCCGGATACATAGCGTAGCGTCCAGCCTTCCAATTTCGCGATATGCTCGATGATATCAATAAATACGCCTGCGGGTTGACCGGATTCGGAAGTAAAAATCTTGGGCGCATTTTCATAAACCCCCACCGTCACGACCCGATATTCGGCTATCGCGGATAGTGGCCGAAGAGGTATGAAAGTCAACAGAACGAAGAGCAAAACCGGCAAGAATCGTCCGTGACATGATGTGCCCCTGTCTTTCTTCACCACCATCCCCCTTTGGAAGCGTTCCTGAAACGGGACAAGTCAAAAAATATCGCGGAGGTATTGGATATTTCAGATGGTGCTGAACACTCCGGAAACCGGACCCGATGGAAGCCTGTTTGTTACGGTATCGATATCGAGTAAATTACCCCGGACGTGTTGGATTGTCAAACGCTCTTTTTAAAAAAAAGTTGATATCTTATTGATTTTTAATTTAAATAGGTTATTAAAGAGAGTCAATATCAGCTCTGCGGCGGGTTTGTTGGACTTTCCTTACTAGAAATCGGCTTTTTCAGGGGATACCAGCTGAACGGGCAACGCAAATAAAATCTGAAATCATTAAAATCCTCCCCGCCCAAGGTCTCATCCTCATGAATGATCGCATATCTTATTTGCAGGTTCATTCCCTTGATCCAGTGCCCGCAATCATATTGAACATTGAAATCGATTTCGTTTCTGTCCGGGGAGGCATTTGAACCGTTGTCAGGCGTGCTGAAAACACCGTATGTCACCGATCCGCTGACGTTTTTCAGACCGATTGGGGAAAAATCATATTTCAGACAGGAACACCATGCGGTTTCTTCGGCCCTGTCGGCGACATGCACCTGAATCGAGACGGCCAGATCGTGACCCCAGGGGCGTAAAATTGGTCCCTGGCCGTTTTCGGAATATGCAAAAGACAGCTCGGCGCCGAGCGCCTTTAGCCCCCCTTGCATGCCGTACATATGAGTGCCGATCGGACCAGCGATACGATCACCCACCTCCTGCCGATCCAGGTAGCGCACGTTGGCGAATAGCGAAACCTTTTCACCCATATGAATCGTACAGGCACCGCGGACATAGATATCGTTCCACATGTCATCGGCATAATAGTCCCATGCCTCGAGTGATATCGTCGGAATCCCGGTGAAAATCAGGCCGCCCGCGGATACCGGTTTTTCCTCAACGGCTCCGGCCGCCTCGCTCATGGACTGAAATGTCGTATCGGTGCGTTTTTTCATCCTGGTCACATGGGCGGCGACGATTTGAAGATCGGGGATGGTTTTGTTTTTAAGCACAATCGCCTCGAACGACTGCGGCGTCATTCTGATATCATAGAAATCGATCCACGGTGTACGCATCTCCTGGCGGCCGATTTGTATGCTCGTGTCTCCAAAATTCCCCAGCAGATAGGCCTCCCCCAGCGCCGTATAGCTTTCATGCTTTCCATTTTTACCTCTTGCCAGAAGGTTGTAGACATTTTTATCCGCGTCATTCATCCCCATGCCCTGGGCGGTATAAATTGAGAATCCAGCGCTGACGCCTTGAATATCCCCCGTTTCAAATCTCAATTTCCCCCCGGCGGCGAAATCCTCCTGATCGACGGAACCGTCTTTAAAATCCCTTTGAAAAAAGAGCGTTCTGAATTCTCCGCTAACGCTTGCATTTTCAAATATAACCGGTAGGTTGACATCAGCAACCACCGTAATTGCCGAATTGATCAGAATTACCGATACACAAAACCATCGTCTGACTAACTCCCATGCCCGATCCGGGCACAAAGAAGGATGAAAATTAACCATATAACGTCACTCATGCCCGTCAAGCACCCCCCGGACCTTCCCGGCCAGTTCCTCTTTCGAAAACGGCTTCTGAATGAAATGAACCCCTTCGTCCAGCACACCCCGGTGAGCGATCACATCGGCCGTGTAGCCGGACATAAAGAGGCACTTCATCGCCGGCTGGACGGCCCGAAGTCGTTCGGCCAGGTCCCGGCCGTTCATTCCGGGCATCACAACATCGGTAATCAGAAGATCGATCCCGCCAGGGTGTTCGGCCGCGAGGCGCTCGGCTTTTCCCGGATCAGTCGTTGCCAGCACCTTGTACCCCCAACTCTCCAACATCGTGTGGCTCATTTTTAGAATCGATACCTCGTCTTCCACCAACAGCACCGTTTCCCCCCGGCTCAACGCCGGTGTTACCGCACTTTGAACCTCTTTTTGAAGCCCGTGCCCGGCATGTCGGGGCAGGTAAATTCTGAAAGTGGTTCCCGCCCCCGGCTCGCTGTAGACGTTGATGAAGCCTTCGTTCTGCTTAATAATCCCGTAGACCGTGGCGAGCCCCAGACCGGTGCCTTTCCCCACGTCCTTGGTGGTGAAGAAGGGCTCGAAGAGATGACTGCGCGTTTCCGCGTTCATGCCGGAGCCGTCGTCACTGACGGCGAGCAGCACATACTCACCGGGAACGAAGCCCAAATGATCGGCGCAGTAGGCATCGTCAAAAACGGCGTTTCGCGTTTCGATGGTGATCTTGCCGATATCCGTGATGGCATCCCGGGCATTGACGCAAAGATTCGCCAGAAGCTGGTCGATCTGTGAGGGGTCCATCCGGACTGGCCACAGACCCTTTCCGGGCAACCAGGCCAGATCGATATCCTCGCCGATGAGCCGCCGGAGCATCTTGAGCATGCCCTCAATGGTGCAGTTCAGATCCAGTACTTCCGGAGCAATGGTCTGATTGCGGGCAAAGGCCAGCAGCTGCCGGGTAATTTCAGCGGAACGTCTTGCGGCCAGAAGAATTTCCGAAAGGTCGTCATAGATCGGCTGGGAGGGGTTCGTCTTTCCCAGAGCCAGTTCCCCAAAGCCGATGATGATGCTGAGCATATTATTGTAATCGTGAGCCACCCCGCCGGCGAGCCGGCCGACGGACTCCATTTTCTGCGCCTGCTGAAATTGAGCCGTAAGCTGCAGATGCTCCGAGATGTCCCGCTTGACGGCGACAAAGCTGAGAATCCGGCCATCGGCGTCACAGACCGGCGAAATGGTGGCGTCCTCGGTGTAGAGACTTCCGTCCTTTCGCTTATTGACCATTCGTCCCTTCCAGGTCCGGCCGCTGGAGAGGGTTGTCCGCATTTCCTGATAAAAAGCCTCGTCCTGCTGACCGCTGTTTTGTATCCGCGGGTTTTGCCCGATGACCTCCTCGCGGCTGAAACCCGTCACCGTTTCAAAGGCCGGGTTGACGTACTGGATGGACCCTGCCGGGTCGGTTATACAAATCATCTCACCGGTCTGATCGATGGCCGCCCTCAGCCGTTCCCGCTCGGCCTCCGCGCGTTTGCGCTCAACGATATGCCAGGTCAGGTCGGCAAGGTAGCCAACCGTATCCGCATCACTTTCATTGTAATCAACCGGCTTGTTGCCGACGCCCAGAATGGCGACGACCTTGCCCATGCGCAGGACGGGAACGACCAGCTCGCGAACCACATCGGCGTGGCCTTCCGGCATCCCCTTCCTGTGCGGCAAAGACGCGTAGTCGTTATGAATCACCGGTTTCTTCTCGTGCACGCAGTCCACCCAGACCCCGGCCTGCGCGATGCCGTAGTGCTGCCCCTTGCCGCCGGCGCGGCAGAACTCTTTCAACGTTCGGGTGGACCATTGCTGAAGAGAGAGGGTTTCCTGGTCCGCTTCGACAAAATGGTAAAATCCGATGGGGCTGAGAACGAGCCCGCCGACATCATCCAGAACCTTCGTCAAAACGTCATCCAGCGAATGGGTGGCGGCATACTCGATGAGATGAAGCCGTATCTCGGTCAATCGCTGAGCATGGCGCTCCGTTGTCTGATCCCGGAAGACCAGCACCACGCCGGTAATGCCGCCTGAATCGTTGCGGATGGGGGCGCCGGAGTCGACAATGGGGCGTTCCGTGCCGTCGCGGCCAATGAGCAAGGTGTGGTTGGCGAGCCCGATTACGATCCCCTCGGCCAAAACCCGCAACGCCGGGTTTTCCACCACCTGCCGCGTTTCTTCGTTGATGATCCGGAAGATTTCCTCGACCGGCCTGCCGGCGGCCTCATCGGTGTTCCAGCCGGTGAGCATTTCCGCCACGGGATTGAGCAATTCCACGCGACCCCCGGCATCGGTCACGATAACACCGTCTCCGATGGCTTTGAGGGTAATGCTGTGACGCTCGACACTTGCGCGCAACCGGGCCTCCGAATGATAAATCGCCCGGTAATGCGCCTTCCGATTGCGCTGCCAGACGGTCAGCAACAGGGCGCCCATTAAGGCCAAAAGGCCCAGCAGCAGCACCAGAATCAGACCGGAGCGAAAACGCCACTCCGAGAAAGCCTCCGCCATATCCATCTTGGACACCATGAACCAGGGCGAATCCGGAACGGGCAGGACAACCGACACCACCTCGACGCCGCGATAGTCCCTGCCGTTCACAATACCCCGCCGGCCCAGCACGGCAATGACGGCGGGTACCTCGGTCCGGGTGAGGGGAATGCGTAAGTTAAGCGCCGTGCCGGATTGATGGCGCAACTCATTCATAAAGAGCACGCTGTCGCCGTCGCGCTCTACCAGGAGCGTTTCCGCGGTCTTGCTGGGTATGGGCCATTGCTGAATCAGAGGATATAAAAACTCCGAGGCGACGCTGACCAGAACCACCGCGCCGAGGGGCTTTTGGGCCTGCCCATTACCGGAGAAGAGTGGCGCTATCACCGAGAAGTGGGGTTCCTGTTTATGGTTCCCGACGTGCAAATCGGTAAATACGGGCCTGTGCTCGGGGAAGGCAATGGTCAAGGCTTGAGGGTAAACGCTGCAGCTCTCCGTATCTCCGCTCAGGCTCAGAAGCGCCCGCCCCTCCGGGTCGACGAGCAGAATGTCGGAGTAGCGATAGTGATTCCGAAGACTTTGAAAGTGGTTGCGCAGTTTTTCCTCGGCCCCGGGCAAAGAGCCGTCCATGAATTGCGTCACGCATTCGGCAAGAAACGGGCTCTCCGTCAACACGGCGGCATCTCCCAGCCGCTCCGCGCGCCAGCCGATGAGCTGGCCCACCTTGATCCGCGCGATGGCAGTCAACTGGTCCTCGACCTGCCGCCGCAGTTGCACTTCCTGAGCTTTGTAAAACCAGGCGCCGCCGGCAAGTATCACCAGCACCGCCGCCGCCATTACGGCTTTCATCCAGCCGGGAAAGGTATCGGAATGATGCGTCATATTATTCTCCGCGGTTTCAAAGCCCTTGCACTCGCTACCGGAATTGCGATAATTTCGGCGGCATTTTTTTCTTCATTTCCATATGGGCAAGATGAAAGGATGATCAGGGCGCCGGACAGATCCGGTTCCTCCCCGTCTGCTTGGCCTCATACATTGCCTGATCCGCTCGATGAAGCACGGTTTCCAGGGCATCCCCGGTTCCACACTGGCTTATGCCGATGCTGGCGGTGATGAAAAAGCGCTCGTCCCCGTAAAAAACGGGCGTTTCCGCCAGATTTGCGCGCACGCGTTCCGCGGGCTTTGCAGCAGTATAGAGCGTTGTCTCCGGCAACGTAACCGCAAACTCTTCTCCTCCGATTCTGCCCCAGAAGTCACTTTGACGCAGCCCGGACGACTCAATAACACGAATCAGGGTTCGAAGCGCCTCGTCACCGGCTGCATGTCCGCGAGTGTCGTTAACCGATTTGAAATGATCAAGGCCGCCATTTCCTTATGTTACAAAGCTATACAACTCAATATTTGTTGTCAACTTCGATGAATCCGGTTTTGTTACAATAGAAAACAACGTCTTTATTTTCAGTGGGATACATGGCTAACGGAATGTTCGGAGAAGAGGGCGCCGACGAATTTTCATGAATTAATTTCCCGCGGCCCCCCCATGGGTCCGCCGGCGGATTCCGATATTCTGACCCCTTGATTTTATATCCAATCCGGCTGATAGGCTGAAACCATCTGTTGAATTCCACCTTCCGATCCTGATAGGATACGAAAAAGAAACCTTGATTATCGATTCGGCCAAACCGGAGTGATGAGCAGGTCACGCCGGGGTATTTTTGGAAGACCGGCAAGCTATTTGAGCGAAAATATCATGAATCCATTTTATTTAATTTCCGTGAGGCGACTGTTTGCCGGCTTGGGGGTTTTGGCCCTGTCCGTTTCCCTTTTGGTGGCAGCGGAGCCGGTTCGGGAATCCATCCTTGCCGGAACCTGGTACTCGAAAGATTCCCAAACCCTACGTCAAGAGGTAACCGGCTTCCTGCAAAAGGTTCCGGTTCATGAAAGGGCAGGGCGCCTGGTGGCGCTGATTTCTCCCCATGCCGGGTATCGCTATTCCGGTCAGGTTGCGGCCCATGCGTATAAGCTTCTGGAGAACCGGAAATTCGACACCATCGTTCTCATCGGGCCAAGTCATCACCACCGTTTTGAAGGGGTTTCCGTCTATAACCGGGGCGATTTCCAAACGCCTCTGGGGATTGTTCCATTGGATCACGAGATAATCCGGGCGATCATGGAAAAAGATGTAAAGGTCCGTTTCATTCCGGAAGCCCATGCGCGAGAGCATTCGCTCGAAATTCAACTCCCTTTCCTTCAGACGGTGATGCCCGGTGTTCGCATTGTGCCCCTGGTGATGGGAGATCAGGGGATGCCGAGCTGTCATCGTCTTGCCGAAACCCTCTCGGCTTGTCTGAAAGGTAAATCGGTATTATTGGTGGCAAGCTCCGACCTGTCTCATTTTCATTCGGATTCGATCGCCCGGGAAATGGATCAGCGGGTGAGCTACTCTGTGAAAAAAATGGATGCGGACTATCTGCTGGCCGATCTTGCCGCGGGCGCCTCCGAGGCCTGCGGCGGCGGGCCGATGGCGGTGGTGATGCTGGCGGCAAAACAACTGGGGGCCGATTTTTCCGAGATTCTGAGCACTGCTACCTCCGGAGAGGTGACAGGGGATCGAGCCTCGGTCGTCGGCTATATGGCGGCAGCGCTTTGGGAGACATCGGCAAAGAGCGCCGGCGCTGATTTACCCGGCAAGAAGGCCGATCCGGATATGCGGCTAAGCGATGACGAAAAGGCGTCTCTTCACCGGATTGCCCGAAGCGCCATTGAGGCCGCACTCGACGGCCGATCGTATCACTCCATGGAAAAAATGACCGGCCCCCTTTTGATTCCCTGCGGCGCTTTTGTTACCCTCAAAAAGAAAGGCGGCCTTCGCGGCTGTATCGGGCATATCGTGGGACATTATCCACTGGCGGAAACGATATCCCAAATGGCGGTTGCAGCAGCGCTTCAGGACCCGCGGTTTCCGCCCGTTACCCGCCAGGAGTGGCCTGCCATCGAAATAGAAATTTCGGTGTTGACCCCCTTGAAAGAGATTACTGACCCCACCGCCATTGCGGTGGGACGCCACGGCATCTATATTCAAAAAGGGGATAGATCGGGATTGCTGCTTCCCCAGGTGGCGACGGAATATGGCTGGGATCGTCTGAAGTTTCTGGAGCAAACCTGCCGCAAGGCGGGTCTGCCAACGGATGCCTGGAAAGATCCCGGGGCGAAAATACAAATCTTTTCGGCGCAGATTTTTTAGAGTGCTTTATATGAACCCATCGATCACCCGGCGCCGGTTTTTAGGAGATTGTGGAAAGACGGCGCTTTTCTGCGCGGGCTGCGCGATTTTTCCGGGTGTTGCCGGTTACGGCGCGGCACGGGCGGCGATGTTGGAAAAGGGGCGTATCGGAAAGGTGCTCTCGCCCTATTTTACCCCTCTGGGCAATTCATCGATTCGGTGCGAGTTATGCCCCCACGCTTGCGAAGTCGCGCCCGGAGAGCGGGGCCTGTGCGAGGTGCGAGAAAATATCGAGGGGAAATACTACTCATTGGTATATGGCAATCCCTGCGCCGTTCATGTAGACCCCATTGAAAAAAAACCGTTTTTTCACGTTCTTCCGGGAACCCGATCCTTTTCGGTTGCCACGGCCGGATGCAATTTTGACTGCAAGTTCTGCCAGAACTGGGAAATCTCCCAGGCACGGCCCGAGGAGACCCATAATTATGAGCTGAGCCCTGAAAAGGCCGCTAAAAGCGCACTGCAATACAATTGCCGATCCATCGCTTCGACCTACGTCGAGCCGACCATTTTCATGGAATACATGCTGGCGATGGGCCGTGAGGCAAGGAAACACGGCGTTTTGAACGTCATGCACTCAAACGGATTTGTGAATCCGAAACCCCTGGCGGATCTTTGCGACGTATTGGATGCCGCCTGCATCGATTTGAAGGGGTTCACGGAAAACTACTACCGGGAAATGACCGGCGGGCATCTTCAGCCGGTTCTCGATACCTTGAAGACCCTCCGCGGCTGGGGAATCCACACGGAGATCGTCAATCTGATGGTGACGGGGAAAAATGATGATCCGGACCAGGTCCGGGCCATGTGCGAGTGGATATTCCGGGAGCTCGGCCCGGAGGCGCCGGTTCACTTCAGCCGATTTACCCCCCTGTATAAACTGAAGAGCCTTCCGCCCACCCCGCTCCCAACGCTGGAAAGCGCTCGCAAGACGGCAATGGCCGTGGGTCTTGAATATGTCTATATCGGCAATGTTTACAAACATCCTGGAGAAAACACCTATTGTCCCCACTGCAAGGAGATGGTGATCGAGCGAAACGGGTACCAGGTGAGCCTGGCGGGGTTTAAGGAGGGGAAATGCCGTGCCTGCGGACGGCCCATCCGCGGCATTTGGGATAAATCCGGCGCATAGATGGTGTCAGAGCCGACAGCCACAATTAAACCTTGTGAATGGAAGCGGTTAGCGGTAAGGTACCGGTTGAAAAACATTTTAAAACAAACTGTAATAAGCGGATTTCTCACTCAGCGAAAGCGGGAGCAAAAGCATGCCTTATTGGATCTGGCTGGTCTGTGGAACGGTAATGCTGGTTATCGAGATTCTGGCGCCTACCCTGGTGACCATATGGTTTGGCCTCGCGGCGCTGATCGCGGGAATCGTGGCGTACTGGTTTCCCAGCGTCGCCGTCCAGCTTACGGTCTTTGCCGTCTCCTCGGTGATTTTATTTTCAATCGGCTGGTTCTGGCTGAGGAAAAACATGAGAATGAATGTCAGACCGGTCGCAAATGAGGAATCCGTGTTCGGCGAGGCGGGTACGGTGATATCCGCCAACGTGGGAAATCCTCCCGGTGGAAAAGTGCGCTTTCAGGCGCCGCTTCTGGGCGATGATGTGTGGGAGTACGTATCAGGCGACTCGCTGTCGATGGGAGACCGGTGTGAGGTCATCGGCATGGAAGGCACAAAGATAAAAGTCAAGAAGGTATCCAATTAACCCTATCGGATAAAGGAGAAAATCCATGTTGTATCTCGGCATTATTCTGGTGATTGTCGTTCTTATCGTTGCAACTCTCATCGCGGGGATCAAAACCGTGCCGCAGGGCTCCGAATATGTGGTTCAACGGCTCGGTAAATACCACTCAACGCTCAAGCCCGGACTCAGCATTATCATTCCCTATATCGATCAGGTGGCTTATGTGTTGCTCACAAAGGACGAGCCCCTGAATATCGAACAGCAGGAGGCGATCACCAAAGACAATGCGGTGATCCTGTGCACGGCGATTACGTTCGTCAAGGTGCTCGACCCGGTGAAAGCCTCCTATGGAATCTCAAACTACAGAACCGCCATTCAGTTCCTCGTCATGACCAATCTGCGAGCAATCATCGGCAGCATGACATTGAATGAAGCCCTCTCCTCGCGTGACCACATCAAGGCGAAACTGAAAGACCAGATTTCAAACGAGGTGGCCGACTGGGGTCTTATCGTCAAATCCGTTGAAATTCAGGATATCCGGCCTTCCGATACCATGCAGACGGCAATGGAAACTCAGGCGGGCGCGGAGCGGCTGAAGCAAGCGGCCGTTCTTCAGGCGGAAGGCAAAAAGCAGGCCGCCATTCTTGAGGCGGAAGGGAAACTGGAGGCGTCCCGGAAAGAAGCGGAGGCTCAAATTCTGCTCGCAAACGCCTCTTCCGAGGCGATTAAACAAATCCGAAGCGCCGTTGGAAACGAAGAGCTGCCGGCCTATTTTCTGCTCGCCGACCGCTATATCGATAGCATTCGAAAGCTGTCGGAGTCCGCGAATACCAAGACCCTGATATTGCCGGCTGACATCATGACCGCCGTCAAGGGACTAATCAATAAATAGCGAACCGAAATGCCGGATATCCGCGGGTGGTTTTTATGAGCTGAATAAAATTTAATAAGGAGAGAACTTCCATGAAGCAAATGACACTCGGCAACAAGCTTGCAATGGGATTTGGGATCTGTATTCTGGTGATCGCAGCCCTTAGCGCCATAACCCTCGTCGAACTCCGGCAGCTGGCTCGCTTGCAGGACGTTGGGGCAACCGCCGCCAGGGATGCCGTGGTAACCATGGAGGCCGCCGGACTGGGGGAACAATGCTATTCCATCATGGCCGATGCGATCATCAATCGGGAACTCTCCACGACGGAGAAAGAGTGGACGGTTTTAAAGGAGGAAAACAACAAACGGTTCAAAGCCCTCGACCCGATCTGCGATACCTCGGAGGAGAAGGCGCTGTTGAAAAAAGCGCTGGGGAATTACCACGAGATGATCGAACATTTCGAAAAAGAGATGCTCCCGCTGTTGAAAGCAAATGGGGACGCCCGGAAAATTTCCGCTATCGATGGCGAGATCGATTCCAACAAAGAGGCCATTCGTGGAAGTCTTACCTCGATTTCCCAGTCCATTATGAAGAAGGCTGAAATAGGGGATCGGGACTTTGATGCGACCCGTTCCCGGTTGATATCGGTGAATATCGTGTTGTCATTGGCCGGCGTTTTGGGAACCTTTGTATTGGCCTTTTTTCTGATGCGCAGCATCACGCGTCCCATCAACCGTGTCATCAACGGGCTCTCCGAAGCTTCCGATCAGGTATCCTCCGCGGCCGGAGAGGTATCGTCGGCGTCGCAATCCCTGGCGGAAGGATCTTCCGAACAGGCGGCCTCCGTGGAAGAGACTTCATCCTCCCTGGAGGAAATATCTTCCATGATCAAACAGAATGCCGGAAACGCCGGTCAGGCCGATTCCATGATGAAAGGAACCGGTCAGATCGTAGCCGGTGCCAATGCCTCCATGGGTGAGCTGAACGTATCCATGGCGGAAATTGCAAAAGCCAGCGAGGAAACCTCTAAAATTATTAAAACCATTGATGAAATCGCATTTCAGACCAATCTGCTGGCCCTGAACGCCGCCGTAGAAGCCGCCCGGGCCGGCGAAGCCGGTGCGGGGTTTGCCGTCGTAGCGGGCGAAGTCCGGAATCTGGCCGTGAGAGCGGCGGACGCCGCGCGTAATACCGCCGGCTTAATCGAGGGGACAGTCAAAAAAGTTTCAGACGGAATGGCGCTCGTAAAAACCACCAGCGATGCTTTCGGGAAAGTTGCGGAAAGTGCCGGCAAAGTGGGGGAACTGGTGAGTGAAATTGCCGCCGCCTCCAACGAGCAGGCAAAAGGCATCGAGCAGGTTAACGCTGCCGTCTCGCAGATGGATAAGGTCACCCAGAGCAATGCGGCAATTGCCGAGGAATCGGCCTCGGCTTCCGAAGAACTGAGCGCCCAAGCCGAAGAGTTGAAGGGATTCGTCGGCAGACTGGCGGCAATGGTGGGAGGAAAAGGCGCCCATTTGCGCGGCGGCTCCGGTGGGAATAGACGCCCGAGAGCCGTGAAAAATGCCGGACGAATGCCCCTGCAGAAAGCGCTGCCGCCTGCCGGGAAACCTTCAAAAGAAAAGGCCCTCGCACTCAATCGACCCAAAGCAGGCAAATCCAAAAACATCATTCCCCTGGATGATGGCGATTTTGCGGATTTCTGATCATAGCCGGCGATTCCTTATTCGAGCCACCAGGCAATGTAACAAAAAGTTACAAGCAAAAGGCGTAGGGTCAAAAAAGTTGTTCGAATAAAAGGAGACATCCCATGGAAAAAGTAAAAATCGACACAAATGTGTTTGGTTATCCCATGCCGACAGTTCTTGTCGGTTCAGTTGTCAGGGGCAAAGCAAATTTTATGGCGGTGGCGTGGATTTCAAGAGTGAATTTTAAGCCCCCGATGATAGCTGTAGGGCTAGGACCGCATTACACCAATGGCGGCATTGAAGAAAATAAGGAATTCAGCGTGAATATCCCCGATATATCATTGGTTGCCGAAACGGACTACTGCGGATTGGTCTCCGGGGGCAAAACAGATAAATCGGAACTCTTTCAGGTATTTTACGGTGATCTTAAAGGCGCTCCGCTGATAAAGGAATGTCCTGTCTGCATGGCATGCACCCTCTATGACACTGTCAAATTGCCGGTGAACACGCTTTATATTGGAGAAATTGTGGAAGTGTTCACCGAAGAACGCTATCTGACAGAGGGAATACCGGATATTAAAAAAATAAATCCCTTCACCTTATCCATGCCGGATAACACCTATTGGAGTGTCGGAAATCTTGTCGGAAAGGCTTGGCAATCCGGCAAGGGATTGAAGAAAGCCCATTAAATAGGCGAACGCGAAACACTTCCCCGAACCAAGTGGTCAGTGTGTTGGAAAAGGCCCCATGATAACGCTGCTGATTTTCTGTATCCTGTCGCTTCCCCTTTTGGCGCTCTCCTGGCGATCGCTGTTCAGCTTTAAAAATCATGGCGTTTTCCGGTTTATCGTCTGGGAGTGTATTTTGTGGCTTTCAGTGCAAAATTACCGGTATCTGATAGTTCGCGAATTTGACTTCCAGCGAATCGTTTCTTCGATATTGATGATGGCTTCTTTAGCATTGGTGCTGTCCGCTGCTTTTATAATGCATAAAAAGGGAAAGGTTTCCAGTCGTCGAACGGATAGCACCTTGTTTGCCTTTGAGAAAACGACCGAGCTCGTCGAATCCGGCGTTTTCGGGTATGTCCGGCATCCGATGTACGGCTCACTTCTATTTCTTGCCTGGGGCATCTTGCTGAGAAATATCGAAATGTCTTTAACGGTAATCGCGGTGATTTCCACCTGCGCGTCTGTCATTGCCGCCCTGATAGAAGAAAAAGAAAACATTCATTATTTCGGCGATCGATACAACCGCTATCGACTCAAAACCAAAATGTTCATTCCCTTCATCCTATAGAGAGTGTGGCCTTGATCATGGTTTTGGCCACGCCGGTGAACCGGCTTGTCTTTTAATGAAAATAAAGGGAACAAGGCTCATCAGGCAAGCGCCGGAAACGCATAGCAGGGTAGGAAGAAGCCCGTAAACCGGCAATAGCGGAAACGTTGCCAGGCTCAACCCCGCGGCGGCGCCGACGAGATCCAGCGCATAGAGCCGGCCGCCCCTGCCTTTCAGGGGAGAACCGGTTTCGGCCGTCCTCTCCACGGCAAGAGAAAAAAGCGCTCCGTCCATCATGCCCGCGATAAAACTCAACGCCGAAAAAAGCCAGGCTGAAACCGTTGGTGAAACGGCGGCCCGAAAGACGCCGTGAAGAAGATACAGGATCAGGATGAGAAGGAGAGGATAGGCGCTGATAAGGATCTGAACCCGGATTAACCGTGTCGCGATCGATGGACATTTTCCCGGGCGGGCAGTACTCCAGGCGGCGCCGGCGGAAAGCCCCGCCATGAAAAAGGAAAGAATGAGCGCCAGTTGAAGGTATAAAAACCCCTCCAGTATCTGGAATGCCAGGAGAAGGACCATTTGCAGCACCATGGTGGCGCCTCCGGCGGTCAGAACACAGCCGGCAATGGCCGAGTTGATGGGAATGCGGCGTCTTGCCGCCACCAGCAAGAATAGGGCGCCCGCCGAAACGGAAAAACCCCAGAGCCAACCGGACCGCACTTGCGTTAGCCATGGAATCCCTTCCCGAATCTTCGGATACCACTGAGCGCTCCACAGGATGAGCGCTTCCCTATAACAGGTGGGCGAAAAGTCACGGTTTGGGGGTGCCTCATCCGAGACCCCGGCAATCATCGATTGAAAATAGTGCATGCGAAACGGACTCATCCTGTCCTGAAGCGTGTCCTCACGAACGTAAAAGAGGGGGAGATTCCGATCGCGGAGTCGGGTCACCAGATCTTCGGGTGTTCGCAAGAGCTTCCCGGCCTCGCTTGCGGCGAAAAAACGAAACGCATCGCCGGGATAGAGCGCAACATCCGGAAACACCAGCGTGAGCGTTTGGTAAATGGATCTTAAATAACCTGCCTGAGCGGCGCCCAGCATGTCCTCCCCGCCGGAAACCGCAAAAGAGAAGATACCGTCCGAAGAGAGACGTTTCTTAATTCCGGAAAAAAATTCCGCCGTGTAAAACCGATTCATTCCCGCATTGACAGGATCTCCGGTATTCATCAGGATAACGTCATATCGGAAAGTGTCGCCTCTCAAAAAAGCGCCGATATCCTGATGGATGAGATGCAGCCGGGGTTCCCTCAGGAATCGGGTGGTTTCAGAAGGCAGATGACGCTGCGCGAAACGAACCAGATCCGGGTCCGGATCGACATAATCGATTCGCTGAATTTCGGAATATTTCCCTATTTCTTCCACCAGACCGGCGATGCCGCCGCCGAGGAGCAAAACGGTTTTCGGGGCGGGGTGTTGCAGCAGGGCAGGGTGAACGGCATGTTCCCGGCTGGGCGGATCAGGCGTTGAAAAGAGCCAGTGGCCGTTGGCAAAAAATGAGCACTGATCCTCTTCCCGCGTCAGGGCCAGGTTGTGGTAGGCCGTGTCGTAAACGGCAACGATATGGGAGCCCCATTGCCACCGCCGGCTCATGGTTTCAATTTCATCCGAAAATCCGATGGCGCAACCAACCAGAATCGCCACTGCGCTCCAGGTAATTCGCGGCAAGAAGTTATTTTTTAACAGACGCCAGGGGCGAATCCACCCGGCGGATGCGAGCAGCAGGACGCTCGAGGTGATCCAGACAGCGGTCAAGGCGGAATAATGACCGATAAACACAAAATAGAAAACGAGCCCCCCAGCCGCCGCCCCCAGCCCCTCTCCCACAAAGATGAAAATGGGTCGCCGCGGCGCAACTCTTCCCGGCTGAGTCCGGTACACCGCCCAGCAGAGGCTGAACAGGATGCCGGAAAGGGGGCTGAAAAGACCGGCCCCCCAAAAACAGATTTGAAGCATCGGCCAAAAGGCGGGGATTTCACCGGGTGAAAGGCGCCACAGTATCCCGGCCGCGCGGATCATCAAAACCGATACCGGCAAGAAAATGGCCGCCAGCATCAGGAAAATGCCCAGAAGGAAAAAACCGGGGGGGGTGCGGGAAACGTATGCTTCCCCCAGCCGGCATCCGGCGGCATTCCAGATGAGCCAGCAGGCCAGAACCAGCCCCATCGAAAGCTCGTTTCCGGAAAAGCATACCAGCAGTTCCCGCAGTATCACAATCTGCGCGATGGTTGCGGCAAATCCGGTGATCGTGATGGTCGGCAAGGCGGCCATGGCAATCGCTTTTGTCGGTTAAGAGGGGTGGACCGAAAAAAAAGGGGCCCGATAAACCCATCGGACCCCTTTTGATAATAAAATGAACTTCAGAAACGATTAGAACAGACCGGAAACCTTACCGGTGACCGGGTCCACGTCGATTCTTCTGAAGGCCGGGTTGGAGCTCGTTCCGGGCATCAGACTGATCGTGCCGGCACAGGGGCAGAGGAATTTCGCGCCGGAGTAAATGAGGATGTCACGGATCGGCAACCGCCAGTTCTTGGGTACACCCTTTTTGACCGGATCATGGGTCAGGCTCAGATGGGTTTTTACCATCATGGTGGCAAAGTCGGCGTATTTGGGATCTTTTTCCAGCATATCCGCCTTGGCGGTCGCTTCCGGTGACCAATCCACGCCATCGGCGCCGTAAACTTCCTTGGCGATGAGCTCAACACGGTCGCGCAGCTTCATTTCCAGCGGATAGAGGAATTTGAAATTGTTTTCCTCGTTGCAGGCATCGATAACGGCGTCGGCAAATTCGAGAGAGCCTTCGCCACCCTTCAACCAGTGTTGGGATTCGGCGCAACGGGCGCCGGCGGCTTCAGCCGCTTTTTTAACGACCGCGATTTCCGCATCCGTATCGGTGTAGAAGCGGTTGACACAGACAACCGGATTGATGCCGGCTTTCCGGATGATGCCGATCATGTGGACCATGTTCTCGCAGCCCTTTTCAACGAGGGCGAGGTTTTCCTTGGTGTAGGCTTCATCCAGGGCTTTTCCGGCAACGACCTTGGGTCCGCCGCCATGCATCTTGAGGGCGCGTACGGTGGAGGTCAGAACCGACACATGGGGTTTGAGGCCTGAGAAACGGCATTTCACGTTCCAGAATTTTTCAAATCCGATATCCGCCGCAAATCCGGACTCGGTAACATGGTAATCGAACAGTTTCAGACCGACGCGGTCCGCGATGATGGAAGACTGACCGACGGCGATGTTGGCAAAGGGACCGGCGTGCACGAAGCAGGGCTGATACTCGGCGGTGCTCATGAGGGTCGGGTTGATGGTGTTTCTCATGAAGGCCGCCATAGCGTTTCCGACTTCCAGATCACCGCAGGTAACCGGTTTGCCGCTCTTGTCAAAGGCCACGGTGATGGCGTTGATACGGGCCTTCAGGTCAGCCAGATCCGTTGCAACGGCCAGAATCGCCATCAGTTCGGAACCGACCGCGATGCCGAACTTGGACTGCATGGTGTAACCGTCCGTTCTGCCGCCAATGCCGATGATGATGTTCCGAAGCGCCTGGGCGCAAAAATCGATGATCCAGCCGAACTCAACGCGGGTAGGATCGATGTCGAGGCGGCGCATACCGGTGAGGCGCTTTAACTGCTCATCGTTATAGTTTCTCTCATGCTGCATTCTGGAGGTCATGGCGACCATGCCGAGGTTGTGGGCATTCATGATGTCGTTGATGTCGCCGGTAAGACCCAGGGAGAACTCGGTCATCGGGATCAGAAGAGAGTTTCCGCCGCCGGCCGCCGTCCCCTTTACGTTCATGGTCGGGCCACCGGAGGGTTGACGCAGAGCGCCGCCCACGTTCTTGCCTCGTGCGCCGAGACCTTCCATCAGCCCAACAGATGTCGTGCTCTTGCCTTCGCCCAACGGCGTCGGGGTAATGGCCGTTACTTCAATGTATTTTCCGTCCGGGTTGTTCTTAAGCCGATTGATGACCTTGAGAAAGTCGATTTTGGACAACCGCCCCATGGGAAGCATCTCATCTTGCTTCAGTCCCAGTTTTTCCCGCCAGGCATCGGGCGTGGGCATATTAACTTCTGCTGCCTCAGAGATCTGCCAGTCAGCCATTTCCACTGCATTGTAAGCCATCTATCTAACCTCCTGTTGTTATAAACGGGTTAATGAGTTCCGGAACCGATAATCACAGTCCCCGGTTTCCTATAATTGTTATACGAATTACATCGTTCAACTTCAAATTCAAAAGAAGCTTTTATACATGATGCGCGCTGTTTGGCAAGAAATATTTCATTTTTCCCTAAGGGTATTGAGCCGGTAATAGAACCCTCTTTGCATCATCAGGGTATCGTGGGAACCGGTTTCAATGATGCGCCCCTTATGGATCACCAGAATGCGATCCAGGTGGCGAACGGTGGCAAGCCGATGCGCCACCACGATGGCGGTCCGGTTTTTGAGGAGATTCCCGAGCGCCTCCTGGATATGCTGCTCGGTCTGAGAATCGATGTGAGAGGTCGCCTCATCCAGAATAATGACCTCCGGATTCCTGGCAAAGGCGCGGGCAATGGAGATCAGCTGGCGCTCCCCGCTGGAGATGGCGCCGCCGCCGGATGGCAAAACGGCATCGAGTCCTTCCGGAAAACGGTCGACAAGACGGGTGCAGTTGGACGCTGCCAGAATAAACGCCATCTTCTCATCGCTCACGCCTTCGATTCCCTGAAGGATGTTTTCGCGGATGGTGCCGGCAAACAAAAACGGGTCCTGGGGGACCAGAGCGATTTTTTGAAGGAAACTCTCCGCCGGCAACCGGCTCAGATCCGAATCGTTTATCAGCACCCGGCCGGAAGTGGGATCATGGAACCGGATTACGAGGTTGATGATGGAGGTTTTTCCGGCGCCGGTGGGACCGACAATCCCAATGGTTTCCCCCGCTGAAAGGGAGAATGAGACTTCCTTTAATACCGGTTCATCCGGAACATATTCGAAAGTCACCCGATCGAAACGGATTTCATTTATCTCCCGAATCGGCGGCAACAGGGAGGGGGAATCACCCGGGGCCCCCGTTCCGGACAGGGGAAGCCGATCCTCGCTGTCCAGAATCAGACTGATCCGTTCAACGGAGGCCAGAGCGTTTTGCAGCACATTGTATTTTTCCGCGATTTCCCGAATGGGCCGGAAAAACATGCGGATATAGGATAAAAAAGCAACGAGCGCCCCCAAACTGATCGATTTGTCCAAAACGGCAATGCCGCCATGGGAAAGGGCGATGGCCATGGCCACCACTCCCAGCAACTCTATGAGCGGCATGAATACCGCCATCAGCCGGATCTGAGCCATTCCCATCAGATAGGTCTCATGGTTGAGCGTGTTGAACCGGTTGAAGTTATGGCCCTCCTGCTGAAACAATTGAACCACGTCCATCCCTTCGATGGTTTCCGAAAACCGGGTGTTGATCTCCGCCACTTTCAGCCGAAGGTCCCTGAAAATATGACGGGCACGCCCGGAGAAACGAAAGGCGGTCCAGCAGACAAAGGGAAGCACCGTAAAGGTAACGAGCGCTAGTTTCCAGTTGATGGTGATCAGCACGACGGCAATACCGACCAGAAGAAAAAGGTCATTAAAAATGAAGGCAATCACCGAGGTGAAAAGCTCATTCATGTTTTGAATATCGCTGGTGGCGCGGGTGACGAGCCTTCCGACCGGATTCTTGTTGAAAAAGGTGACGGACAGATGCTGAATATGATTGAACAGATGCATCCGAAGATCGTGCATGATCTTCTGGCCCGTATATTCCATGACGAGTTTCTGAAAAAAATTCATCACGAAATCGGCCATCACGAGAAGCAGGAAAAGAAGCGTCACCCACCCGATTCCCGAAAAGGCCTCCCGTCTGAGCGCAAAAAGGTCCTCCTCGCTCAGCTGCGCCAGGTTTTCATAAGGAATGTGCGCCTCCGCGCCGGATATTTGAAAGAGCTGTGAATATTTTTCTACGATTGCCGCTTTTTCCGGCAGGCTTAGATCCACCCGGTAATACCGTGTTTTTTCGGTCTCGCCGGCCCTGTCTTCCGCGCCCCGGATCGCACCACCGTCGGAGATTTCCGATACCGGCACGATATAGCGGTCAATGGCAATTTTAGTGATATACGGCAGGGCCAGATCGAGCAGCGTGATCAAGGTAACCAGCAGAATCGAGCCAGCCAACAGCAGGCGGTACGGCGTCAAAAAGGGAAAAAGCCACCTCAGCATTTTAAGATCATAACCGCTTTTCAGGGCTTTTTCTTCGGCATATCCGAAGTTAATTGGCATAGAGTTCTTCCTCTATCTCCTGGAGCCGGAACGTTTTGGCATAGTATCCGTCTATCGCCATCAGGTCCGCATGGTTGCCGGATTCAACAATCCGGCCGTTTTCCAGAACGATGATCCGGTCCGCAAACCGCAGGGCGGACAAGCGGTGGGAGGCGATGATCACCGTTCGCGTGCCGGCCATCTCGCGAAGGGTCGCGATAATGGCGCTGCCGGTCTCCGTGTCCACCTGGCTCACGGGATCATCCAATAGCAACAGCGGCGTCTTTCGGTGAAAAGCTCTCGCGAGCGCCACCCGCTGTTTCTGCCCTCCGGAAAGAATGACGCCTTTTTCACCGACAATGGAATCATAGCCCGCCGTAAACCGTGAGACGGTGCGATGAAGTCGCGCCGCATCAGCGGCGGCAACGATGTCCGATTGAGTCGCATTGGAATCTCCGAGGAGGATATTATCGCGAATGCTGCCGGCAAAGAGGAACGGCTCCTGGGGAACGAAGGCGATTTGCCCCCTGAGATCATTGACTTTCAACCTGCGCACATCCATATCATCTATGAAAATGGTGCCTTCCGAGACATCGTACATTCTGGGAACGAGCTGCAGCAGACTCGTTTTACCGCTGCCCGGAGGCCCCACGATTCCCAGCATCTGGCCGGGTTTTAGCTCGATGTCAATACCCTCCAGCGCATTTCGCCCCCCGGAATTATCGGTTCCATAGGCGAATGAAACCTTTTTAAAACTCACCTTGCCGGCGATTTCCGGTACCGCAATGGCGTCAGGGCGGTCGGCGATCAGCGCTTGGGTTTCCAGCACCTTTTGAATCCGGTCAAGGGAGGCTTTTCCGCGTTGGATGAGGTTCGTGACCCATCCCAGCGCCATCATGGGCCAGGTGAGAAGCCCGAGATAGCTGATGAAAGCGACAAAATCCCCCGGCGTAATCGTATAATACATGGTCAGGTGACCGCCGATATAAAGAACGATAGCCAGACTCAGATTCGAAAAAAAGATCATCATCGGAAAAAAAACGCCCATGATTCTGGCCAGCTGGATGTTTTGATCCGCATAGTTCCGGGAAACCCTGGCGGTCCTTTCCGCCTCATAGCGCTCCCGGTGATGGGCCTTGATGATTCGAATTCCGGAAAACCGCTCCCGGACCGCTTCTGTGAGATCTGAAAATGCCGCCTGGACGGTTCCATACTTGCTGTGCATCTTTTTACTGAAAATGCGCGCGCCGATAACGATAAACGGCGCCGGCAGTATCGCCAGCAATGTCAATTTGACGTTGATATAGAGCATGAAACCGATACCGGCGGTTCCCAGCACGATCGAATCGGTCATTGCCACGATGCCCATGCCGATGGCCATCCGGATGTGCAAAAGATCGTTGGTGGCATGCGCCATGAGATCGCCCGTCTTCATCTGATCGAAATAGGCGGGGGAGAGGGTTTGCAGATGACTGAAGAGTCTGCCCATCAACCCCTCTTCCACGCGCCGGGAGGTACCGATCAGAAAATGCCGCCAGAAAAAGCGAAATATGGCGATCAAGACACCCAGCAGCAGAATATAGGCCGCATAGCGCCAGAGGGCTACGACATCGATCCGCAAAAGCGTCAGGTTATCCACGGCGCGTTTGATCACCCGGGGAATCAGCAGTTGCATGAAATCCACAAAGATAAGGCTTGCGAGCCCGGCCAGGATGAGCCATTTTCGTTCCAGAAAATAGGGCTTAATGAGACTGAGGGATGTTTTTTTCATAGCCCAATACCATAAGGCAATTCTTTGTTTTGCGCAACGGCTCACCGACTCACCCAGCAATTCTTCCAAGTAACTTCCAAGTTTCTTTATGATAAACCCCTGCCGTGGGCGGGGTGGAGCGCTAATTATAGAAATGGGATGGGGAGTACCACCAGTACCATTAAGGATTAAAAATTAATTTTCACACGGATTTTTAAGGTGGGGTCTGTTTTGTTGGCTTCCTGGCTATTTAATGTTTGTGAAAGAGGGATAACCGGACCCATTTGCCCCCTCCGTTTCCTCTGCGCTGTCTTGCGCCTCTTCTCCGGTATCCGCATCCGGCGCCGCCGGCTTTTTGCCAAATATTTTTGCGCCGATAATACTGATTTCATATAGCAGCATAAGGGGACCCGCCATGAGGATTTGTGAAACCGCATCCGGGCTCGGGGTAAGAATCGCGGCAATGACGAAATTAAGCAGGATGGCGTATTTTCGGTTCTTTTTCAGAAAATCGACGGTAACCACGCCCAGTCTTGCCATAAACGTAATCAGGATCGGCAACTCGAAGACAAAGCCGAAAGACAGCAGCATGGTGGAAGCAAAGCCCAGATATTCCCGCATGGAAGGCATCGGCCGAATGGTTTCCGTGCCAAAGCTCATCAGATACTTAAACCCGACCGGAAACACAATGAAATAGCCGAACAGGGCGCCGCCGGAAAAAAATACGGTGGAGAGCAGCACAACGGGAATAACCAGGCGGCGTTCTTTTTCGTGGAGCCCAGGCGCTACAAACATCCAGAATTGATACACTATAACAGGGGAGGAAAGTCCGATTCCCGCAATAAGCGCAACCTTCATATAGGTAAAAAACGCTTCCGTGACGCCGGTGAAAATGATTTTATCACCGCTTTTCATCACCGAAACCAGGGGATGCGTCAGGATATCAAACAGCTTCCCACTAAAGCCGTATGACACGGCAAATCCGACGCCAACGGCAATAAAGCAGGTGATCAGCCGTTTTCGTAGCTCATCCAGATGATCGGTGAGCGGGATTTTTTCATCATCAAGCATTTTTTTCGGACTCCCGAGACTCCTGAGGCGATGTAGCCGAATTCACGGTTTTCACGTCCATGGTTACTTTTGTGGGAATTATTTCACCATCCGAAACCGTGTCCGGCGACTTGCTTGGCTTGTTGTGTCGATCTTTGAAAGAAGTTTTCACATCTTTGATGGCCGTATCGACAATCAGTGACTCCTTTAAGTCAGTGGTGGCGTGACGAAATTCATTAATCGCCCGCCCCAGTGATTTTGCCAGGTCCGGAAGCTTCTTGGGGCCGATGACGATGAGCGCAACGGCCAGGATCACCAAAATTTCGGGCATGCCCATACCGAACATGGCAAGTCTCCATATGGTTGAGATACACAGGTGCTATTCCATTGATTCATAGCGGACAAAACAATTGATAACATCGCGCACCTGATATGGATATGGCGACTGTGAAGCACAAACTCATTATACCCTATGGTCTTTTTCAATTTTTACGGGGCCCTCATTAAAGGTTTCCTTGGTCGCCTGTCGGAAATTTCGAATCGCTTTGCCGACGCCGCCACCAATTTCCGGCAATTTGCCCGCACCGAAAATGATTAAGATAATCACCAGGATAATCACCAACTCCGTTATTCCAATTCCAAACATGATCGCTCCTTTCTGTTGCTGCTAAATCCCATGGTCTATTAAAATCAATGTCCTGATTTTATGCATTGATGAAAAAAAAGGAACCCGCCTGGGGTCAAGCGGGCTCCTTTCGCTATTACCGTGCGGCATTTAGATGGTATTCCTGTCGGGTTCTAATCTCTTATGCCGATTTATGGATTTTCCTGCGCCACCCATACGTAATGATGAGTCCGAGACCCAGCAGCCAAACAGTGGCGGGTTCCGGCACCGGATTCACATCCAAGTTGTCGAATTGATGGTAATAGCCCGTTTGATTCCAACCGACGGAAACCAGATGGGTGAAATCGGGGCTGAAGGAAAAGGTTTCAATTCCGAGCGCACCATCCAATGCAAAGGTTGCAGATATCGTCGAACCATCCGACAGCAAGCCGGTGAATATTACGTCGAACGCCTCATCCAGCGGAAATAGCTCGGCCAGGCTGACCGAATTGAGCCGGAATTCCCCGCCTCCGATCCGGGTCAAAAGCGTTAACCCATCGCTATTGTCGTTGAAAAGCATCGTTGAGCTGGCGTATCCGTATACTTGTTCGCCCAGCGTCGCAAGAGAAGGCGAAAAGCCGCTACTTTGTTCCGTGGCGGTATTGGTGAGAAGAAAACCATCTTCCGCGTAGATGGCCCCATGATCAATGATTAAATCGTCGTTATGGGCAAGCGTCTCAAAATCAATCACGACAGCGCTTGAGGCCGTCGCAAAGCAACAAATGGAACATAAAAGGCATAATAAGAATCCATGTTTTTTCATTTTTGATAATCTCCTAATCCATTTTTATTCGTTGTTTAATTCGTTACATGAGCTTTGCGACAAAATCACCGTCGTGGTTCACCACTGCCCACACGGTTCGTGCGCTGGGATCCACCCCCCAAGTGCCCAATGCATAGCTCTCCCGCCAGGGACCATATTTGAATATTTTGCTCCCGCCGGTATTCATATCCACCGCGTTGACCCAGTGGGTGCCGGCCTTGGTGGCCAGCCCCAATTTGCCGCTCATGATCTGTGAGGGCCGAATCTTTTTTGGGTCATACGTCAGGGATAAGGAATAGATGTCCCCTTGCGTGCTTTCCGCTGTATTGGGCAAAAGACCGGTTAGATTTCCGTCATAAAGGCTCAGGTTATCGGCCATGCCCCAAAGGCTGAGGACTTTGCTGGCCGCACCATCGACTGCAAAGGAATCGGACCAGCCGGTGTTTACGGCTTTAGAAAGGGCGCGGTTAAGTTGATCGGTCTCGGTATTGCCGTTAACACCGCTTAAAATCCGGACCTCCGTGCCATCGCAGGTATCCTGGACCTTGGTATACGATTCGCCTTGTGCTATCTCAAACTGGTTGCCGTTCAAGCTGTAACCGAAAGAATCCCGCAGATAGAAGGCAAAAGAGGACGGAGGGGCAATCAAATCGAAGTCGCCATAGTCTTGTCCATGGCTGGACGAGTAGAAATCGATGGTCGCCCGCGGGCCGTCAATGGTGACGATGTAATAGCCGATGGAAAAAAGTTCCTGGTCCAGAGGGGTTTCCCGCCCGTCGTCTCCGTGTTGAGGAATATAAAACTTGTAGCTGTTCGAAGCGCAGATAATCTGGCCGACGCCGGACAAGTGATCGGATGACCGAACAATAGAGTGATGGTGCATGTGGTCGTGGCCACTCAAATGATACCGCACCCCATTATTGTGGAGGGTGTAGAGAAATTCATCCCGGGCAGCGGCGTTTGAAGTCAGTTTTTTGCCGAAAAGGTTGTCCTTGTGATTCTGCCCGATCAGATTTTTATGGGAAAAGACAAACGCATGGCGATCATTTGCGTTGGATGAAAGCACCGAATCCACCCACGGCACCTGGTCGACGGCGTTTGCATTGTAACTGCCTTCGGAGCTGGCCACATTCGATTTATCGGCTCTAACGAACTGATCGATCAGAACACAACGGAGGTTTTCGTAATCAAACATGTAGCTCAACCCGTTAAGGACGCCGTTTGGATAAGTTGCACTCGCACCAATGACAGGACCATTGAAATTCGTGGCGCCGAAAAGAGAGGGCCCTTGGCCGCGGGTCTGGGGAAACAGCCCCACCATCTCTCTTGCCGCATCGGCTGATGATTCATGATTGCCTCGGACGGGGAAAAAACCGATGCCGGCGTTGTAGAGGTCGGTGGTATGCGCCTCACGTGTCGGCAAGGTGCGAATGCCGCTAACGACTTCTGTATCCACCAGATCCCCCACCTGTATGACGAATTTGCACCCATGCTGGATAAACTGACCGTTCAACGCATCGATTATCGTGGTAGCGCAGGAAGCCGGATCAACTGCGCCGGACTTGGTTTGCCACTGAGTATCGGCCATGACACCAAATTTCCAGGTGGTGTCCGACAGCATGGCAAATGCCCGCCTGGGGGCAAAAATTGGAATGTTCAGCCCCGACAACGTGAGCCCCGCAAGACTTGCGCCGCCGAATTTTATAAACTGCCTTCTGTTCATCGCTTTCATTTTTTCCTCCTTTTCGACTTTACATGGATGCCATTGTTAAATAGCCGGATGATGAGCGAGTTGATGGATTCGGGTCTTCCGGTTCTCTAACGCTTGTCCGGAAGTGCACCCCGGATAAGTTGAAGCGAGGTTAAATGAACCCGGTTAGCAGGTTATTCGTTATTCGTTAATGTTGAGTGAGGACTCCGGAGGATAAGTGCACCTAAGAAATCGAACGGCATTAAGAGCGACGGCAAAAAGCCGCCGCGCCATATTCCGGCCATTCTCCGAGAAAGGGATCGCCGCATCATTTCCCAACCCCCTATCGTTGCGGTGGCCTTTATTGATCGTTTGACAAAATGCCTTTTGTTTTGTACACGTTAACGTACATAAAGGAGGCGACAATGAAAACTGTTCCATTTACCGATTTCCGAAAAAATGCATCCGGTTTTATAAATGAGGTTGAGCAGGGCGAGACGCTCATCCTTATTCGCCATGGAAAGCCGGTCGCTGAAATAGTTCCATTTTCAAGCAGGTTACGAAAGATTCCCGCATGGAAACAAACTGGAGTTCGTTTACAAATCCAGGGGAGTGACCTGTCTTCTGCTATCCTGGAAGATCGTGAGACTGCCGAATGAAATTGGCTGTTGATTCATCCTCTCTTGCCAAACGATATGTTCAGGAGATTGGCAGTGAAAAATTAGACCGCCTTTTGCAAAACGCAGCGAAATTGGCTCTCTGTATCATTTCGGTTCCAGAGATTGTTTCCGGCCTTAACAGGCGTTTGCGGGAAGGCGCTTTGGACATCAAGGGGTATCGAGCGGTAAGGAAACAATTGCTGGCTGATGTCCGTGACGCAATTATTCTACAAATTACGCCTTCCGTAATCTCCCGTTCGGTCGTGCTACTGGAAAACAATGTATTGCGTGCAATGGACGCTCTTCATGTAGCTTGCGCTCTTGAGTGGCAGGCGGACCTATTTGTCACTTCGGACAGGCGACAACTGACTGCGGCAATAAATTCGGGGCTTCGTACTGAATTTTTAGGCCAACCGGAAAATCCAGCCGACCCAAAGGGCCGGGCCGCTGATTAGGTCGCCGCCCTTTGGGCAGGCTAACCGCAAAGCATCCTGTTGGCGGGCTGGAAAATGTCATTTTTCTAACGGTGTTATTAATTTTTATATGCTGGAAAAAGGGTGAAAAAATTGGATTGCGATGGGGCGAGAAAAAATAGCGCCCGCGGCGAACCATATCCAAATAATCACTCCTTTATGGGAGGAAAATATGAAAATGAGGTCCGTCTTGGTTGCTGTTGTGCTCTGGGCGCTGCTGTTAAGCGCCGTAAACGCGGCACCTCCCATGCTAATTCGCAGCGAACCCGCGGACGGCGCAAGGGAAGTATCCACGAGCATAGGGGTGCTGCGATTCCGGTTCAATCAAAACATGAAACAGAACTCATGGACTTTCTGGCAGTCCGACAAAGCCGAATTTCCGCCCACGAAAGGCGGCGATGACACTCAGTGGATTGATCCGCGCTGTGTCGAGCTTCAAATAGGCAAGTTGAAATCCGCGACAACCTATGCCGTGCAGCTCAATTCATCAACTAAAAAAGGCTTCCGGTCCGCGCAAGACGATGAGCCGCTGCCTCAGACCCTGATCTCTTTCACTACCGGAACCGAGGCCGAGGTGACTCAGCCGGTCGGAAAGGAAGATTTGGGGAAAGCCCTGCGGGTTCCGCTCAATAACAACGAAACGAACGACTCCGCCCATCAGCCGGATCGCGGATTCGAAAAAGCGGTTATCGGATCGTGGCGAATAAGTAACCCGGATGCCGAGATCCGCTTCGAATTCACCGCGGACGGCCGCCTGAGTCGCTCCGAGGGGAACGCACTTCCGCCCGAAACGACACGCGGCTCCTGGATGATAAGCGGCGGCACGATGAAATTGCGCTTTGAAGGAGATGATGAGTTTCTGAATTTCACCGTGAAGATGCCCGATGCGAACACACTGGAACTGTGGGAAAGTCCCGATAGCGGGCTGCGCCTCATCCGCCAGGGCGGGGCGACCCATTCGCTATCGGCCATGCAGTCGTATGGCTCCCGTTCCTCCCCATCGACGGACCCGCATCCGGCCGATCCACAGCCGAGTGGTTACAGCGGCGGAACCGGTGATGAACGCCCTCAATGTCCGAAAGGGTGGACTGACTTCAACCATCCGCTCATCGGAATGCAGGCCTTTGTGCCCGGCGATTACTGGGTGCGCTTGCGCGGCGGTATGATGCTCACGGTGGAAAAGCAAGGGGATCCGGGGACCATGGCGTTCATGATGCCCTTTCGTCCCAAATCCGGGTTCGGAGCCGGCGATATTGCCCGGCACTTCACAAAATTCGTTGCCGAATCCGAACCGCGGTTCATAGCCCGGATGGCGGGTAATCCGACTCCTGATCGCTGCGTATCCCACTTCACCAGTGTCGTATCGGAGCAACCCATTGAGGGACGTTTTTGTACGATCCTTGCGGCCGGGGGGACAATGGCATTCGTCATCGGTGTCTCCGCTCCGAAAGGGCAGCTCGATAAAAAGATGCCCACACTCAAGAAAATCGCGCAAAGCTTCGGCTTTGTCCCGCCACGCGGGCGCTGGATCGATTATCAGTCACCCGCCGGAGGGTTCACGATGAAAATACCTCAGGGCTGGGTTGTCCAAAGCAGTGATGGTCAGACAAGCAAGGACGATATCGACTGGATCGTCTTTGATCAGCGGATGCCGCCGAGCCGGGTGTTTCAATGGTGCCCCCGCTATTGCTCCCCCCAGTTGCTGCAAGATCCGCTTCACGCCATGCGCGGCTACCAGGCGGCGCAATTCCAAAACCATCAAGAGGTGGTGGTGACCTCGCTCGGACAGATCTCTCAGGATGTAAAGCTGATAAAGATCGGCGAGAATCAACCGCTCACTCAGCTCTTCCGAAAAATGAATCAGCAGGTGGCCCAGCTTCTCTCCGGGTTGAACGCGGCCCAGGTGGACATCGTTGTCTACGACTGCCTGGCCGAGGCACGATTTGAAGGAAAACCGGTAACGGTCGCTTTCGTTGCCGGCATTCAGACGATGGCCATCAACGCGGGAATCAGCGGACAACTCATGGACCTGAGGGTAACCCTCAGAGGCTGGTGCGCCGAACCCGACCGGTTTGTCTCCGACAGCCCGGTGCTTGAGAAAATCTGCGCATCGATGCAGCTTTCCCCCGCTTTCATCCGCAACGTTGTGAACGGCAATGAACGGGCAACCGCCAAGATCCGTGAGACCTACGCCTATATGAACAAGATCGACGACCAGATCCGCCAGAGCCGCTGGGACACGATGGATGCCATTGCGGAAATGAACTATGACAATCTTCGCGAATCCGGCGGATATGTGAACGAGAAGACCGGCCGAATCGAGCAGATTTCGCCTGAAAAGACGGTGAAGAACAGCCGGGGGGAAACCGTTTCGCGGGAAGAGGTGGAGCGAGGGGTCAATCCCGACAGTGCGACGGTGCTGCGGGATGCTTACGCCAATGACTATATGCGGGGCGTGTATGGGAGAATCGATTTCTAGAAGTCGATAAGATTTGCGTTCTTATTGGTTATAGGGCTCGATACTCTTCCACTCCGATGACGGCGGGTCCCAGCTGTCCTGGGACAACAACTCCCCGTCGGCATTCATGAAGTGATACTTGTCGGTGGGCAGATGGTAGCGGTTTCCGTCCGTCCCCTTGTAGGAATGGTAGGGGCTTGTCAGATACCCCATGTCGCGGGCCAGTTCGCTCGTTGTAGCGGTATGGGAATCGGCGATTTCCCTCTGGACCCGGTGGCAGTAATCATCCATCTCTTTCTGAGAAACGCTGGCGCGCTGGATCATTTTATCCAGCGATATCTCCCAACGCGGGTTGTTCTGTACGCTCGTCGCGATGGTGGTAAAAACAGGCCGCCACCGGTCGAATTCTTCCCGGGGGGCACGAAAGCTGAAGTTGACTCTCGGCCAGAACATCACCATGCCCGCCGTGTCCAAGTACTGAATAACCGTCACGAATGTCTCGCGGTAGGGACTTTGACCGTCGGTGTAGTCAACGGTGAGTGTACCGGCCTTGAACGTCAGATTGCTCTGTACCTGGGTGGTTGCCATAAGCTGGTTGAAACGCGCGGTCTCGGCGGTAAAAAGCTCGGACAGTTTGGGGAGCGGTTCCTGGGTGACAACCTTGAGATTTGCGACCTGGCCACGTTGATGCGGGTAAACAAAAGACGAAATGTACTGCTCGGGCGTGAGGGCAGGGGACACAATCATGCCATTGTAGTTGTCGCCCGGCTTGAAATAGGTCGGGGTGCGACTCGTGTCAACCCAATATTCCCTCGGGTAGGAGCGGAACGAATAACGGCCATCGGGCGAAAAAACAGCGTAATCGCTCTTAACGGGCATAAAGGCATCGGTCTTGCTCAACTGGTCGGGACGTTTTTCCCTGGACATCCAGCGCAGGCCGCCCTGGAATGTCCATCCCTTGGGCATGAGGAGTCGGAACGCTTCAAGCCATTCCCCGGTTGTTTGATCCCGGATGCCGCCCTGGTCAATATAACGATGGAGGACGTAGTTCACCGGGGCGAAGGAGGAGGATGAAACGGGTTTCTTTTCAGGAAGAGGGGTGTCGGAAGGAGACGACTTTGACGGAAACCCCTTGAGCATTTTTTGAATGCCCGGGCTTTTTGGGGGAGGAGCATCCGATGCGCCCGTCTTCCCCGTCTCTTTCGATTCTGCCCGGTTATTCGCAACGATGGTGGTTCTGATGTCGTTGGTGCTTTTCACCATCACCTTTAGCGGCTGCCCCTGTTCGTCGGTTGTGTCGAGAACGGCGGAAACGGTCAGGGTCTTTTCGTCATCAGCCGCGAGACCGGTATCGAGGTCGAACTTGATGTCTCCCTTTTCCGTCATGTCCAGCTTGCTTACCGTCACTTCCTGCCCCTGAATCTTTCCGGGCTTGGGTTTTGTTGCCTCATAGCTTGCCGCCACTTGTACCACGGCCCGCTTTCCGCCGGAAGCTGTGTCCTCGACGCCTTTCAGGGAACAGTCAAAGCGCTGCTTGATCTCGCCAATCAACGGCAGGTCGGAACGAATGCCCGTGGTCCACTTTTCACCGACCACTACGGCTTTCTTCGGCACAATGGACTCGATGCGGCGAAACGATTGCTCCACCGTCTTGTCGGCCAGATCGATGCTGACTTCGGCAAGGCGGCCTCTCTGAGCGTCCGTGGAAGCTTTCGCCGAGAGTTCCGTCCAGAGTTTGTCCAGTCCGCTGACTTCGATGACCGCATCGTCGGAATCAAGTGTGACCTCAACCGGGGCACCGATGAGCGGCCCGTAAACGAACGCGTCGTCCCCGTTGCGCTGGTCTGCGGGCGCTTCGCTGTCATAGGTTGACGGACTGTCACCCTCCTGCGTGAATTGACATTTCACGATCTTGGCCATGATCTTCTTCTCACCCTTTGTGTTGGGCTCGCTGATGCGCAGCTCCCAGACCATCGTTTCAGCAGATCCGGTTTTTATCGTCTGCTGGCCGATCATCTGTTCCCCCCGGGATTTCATTGTCTGAGTCATAATGAAGGCACCCGGAGCCCAGGCATGCTTCACAACGACTTTATTCTCCTCAGCTTGGCTCTGGGTCGATGAAAAGAACAGCATGGACGCTAAAGCAAGGGCGGTTCGACAAATTTTCATGACTGTTTTCCTCCAAAAAGCTGAATGTTCCCACCATGTCGGCTAAAAAGAAGCGATCTGCCTTCCCGCGACCTTTAGGGAATCTGAAAATATTAACATACCGGTATTACGGTTCTTCTTGCTCTTGCTCTTAATCATGCTCTTGATTCGGCAACCATGAGAAAGATTAAGAGCAAGAGCAGGATAAGTGGTATATTAGAAAATACGATGTCCCTTATTGCGAGACGCCTACCCTCTGAATACGAAATACCAAAACAGCATCAAAAGAAAAGCCAGACCAAAAAAACAACCAAAAAAGATGAACGCGGTTTTGAAAAAAGGGCCGAAAAAATTTTTCCACAGGGTTGCGGCATTTTCCGGAGTCAGCCGGGTCGTCCCGGAAGATACCCCCGGGACTCGCGTCAGAGATGCCCCGCAATGACGGCAAAACCGGTCGTCCTGATCTACGGAATATCCGCAATTGGGGCAGTGCATCGCCATGTCAGTTTCTCCTTTTCAGGTGACCATCCATTCATTTCCATATTCCATGCACTCTGTATGACTCCTTAATATAAATGAAAATATTCGTATCAGAAAAAAAAAGACATGGAAATGAAAAACAAAATAGCGCAATAGTCAGCCCAAACGAACGATTCACACCGGTCTTTCTGCGGGGGATGTTCCAGCGGGTGTCTAATAAATATTGACGTTAATGATACAATTGGTTATATCCAGCGCTAATGTTTAGGCATAACGATTGGGAAATATTAAACTTATTTCCAAAGTAAAAGAAGCCCATGATAAAAAAAAGCGGCCTTGATCATCGTTTCGGTCACCCCCAAATGGAGTGAAGGTCACGCAAGGGCGTTTTTGTAAGCCCGGCAAGCTGTTTGAGCGACAGCGAGTTCTTGCCGGGCTGGAAAAAATGCCCTTGCGTGGCCGGAACGATGATCAAGCCCAAAAAAGCAAAGGGGGCGCCCGATAAGTGGAACGAACTTTTTCGCATTACCGGGTTTTGAAATTGCTGGGGAAAGGCGCCATGGGGGAAGTGTATCTGGCCGAGGACACCCGCCTCAAGCGTTCAGTTGCCCTCAAAGTGCTGCTCGGACACCTCCGGGAGGACCCGGAGTCTTTTCGTCGGTTCAAAATCGAAGCAGAAGCCGTGGCCCGTCTCAACCACCCGCATATCGCCACCCTTTACACCGTCGAGGTGGTCGATGACCAATGGGTCATTGCCATGGAGTATATTGAGGGCGATCCCCTCAAGAACCGCATCCCCAAAAAAGGGCTTGACCTGAATTTGTTTTTCGACTGGTTTCCGCCTCTGGCGGAGGCGCTGGCGCATGCCCACGAAAGAAATGTCACCCACCGGGACATCAAGCCCGGAAATATTGTCATCACCCGGGAAAATATTCCCAAAATCCTCGATTTCGGCCTTGCCCGTATTCACCGGGGGGGAGAAGGCGACACGGGAACAACCGCCGGCGAGGGGAATCTGACCCAAATCGGCACTATCATGGGATCTCCAGCCTACATGTCTCCGGAACAGGCGGTGGGGACTCAAACGGATCATCGCACCGACATCTTCAGCCTTGGAATCGTAATGTATGAGGCCCTCACCGGAGAAAAGCCCTTCAAAGGCCGGACCATCCAGGAGCACATTTCCAGCATTTTGAAGGACCAGCCGGTCGCTGTCACCTCCATCAAACCCGGCATTCCTTATTTGCTGGCGCATATTATCGGCAAGGCCCTCCAAAAGGACCTTCGAAAACGCTACCAGACGGTACAGGACATTGTGAACGATCTCAGGGCGGCAAAGCTCGCCTGGGAAAATCAACAAACGACGGGAGATTCCAATGGAGTGAATCTCACCGGCTCGAATCGTTCACCTCGGGGGCGCACACCGGGATTTCGGTTGCAAGCATGGCTGGGAATCTGCTTCATTTTGGTCGGAGCGGTGTTCGGCTGGTTTCTTCCCCGAGAAAAACCGCGGACCGTTGAACCGGATAGCCGCCTTTACAGAATTCCCCTGGAGGGGGTTTCCAGTTCGGTCACCGGCGGGGGGGCGGCCATCTCTCCCGACGGTCGAATGATTGCCTTCGTTCAGGAAGAAAAACTCTGTCTCATGGATCTGGCCACCGGCCGATCGGTCCAGGTTCCGGATGCGGTAACCGTCGAGCAGCTGCCATTCTGGTCTCCCGACAGCCGCCAGGTGGGCTATCTCACCGATATGGGGCGAACTATCCGGAAGGTGTCAAAAACAGCCGGCCAGAGCCAGACACTATGTGATGTCTCGGCTCTGGGATTTGTGGGTTCCGCGACCTGGGGAAGCCGGGGAGACATCGTTTTTGACATCTGGGGCGGCGATTGGACCCGAGGATTGGGACTTCTGAAGGTCTCTCACGATGGCGGACTTCCGGAACCCCTCTTGCCGCCGGATACGGTTAAAGGAGAAACGTATCAGTCGCCCTATTTTTTACCGGATGGCAGGGGGCTTCTGTATGTGATGGTCCGTCCCGATGGCCCATCGGAGTTGATGGTGCGATCCAACGGCATGAACCGAAGTTTGGTGAAGTGTGTTGAAGGACGAATATTCTACCCGATTTACAGCGCCTCGGGCTACCTTCTCTACCAAAAAGGGTTGGCAAGCGACTACGGAATCTGGGCGGTGCCGTTTTCCCTGGATCGACTGGAGACAACGGGCGATTCATTCCCGGTGGCCGAAAACGGGGCGTGGCCCAGTGTATCGGAAGACGGCACGCTGACATATACGTCCGAGCCGCCTTTTAAACAACAGCTGGTCTGGTTAAAACGCAACGGTCAGGTCCTTTCCACCGTCGGCCCGGGCCTGGCCGGTACCCAGATTGGCGCCATCGCCCTGTCGCCGGATCAAACCCGGGTGGCGATGGATGCTTTCGAGACCAACTATGAGGACATTTGGCTCATGGACATCTCGCGTGGTACCAGAACCCGGTTAACATTCTCCCCGGCGCGAGATGCGGAAGCAGCATGGTCTCCGGATGGCGGGCAATTGGCCTATACCTCCGAAAGGCAAGGGATGAGCGACCTGTTCGTTCAGACCGTCGATCCCGGCGCCAAAGCCAAGCCGGTGGTACAGGGTGGATCGGACAAATTCAATTCCCATTGGTCAATAAACGGCCGTTTTCTAGCGTATGAGATGATTACCCTTAAAACGAAGCGGGACATCTGGTATCATCCCTTGCACCCAGGGGACAGACAATCGGCCCAGGGGGCGAATGGGCAACCCACCCTTTTTCTACAGACCCCTTTCGATGAAGCCATGCCGCAGATTTCTCCCGATGGCAGGCATATCGCCTACATGTCCAATATCTCCGGCCGCTGGGAGGTTTATGTCCGGCCGTTCCCGGACGAAGCGGGGGAATGGCAGATATCGGTGCGAGGGGGCGGCTATCCACGCTGGAGCAGTCGGGGAGATGAGTTGTTTTACGTCGAAGGGGACGCTCTGATGAGCACCAGGGTGCGTGCTCAGCCAATTTTCAGGTTCGAAGTCCCGGAGAAGCTATTTGAATGGAAACACTTGGGCATTTACTTTACTCGCCGCTTCGACCCAAGCTCGGACGCACTGCTTTTCCTCGCGGTTCAGGAAACTTCCCAAGACAAACGTTTCATGAACATCATGGAACATTGGCACCGGGCCTTCGCCACAAAATGACCGGTTTAAGCTCTCGAAAGCTGCAAACCGACAGCATTGTACCGCGCCCAGATCGCCTTGAACGCCTCCCGGTTTTCCAGCAGGATATCCACCAGTTTCGGATCGAAATGTTTGCCCCGTTGTTCCCTGAAATGGGCAAAGACCGCCTCCCAGGTCCAGGCCTCGTGGTAGACGCGTTTGTTGGACAGGGCATCAAAGACATCGGCAATACCGATAATCCGGCCGTGGATGTGAATTTCCTCGCCCTTGAGTCCCTGCGGATAGCCAAGGCCGTCCCAACGCTCGTGATGCAGGAGAACGATCAGGGCCGCTGCTTGAATGATCGGGCTGGGCGAACTCATGAGCAAATCATGGCCGCGGTAGACATGGGTCTTGATGGTGACATATTCTTCCGGAGTCAGTGGCCCCGGCTTATTGAGAATGGCATCCGGAATACCCATTTTACCGAGATCGTGGGGGGTGGAGGCGAGCTTGAGCATTTCCGCCTCCTCTTCGCCCAGTCCGTATTTGAGAGCCAGGAGCTTGGCGTATTCGGCCACCCGGCGGACATGACTGCCGGTTTCGGCGGACCGGCATTCCATGGTTTCGGCGATATGAAAAATGATCTCCTTCTGGGTATCCTCAATTCCCTTATTGAGGAAGAGATTGTCAAACGCTAGGGAAACATTGGTGAAGAAAAGCGCCAGCAGGTCATGGTCGTTTTCGTCAAGCTCCTTGGCGATTTCGAAATAGAGAAAATTCTCAGAGCCGGTCTGACTCTTGAAATACCAGGCGCACCGCCCCCCTTCACAATAAAAACCGCGGGGCCGGGTCTGTGCCAGATCGAGGGTGGTGTGCATCAATGAGGCATCCACTTCACTGATCGGCCGATCGATATACTCGCAGAAATGGCCCGTGGCCGCCAACACCACGGATTGTCCCTTGATGCCGGAAGCGGTCAGACCCGAAGCATGGCTATACATGGCGTCTTTTTTCAGCTGCAAAATGGAGGTGAGCTGACTCAGCACACCGCTACCGAGTTTCTGCAGGGATTGACGTTCAAAGATATCCGAGGAGGCCTCGATGATCTTTTTCAGCCCCTTGCGGTTATTTTCGATGGTGGTGATGAAGCTGTAGCTGCGCAGGGCCGAAATGATGGTAACCAGCATCTTTTCCAGGGTCAGCTCGGTTTTTTCCTTGTAATCGTTTATATCGTATTCGAGAATCACTCGGGCGGCCGGCGCCTTGCCGGGCTGTCCGGTGCGAAGAACGATGCGCACGTTACGGTTACGCAGTTCTTCCCGGATGAATTTTACCAGTTTAAGCCCGCTGTCCTCGGCTTCCATGACCACATCCAGGAGAATGACCGCTATATCCGGATGCTGCGACAGAATTTCCCTGGCTTCCCGTCCGCTGTAGGCATGGAGAAACTGAAATTTTCGCCCCAGGTACTCTGTCCCCTTGATCATAAAGGTGGTCACGTTGTGCACGTCCGATTCATCATCCACAATGAGAATCTTCCAGGGTTCGCTGCTTTCAGGCACATAAGAAAGGTGAGCCCGGGTTGGTTCCGGCGACTCGTCCTTGAACAGGATTTCATCAGAATCGATCATGGTTGCTTTACCTTATATGGGCATGACCACATGGAAATTTGTACCCTGCCCAGGGGTACTCTCGCACGTGATAGTGCCGCCCAGGGTCCGGGTGACAATATTGAAAACGATATGCAATCCCAAGCCGGTCGACCCCTGACTCCGGGCCGTGGTGAAAAACGGCTCGAAAATTCTGTCCCGGATTTCCGGGGTCACGCCTCTGCCGTTGTCAGCATAGTGAAGTTCAATGCTACCGTTGGTTCCGGCCACCTCGATACGGATTCGGCCGACCTGATCCACATCAAAGCCATGAACCAGAGAATTGATAATAAAATTGGTGAGGATCTGGGAAAAAGCCCCTGGATAGCTTTCGATCACCAGATGCTCATCACACAGGACCTCGATCCGATGGCTGGTTTTTTTCAGCTTTGGCCGCAGACTGAGGAGAACTTCGTCGATGTAGTCCTTGACATTGAAGACCCTTCGTGTTCCGGAAACCTGATCGGAAGCGACCATCTTGAAGCTGCGGATCAATTCCGAGGCCCGGTGCAGATTGGCAAAAATCATTTCGGCGCCTTCCCGGGAATCGTCCAGATATTGGGTCAACTCGGACCGTTTCATTTCCCCCCGCGCAAACAGTTCGACCAGCGTGCGGGTTTTCTCCGCCAGAGTAGACCCGGCGGATAAAGCCACCCCCACGGGCGTATTGATCTCGTGGGCTATTCCCGCCACCAGTTCCCCGAGGGCCGCGAGTTTTTCCGAGAGGACAAGTTGGCTTTGGGTCCGCTGCAAGACTTCCAGCGCCTCGTGAAGTTCCTGGTTGGCACCGGCCAATTGCTCGGTGCGCTGTGCCACCCGCGACTCCAGTTCTTCATTTAGGCGAAGCAATTGCTCCTCGGCAGAACGCCGTTGCTCTTCCTTACGTTCCAAACTTTCCGCCATGCTGTCAAAGGCCGCGGCCAACTGTCCGACCTCTCCCTGCCCGGGAGACATACCGGTTCTCGACCTCAAATCGCCGGACTCCAGCCGGCTGGTTGTGGTCATCAGCCGGTTCAGGCGGCGCATAATGGTGAACTCGCCCACAAACCAGGCGGTTACCAACGCCAGGATCGTGGCCAGGAGCAAAAGGGCGACATTTCGGATCAGCACAAATCTGGCTCCACTCAGGGCATGATCTACCGGTATTCCCAACCGGATCATCAGATAAGGGAATGAGGCTCCCTGGAAATGCAGCCGTTTGAAGCTGTACAGACGACTGACACCATCCACCCCGGTTTCCAGGAAAGTTCCTTCCTCGTCATGACCGGACATCCGTGCAACCATCTGCGGCAGATCGGTGACCCAGGTGTACTTCTCCGGTTCCGGGAAACGGGTCAGGCGCATCCCCTTGGCATCGGTCAGCGTAAAAACCGATCGCTCCGGTAAGTGGGTATCGAAAAATATGCCTCCGAAATACCTCAGATCAAAGGCTGCCACCAGAATACCCACCGGATTACCTGAGACGCCGGCAAGGGGCTGGGCAAACTGAACAACGACCCGCCGCGGCGTTTTGAGCAAGGTATAGTCCCCCACGGTAAATGCTCCGGTGCGCATGGCCTCCTGAAAATATTTGCTTTCCCCAATATTCGATTCGGATGCATCCGGGGCCGCCACCAGAACTTGTCCCAGTGCGTCGGCCAGAAACAAAGAGACATAGGTGGAATTGCGAGCGAGTAAATCGGTGAGGAGTTCTTTACATGCGGGTACATCGAGACTCCGCACCTCAGAGGACTTGGCAAGAGTCATGAGCAGCAGGCGGGCATTATCGACGACCCGTTGGTGATGAGAAGCCATGGTCTGGACCTGGCGCAGGGCGTAACTCTGGGCATCGGCAACGACTTTGCCGCGAAGTTCGTGTCCCGTATAGAGCATAATCGCCAGAGCGGGCAATACCGCCAGCAAGACGAGGAAAATCAGACTCTTACGAATTGAGGGGAAAAGAAAAAGTCGCATTGCACCCCTTTAAGCGCGGAAAAACCGACCGGCGCTGGCATTATGTACTGAAAAACAGGGATCATTACAATAGCCATTTGGACTGAAGCCTACCCCGGCTGCCGGGGTAGGTTCCAGCCTGGCTGCAATGAAGCGAACCTGCGATGGCGCGAATACCGGATAACGCAAGAGGGCTCCCAGGCTTGCATCCGGTCCCAAATGGATTAAGCCATTTTCTAAACGTGACCCATAAAACCTGAAATCAACGATATTTGCAAGGGTCGTCTTTCTGCTCGGGCACGCTGCTTTTTTTGTTTACAAGAATGCAACGGACGCTGTATTCGATATCGAAAACGTTAATCAGAATGGCCGTACGGGGGTCTTGAAAAGATGGCGGATAAAAAAAAAGAGACGTCGGGACTTGAAAAGGTCCGGTTGGGGCGCTTAGGCGATCGGCCCTATTGGATTTATATTTTTGCGATATTTATTCGGGCCATCCATCAGATAGGGGCAGCCGTTTTTCTGACATCATTTCTTGTTAACGATATGATGCCGTTGCCGCGGTTGTATCTGGTTATTGCTTCCGTCAGCGGCGTGTTGCTGCTGGGCGCCGAAGCCCTGAAACACAGACAATTATTGAGAGAATTGCTGGGAGTGAGCACCCTTGTCAAACTGGTGATTCTGGGATTGGTCTATCATGGCTGGGTACCGGGCGCGCTTCCGGTACTTTTTGCCTTTGTCTTATCCTCGATTTGTTCTCATGCACCGAAATCGTTTCGGCACCGGCTGCTTTTTTAAGAAAGCGGGGGGGGCGCCCGCTAATCTTCGGATCACTCATCGTATCGTTTCGGAAAAAATTTTTACCTGGGAAGAGATCTCATAGAGGTTTTCCCGAAAGATGGACTTTCACCCAGAAGTTGATGGGCGTGATGGATTGCAGACCATTAGCGCCTCCAGGCCGATCAGGACCTCCTCCCATGCCTCCGCCGGGAGGGCCACCGCCCATACCGCCGGGAGGAGAACCACCCCCCATGCCACCGGAAGCATCACCGCCACCCATGCCGCCGGGAGGCCCCCCGCCTCTTGGACCCCGGGGGGGGGTTCCTCTTTCCATTCCTGCTTTTTCTGTCATAAATCCAACAGAAATGGTTTCCGGCAATTTGCCGATACCGATGGCATAACGGGCCTGGTCGCTTTTGACTAACGGAATTTTGAGCTCATACACCACCCGGCCCTAGGGAAATCCCAGCATGGCGAAAATACTCCATTTAGATGCTTCTTTCATGCTGCCGTATGCTAATAATCTGTCATCCGCACCGATGACATGCAAATCGGGTAGTGGGGGAGGTGTTGCATCCGGCATAGGTGGAGCTTTGGAATCCGGCGCCGGTCCTCTTGGCGCAATGTCCCGAGGTGGCCCGGTTCGAGCGGCTCGAATGCCGAAAGTTTTCGTCTCCCCACCGCTTGCATCAAACCAGAGCGTAAAGTTTTGGTCCAATATTTGGCGGCTTATTTTTCGATCCGAGGCAGCAATGGAGATATATAAAAACTGGTCGTCGTTGAACATACCGAGGCGAAGATGGATCTCCTCATTATAATAAAAGTGAGTTTCCAGCCAATCCTCGTCCGTGCCGTCAATCACGAGCTCGTGATCGCGCCACAAACTCGTCATCTCCTGATTCTTGCAGCCGCAAAAGAGAAAAAAACAAGCGGTTAGGTATACGGCTGACCATAGTTGAATTTTTCTGGATATCATAAGTATGCCGCCTCCTTGCCATCACGCCAAGATCGCTGCAAGGACCTTAATTGGAGCGGATTTCCGCGGAAGCGGACAAGGTCATCGGTTTGCTCCACTGTTATCGGTATGGAGGCAGGGCGCCCGTTGAGGTTGTTTGTACTCCATTTAAGTACAATATACGTTGTCAACACCACCACCCCGACCCATACGAATAAGTGCTGGAGGAGTCTTATTCCTCCCCGTGAAGGACCAAGACCTAAGGATTGGAATATGTCTGAATAAATATCAGAAACTTCTGCGTTCATGTTTTTCAACCTATTCTTGAGTTCAAAATTATGGACAGCTAAGGGCCTGAACGGCATCCGGCGCTGTCCTCGTACTCACCCCATTTGTGTCGGAAATAAGCCGGTCACCGCGCCGGGCCTTCCGAAAAAAAGATCATGCGCCTCAGGGGTGTCGCTCCATCTCTGAAAAACACCTCTCATGCGGGTAACTTCCCGCATGCTTAGGCGGAAAGGGGGGTAAATCGGATTTTAGCTTTTTAAGCTGATCAACCGTCAACAATTCTTCAACCGTCAATTTGAATTCTATATCCAGGATGAAGAGTCTGCCATGAAGATCCGTCATTTTTTGGGCCAACCCGATCACGGTGGTTTTGTTTACGGGTTCTGCTGAAAACGCCTTTTCCATTTGCAGCCGCGTGCTGTCGAGCTGAGCGTTCAGCTCCAGATTTTTTTCACGGAAAGTGAAATCGACCGCTTTGAATTGTGAAACCTGCTCGTCGGTAATTTTATAGTCTTCGATGATTTTCGGGTTTCGCCAAAACGCTAAGGGCGCAATGGGATGCGGTTGCATCCCCCTTCCCAAAAAACCAGCTGCCCACGGTGGTCCGTCAGCCGGCGAAAAAGCCCCTGCAATAGCCGGAATGACAGAAACCAGAACCCATACAATCACTGCACATCCGCCATGTTTTCTTTTAAAATTTGACGCCATTATCCGCTTCCTTTCAATTGTCGGTGATATTTGGTTTTCTTTTATGGAAATTGCCCTTGATTTGAAAAACGATGATATACGGAGGGTGTAAAGGTTTTGTTTTGAAATACGGAAAAATTGTAAAGGTTTTGTAAATTAACTTGTTTCAATTGCAAAAATATTGTCTACGATGGGATCAAAAAGGCCTGGACACCGGGGATTCGGGAAAACCGCCATGAAGCATATAAACCACACATCAAGGATGAAAGTGCTGATTGTCGATGACGATAAAAAATTATGCCGTCTTATCAGAGACTATCTGGCGCCCATGGGCTACGAGGTGTCGGCCGCCCACACCGGGCCGGAAGGTCTGGAAAAAGCGAGGGCCGGAAATTTTCACGTTATGATTCTGGATGTCATGTTGCCCGGAATGGACGGTTTTGAGGTGCTGAAAAGGCTTCGGAGTGAATCCGATCTGCCGGTATTGATGCTGACCGCACGCGGTGATGAAACGGACCGGATCGTGGGGCTTGAAATCGGCGCGGATGATTATCTGCCCAAGACCTTCTCCACCCGGGAACTTCTGGCGCGCCTCAGGGCAGTGACCCGTCGTTATACAAAATCCGAGCGAGCGACGGAGGAAGTCTCGTCAAGCGACGAAACGCTGAAATCAGGAGTGCTCGAAATAGACCTGAACTCCCGCACAACCCGGCTGTCCGGAGAAACGCTGGCGCTGACCCCTATTGAATTCGATATTCTGGTGTGCCTGGCGAGATCCGCCGGACGGGTCCTGACCCGGGATCAGCTTTTGGACGCCGTATCCGGCCGAAGCTACGAAGTGTTTGACCGCTCCATCGATGTCCATATCTCTTCCCTGCGCCGGAAGCTGCGGGACAATACCCGGACACCCCAATTTATAATAACCGTTCGATCCGCCGGCTACATGTTTAGACTTCCGGGTAAACAGGAATGATGAAACCTTTTTCATCTCTATTCGCCAAAATCCTTTTCTGGTTCTTTTTAAACCTGACCCTTGTTGCGACCGGACTGATCGTGTTCGTCCTCTTTCATTCCCGGATGGACCTGAACGTGATTTTCGGGAGACGAATGTTTGACCGGATGCGAGTCGCCGAAAGACTGATTTCCCATGATCTGAATCAGACGGCCCGGGAAAACTGGTGTGATGTGCTCACTCGTCATAGTGAGATTCATCAGGTCAATTTCGCGCTGGTGCTTATGGACGGAACACAATTTTTATCAAAAGGCATGGACTTTCCAGCGGATGCGTTGAAAAAAGTCGTGGGCGATTTTCGACCGAAGCCGCGACCGAACGATTTTCCGATCCCTCCCGGGCCTCCCGATAGAGAAGACCCTATTGACCGGCCTATCGATGAAGCGTTTGGTTTCAGGGGACCGGGGGGTGATGGGAATAGACCGCCCAAGCCAAACGATATGCGTGATGAAAAGCCTCGACTGGTGATACGCACGACGGATCCGACCCGATACTGGGCCCGGATACCGATTCCCGATCCCCTGACGCCATCCCGGCCCGGACCGGGACCGCCATCGTTCTGCTTGCTTCTTGCAGTCTCGGACTCAATAACGGGAAACGGATTTTTCCTGGATCCCTTTCCGTGGATGATTGTGGCCATCGCGGTCCTTTTTATTTCAGCGTTATTGTGGATCCCCCTGGCGAGAAACATCACCCGGCCGATTGCCCGGATGACCCGTGCCGCGGAAGAGATTGCCAAAGGAAGATTTGAGGTTCGAATCGAGGAGCATAGAGCGGATGAGATCGGGCG
Organism: Pseudomonadota bacterium; assembly: GCA_043797445.1. GTDB lineage: Bacteria > Desulfobacterota > Desulfobacteria > Desulfobacterales > JAFDDL01 > JAZDPP01. Next base: position 104,347 of record JAZDPP010000169.1, read on the forward strand.
TCTCGGAAGCGCGATCAACCACATGACCATGCGCTTGAGCGGTTTTATAAAGGGGCGGAAACGCTTTTTAGGGGATGTGGCCCATGAATTGGGTTCCCCCATTGCCCGGATTCAGATAGGGCTCGGAATTCTGGAACAACGGATGGACGCGGATAATCAGCAGCGAGTCGCTGATGTTATAGAAGATGTCACTCACATGTCGCACCTCGTCAATGAACTGCTCTCTTTCTCGAAGGCTGAAATGGAACATCCGGCGCCGGTCAGATTGACCGCCTTGAAATTGCTGCCCCTGGTCCGGGAAGTGCTTGAACGGGAAAGAACTCCAGAGACGCAAATCATCACGCAAATCGATCCGGATACCAGCGTGATGGCAAGTCACGAACTGTTGGTAAGAGCTTTGTCCAATCTGGTGCGAAACGCCGTGCGATACGCCGGAAAGACGGGACCGGTTTTCCTCAAGGCCGAAAGGCAAAGAGATCAAGTGCTAGTCGAGATCAAAGACAGTGGCCCCGGGGTGGCAGAGGTGTTGTTGGATCAGATATTTGAACCCTTCTACCGCCCTGAGCCCTCCCGAGATCGGGATTCCGGCGGGGTCGGCCTGGGGTTGGCCATCGTTAAAACCTGCATCGAAGCATGCGATGGCACCGTCTCCGCTCGAAATACGCCCCCCACCGGATTGGCCATAACCATTTTATTGGCCAAGGGATGATAATGTCCACACGGGTGAAAAGTCTCGAGAGCGCCGACGCAAAAAAGCGGCCGGCTAAAGGCCGGCCGCTTATGCGCATCGGATATACCGGTTAATGAATTACCGGTTATATGAACTTTTCTATCTTGGCCTTTGCCGTCAGCGTCTCGATATAAGCGTCTATTTTTTGCTTGCCCTTATCTTTGCTCAGGTTTTTCTTGATCTTATCCTTGGCGGTATCAAAAGCGATCAATTCACTCTTCTTTTTCTCCACGGCTTTAATCAGATGGTAGCCGAACTGAGTCTCGACAATATCACTGACGGCGCCGGGCTCCAACCCAAAGGCCGCATCCTCAAATGGTTTAACCATCTGGCCTTTGCTGAAAAAGCCGAGATCCCCCCCATTTGGGGCGCTGGGGCACTCGGAGTTTTTCTTGGCCAGCTCGGCAAAGTCTTCTCCGCTTTTAACCTTTTCCTGGATCTCCTTGATTTTTGTCATTGCCGCATCTTTGTCGGGCTGTTTCGCATCCGCGGCGACCTTAATCAAAATGTGGCTGGATTTCACCGACTCCGGCTGCTGAAAAAGCTCCGGTCGCGTGTCATAAAAGGCTTTGGCATCTTCGTCGGTCACTTCGATTCCCAGCGCCACATGATTTTTTATTAAGTCTTGAATCGCCAATGATTTTCTGAGCTTCACTTTTATCTCATCTTCAGTCATATTCATATCCGCTAATCCCTTTTTGAATTCTTCCTCCGAAGGGAATCGCTTTTTGACGTCATCAAAATATTTGGCCAATTCCTGATCCGATACTTTGATTCCTTTTTGCTTGCTGTCCTGATAGAGCAATTCAGCGCTGACGAGCTGGTTCATGACATGTTTTTTAAACTCACCGGTCTGATTTTCTTCTATTTTTTGGCCGCTCTGTTCAATCTGGGCTCGCAGCACGGTGAACTCCTGGTCGAAAGATCGCTGCGTAATAACGGTTCCATTGACAGTAGCGGCTTTCTTTTCACTATTCGCGGTAGCCGCTTTCTTTTCATTTTTCTCGGTGCTTGCGGTTTTAGCTTTTTTTTCACTTTTCACGACCGCGGCCTTTTTTTCATCCGGCTTTTTATCAGACGTCGCTTTCTCGGCCGCGGCCGGAAGAACGGAGGCTGCCATAAAAGACAGCAAAAATATAATTCGAAAGGCGTTTTTTAAGGTAGTGGACATACGAGGTCTCCTGATTTTTATATGGCTTCCCTACTGGCTGTCAGAAAAGCCATGTTGAAAAAAAAACACCTTTTTCTATAAGGTGCCGATGGTAAAAACGATCAAGCTGGTGAGGCCTATCACAAATCCATAGGTTCGTCAAAGAATTGTAACATTCGAACGTAAAACTCGCGATGTCCGGTCAGCGGGTTCCTTTAAAATACGCCTGGCGCAGGGGCTCGGGGTATCTTTCAATGGCGTATCGAAGCATGGTCCGCGGCATGACCTTATAGTGGGTATCTATAAATGCCGTCTCAGCCGTCAGGTCACGTTTCCCCATTTCCCGAAGCATCCAGCCCACGGCTTTGTGAATGAGATCCTGCTTGTCTTGCAGCAACATCCCGGCGATCTTAATGGTTTCTTCGAACTGATTTTGTTTGATATAACAAAACGTGGCGATGATTGCGACGCGGCGTTCCCAGAGGTCCTCGGACAATGCAAGAAGATGAAGCGGACTTTTATCTTTTTCAAGCAAATAATCACCGACAATATGTTCCGCAGATGTGTCCACCAGATCCCAGTTGTTGATATGGGCGGTGTTCTCCAGATATAGCCGGTAAATCCGTTCTCTGAGACCCTCATCCCCCCTTTTATAGAGTTGCATCAGTATAAAAAGCGCCAAATGCCGCTCCTCATGGATGGGTGATTTTAGCAGTGTTACGGCCGTTTCACAGGAAAGCCGGTTGTATTTTTTCGCAAGTCCCCGGAGTAATGGCACCCGAATACCCACAAACGTATCGCCTTCGCCGTAGTCTCCCGGGCCCGTTTTAAAAAACCGCCGGGACACGGCGGCATGAGCAGCATCTGCTAACGAATTTAATTCAGCGCGGAGCACCTGTAACTCCATCCGGGTTACCCGCGGCCCGGCGTGCTGATTAGCAGGCCACATTCACCGGATCCACTCTTGATATGATCTCTTGAACCAGCGTCTCTCTTGGTGGAAATCCAATCGCCTGGCTGTCTTTCAGAATAACGCCCTGTATTTCGATGCCGATTTGGTAATAACGATGTCCCATCCTTTGCCCTTCAAGGGACCAGAGCACCTGCCCGGTGAGCAACGTTTCCTCTTTCAGGGAAAGAGAAACGGCGATAACCGTTTCTGGCAGGATCGGATCCGAAGATTCGACGCGAAGGCCGTCGATACTGATATCGGTGACGTAAACCGGAACGGTCACGGAGGGAGTGATGATCGAAGCATGAAGACTGACTTTATGCCGGCGCCTCCGCCGGCGTTCTTGATTTTGCATTATTTTTTCCACATCGTCGCAGATAACGTCCGATTCAGCGGACGGGTACGGTCAAATTAGTTTTGCCGTCCATATCAGAGTCTATTAAAGAATTCAATAAATATGGAAAACTTTTCATCCGGATGTGGCGGGAAGGCATTATCTGAACAATATAAAGAGGCACCGGCGGCCCTGGCATTCGCGGCGATTGCCGTAAAAATGGAGAAGCCGACGTCTTAAGTTACCGGCGTGTCCGAAGCAGCCATGGATTTCCATGGCTGCTTCAGGAATAATGGGGAATAGTCACATGCTGGAAATTTTGAAACCGATCAAAATTTTGCGACCTCTTTCGCCGCGGGCCCTTTATCACCTATCTCTACCTCAAAGGTAACCCGATCACCTTCGGCGAGTGATTTATAGCCATCCCCCTTGATGCCGGAATAATGGACAAAGACATCGTTCCCATCTTCTTTTTTAATAAATCCAAAGCCTTTTTGATCATTAAACCATTTTACAGTACCACGTTCCATAGCTACTCTCTCCTGTTTTTTGCAGTCTTACGAAAAAAAGCGTTGCGCCCCGAAAACGGCATTCGGGGATTTTCAGCAGTGATTGCTCGGTTCGCAAAGATTGATAGCGGTAATCGTTTGATAATTTGTGTAACTACCACGAGGGAGACATAGCGGCAATCGGCAGTACTACCTATTTTACTATAGGCATATATGCCTATAAATCGAGGATGAGTGATGAAAAGCACATGGAGTACCGCTGTAAAGGAGGAATAGCAGCCGGGGACAAACAAGCTGGCTGCATCGCACAAAAAACGGCCCGGCTTTAATGAAACCGGGCCGTCAACAGCTCAATAATAGGGAACGAATCAATGGAAGGGCGCCTTTCGGTTGTCGGCGCCCGTTGAATCACCGATTGAAAGGGAGGAAAACTTATTCTTCTTTTGCGTACAGGTGCCGGTAAGGTTCCTGCACTATGGTTCGCTGGGTTTGGTTCTGCCAAAGCATAGCCGGGCGGACTTTTTTAATATGATGGAGTCTGTTTTGAGCTTTCAGCCGCTCATAAATTTCAACCCAGGCGCAGGGAATCTCGGCGCTGACTTCGCATTTTCCCTTATTGGTGCCGCCGCAAGGCCCATTGAATAACCCCTTGGCGCATCGGGTAACCGGGCAAACCCCTCCGGTATACCCAAGGACACATTCTCCGCAGGCACGGCATCTTTCTTCATACACCCCGATTTCCCGGTCAACCCCGATGGAAACGGTATTTACCGCTGGAAATACGGGTATTCCCGGAAACCGTTCGGCCATCAGCTGTACGCCGGCGCCACAAGCCATGGAGAGGATGGCGTGGTATTTGGGGACAATCGCGGCGAGGCCGTCATAATAGGCTAAATTGCATTGTCTTTCCACGGTATAGGACTCGACCTTGCTGGATGAATTTTCCATCTTGAACTGCATATTCAAGTCCGCATTCAATGAAAGGACTTCTTTTTGTCCTCCCACCAGGCAGACCGAAACACAGCCACCACACCCGACATTGAGAATGCGCTGGTATTCCCGGATCGAATCGATGATTTCCTCAACCGGTTTTCTTTTTGCTTTAATCACAGTTCAAACCTCCATGAAGTATAACCGGCCGACCGCTTGCCCTGAACTCATGGGCAAAGAGCGTTCAGCCCTGACGGCTCTCATTATTTAGGATGGCATTGGCCACATAATTCGGGACCCGTATTCCGTCCCTGTTTCCGCAACCCCATATGACATCCCATGCACTGGTGGTGAAACGCCTTTTTGAGCTGGGTCCTGGCTTCCCCGTTATGGCAGGAAGCGCACTTGACGTTACCGGCATCTTCCTCCAACTCGCCTTCATCCAGCACATTTTCTCCGTTTTCATACCGATGATGACAATTCAGGCATTCCAGACCCTCCATGTGAAGCGCGTGCTTAAATGTGACGGCGGAGCGTTGTTTGCCCTTAAACGAATCGGTATTATCGAGCAGAATCTCTTCGGGTTGCCCAAAAGAAATTGACGCGCAACAGAAAATTGCTCCAAGAACCGGAAGAATTGTCTTCCATATCCCCTTCGTTATTCTACCCATTATCCTAACCCTTTCTAACCCGTGTCCGTATTTCCCGTAGCCGGGTTTTTGCCGCCACCCGGCTCATTTCACGTCGTACTTCCGAAAGATGCCCTGTGTGCGGCAAATCTGCCGGCCGAGGGAAATCATATTCGGGATATCGATACCAAAGGGGCAGTAGCACCGGGTGCAAAGGACACATCGGTTGAAAACGACATCACCGATTTCTTCCAGGCCGGCCCGGTCGATCTTTCCCTTTTTCTTGTACAATTTTCCGATGGAGTTGATAAATTTGTGACTCGGCATGTACTTGGGATCATTTGTGTTGGTAAATAAAAAACAACTCTCGGCGCAGAGGCTGCAATGAGCGCAAACCTTCAGGGAAAGCGCCATCTTCGCCCGCTGGGAATCGAGAATCGCTTTTATTTCTTCCGTGTCGATATCTTTTTCTGCATCCAAAGATGCAATATTCGGCTCCGCCATCTCTATCTCCGGAACTTGCTGTTGGGTTTACTATGCATAGACTCTGCCGCCTTTGCCCAGGGTATGCTCATTCACGATGAAGAACCGGTTCATAAAGAAAAAGATCATGTGAACCAGTTTTGTGAAGGGAATGGCCATCAGCATCAACTCGCCGAACAGCATGTGCAGAATCATAACGGTCCGGTAATCAAACAGCTGATGATAGGCCATAAAACCTGTCAAAAAAGGCATTATTGCCAGAAAGAGAACCACGTAATCATAAAAGGATGAAATTGCGCGCAACCGGGGTAGAAAAATCCGGCGCAGCAGAAAAAAAGCGGCGCATAGAAGGAATAGAATCGTCAGAATGTCCGTGACGGTTTCAGAAAACGAAAACAGGCTGAAATCCCAGGACAGATCGATCAGATCATTGTGTCCGAGCACAAAGAGGGGCGTGATCACAAGGCAAACATGAAACACCGTGCTCACCGTGATAGTGATCGGGCTGATGCCGAAAATGGTCAATTTCAGATTCTTTAGCCAAATTTGAAAACCGTCTTTGGACGATGCTTCATCGGGTTCTTTCGCTGATGCTTCCTTTTTTTTCACCGCCGGCAAGCTGATACCGGGCTTTCCCAGTTTTTTGCTGAGCCGGTAGAACCGAATTACCTGGAAAACGGTTCCGAAAATAAAAACTAAGAGTGAAACCCAAACCAGGGGGCCTCGGACAAGGTCGTACATTCAGTGCTCCTGCGTTAAGGTAGAGGTGTTGGATGTTAAGCGCCGGTCATTAAACAACGGGCCGGGGCAATACCTTGGCGCGTTCGGCAATCTCGGGAACCTTATGCTCCCATTCGATGGCCATGAGATGAACGCCGGCAATTCCTTTTGTTTCCTTAAATTCTTCAATTTGCTCACACGCGATCCTGATGCCTTCATCGGCCTGTTTCTTTTTGTCCACGCCTTTGATGCGATCGATAATGGACTCGGGCACATCCATGCCGGGAACCGATTTTTGCATATAGCGCGCCATACCAAGGCTTTTCATCGGAGTGACCCCCGCAAGGAAGTAAGTCTTTTCCAGGATACCCATGTCGTTGGCCTGTTTGATGAATTCCCGGAACCGATCCATGTTGTAGATGCACTGCGTCTGAATAAAGTCCGCGCCGGCCTCGACTTTTTTAGCCAGCCGGTGGACCCGCCATTCAAATGGTTCCCCAAACGGATTTGATGCGGCTCCGATAAACATTTTCGGCGCCACATCGATATCGGCGCCGCTCAAGAACTTTCCCTCATCCCGCATTCGTTTTACCATGGCGATCAATTGCATCGAATCAATATCAAATACGCCCTTGGCATTGGGATGATCACCGAACATCTGGTGATCACCGGAGAGGCACAGAATATTCCGAAGCCCCAGGGCATAGGCTCCCAGGATATCGGCTTGCATTGCCAAGCGGTTTCTGTCGCGGCAGACCATCTGATAATTCGGCTCCAAACCAACTTCTTTGGCAATCAGAGCCGCGGCCCAGCTGGACATCCGAACCATGGCCGTCTGGTTGTCCGTGATGTTGACCATGTCCACCATGCCGATAAGGGGCTTTGCTTTCTCCTTAATGTGCTCCACGTTTGCGCCGCGGGAAGGGCCCAACTCACCGGTAAATGCAAAATGCCCGGCTTTTAGAATTTTTTCGAGTTTACTGCCTGTTTCCATACGATTTTCCTCTTTAAAGCCATGCGATTCAGGTAACATTCGACAGAGGCCCCGCAAGTAGCATCACCGGTCGGCCTCCTGATAGTATTTTCCCATTGAACCCGTCAGTTATCCATTGTGCGGGAAGAGTTTCACGCGATTTTTGACACACCGGCCCGGACTTCTCAAAGACAAGTAATTGACATTGAAGGGGGTCGAAAAAATGCCTTATGGCATACTGTTCTGCGGAAGTCAAGAAAAAGAAAAGTATTTGATCTAATCCATCGCTCTGAAGCCAAAGCGGATTATTCTCCGATAATTTTCACCAGAACCCGCTTTTTACGGCGACCGTCAAACTCACCATAGAATATCTGTTCCCATTATTTATTTTTCCGGTATTTTCTTTATCAGCTGGTTTGCCGCGGTTAGCATCGGATCCCACACTGGGCCAAAGGGGGGCGCATACGCGAGGTCCGTTTGACTGAATTGTGATACCGTCATATGAGCATGAAGCGCTACCGCAATGGCATTGATACGATGCGCCGTCCCTTCGTGCCCCACCATCTGCGCCCCCAGGAGACGGCCGGAAATGCTGTCTCCCACCAACTGAACCCATATCGTCGATGAGCCGGGGTGAGCGTGAGCGCGGGATCTCGAGCTGATCACCACCGATTCCGGGGAAAATCCCGCCGCCACGGCTTCGGAAACGGAAAGGCCGCTTCGGGCTACCTCAAGATCGAATACCTTGAACACGGCTGTCCCAACAATCCCCTCTATGTCAGCCTTTTTACCGGCAATATGATCCGCAACAGCCCAACCGGCACGGTTCGCTCTCAAGGCAAGCGGAATCCATGCGCTTTTTTCCGTTACGATGTGATGCGCATCCGCACAATCGCCGGCGGCATAGATATCCGCCATGTTCGTTTTTAGGGTGTTATCGACGGCAATGGCGCCGCCAGCCCCCAACGCAATGCCTGCAGCCGCGGCAACCCCTGTGTTCGGGCGCACCCCTGCTGCCAGAAGGATCATATCGGCGCAAAGGGCGAGGTCGTTGCAGACAACCCGAACCCGTTGATTTTCTTTTTCTATTTTTTGAACCATATGACCATCATAAACGCCCACGTGGTGGATGCTTAAGCAATCCCGCACCACCTGTGAGAGTTCAGCGGGCATCCATGGCAGAATGCCAGTTCGAGGTTTAACCATATCGACCTTGATATTCCTGGCGCACAACGCTTCGCACATTTCAAGGGCGATATACCCCATGCCGATAATCACCACCTGCTTTACTTGTCCGTTTTTTAAATATGCCTTAATTTTTTTTCCATCTTGGAGATTTTTCAGGGGAAAAACGCAAGGATACTCAACACCGGGCAAATCAGGAATGATCGGTGACGCGCCGGTGGCAATACACAGCTTGTCATACCCGCATTCAAACGGTTTTCCATCGACGGTTGTTCCGGATACGGTCTTTTTGTGGGTATCGATTTTTTGCACATGATGCCCGGTGAGCACAGTGATGTTTTGTTTCTTTTGGAATTCCCGGGCTGGCCGGACGACCAGATCCGCCATGTCCCGGTTTTCATCCGCGATGTTGTACGGCATGCCGCAGGCGCTGTAGGAAACGTCTTCGGTTTTTTCAAAAACGGTGATTTCAAGCTCGGGCAAATGGCGTCTGGCGCGGCTCGCCGCGCTCATTCCGGCGGCGTCACCGCCGATAACAACAAGATGCATATCGATTCTCCTCTTTCTTCATATCTCCTCGGGGGTAAACGCCACCACATCATCAATGGTCCCGGCGTCGGCAAACAACATGATCAATCGATCTATGCCAAGCGCATTGCCGGCTGATTCCGGCATATCCTCCAGAGCGGTCAGGAATTTTTCCGGCAGGGGATAATCAGGGGTTCCAGGGCGACGCATTCCGCTTTGTTCCCGCTCAAAGCGCACACGCTGCTCAACCGGATCCGTCAATTCGATAAAGGCATTGCAAAGCTCCAGGCCGCAAACATAGAGCTCGAAGCGTTGAACGATTTTTTCGTTGTTTGGATCTCTCCTTGCCAACGCGCCGCACTCAACCGGGTAATCGTAAAGGAACGAGGGGGTTACAAACCCCAGGTTCGGTTCAATTGCATCGACCATGATCTCATCAAACCGGTCTTGCATCAACGCTTCTTCCGGAGAAACACCGGCCCACCGGTGAAATGCATCCGTTACGGAAATTCGATGCCAGGGTGATGTCAAATCGACCTTTTTTCCCTGGTAAAGAAGAAGGTTTTTTAAACCGAGGCCCGAAGCCACCGCCTGAATCAGCGCCTCACACTGGTCCATAAATGCACCATAATCCATTTGCGTGCAATACCATTCGAGAAGGGTGAATTCGCTCAGATGACGCTTCCCCCGTTCGTGAGCCCGAAAACATTTACAAATTTGGAAGATACGCGGGTAACCGGCGGATAGCAGCCGTTTCATAAAAAGCTCTGGGGAAGCCTGAAGGCACCATGAACCGGAGGGAACGGCATGAATATGTCTTTCGGGCGCCGGAGAGGAAATGCGCACGGGGGTTTCGACTTCGAGGAAGTGAGCGTCTATAAAAAATTGCCGCACAAGTTGAAGAATTTGAGCTCGTAGCCGTAGGTTTGCGTGAATGCGGGTTTGCCTGTATTCGTTCACGTCATCAATGTTACCGCTTCGGTGTGCGAACCAGATATTCATCCTTGGGACGATCCTGAAGATAAATAAAGTTGAAGGTGTCCCCATCATTGGCATTATACCATTTGTATCCCTGTTTCATGCATTCAGGGCAAGCATCCATTGGTATTTGAATCGCGAGAATTTTGGTCCCCCGGTCACTGGAGGAGGAAATTCTCAGGGCGCCCGCGCAATCCGGGCATACACGAAGGGTTTCCTTTTGCTGCTCACCGATATTGTCGGTGTCATAATAGATGTTGCGGGTGCGTTCGGCAAATTTATTTCCCGCCAGCATGACGGATTTAAGCCTTTCTCGTTTGGCCCAATTCCCCAGAACCGTTTCCCCGGTTCTTTTAATCCAATCCATGATTCCCGGGGTCTGACGGATTTTTTCTTTATCATAATCCGGTTCCACTACTTTACTGTAGTCCATGCCGGCCATGGCGAGAATTATGCCAAGGTTGACATAGGGCAGGGCGCCTTCAATGGCATAGCCCCCTTCAAGCACCGCGATGTCCGGTTTTAAGAGCCGGGTCAAATCCGCATATCCTTGCGCTGAAAAATTCATATTGGTAATCGGGTCGGAAAAATGATTGTCCTGGCCGGCGGAATTGACGATGATCTCCGGCTTGAACTCGCCCAGTATGGGAAGAACAATATCGGTGATGGTGTACAGAAATCCTTCTTCGGAGGTGTTGGGAGGCAACGGGATATTGACGGTTGTTCCCAGGGCGGTGGGCCCTCCCATCTCGTTGGCAAACCCGGACCCCGGATAAAGCGTTCGGCCATCCTGGTGAATCGACATAAAAAGGGTGTTCGGATCATGCCAGTAGATGTCCTGAGTACCGTCACCGTGGTGACAGTCCGTATCGACAATGGCGACCTTTTTAACGCCGTAGGCCTTTCGAAGGTATTCGATCATCACCGCTTCTATGTTTATATTGCAAAACCCCCTGGCGCCGTGAACAACGCGCATGGCATGGTGACCGGGTGGCCGGACCAGGGCAAAACCGCGCTCCACCTTTTTGTCGAGAACGGCCTTTCCAATGGTCTTGGCGCCCCCCGCACTGATTAGATGGGATTCGGTCGTCACCGCCGAAACATCGGGAACGCAAAAATGAACACGCTGGATATCTTCAACCGTACATAGCCCCGGCTTGAACTCATCAATTCCCTCAATGTCAAAAATACCCTCTTCAAAAACCTGATCCTGGGTGTAAAGGAGCCGCTCTTCACGTTCCGGGTGAGTGGGACTGATGGCCCAATCGAAAGCGGGGAAGAACACAAGACCGGTTTTATGTTTGGCGTGCAGCATGGCAACTCCGATTTTCAATTGGTTGCCGGATTTTTTAATCCGGCATACATTTCATATCCGTGTATCAGACCCGGCTTGATCTGCACTCTCGTGCGAATATTGCGCCCGGTGGTGTAAAAACCACGCACCATGTTAAACTGGATGTTTTCGGTGACTTCCATTTCCAGATGCTCGGGGTCAGCGCCCATCTGCAATGCCTTCTGCCGCAACAGCTCGAAGGCCTCCCGAACGGCGTCCTGAGCACTGAAATCTTTCCCGATTTTTTTCTGATAATTATCTTCCGGGGCAGTGCAAATCCCCCGCTCGGTATCGGCAAAAAACGTAATCTCGCTGGTCGTTCTTGCGAGCGCGGCGCCGATCGCATTGGCCACCTTGCTGTTTGGCACAGCACGAACGGGAATTTTACTTAAACTTTCCAGTTTGCCCGCAAAATAGGCAGCGGGTCCCCCCAGAACCAGGATTTCAGAAAGCTTTACCTGATATCCCTCTAAGAGTTCGTGAACGGTATAAACCGGTTTGGAATTGATACGCCGCAACATCTGATTGGCGGCTATCAGAATATCTTCACAGATTTTGTTAAAGATTGTTTCCGCCGTTTTTTCGACGGTCGTCCCAAGCGCCTCGGCAATAGGGGTTAACCCATCAATGGCTTTTTGCCGGTCGCCCTCCGTCATGATTCCCAGAACCAGGAGGGCATCCGTGGGCGTTGGAGTGGGACCACCAAACGCCATGGCCTTTCCCCGACGCTCAGGCCCAATGGATAACTGTCCGTTGACGACTCGCACGAGACTGTCACCTCCCAATCCGATGGAGTGGGTGTCCATGGCGCGAATTAACGTTTTAAAGCCACCAAGCTCAACTCCCAGCGGGTCCAGCAGGGGGACGCCATTAATCAAAATCGCCATATCCGTGGTCGTACCCCCGATATCCAGCACCAGGCTTTCAGAGCTCTTTGATGCATAGGGCAAAGCGCCCATTACACTGGCAGCCGGGCCGGAAAGAATCGTTTGCGCCGGGCAGTTGATGGAAGCGTCAAACTTCATATTGCCCCCATCCGGTTTCAGGATTCGAATGGAAGTCAGCAGGCCTTTTTCTCCAAGGGACTTTTGCACCGCTTCAAAAAAAGTTTTATGAATGGGATAAACGGCGGCGTTAAGATAAGTGGTGGCGATTCGCCGAGGGAAATTTAAATTGCCCGAGGTTTCATGCCCGACAAAAACCTTTTCAAACCGACTCTCCAGCAGGCTCTTTATCTTGAGCTCGTGGGAGGGATTGCGGGTGGCAAATTTTCCCACAATTCCCAAGTACCGGACACCTTCAGCGACAAGTTGTTCGGCAATGGCAAGGATTTCATCCGGGTTCACCGGTTTTATTTCCCGTCCGCGATGGTCAATGCTACCCGCAACCACGTGGTAATGGTCGGAAACACGAAATAATTCCGGGTCGATACCCGGGCCGGTGGAAATAATCATGGCCACCGGAGGCGTCTTTTCCTGGACAATGGCATTTGTGGTGAGCGTGGTACTGAAAACCACCCGCATAATGTGCTTAGGATCTATACCGCTGGCAATTTGGCTTAACCCGGCAAGTACCGTTTCAAATAGATCGGATTGATTGGTCGGAATTTTAAACTCTCTGATAATTCCACGATTTCCCAACAAAACCACGTCCGTGTGCGTTCCGCCGACATCCAGGCCGATAATCATGGCATTTCCCTGATATGATGATTGACAATAGCGCGCCCTGTATATCAGCAACCGGCGAAAATGTTCAGGGAGCAAGTGTTAATTTTGCTGCAATTCGGAAAAAAACAACTCTGTATTGTTCCAGAAAAACTATGAATAAAATTTTTATCCAATGTCATCCCTATTGTCAATACAGGCATTCACTCCTTCTCGAAAAAGTATCAGGGCCCCTCTTCGTTGGCAACTTAATTAAGTGTTCGCAATGGGCACGGATTGGATACGTTCTTTGAAAAATCAGCCGGCGCCCTTATCGGATATCAAATAGAAAATTTTACCGCAAACGTTGCCAGTGACATGATAGGCCGATTGGGCAGGTGACTAAAAAGAAAAATTCAGGTTGAAAGACAGGTTCCGCAAATCCCGGGTCGTATCGGTGGTCTTTGTATCTCTCAACAGGTAAGATCCTTCCCAGCTACCCATGACGGAGAAGTGCATCGTCTTGGATATCATGTAGTTGAAATGCAAACCGATATCGGTGTCGGTGGCATCTTCGTAAGCGGTGAAATAGCTGTCATTTAGCAGAGAGTGCAAGGACAGAACAAGTGACCACTGTGATGAGACCGGTGAAATGGCCGTCTCAAGTCCATAAACCTGCCAGGTGGTGCTGTTATTGTCGGACCACCAGGAAGGCCCATCCATCATCCCAAGAGAAGGTCTGATTTGCAACCAGGACGCGGGACGAATATCCGCCGAAGCCCGGATCCCCTGCCAGGGTCCCATATCGTTTGATTCGGGTTCAAGCGGACCCGTGAAAAAAGGGCCGCTCGGGAATTGTTTTGCCGAATTTTGTTTCTTGAACTGGCCAGAATAAAATGTTTCCAGATTCACATGCAGGTTCTTGTCAACGTCGGCGGCATATCCCATGGAAATTTCGCTATCCCCGGTTACCGCGGTTGAAATTCCAGACCCGGAGGCCTTGGCCAGAACGGTGTCCTTGATCCGCCGGGAAGCGACCAGACGCTGTCTCCAGTGCGAATCGTCCAGGCTGGAGATCATGACACCCCCTCGCGGAGTGGCATGGAGAAATTTCCCGTCTTCGAGATAGATACCCACATGGTTGATTCGTTTGCTTTTATCGTTGAAGAACAGAAGATCGCTGGATTCGAACCCGTCCGGATTCAGGGGAATTTTTTCAAAAATGTTTAATTGGCTCTGTTCCGCCGAGTTATGCGGCAACGACAAACCGAAAACCTCCAGATAAAACCTCCGGCTCAACCCCGAGCAGTCTATCCCGTTGCTGTTCGTGCCGCCGCGTTGATAAGGGGTGCCGAGATATTCGCTCACCGTTTCCTCGAACGGAATACCGGTGGGGCAGGACTCGGCTTCGGATCTTTTTGCGATCAGCACGCGGGAAGATTTTTTTGCGATTGGCGTTTTCGACGATTTTCTTGCGGCTATCGTTTTAGATTTTTTTTTCCCGCTCAGCACAGTGGGCGTTTTTTTTGCGGTTCGCGCTTTTGATAACTTAGTAGCGGTTTGTGCTTTTGGTAACTTATTTGCGGTCAGCGCTTTCGGTGATTTTTTTGGACTTTTGGCTTTCAGCGAATTTTGTTTTTTCCCGTCGGCTTTCTTCTCTTTTGCATAACACGGGGGTACCGAAACCAGGTACACCACAGCCAGCAAAAGGGCGAGAGAACAGGCAAGATGTCGGCAATAACGAAGAAGATGCATTCGGGCTCTGAATGTCCTTTTAATGTACAAAACAAGTAGCAGCCTGGCGCACCTGCGTCAGAGCATACTCCTCAGAAACACCCCAACTATCGATATGTGCATCAGGGGAATTTCAGTGTCCCGCGAAACAACTTGGGCAATCTAAAAAATTTGGAGGTTGTTTGTCAACAGTTTTCACAAAATAGGCGGGCGGAATTTTTTTTGGATTTCAATTGAGGCAGGTTTTTTGAGCAGGGGTTAGATTACACCGGTCAATGTATACCCGATGCTGCACGTTGCACATTCATCGCTTTGATCTCCTGAAAAGACATCAGCTTCATTTTTGTTATCGTTACGACATGATAGCGTTTTCACGTCCAGGGTCCCCTCGACAATCTCAAACATCAGTTCCAGCAGATGGTTGGCGGGCAATGTGAAATTCAAATCAGCCGGTCTGCCTGTCGGGAGCGGTCGATTCAATTTTTTCGGCTGTGATGCAAGATAGTTTTCGAAGCGACACTCAAGGGCGATTGGCACCCGCACCATCACCTTCTCAAGGCGTGATTGACATTCTCCTGTTTTTAAAACGAATTCTTCTCTTGCACATTTCCAGAACGCCTCATTGAGCCCAAGGTACACCTTCTTTAAATCCTGATGATCCGCCCGGGTTTTTTGAAGCGTCTGGATTAGCCCGGGGATCTGGTTACCGGTCCTTAAAAACAGGCGGTTACCGGTTATAATCTCATATATGATTCCCACGATGGCATACCAATCCTGCAGGTGAAAAATCCTTGCTAAATCGCCGTGGATTTCCAGAAGAAGGCCGTTCATGACAAAATGGGATGGAGTGGCATAGGCCGGAGTCCCCGCCAAATGGGGCTGGCTCAGCGGCTGGTTTTCAGAAGACCCAAACGCAACGGCAGTTTCAAGATCAATAAGACCGATGCTGTACCCGTCCACCGACAGTAAAAAAAGAGGGTAGTTTTCCGTTTTTCCCGCCACAAGAAGATTGTCCGGCTTAAGATCCCGATGGGAGATGTGCTTTTCCTCCAGAATGACCAGCAAATCGAGAATATTTTTGATCATCGCTTCAATCTGGTATCGGTTTTGATTAAAGATCAACTGACCCGCATGATCACGAACAATCTTTTGGTACATCCTTACCGTTGTCTCGGAAGGTGGAGCGATCTCCTGGAGGAGGCGCTTTACCTCCGCCACGAACGCATCGGTGAACTCGGACAAGGGAGGTATGGAAATGCATTCTCCGGCCATATGCGAAAAGAACCATTCCCGTTTCCGCTTATCGCTGAGTAAAATCCGTTCGTTCGGTTGAATCAAACACGTTGCCAATCCGGATTCAAAACGGTCATATTTCTCCTGCATGTCTAAACAGACCATTGCGTTCTCGGGGCCGTATTTGATTTCAAAATCAAATCCGTAAAACAGGATATCTGAATCGGAAGCGATGGTTTTTTGAATTTCTCCTTCCAAATCGTGGAGTTCAAGCAAAACATCACTTAAAAAAAAGTGCCTCGAAAGATCCATAAAGAAGACGAAAGAGTCGCCGATCCTCAAACAGGACTGATACTCCGGAGCAGCCTTCAGCAAACGGATGTATTTTTCCGAGGGATCTTTTCCGGGAATCGCCCCGACGTCGGCAAGCTTCCAGACACGACTCAAGATAACGGAGAAATTTGGAATAATGCATATCAGGGGAGAAAGTTTTTCGACAAGAACACTTTCACGCTGAATCCGCCGGATATAGCTGGAAAAGTCTTTTATCGGCGCCGGAGGGATTTTAACGACCATGTGGGTATCGAAAATCACACAGTAGCACTGACTCTTGCTGTGACTGATTTCACCGATAGGTCGAATGGTCATATGCCGCGTTGCCCACTGCCCCTTATGCTTAACGCTCAGGTTGTATATGCGCCCCGCGCGATTGTTTTTATCCTTAGTCGATGTGATGAAGCCCCTGGCCTCCGGTGGTGCTCCCAGTTGACGACGGAAAAGGTCGAGGAAAAAGGCTTCAACCTCCATCAGGCCAACCAGCTCCGGAACATATTCGGCCGGTGCTGAACCGGCCTGCCCCATATCCTTTCCGGCCATCTGGGACGGTGTCGCCGGTTTGCCAAAAAGCTTTGCCCCGCGTCTCCGCCGGATGAAAATTATTCCCGCTGCTCCCAGGAATACCAAGAGGCCTGCCAGGAGGATCTGATATGTCATATCGGCAACCGGATAGGGATGGGCGGGATGAAAGGATGATCAGGATGGTTGGGGTGCTTTCCATCCTGAGTATCCTGAAAATCCAGGCCATCCAGATTCAGACAGTGGGAAATAAGAGATTCCACAAATGCAACCATATTGACAAACGGTTTATGATAAAAAATATAATGGACATTACGTCGAAATTATGCCACTTGACCCCTACGGCGTCAATCAGAGACTATAGATCTTTGCACATGACTTGATGCTCTTTTAATAGATGTTCAAGCTTAGACACCTTAAAAGCGCACCCGAATAAACTCCATATGAAAGCCACATGTAAAAGTGGCGAGGGATGCCGGAGGCAATTGATGGCGGTTCGAAAGCCCCGCATCCTCTCGGCCAGGGTTATGGCCGAAGCTCAGCGGCATTTAATTCAATCTTGCAACGTCATGGCCCGGCTTGTGGCCGCTCATGGTTCCTGCCCGCTGGCAAAACGAAAATTCCATCCGTTCCATACACTCGTTACCTCCATCATCAGTCAGCAGCTTTCCGCCAGGGTAGCGAACTCGATAGAAAGCCGGGTTCTAAAAGTGGTTCCGACCTTCTGTCCGTCCGGATTTCTTGCCACCCCTTTGGAGGCATTACGAGGGGCTGGCTTATCAATGACCAAGGTAAAATATATCAATGAGCTGGCAGCGCGAGTAGCCGATGGCCGGCTGAACTTCGGTGCGCTGATGAATCTGCGGGACGAAGAGGTTATCGTCGCACTCACGGAACTTCCGGGGGTGGGGCGATGGACGGCTGAAATGTTTCTCATTTTCGGTCTGAAACGGCCCGATGTGCTGGCGATGGGAGATGCCGGCCTGCAGCGGGCCGTCCGAATGCTCTATGGCGAAGGCGCGACACTTGAAAACATCGGTCAAACATGGAAGCCTTATTGTTCCGTTGCCTCGTGGTATCTCTGGCGACACCTCGATTCACCGGAACCGGTCCCCTAACCTCGCCTAATCCTCCAGATCCGGAAACCGGTTACCGGCTCCGAGCCGGGCCATTTCC
Source organism: Pseudomonadota bacterium (assembly GCA_043797445.1). Classification (GTDB taxonomy): domain Bacteria; phylum Desulfobacterota; class Desulfobacteria; order Desulfobacterales; family JAFDDL01; genus JAZDPP01. The sequence goes on from JAZDPP010000169.1 coordinate 122,422, forward strand.
CGTTCAAATCGTCCCCTCCAACCATATTTTCGCATCGACCGGGCAACGATCACTCGCATCAGCGGCTTAAAAAGAAAAAGACAGATGCTGGTCCATAAGCGGCCCTGCTTGCGGATTCGCTCCGAGGGCGTCCACCAGCCCATGACCGTCTGACGGTGGTACCAGACCAGGTATTGCAGCGTGTCGGCATCCATGTGGTGCGTTCGGACATTGGCCCACATTCCGTTGTACCGGGCGTAATCAAACGGATGGGTGACGAGACCCGCATCCAGCAATTCCTGGCGGATGCCGGTTTTGGGGTAGGGGGTCAGAATCTGACAATAGGCGGTATCGGCCTCCGTGGAAACGAGGAAGCGATAGTTATTCACAATATCTTCCTCTCGGTCATCGGGGAAACCGAAAATCATTCCGCCGACCACCATGATGCCGTATTTGTGACAAAGTTTGATGGCCTTACGGGAGGATTCGACGATATCCCCCTTGTTGGCCGCCAGAAGGTTTTTCCTGGAAACGTTTTCGATACCGAGAAAGATGCACTTAAAGCCGGCCCTGGCCATCGATCGAACCATTTCTTCATTTTTGGCCATGGTTAAGCAGTCGGCCTGAACCACAAAATGAAGTCCCCGGTAGCCCCGTTCGACAATGCGATTGCACAGCTCGATAACCCGTTTGGGCGCCAGCACGAAGTTGTCATCGGAAATAAAGATCCATCGGGACCGGTTCTTGTAATAGATGGTGTCAATATCCGAAAGAATGCGCTCCATGGGATAAGGTCTGAAGGACCGGCCGTACATGTGCCGGATGCTGCAAAAATTGCACGATCGGGTGCACCCCCGTGACGTCTCCATGACTTCGGCGCTCCGGTTCATGATATGATAGCCCCACGTCAATCGGCGCTTGTCCCGTATGGGGGGCTTGATCCGGGTCAGATCCAGAAGCTCACCTTTGGGGTTATGGGCAAAACCGCCGGCGTTTCTGTAGGATAGTGAAGGAATTGCCTCAAGCCGGTCCTTTCCTTCAAGCGCTTTTACAATACGTCGGAAGACCTCTTCCCCCTCGCCCCGGACAATGAAATCGATCCCATCCCCTTCCGGCGAATCGCTGATTTCCCGGTACATCAGAGTGGCATGATACCCCCCGATGGCAATTTTGGCATCCGGAAGTATTTTATTAATGAGACGGATCAGCTTGAGGCAGGTTCCGAACTGCCAGGTCATGGACGAAAGGCCCACCAGTTGGGGACGGATTTTCGGCAGGACCCGGCTTACATATTGACGAACATGGGATCTCTTACGGATTAAATCGATGAGATAAACTTCGTGACCGTCTTCGATATTGGCGCCGATGCTGGCAATGCCGAGGTTCGGCATGTGAAATGCCGATTCGTGCATGATCACCGGCGCCACATCGGGCATTGACATCAGGACTATCTTCATTTTCCCTCCACCGCCATGGCCTTTTCCCGTTCTAAAAAACCGGCCTTGATCATAGTCCCGGCCATTCGATAGCATTTTTCCGGCCGGGCAAGAACTCACTATCGTTCAAACAGCTTGCCGGGCTCCCCAAAACACCCTGGCGTAACCCTCCCGTCACTCGGGGTTAGTCAAATCGATGATCAAGGCCAAATTACCGCATAAAAGTGTTGATTTCAGTGATTTTCGTCACCGGATTCCGCAATCAGCCGGTGCACCTCGCCCATCAATTTTTTCATTGAAAAATCAGGGTGTCCATAGTCCGGGTGAAGATGGGAAACAAGATCCACGCGGATCGAATTAGGACAACCGGTATTGAAAAGGAATTTCCCGGGCGTAAATAGTATGTCCGTGTTCCGGATTCTTAACACGGTGAGTGGCACATCAAATTTTCTGGCGATTTTAAAGGCGCCTTTATTGAAAGGGCCGACCACTCCGTCACGGCTGCGGGTCCCTTCCGGAAAAACAACGATATTGCCGCCATTGGCAAAATGAGTTGCCAAGGAATCCAGGCTGTCTATTAGCAGGCTCGCGTAAGCACCCTCGCCACTTGAGGGAATATAGCCGGAAAGCGCCAGAACACGTCCGAAGATCGGAATCTCAAAGAGTCTTGCCTTGGCGATGGTAGTCAGTCTTGGGAAAAGGGACACCATCAAAATCGAGTCGAGGTACGAGACGTGGTTACTCACAATCACGGCCCCGCGAATTGCCCGGACTTCCGGGGCAATTTCCCATTTATGGCCGGGAATCGTCATCCGGCATAAGAAAAAAAACCCCCGGTAAAACAGGCTGTTCAAACGCTGAAACGCCGCCGGCCGATCGGAAGCGAAAAAAAAGGAGAGGAGATAAAAGGGGGCAAAGCAAAACAAAAACCCAACGGTAAAATACCCCCACAGAAGAAGCGTGATTGCCAGATCCTTCAAGCGGCGCCCCCGAAGCCGGAAGCCGCCTCTCAATAAAGGGGTCTCGGTATCGTTAGGGATCATTACGCATCAACCCTTTTAAGAAACAGGATCGTGTTAACACCGCCAAATGCGAAATTTTGAATGGCGGCGATGTGAATGGGCGTCTCCAGCCGGTTCATCACATGACGGATCATGTTACAGCGCTCATCGATATCTTCCAGATTCAGGGTGGGGGCAATGAAGCCTTCCGCCATCATATGCAGCGTGAGATTGGTTTCGATGGCGCCGCAGGAGCCCATGGTGTGGCCCATATAACTTTTGAGGCCGGTAACGGCCGGACCTTTTCCAAAAATTTTTCCGATGGCCTGAGCCTCCATGACATCCCCCATCTTCGTGCCGGTGGCGTGGGCGCTGATGAAATCCACCTGCTCAGGGGTAATGGAAGCGTTTTCGAGCCCGAGTTGAATGGTTCTGCCGATGCCCTCGATATTGGGAAGAATGAGATCCCCGCCGTTATTGGCACAGGCAAATCCAATCAACTCCGCCAGAATGGGGGCTCCGCGGCGTTTGGCGGATTCGTATTCTTCCAATACCACGGCGCCGGCGCCTTCGCCGACGACGAGACCGTCCCGGTTCCGGTCGAAGGGGCGAGGGGTTCTGTGGGGCGTCTCGTTATAGTCCGTTGAACAGGCCATCAAATTGTCAAATACGGCAACCGTTGTCGTATCATACTCATCCGCGCCGCCGCAGAGCATGGCGTCCTGCATGCCGAATTTGACCGATTCGTAACCGAAACCGATCGATTGGCTGCTGGTGGTGCAGGCCGTCGATGAGGAAATCACCCGTCCCGTGATGCCGAACATTTTGGTGATGTTGACGGCGGTGGTGTGCACCATGGATTTCAAATAATCCACGGCGCCGACATTATTCAGTTTGGATCTGTCGTCGCTGAAAAACGTGCGATAGATATTGCGCTGTATCGTGGGGCTGCCATGGGTCGAACCAAAGGCCACCCCAAGCCTTCCGGAACGAATGAAATCATCGCTCACCCCCGATTGTTTAAGCGCCTCGCCGGCCACATGGCAGGCGTAGTAAGCAACCGGTCCCATGGTTTTTCGGTCCCGGCGCTTGAAATCAAATTCGATGGGGTAATCCACCGACCCAAAGACGCCGGAATGGATATGCTCGGTGAGAAGGCCGTCATCTTTAATTTTGCTGACCCCGGAAACACCATCGGTCAGATTTTGGATGATCGTTTCGGCCGTGCAGCCGATGGGGGTAATGGCCGCCGCACCGGTGATAACGACTCTTCTTTCCATTGAATTCAGTCCCGTTATTGAGGGTGAAGGGTAAAGGGTTTTGGGGGTTGCACATCAGGCATTGGCCGCTCTTTGCAGCGCCAGATTCTCCACGTAATCAACGATCTGATTGATGGTGTGAACATCCATGGCTGCTTTTTTCTCATCCTGCGTCAGTTGAGTCCCCAGAAGGATTTCGATCTCTCTCAGAAGCTCAATCGCATCGATGCTGTCAAATTCGTGCGCCTCGCGCAACTCATCGTCCAGTCCCGGATTCGAAATTTCAAATTGGTTGTTGAATATCCGTAAAATGGCGGTGCATATTTCTGATCTGGTCATTGTCGGCGTTTCCTTAGCACAAAATAAAGTGATCCCGTCCTTACACCAAAAAACAGGTGAATTCAAGCAACGACTCAGGTGTCCGCATATAAGTTTGAATGGTTATGCAGCCATTTTAAGTGGTAGCTGGAAGTTACCCGCTACAATTCCAGGGACGGTTATGCCCTCCAGTCTGCGTCATCCGGGCCTGCGCGTTAAAGCCAACGGCGACTTCACGACGACCTTTTTTGGACGGATCCCGCGGGCACATATATAAAACATTGACGATGCATATAATTGGTGATAGCAATATGCACAGGAGGATGTAATCATGCGCACAACATTAGATTTACCTGAATCCCTTATAGAAGAAGCGATGGCACTAACTCATATACAAACAAAAACGGATTTGATTAAGGTGGCATTGAAAAATCTTATTCAGAAAGAAAAAGTGAAGGATTTAAAATGCTTCTTTGGAAAAATTGATCTTGATATTGATCTTGATTCCATGAGGAATAGATAATTATGGTCTTGGTTGATTCCTCGGTATGGATAGAATATTTCAAAGGAAACATAGCCGCATTACCGTTAAATGATTTAATAGATTCTAATAACATATGCGTTAATGACCTTATTCTTGCAGAATTACTGCCATCAGTCATCCAAAAGAAAGAAGAAAATCTCAAAGAATTGCTCTTAACGGTTTCCAAGACGAAATTTAAAATTGATTGGTATCAAATAATACACATGCAGACTTTGAATTTAAGGAATGGACTAAACAGAGTCGGAATATCCGATTTGATAATCGCTCAAAATGCAATTCATAATAACATCAAGCTTTTTACAGTTGATAAACACTTCCTCCTAATGAGTGAATTGCATGGAATAAAAATTTATGGACGATGAGGAAAAATCGCCCGACGAAAGGCGAAGCTAGCCAGAATTGAATTTGAAACCTCATAAAGCTGTTTGCCAGGGGAAACACATTTATGTATAGTGACAGCAAGATAAAATACATTTCATGGAAACCAAAATGGCAGATCTACCCATAATTACCTTTGATTCCAGAGTGATGGGAGGAAAACCGTGTATACGAGGACTGTGAGCAACTGTCGGAACCATCGTTGGACTTATAGCCTCCGGGTTTATAAACAGCGAAATTGTCGATGACCCCAGTCAGAAGCACCATGTAAATCAATGGAGGTAGCAAATGTTTCCGGTTTTTCGCGAAATTGAAGAACAGGCAAGGTGTTTGCCACCCGAAGATCGGGCGCGCCTGGCCGAATCTCTTCTTGAGTCGCTTCAGCAAGAAGGGATTGCGGAAATCGAGGCGGCGTGGGAGCAGGAAATCCAGGCGCGAGTGGTTGCATATCAGCGCGGCGAAGTGGAATCGATCGATGCAGAAACCGTGCTTGCCGAACTGCGACAGATTGCCCGATGAATAGCGTTCGGTTTTTAGCCGCAGCTCGTCGCGAGTTACACGCCGAGGTTCTTTTCTATAGTGCAGCGCGATCCGGTTTGGGAGTGAAGTTTACTCAGGCAATTGAGCATGCCCTGGCGAATGATTATGGTCAAAGGATTCCCGTTTTCGATGGTCTATCTTCCTGAAGTTTGAAGTCACGGATCAGATGAAAGGAGCGCCCCCATGACCGCCAAGGATAACCGACCCGAAGACGCCGCCGAACTGCGAAGGCGGGCCGAGAAGATCTCTCGGGATAATGCCGCATCGGAAGCGGAAGAACTCACGGCCCTGTCACCCGAAGAAACCCGGCGCATGCTCCACGAACTGCGGGTGCATCAGATCGAGCTCGAAATGCAAAACGAGGAGTTGCTCCGGGCGCAGGTGGAACTGGAAGAAACCCGGGCGCGATATTTCGACCTCTACGATCTCGCGCCGGTGGGCTATATCACCGTGAGCGAAACGGGGCTGATCCTGGAGACGAACCTCACCGCCGCCACGCTTTTGGGCGTGGTCCGAAGCGCACTGGTCAAACAGCCGATCACCCGGTTCATCCTCCCCGACGACCAGGACATCTATTACCGGCACCGCCGTCAGCTCTTTGAAACCGGGCAACCGCAGGTTTTTGAACTGCGGATGGTGAAACCGGACGGAAGGGCGTTCTGGGCCCGGCTCGAATCGACCGCCGCGCAAGACGAAGGCGGGGCACCCGCGTGCCGCGTCGTGATCAGCGACATCACCACCGAGCACGGGCTGGCCGAAGATGAGCGCGAGCGCCTGCTCTCAGCCGTTGAGCAAGTCGGTGAGCCGGTTCTCATCACCCATCCCGATGGCACCATTTCGTACGTCAACCCGGCCTTCGAAACCGTGACCGGATATAGCCGTAAAGAGGTCATCGGCAAAAATTCGCGCATCTTAAAGAGCGGTAAACAGGAAGCGGCCTTCTACCGCGATCTATGGGGAACCATCTCCGCCGGGCGAACCTGGAAGGGCCGCATGGTCAATAAACGGAAGGACGGAAGCCTCTACACCGAGGAGATGACGATTTCCCCGGTTCGCACCGCCGATGGCCGGATCGTAAGCTATGTGGCCGTAAAGCGCGATATCACCGATCACTTGCGTCTGACGGATCAGTTGCAGCAGGCCCGGAAGATGGAGTCCGTGGGGCAGCTGGCGGGCGGTGTCGCGCACGATTACAACAACATGCTCACAGTGATCCTCGGCTTTGCGCAACTGGCCCTTGACAAGGTGGACCCGGCCGAGCCGCTGCATGCCGATCTTTTGGAAATTATCAAGGCCGCCGAGCGTTCCGTGGAGGTGACCCGGCAGTTGCTGGCCTTTGCCCGCAAGCAGACGGTTACCCCCCGGGTGCTCGATCTGAACGAGATTGTTGAAAGCATGCTCAGGATGTTGCGGCGGGTGATCGGTGAGGACATCGATCTTGCCTGGCTGCCGGGCGGGAACCTCTGGCCGGTCAAGGTGGACCCCACCCAGATCGACCAGATACTGGCCAATCTCTGCGTCAACGCCCGTCACGCCATCGGGGGGGGGGGGGGCAAGGTCACCATTGAAACGAGGATCACCGTCTTCGATGAGGCCTCATGCGCCGGGTATTCGGGATGCACTCCCGGCGAGTACGTGCGGCTCTCCGTGAGCGATACCGGCTGCGGCATGGACAAGGAAACGCTGGCCCACATCTTCGAGCCCTTCTTCACGACCAGGGACGTCGGTGAAGGCACGGGCCTGGGTCTGGCCACGGTGTACGGCATCGTCAAACAGAATAACGGCTTCATTGATGTTTGTAGTGAGTCCGGCCGGGGGACAACCTTTTCCATTTATCTGCCACGGCATGTGGACAATGGGGTGCCGGGGTGCAAGGAAGCGCCGGTGGAACCGACCGGAATAGGTAACGAAACCATCCTGCTGGTGGAGGACGAGCCGGCGATCCTGAAAGTGACCAAGATGATGTTTGAGCGTCTGGGGTACACCGTGCTGGCCGCTTCCACGCCGAGTGAGGCGATGCACCTCGCAAAAACGCACTCCGGCGAAATCCATCTGCTCCTGACGGATGTTTTCATGCCCGGGATGAACGGCCGGGATCTGGCAAGGGACCTGTTGTCCCTTCACCCCGACCTCAAGCTCCTGTTCATGTCTGGCCACGAGGCCAGTATCATCGCCCCCCACGGGATGATCGAAAAAGGCCTGCACTTCATCAAGAAGCCATTTTCAAGGCAGGCTTTGGCCGCCAAGGCACGGGAAGCACTGGGGAAAGGATGATGGGCTGCTACCGAGAATTCAAACCCATGAAAGAGTTCCTTTACAGGCCCCTTAGCCAAAAGGGGGGGCGTCTCCCGCGCCATTTTGCAAATTTTAATTTTTCGCCGATATAGTATGCCCGGTAGGCACGCACCGGATCATCGGGAACCCGGTACTGCTCCGGCATTGCCTGCGCAAAAGGGGTCATTTCCCTGTCCGCGTACGTTAATCCGTCAAGCTGTTTAAGCACCACAATCGATTGATGATCCGTACTTTTTCCATAGCGATATTTATACTCTCTGTTCAGCGCAAGCGCCAATTTTTTAAGCCAGAGGAAATTGCCGTAGGATGCGCTCGCCCATAACACGCAGGGGTGTTTGACATGGGTGGGTTTATAGGGGGTGCTAACGCCATGTTGATATAGCGCCGTGCATAGAATCTGAACGCTCTCAAGAATCATCTTGATGACATGCTGGTCACAGTGGTATCGGGCAGACCTTTCAGGGGTACTATCCAAAACAAAAATATTCATTCGATTGCAATCCTTGGGGAATCGGATATATTATCCAAAATATCTTGCCTGAATCATAAGGATTAATTTCCGGATTGTCGACTGAAACGAAAGCCCTGAAATGGCATTGAGGTTATCTAAAGTATTTGGTCGCACACCGAAAGGGTGGCTCCGGCTCCAACTTCAATACGATTTATGGCATACGAGACAAACAGTAGATATTGGGGACTTGAAACGAATTGAAGCTGCATGGTTCCAAATTTTTCGGATAACATTTCGCTCCTCACCGCCGCGCCCCTGCCGGGCGTGATTCGAAGCGCGCAGGTTAAACGGCCGTTATCCAAAATGAAAGGGAATGGAGACGTGGTAATAAACGATGCCCCGGTGCTGGTAACCGGCGCCACCGGATATATCGGAGGACGCCTTGTCCCCCGGTTGCTTGCGAATGGCGTTCATGTGCGGGCATTTGGAAGGTCAATGGATAAGCTTGCCTGCAGGCCCTGGAGCGCTCACCCCCGCGTCACCCTGGTGCAGGGGGATGTGCTGGATGCGGACACCTTGGCACAAGCGGCAAAAGGGTGCCGGGCGATTTTCTATCTCGTGCATTCCATGATTTCCAAGAAATCGGCCTATGTCGAAGCGGACCGTCGCGCGGCGAAAAATTTGGTACACGCCGCGGCCCGGGGCGGTGTTGACCGGATCATCTATCTGGGGGGGCTGGGTGAATCCGATCATCGGAATATCAGCAGGCACTTAAGATCCCGTCATGAGGTCGCACGAATTCTACAATCCGGCCCAGTGCCGGCAACCGTTCTTCGAGCCGCCATGATCCTCGGGTCCGGAAGCGCCTCTTTTGAAATTCTACGCTATCTGGTGGATCGGCTTCCCGTCATGATCACCCCCAAATGGGTGCATACGCCGACCCAACCCATTGCCATCGGTAATGTGCTGGGGTATCTGGCGGGGTGCCTTGAAAATGATGCCGTCGTGGGGCAAACCTTCGATATCGGCGGGCCGGAGGTGCTGACCTATGCCGATTTGATCCGCATCTTTTCAGAAGAAGCCGGACTTCCCCAACGAAAGGTGATTCCGCTTCCGATCCTCAGTGCCGGGCTCAGCGCCAGATGGATTCATTTGATCACGCCGGTGCCCGCATCCATTGCCCGTCCGCTCACCGAGGGATTGAGTCTTCCGACCATCTGCACCGAAAACCGTATCCGGGAGTATATTCCCCAGCTGCTCCTGACCTGCCGGGAAGCGATTGGAATTGCGCTGAAACGGTTGGCCCAGTCCCAAATCGACACCTGCTGGAGTGACGCTGGGAAATTGGTCCCCCCCGAATGGGCCAATTGCGGCGATGCCCAGTGGGCGGGGGGAACGATTCTGGAATGCGGCTACCGCGCCATAATTCGTGCTACGCCGCTTGAAACCTGGGCGCCCATAAGCCGGATCGGCGGAAAAACCGGCTGGTACGCAGCGGATTTTCTCTGGCGGATTCGCAGCGTGCTGGATCGTCTGGCCGGCGGCTTTGGCCTTCGCAGGGGCCGTCGGCACCCCATCGACCTCTCTGCCGGTGACGCCCTCGATTTCTGGCGGGTTCTTGAGGTGACTCCCGCACAACGCCTTTTGCTGCTGGCGGAAATGAAAATGCCGGGGGAGGCGCTGCTGGATATACAGATCACCCCGCGCGGGAAAAGCGAAACCGAATTGCAACTTCTGTCCCGCTTTCTTCCCCGGGGACTTGCCGGACTCTGCTACTGGTACATGCTCTATCCGTTTCATCAATGGGTGTTCACGCGGATGCTGATGGGAATCGCCCACGCGATCGACAGACCGATAGTGGGGTATCCGGAACGCTTTACGCCTGTAATTCCGGATTCTTGCCGGATTTTATAATTTCAGACAACTTGATCCGTAAATGGATGTGAGATCATACGACTCGCAATATGCAAGAACACAAGGGGAAATCATCATGACATTTAAAGATAATCTACTGAAAAAGATCAAGATCGACCGGCTCGTCGGGCACATAACCCTCACCATCGGACCGGCCGACAGTGAGCGTCGTCTGGATAAGACGCTGATGCGCCAATTGCTGGCCCTCAGCCCTCTGAAACCGGAGACGGAGCGGGACCTCGAGTTATACCGCCTCCCCGGATCCAAACCGGAAAAAGAGATGATTCTCGTGCTGGATAATGACCTTGCGGTTTACAGAACCACGGTTGACGATGTGGCCATGCGAAAAAGCCCAACGGTTAAAGAGATGGTCAGCATTCGAAATGCCATCAAGATTCTAAACGATAAGGATGTCGTGATATCCAAAAAAGAGAACTCACTTCTCGAAGTTCAAAAGATGTGCCTGGAAATGCTGGATCTGTCCTATGCGCGAGCTGACCTTGCGGCGATAGCGGCTGAAGGGCGGGCCGCACTGGAACTTAAAGATGCAGCGGGAGTGATTGAATCCTTAAGCCTCTTTGCGGAACTTACCGGATATATAACGCCTCCCGCGCCGTTTAAGATCGATCATCATTATCTCATTGGAAAGACGCACAAACCCGCACCGGGAGAAGTGGTGTGCGGCCCTCTGGTGCTCTATGACGAGGCGAAAAATACCTTGAAGCTGATGGAAAAGGCTATCAGCAGCCGCGATAAGGCCGCGCTGGACACCCTGCGTCGGGTGGCCGGGGGCGAGGAAGAAGCTGCGGCTGATGGCGTCGCGGTCATCGCATTTCTGGAAAATTTAGCCGCTGAAAAAATGCCTGTGTTCCAGCCGGCAGGCACCCCCTTATCCGTTTGAGCTGCTCGAATCGCCCCGAATGGACACGGGAATTTTGCACACCGGAATTGGATCCATTTTATGCCGGTTGGCCAGATGAAAGCGCCGGTAAATGGCCAAAACTTCTGCCTGCCGACCGGTTAAACCGCCTTTTTCCGCAAATGCCTCATCATGAGCCATGGCCCACTCCAGCTCGGCATAGGTAGCGCCAATCTGACTTTCATCGGTCCGCTCGTCTTCCCAAAGCCCATCGGTGGGAGGTGCATCAAGAATGTCGCGGGATACCCCAAGCGCTTCTCCTAGCGCATAGACCTCGGTTTTCATCAAATCCGCGATGGGGGAGATATCGACGCCGCCGTCACCGTATTTGGTGTAAAAACCGACCCCGAAATCTTCAACTTTATTGCCCGTCCCCGCGACCAGCAACCGATGATGGGAGGCAAAGGCATAGAGGGTGAGCATCCGAAGTCGTGAGCGGGAGTTGGCCATGGTGAGCCCATCCTTGATTTCGGCGGGAAGCGTGTTTCCAAGCGCCTGAAATACCGGTGTCAGATCAACATGAATCCCTTTGACATTTCCGAATTTGCTTTCAAGCCACCCGATATGAGCCGCCGACAGGGCCACCTGTTCGGGCGCCTGGTAAATCGGCAGATTGAAAACCAGAACTTTTTTCGTGGTTTTCGCACATAGCGTCGAGGTAACCGCGGAATCAATGCCGCCGGAGACGCCCGCAACAAATCCGTTCATCCCGGCGTTTTTACAGTAAGCTTGCAACCAGTTGACAATATAGGTAATAATTTTTTCGGTATTCATTCGAGCTTCCACTTCTCCATCAGATTGCCGTCAAGTAAGAGTTAATGAATCGCGCCACTGCCTTTTTCCCCCGAAAGACCCCGAAATGCCCCTCGCAGAGGATATCCGCCTCCAGGTCCAGGAGAAATCGAAGCGATCGCAGATACGCTTCCCGGTTTGATAGCAGCATGGGGTCGAGAGGCCCATGAACATCCTGCCCGAATAACACCCGCTGCTGGTTCATCATCACCGTAAAGACCATCGATCCGGGTGAATGCCCCGGGCAATGGAACAGTGTCACTTCCCCGTCGCCGATCCGCATGGTTTCTTTTTTGCCTGAAATCTTAACATCGATCGCAAGGGGTGACATGTGGGCGCCGTACCATTCAGCCGCGGTAACCGTATCATTCGCGGCTTCCAGATACGCCGCCTCCAATTCATGTGCCACAATGCCGCAACCGTATTCAGCTCTGACGGCGGCCGCCCCGCCGGTATGATCAAAGTGGCAGTGGGTCAATAACAGGTATACAATTTCCACATGCGCCGGCAACACTTTTGAAATATTGCCAATCAACTTTTGGTGGCCCAACCCGCTTCCCGCATCCACCAGAAACGCCTGATCCCCGAACCGGACCAGATATACCGCGGCATCTTCAACAGCCGTCAGGCTGGAACCACCCACATGCCAGAGATTCGGGATGATTTCCATGTTCATTCCTTTTCTTGCGGTTAAAAGGAGGGCGTTTAGTGCCTTAAGGCACATATCCCGTCGTCGGGGTTAGTTACATATGGAAAGATATTTGTCATATCCCGCGGAAATAATCAACTGCCGCCTTTGATTGTTTCAGGGCTATCGCATGTAACCTAACGCCGGCTACGCCCTGCAACCCTGTAAGGGCGGTTCGCGAACCGCCCCTATCGGGCCTGTTGCCCATGAACCAGGGTCAGGGGATTATTCTTTGTTTTTTTTTGATACCGCTACCCCGCTGATTGTTATAACTTGTGTTACCATATAGATCCGCTATAGAGACCGAGGGGGTTTCCCCATCAGGCCGGCTAACATTTTAATGAAAAAAAAAGAACACGGGGAGGAAAATATGCCGCAAACAAAAGTGCGATGGGTATCCGGTCACCAATTCGTGGGGATGGACAGCCGAAATCAGGCCGCCGTTCTCTCAGGGGAAGAAAAGGGGGGCGGTGTGAGCCCCAGTGAGATGCTGCTCATTGCGATGTCTTCCTGCTCGGCGTCTGACATGGTTGATATCATGAAAAAAAAACGAAAGCCCCTCACCACGCTGGAAATCGTTGCGACAGGAGAAAGAGACCCCGCCCCCCCCTGGGCCTATCGAAAAATTCACCTCTTATACCGGGTGAGCGGCGGGAATTTAACGGAAAAGGCGGTGTCGCAGGCGATCGAGCTATCCCTCAATAAGTATTGCTCGGTGGCTGCGACCGTGAGGGGAGTTGCTGACATCAGCTCCGATTTCGAAATCCTTGCCTGATAATGACATAATTTTCAAATCGGCGGGGAAAGTGTTGAGATTCGTATCAAGATGGTATAAACAGAAAATTTTCAAAAAGATTGAAGATAGCATCATCCAGACCAGAATAACAGAACTTAACCGAGAGGAAATAATGAAAACCGATACAACTTCACAGAAATTTGCGGGCGCCACCCGATACGTGCTGGACGATGAGTTAGCCAGTATTGTGAATATTTCCATGGCTCTTGAAATGCCGCTGTTGCTGAAAGGCGAACCGGGAACCGGAAAAACCATGCTCGCGCATGCCATCGCCGAAAGCCTCGGTATGCCGCTGATCGTCCTGAACGTGAAGTCCAGCATGAAACTGGTCGAAGCCCTCTACCAGTATGATACCCTGACCCGTTTGAATGATAGCCGCTTTGGGGATTCCAAACGGAATGTGAGCAATATCGAAGAGTATATTCGCATGGGGAAAATCGGGCAGGCATTTACCGCGGAAGAAAAAACGGTATTACTGATCGATGAAATCGACAAGGCGGATACGGATTTCCAGGACGACATGCTCGATGTGCTGGACCAGATGGCTTTTGATATCATGGAGATCGATAAAACCATCAAGGCACGGAACCGGCCGGTGTTTATCATCACCTCAAACGCTAAAAAAGATTTATCCGATCCTTTTTTAGGCCGATGCAATTTTCACCATATCGCTTTTCCGGACGCGGAGATGATGCGAAAGATTCTCGAAGTCCATTTTCCCGATATCGACGATGCGCTGATGAATCACGCCCTGAAGGTGTTTTATGAGCTTCGAACCCTCAATGCCATCGAAAAACGTCCTGCCACGCGAGAGCTGATCAACTGGATTCGCGCACTTCAGGCGGATCCCGATTTCAAGCCCCAGCAACTTGCCTCCGGCAGCGCTCCGTACTTAGGCGTCCTGTTTAAGAAAAGCCTCGACTATGAGCGCGCAAAACAGGCCGGGATCAATCAGAACAATTCGAACAAGCGGGACCAACGGGGATACCGTGTTTAATAATTTCCTTTTTACGTTGCGAGACTCCGGAGTTCCCGTCAACCCGACCGCCTTTTTAAAACTTCACCAGGCCATGGGACTGGGACTCGTTCGTTCCATGAATGATTTTTACATCGCCGCGCGCACCACCCTGGTAAAGAGTGAGCGTTACTTCGATCTCTTTGATCAGGTGTTTGCGTATTGTTTTAAGGGCGCCGAGCTTCCGGACGGCAAGGGATTCGAGCTGGACGAGATGATGCGGACCTTGCTGGCCGAGTTATTGAAAGACCCCATTGAGGCCGCAAATGCCCTCGGAATCGATCCATCGAAAGTTGAAGGGATGACGCCGGAAGAGTTGATGCAGTATTTTCTGGATCGACTGAAAGACCAGGACGGCCAGCACCACGGAGGGGCCAAATGGATCGGCACCGGCGGCACCTCTCCCGTGGGACACTCGGGATACCACCCCGGGGGGATGCGCGTAGGAGGCGCGTCCCGTAATAAATCCGCCGTTAAAGTCGCACTCGATCGGCGCTACCGGGATTATTCGCTTCAGGGCCCCTTGACTCAGTCCATGGTCGGAGAAGCCTTGAAGCGACTCCGGAACATGTTGCCCGTCGGACCCGAAAATGAGGTCGACGTGGATGCAACCATCTATCGGACCATGCGAAACGGCGGCGAGATAGAGATTATTTTTAAAAGGGCCTTGAAGGATAAACTGCGCGTTCTATTGGCCATCGATAACGGGGGATGGTCGATGGACCCGTATATTCCCGTCGTTCAGACCCTTTTCGATTATACGCGCGCTCAGTTCAAGGATATAAAAACTTACTTCTTTCATAACACGATTTATGACGTGCTCTGGAAGGATCCGGCCCGATATAAAGATCCTCAGAAGGTATCCGATCTGGCACGAAAAGATCCCGAAACAAGGCTCATTCTTCTGGGCGATGCGAGCATGGCGCCTTATGAGTTGATGGCGACGGACGGGTCCATCCATTTTGAAGAACGAAGCGGCAAACCGAGCCACGAACAGTTGAGGCTTCTGGCGGACGCTTTTCCGCATGCCGTGTGGCTGAATCCCGTACCGAAACGGGCATGGCGAGGAACTTATACCATCGAAATGATTCGAAACATCTTTCCCATGTTTGAGTTGAGCATTGATGGTCTGGAAAGTGCGGTTGCGCATTTGATGGCGAAATAGAGGGCTTTCACCAAGATGAATGGCAAGAGGGGAGGGTATGGTTCTTTTTTTCCTGTCTATCCTGTTGATTTTTTCCGGGGGTGTTTTCGCACTTATTTTTTACCGTCACTTCTCTCTCATGAAAACGATCGGCGTTTTGCCGATCAGCATTGGCTGCGCGCTGGGGTTGATTGACGCCGGATCCAAACTGTTTGATTCAACAAGCTCGATGTCTTCCTTTAATTTTCTGCATGCGTTTTCCCTTTCGTTTACAATTGACGCCTTGTCGGCATTTTTCCTTGTCGCCATCTTTTTTATTTCGCTGCTGGCCGCTATTTACAGTTTTCACTATCTCAACCATCCGGAAAAGGCATTGCAAGCCGCGACCAACACCTTTTTTTTCAGCCTCTTGATCGGTTCCATGGCGCTGGTGGTAACCGCCGGTAATATCCTCGCGTTTATGTTGTCCTGGGAGATCATGTCCCTATCCTCCTTTTTCCTGGTGATATATGACCATTCGTCGTCTGAAAACCGGAAAGCGGGGCTTCTCTATTTCGTTTTTTCCCATGTGGGCGCCATGTTCATCCTTGCAGCCTTCGGGATCATTTATGGGGGTAGCGGAAGCTTCGGATTTGATGCCGCCGCCAGGTTGCCCGAGACGGCAAAAATTCTTGTTTTCATTTTTTCCTTTATCGGCTTTGGATCAAAGGCCGGCGTATTTCCGTTGCATGTCTGGCTGCCCCATGCGCACCCGGCGGCCCCGAGCCATATCTCGGCGGTTATGTCGGGCGTGATGATCAAAACCGGCATCTACGGCATGTTGCGGATGTATCAGGTTCTAAACTTGCATACGCCCCTGTTTGGGGAAATCGTGCTAATCGCCGGGATGGTGTCGGGCGTGCTCGGCGTTATTTATGCCCTCGGGCAACACGATATCAAGCGGCTCCTGGCCTACCACAGCGTTGAAAACATCGGCATCATTCTGATCGGCATCGGTATCGGCATGACCGGGGTGGCCTTCGGCAATCCGGTCATGGCGGTGTTCGGTTTTTCCGGGGGACTCTTGCATGTGCTGAACCACTCGATTTTTAAATCTCTTCTCTTCATGGGGGCGGGAATCGTGGTTCAGAAAACCGGCACGCGCTCCATCGACGCACTGGGCGGAATTTTGAAAAACATGAAAATTACCGGGGTGAGCTTCCTGGTGGGCTCTCTGGCGATTTGCGGTCTACCGCCGTTAAACGGATTCGTGAGCGAATTCTTGATTTATATGGGTGGATTTAAAGGGGTGGCGCTCAATAAAACGGCTTTCGCGTTGAGTCTTCTTTCCATTATCAGCCTGGCGGTCATCGGAGGGCTTGCCCTTGCCTGTTTTACAAAGGCGATGGGGGTTGTCTTCCAGGGGGAACCGAGAAGCGAAGCGGCCGCGAATGTCAATGAGAAGGGCCCTTCCATGCTGGTTCCCCTGCTGGTGTTATCGGCCGCCTGTTTTGCTATCGGCATTTTTCCAAAAGTGTTTATCCTCATGGCATTGCGGGGCGTTTCAGCGCTGGGTCTCGGCTATGGCCCCATTCCGATGGAACCCTTTATGCAACTGCCCATAAACATTACGTTGGCAGCGGCTGTTTTCCTCACGGTTTTTCTGGTCATTCTGGGGCTGCGCAGCCTGCTATACCGGGGGAAAACCATTGGCCGTTCCGGCACCTGGGGCTGCGGCTTTACACGGCCCACCGCAAAGATGCAGTATACGGGATCTTCCTATGCCGCCTCGATTCTGGAGTTTTTCAGACCGGTTGCCCCGTTTCACGAAGAGCATCCGGCCGTGCGGGGGGTATTTCCCCAAAAGACCCATTATCAAAGCCATGTCAGCGATATTGCCGAATTTCACATGGGAACTCTCGTTCAGCGCCCCGTGCTTTCCCTGTTCGATAAACTCAGATGGATTCAGCACGGGAACATCCACCTGTATATCGGCTATATCCTTCTGGCCATTGTGGTCCTGTTGTTTTTTATATAACTGCGAGGCTCAATGATCGACTCCATCCTTCTTTGGCTCTTTGCGATGCTTGCGGCGCCGTTTTTTTCAGCGGTGATTCTCAAGGTCAAGGCTTTTTTCGGCGGGAAGAAAGGGCCACCCCTGCTGATCAATTACCATACCCTGATCAAGCTTTTTAAAAAGGGCTCTGTTTACAGCACCAGCACCACCTTTATCTTTAAACTCGGTCCGATGATGTCTCTTTGTGCCGCAATAACGGCGCTCCTGTTTCTGCCCATCGGCGGCAGCCTGCCGGTTTTTTCCTTTAACGGTGATGTAATCTTCATCCTTTACCTTCTGGGCCTGGGCCGGTTTTTCACCATAGCGGCCGCCATGGATACGGCCTCCCCCTTTGAGGGAATGGGCGCGGCGAGGGAAGCCTTTTTCCCCATCATCTGCGAAGCGACCCTCTTTATGATCCTGATCCTCTTTTATGTAATGACCGGCAAATTGCAACTGGCCGCCTATTTTGCCGACGCTCAACCCTTCGGACTCTGGAAGGCGGTGGGATCTCCCCTGTTATTCGTTCTGCTTTCCCTTTTTATCGTCCTTCTCGCGGAAAATTCCAGAGTGCCCGTTGATGATCCGGCAACGCACCTGGAACTGACCATGATCCATGAGGTGATGGTTCTGGATCACAGCGGACCTGATTTTGCATTCATCGAACTGGGATCTTTTTATAAACTGTTTTTTTATGCCGCCCTCGTTGCAAGACTCGCCACCCCGTTTGAACCGGGTCACCCGGCGTTTAATATTGGGCTATTTATCGTGGCCCTTCTGGTGGTCTATATAGCGGTAGGCGTCGCTGAATCGGTAAGAGCACGATACCGGATGGACAAGGTACCTAAATTTCTTCTGACGTCTTTTGCTCTCGCCTTCTTTGCCACCGTTATTACCCTGGAGTACATAAAATGAACCATCCGGTCGATACCATTCTATCCCTTGCGTTGCTTTCGGTTTTATTCTCCTTTGGCTCCAGCCGTCTTCCGGTACTTATCAAAGTGTTGGCGTTTCAGGGGGTGGTGGTGTCCATTGTGCCGCTTTTTATCGGTCACCATTTGACCGGTGGCGCCATTACATTTGCCCTGGTAACCCTCGCCATTCGGGGAATCATTATTCCGCTGTGGCTGCATCTCGCGATAAAGCAGGTCGCCATCCGGCGTGAGGTGGAAACCACGATCGGCTACCATGCGTCCCTGCTGGCGGGTCTTGTTTTGATCGTTGGGGCAACATTTGTAAGCCACAAGTTCAATGTCCCCTCGCTCAGTGACAGCGTCCTGTTGCTGCCAACCGCCATTACCCTTCTGGTTGCCGGCATGTTCCTGCTGATGGCCCGAAGAAATGCGATTGCCATGGTGCTGGGCTATATCATGATGGAAAACGGAATCTATCTCGTCGGAACAACGTTCTCGGTGCAAAGCCATCATATCGTGGAGTTTGGCATCCTTCTCGATGTACTGGCCGGTGTCCTGATCATGGCGGTCATTCTCCAGAGCATCAAGCAGGAGTTTGACGATGTCGACACGGCACGCCTCAGTACTTTAAAGGAATAAGGGAGAGATTTTCATGGTTGAAATCATTATGCTGGTCCCATTTCTTTCCGGCGGCGTCGCGTTTTTCATTCCACCGGCATGGGGACGCTTACTGCTGGTAATAACAGGAGCGGTTCACCTGTTGCTATCCATTCTGCTGTGGAGTTTCCGGCCGGAGCCGCTGGTTCCCGCTTTTTTTGCGGTGACACCGGAGGGCCTTTTGTCTCTTATCGTCCTATCGCTGCTGTTTTTTATGGTCTCTTTCTATACAGCCGCCTATCTCAAAACCGAAATGATTCCGTCCGAACACATCTTCATTGGATCCGTGCTCGTCTTTTTATCCACCATGACCATGGTCACCCTCTCCGATCATATCATGGTGATGTGGATCGCCATCGAAGCGACCACGCTGGCAAGCGCTCCCCTTATTTACACGCACCGGACCGCCGCCTCCCTTGAAGCCACCTGGAAATATGTACTGGTCTGCTCGGTCGGAATTGCCATGGCGCTCCTGGGTTCGGTGCTCATCACCCTTGCCATGGATGTGGGAAACGTCGATGTACCGGTCTCCTTTTCCGCTCTCATCATCGAGGCGAAACGCCTTGATCCCATGTGGCTGAAAGCCGGATTCGTTTTTATCCTGGTGGGCTATGGCACCAAAATGGGCCTGGCGCCAATGCATACCTGGCTTCCCGACGCACACAGCGAGGCCCCCAGCCCGGCGTCGGCCCTGTTGTCCGGAGTGCTGCTGAACTGTGCTTACCTGGGGATTTTTAAAACCAATAAGATCATGCACGCCGCCGGCCTTGGCCATTTTTCCGGCATGATTCTCATGGTCTTTGGCCTCATGTCGATTCTGGCGGCGGCCACCTTTATTTTGAAACAAACCGAGTATAAGCGATTACTGGCCTACTCGAGTATCGAAAACATGGGCATCATCGCCTTTGGAACCGGCGTGGGCGGCATTGGGGTATATGGGGCCATGATATGTCTCATCCATCACAGCCTTATCAAATCCTCTCTGTTTTTATCCTCCGGCAACATCCTCGTCGCCTACGGCAGCCGGCTCATTGAAAACACAGGGAATCTCGTTAACCGCATGCCAAGAACCTTTGTGGCGTTTTTCGCCGGATTTGCCGGGATTTCCGGATTTCCGCCTTTCGGAATGTTTTTGGGAGAGCTTCTGATCATCATCGCAGCGTTTCGCGCCGGTTACTATGTGGGCGTGAGTCTCCTCATCCTCAGCCTCTGCGTTATTTTTGCCGGGTTTGCCAACCAGGTCATGAAGATATGTTTCGGTGAGTCAAGCACAACGGTTCGAATCAAGAGAAATCCAAACATGATCTATCCCCAATATGTGCTGCTGTTGACCTCCCTGGTCTTATGTTTCTGGATGCCGGACACCTTATATCAGACAATTATCCATGCGGTGACAACCATCGGTGGAGGCTTTTAATGGAAACCTCTTTTTTAGAGATTTTAAATGGTGAGGCGGTCACGAGAAATCGGATACCCCATCTTTCCTTCAATGCTTTTCATCATGAGGCGTTGGATATCGTTGAAGCCGGCGGGAAAGTCGTCCACTATTTTGCTTACACGGATCAAAACAGGGTAAAGCTGATGGCCGTTCTGAGGACCGAAAAACTCCTCGCGGCCGGTTGCGATGCGCCGGATGTCTATCCTTCTTTAAGCCTTCAGTGCGAACCTTTTCACCTCTTTGAACGCGAGCTCGCCGAACAGTTCGGCATTCTGCCCTCCGGGCATCCGTGGCTGAAAATGGTCCGGTATCATTCCAACTGCAGAAACAAACCCGATGTTTTCGGAAACAATTACGAGCGGGACATTCCCGGGAATTACGATTACTACGCGGTGGAAGGGGAAGAGATTCATGAGGTTGCCGTGGGACCGGTACATGCGGGTATCATAGAGCCGGGGCATTTCCGGTTCAACTGTATCGGAGAACGGGTGCTGAACCTCGAAATTCAACTGGGATATCAGCACCGCGGGATTGAAGCGCTTTTCCCGACCGCGACCATTCGGCGACTTCCCATTCTGGCTGAAGGTATCGCCGGGGATACGGCAATCGGCAATTGCCTGTGCCTGTCTCAAGCAGTTGAGGCCTTGACTTCCACTGTGCCCGACGAGGGGGCTCGGGTCATCCGGACCGTCGCTCTTGAGCTGGAGCGAATTGCCAACCATGTGGGAGATCTGGGCGCCTTGAGCGGAGATGTGGCATTTTTGCCACCGGCCAATTATTTTGGCAGAATGCGGGGTGATTTCTTAAATATGACGTTATGGATGTGTGGAAACCGATTCGGCAAGGGACTCATTCGACCCGGCGGCGTTCGTTTTCCCATGACCGACACCGATCGCGGCACGCTGGTGGGGCGTATCCGGGAGCTTAGCCCGCAGGTTGCGCATGTCATCGATTTGCTGTTCAACACCCCCAGCGCCCGGTCACGGTTTGAGGGCTGCGGAACCGTCAGCAAGCCGGATGCCGAAAAACTGGGGCTCGTGGGACCGGCAGCCCGTGCCAGCGGAATGGCCTACGATGTGAGACGCTGTTTTCCAACCGAGTTTTATCACCAGCTGAAAATTCCTGAAAAGGCCGAATCCACAGGGGATGTATTCGCCCGGGCAAAGGTGAGAGCGGATGAGATACTTCAATCCTTGAAACTGGTTCTTACCCTTCTTAAAGAACCCGTTCAGACAGCCTGCGTTGAAACCCTCAAACCGGCGCTCGCACCTTCTTCTTTCGTGGTAACGCTAAACGAGGCGTGGCGTGGCGAGCTGTCTCATTGCGTTTTAACCGATGCGGACGGCGGAATTCTTCGCTACAAGATCAAGGATCCCTCGTTTCACAACTGGAATGGGTTGTCCATGGCTTTGCGGGATACGGGGATTTCCGATTTTCCATTAAATAACAAGAGCTTCAACCTGTCCTATTGCGGGTTTGATCTATAACCCATGACGTTAATGAAACGCACCAAAAGAGTGAATCCAACATGCTTCAGACGTTGAAAAACCGGTTTGAACAGGGCTACCGGACATCCGGCTATCCGAAAGAAAAAGTCGAATTGGCGCCGCGTTATCGCGGTCTTCCGCTGATCCAAAAAAATGCGACTACCGAACTGGTGGCCCAATGCGCGGCGAGTTGCCCCCAGGATGCCATTGACGCGGAGCGCCGGATGATCGATATGGGCCGGTGCGTGTTCTGTGGAACTTGCGAACGCATTTCCGATGGCCGGTTTATCTCCTTTACCCGCAATTTCGAGCTATCGGTCTCTGAAAAATCTCAGCTGATGACAGACGGATCACTTCCGGAATTAGCCGTCCATGCCCGGCAGCATTTCAAGAAACTCTTCGGACGATCCCTCCAGCTGCGGCAAGTATCCGCCGCCGGCTGCAACGCCTGCGAGGCGGATTTAAACGTTCTGGCCACCCCGTTTTTCGATCTCGCCCGGTTCGGCATCAATTTCGTCGCCTCGCCGCGGCATGCCGACGGAATCGTGGTGACGGGTCCCATTTCACGGAATATGAAAACGGCGCTCCTTCAAACCTACGAGGCCATTGCTTCGCCCAAGGTCGTCATCGCCGTTGGCAGCTGCGCCCTGTCAGGGGGGCCTTTCAGAGGAAGCCCGGAGATAGCCGAAGGGCTTGACAGTCTGATGCCGGTGGACCTTTTCATCCCCGGTTGCCCGCCTCACCCCATGACCAATCTTCACGCATTGCTGACTTTTTTCAAATAGCGCATCGGAAGGGACTTCCCGGCCTTGATCATCGTATCGGCCACGCCAGGGTATTTTTTCCAGACCGGCAGGAACTCGCTATCGCTCAAACAGCCTGCCGCTCTTCCAAAAAAGACCCTGGCGCGGCCTCCCTGCGGTGGAAAACTGACCGAAACGGTGATCAAGGCCGAACTTCCCAGTCAAGTGGCTTATCTCCGCCTCTTTTCCACAGGTATATCAGGGCTTATAAGACGGAGTTTTGAACGGAGGTTTTGATCTCAAGCTGATATTTTTCAATTTTTGCATGCAATGTGGGCCGGGAAAGCCCCAGGAGTTTTGCCGCCTGGGACCGGTTGCCCCCCGTCAGATTGAGCGCTTCCAGCACCAGAATGCGAGCGACATGATCGATACAGCTGTCAAAGAGATTTTCTTTGGACTCACGGGTCAGTATGTGTTGCGCCCATTGCCGAAGCACTTCGTCCCCATCGGGTTGTCCCGCCGGTAACGGAGGTGATTTTTCATCCAGGGCCAGTGCGATATCTTCTCGCGCAATCGGCGTGCCGCGGTTGAAAATCAGCACCTTCTTGACGATGTTTTCAAATTCCCGGACATTTCCGGGGAACGGATAAGATTTTAGCACCGCCAGGGCTTCCGGGGTGATACCGGGATTTTCAACCCCCAGGTCCACCGCGTGTCGTGCGAGAAAATAGTCCAGCAGGAGAGAAATATCATCTCTTCGATCGCTCAGGGAGGGTAGTTGGATGGTAACAACCTTGATTCTATAATACAGGTCTTCTCGAAATGTACCGGATGCAACGGCCTTTTCAAGATCCCGGTTGGTGGCGGCAATGATGCGGACATCGACTGGGATGGTTTCCCGGCCCCCTAGCCGTTCGACACTTTTTTCCTGAAGCAGTCTGAGGATTTTTGCCTGTAGGCTGAATGGCATGTCACCGATTTCATCCAGAAATACGGTTCCACCGTTGGCCTGTTCAATTTTCCCCACCCGGCGATGGGTCGCACCGGTAAAGGCGCCTTTTTCAAAACCGAACAACTCGCTCTCAAGGAGTGTCTCGGGGATAGCCACGCAGTTAATGACCAGAAACGGCGCCTGAGCACGAAGACTGTGCTGGTAGATCGCCCGGGCCACCAGTTCTTTCCCCGTCCCCGATTCCCCTCGGATCAGTATGGTGGCATCTGTTGGAGCGGCTCTCCCGATGGCCTTATACACCATCTGCATGGCCTGACTTCGACCGATAATGGCCTCGCCCGAAACATTGTCCGGGGTTCCATTCATATCCACGGGAAACCGCATGAAACGGCCGGCCGCCAGCGCCTGATGAATGACTTTAAGCATGTTTGGGATATCAAACGGCTTTAAAATATAGTCAAAGGCGCCTAATTTAGTGGCTTCGATCGCGGTTCCGGTTGACCCGTAAGCGGTCATGATGATGACCGGCAATCGCGGTTCAATTTCGTGAATGGCCCGGAAGGTGTCCAAGCCATTCATTCCCGGCAAGCGCATATCCAGAATCACCGTATCGGGCAATTGGCCTCGAATCAATTCAATGCCGGCCTCTCCCGATGCGGCTCCCGATACCTGGTAGCCTTCCTCCGTGAGAAGCTTGTGGAAGCTGGTCCGCAGCTGATCATCATCATCAATGATGTATATCAGGTTCGGCTTGCCGCTCATGCGCCGGCCTCCTCAATCGGCAATAGAATACGGAAAGTGGTTCCGCTGCCTTCCGGCGAATGGACCTCCAGGCGCCCTTGATGCTCTTCAATAATCCGGGAGGCTATGCTGAGCCCGAGACCTGTGCCTTCCTCCTTGGTGGTGAAAAAAGGCTGAAAAACTTTTTCCAGAATCGCTTCGGGGATCCCGGGACCATTATCCGAAAGTTCAATAATCGCTGCGTTTCCCATTCCCGGCATGATGGCGACCTTTTCCCCGATAATAATTTTACCGCCGCTATCCATCGCTTCACACGCATTGACGATGAGATTAACCAATACTTCCTTTAACTGCTCGGGGTCGATCAAAATCCTTGGCAATTGAGCTTCCCGATGGAGCGTGATCTTTACCGCGTAAGAGTTCAGCCGGTGAACCAAGAGCTGCAATGCCTGGTCAACAACAACCGATGGGCTGATCTGCTGAATCTGCAAGCGCGGTGGTCTTGAAAATTCGAGGAAATTCTGAACAATGGTATCAATATGGCGGATTTCGTCGGAAATCACGGTCAGATCGTCTTTCTGGGTATCCGTCAACTCGAGAGCCCGGCTCAGCGAGAAGAGCCTCATTTTCACGGAAGTAAACGGATTTCGAATACTGTGCGCCATCCCGGCCGCAAGCTTGCCGACAAGGGCCAGTTTCTCGGATTGTAAAAGATGCTCCCGGCTCTTTTCGAGTTCCTGCCGGGTGCTGTCGACATCATCCAGCAGTCCCTGAACGCTTCGGTGAAGAGAGGTAATTTCATTTTTTTCCTCGATCCTTTCATCCGCCCGTCCCCCCGCTTCCTCTGCCAGCCGGTGTACCGGCGCCAATATCTGGTTTACAAGAAATAAAATCAGCCCTATCGCCAGAAGAAAGCTGACCCCCGCAGCCGCGGCAGCGGTGATT
This sequence comes from Pseudomonadota bacterium, assembly GCA_043797445.1. Lineage (GTDB taxonomy): Bacteria > Desulfobacterota > Desulfobacteria > Desulfobacterales > JAFDDL01 > JAZDPP01. Next base: position 147,803 of record JAZDPP010000169.1, read on the forward strand.
CGAAGGTGGCGGGCCTGAGAATGGGTTGTGTCACGGGCCTGCATAATTTGCTCTTTATGAATCTGCTTATACTTTTCGCAAAGACCGAGGATGATGAAAAAGCTCCCCCGAACCTGTTTATGCAGCGCGGCGCCCTCCTCGATTCTGTCAACCTTGTATAATACGATAACCTGGTCCTTGGCTTCGATGTATCGATTGTATTCCTTTTCGATTTGTTCAAGAATGTCGTTCAAAGCTTGAGTATTGGCATTGCGCTTGGCCTGATCCAACCGGCTCTTGAAAATCTGGCGGTATTCACCAAGCTGGCGAAGCCAGTCCGGATCTTTATCCATAAAGTAATAAGAAACAAACCCCTTCTGGTTCACAAGCGTCGTTTCAAGCGCTTCCGCGGCCTCGAAGGCAGCCAGGTGCTTATTGATGATATCGGATAATAACCCTTCCATTCGGTAGGTATACCAGATCATGACCCCCCCCCCGATCACGCTGATCAGCACCAGGGCGGTTAGGATTCCAGAGAGACGGGTTCTTAACGTGCTTCGACTCCACATGATTCTCTTTCCCCCTAATTTCTTAAAACAATGCCTTAGCAGAAAATAATGCCTTACCGGTCAAGGCGATGATTCTGCCCGTCGGATAAAAAAGAGTGTTACGATAGCGCCATCCCGATTTTACAGCAATATTTTTTTCATTGTTTTTCATTGCTCCCCCGAGAAGTCGAAAAAAACAAGAAAATTTTAATCCCGTACCCCTGATTTCGGAGAACGGCCTGTAGGGGCGAACCTATGTGTTCGCCCTTCGTAATCAGGGCGAACACATAGGTTCGCCCCTACGGGGTTGCGGGCATAGCCAGCGTTAGTATTAATGAAGTTTTATGATAATCTTGACCCAAAGCCCGTTTTTGACTATAAATATTGCCTCGTTTATGTCAATGTGATCCATTTTCATGGGGAGGATTCACCGCTCCCTGCCAAAGGCTTCAATCGCGGACATTTGAAAATATAATGGTACGAAAAACAGACTATTTCCCAGCGATGGATAGAAGGAAGAAGAAATGACCGATTACGCGAAGTTAATATACAATGGGAACACCTATGAATTGCCGGTCATTACCGGTTCAGAGGGAGAAAAGGGAATTGATATCACCAAGTTCCGGCAACTTACAGGTCTTATCACGCTCGACCCCGGTTTTGCCAACACCGGCAGTTGCCAAAGTGCCATCACCTTTATGGACGGCGAGCAAGGGGTTTTACGGTACCGGGGAATTCCCGTGGAGGATCTGGCTGAACATTCAAGCTTTCGTGAAGTTGCCTATCTCTTGATACATGGAGAGCTGCCGACTCGATCGCAGTTAACCCGGTTTTCCGTTCTATTGAATGATAACTCTCTTATCCATGAAGACATGCGGACTTTTTTCCAGAGTTTTCCACGGACTTCCCATCCGATGGGAATTTTATCCTCCATGGTAAACGCGCTGCGCAGTTTTTACCCCGAGTTGAAAGATACCGAAGAGGATATCAACCTCGTCGTTGCCCGCCTGATTTCAAAAGTGCGCACCATGGCCGCCATGTCCTATAAGATTTCCAAGGGTCACCGGGTGGTCTATCCCAGGCATGACCTCTCATACTGTGCCAATTTTTTGTATATGATGTTCAATTCCCCGGTGAATCCTTACGAGATTGACGCGGATATCGTAAAGGCGCTCAATGTGTTTTTGGTACTGCATGCGGATCATGAACAGAATTGTTCCACTTCAGCCGTTCGGTTGGTAGGCAGCGGCCGGGTAAATCTTTATGCCGCCATTTCCGCGGGCATCGCGGCCCTGTGGGGACCTTTGCACGGTGGCGCGAATCAGGCGGTCATTGAAATGCTGGAGAAAATTCACGCCAGCGGCGGCAATCTGCGCAAAGTTGTCGAGCGGGCTAAGGATAAAAAGAATTCTTACCGATTAATGGGCTTTGGTCATCGGGTGTATAAAACTCATGATCCACGAGCAAAAGTGATCAAGAAGACATGTGACACTCTTTTGGAAAAGCTGAATATAAAAGACCCGCTGCTTGACATCGCCAAGGAGTTGGAAGAAATCGCCCTGAAGGATGATTATTTCATCAGTCATTATTTGTATCCCAACGTTGATTTTTACAGTGGCATTGTTTTAAGAGCCATCGGCATTCCAACCAATATGTTTACCGTGATGTTCGCCATCGGCAGACTGCCGGGGTGGATTGCTCAGTGGAAAGAAAGCATGGATGATCCCATGTGGAAACTCTGTAGACCCCGTCAGATCTATACGGGGCCGACCCGAAAGGAGTTTATTCCCATCAGCCGGAGATGATTCTAACCCCTATGAACCCCACTGAAATGTCGATAGATCGGTTAAAGGAAATATCCTCCTGGATCTCCTCTTCCCATGATCTTGACCATCTGCTGCATCTGGTTGTTGACACGGCCACTCGCGCCATGGATGCAAAGGCCGGATCATTGCTGCTTCTGGATCGAAAAACAGGTAACCTCTATTTTCGGGTAGCCACGGGGGCAAAGAAGGAAACGATCAAATCTTTCGAAGTTCCGCTGGGGCAGGGGATTGCCGGGACAGTCGCCCAAATGGGTCAGCCGCTATTAATTCCGGATGTTTCAAAAGATCCACGGTGGTATAAGGAAATCAGTGATGCAATCGGTTTTGAAACACGGTCGATCGCATGTGTGCCGATGCGGGTGGGAACAACAGTCATTGGGGTGGTTCAAATAATTGATAAGCTGGATGGCAGCGCCCTGAAGGACTCGGAACTCGTTTTGCTTCAAGTGTATGCGGATCTGGCAGCGACGGCAATCGGCAACGCAAAACAAATCGCCCGGATCAACCAGGAAAATAAAGACTTAAAGGCCGCTCTCGGCGTTAAAAAAAAAATCGTCGGTGAAAGCAAGGCGATTAAGACGGTTATCTCGGACGCATTAAAAGCGGCGGGATCCAAAACGAGCATACTGATTACCGGAGAAAGTGGTACCGGAAAAGAATTGTTGGCACGATTAATCCACGATACGAGCCCTCGCAAGGAAAATCCACTGGTTGCTCTCAATTGTGCGGCGCTGCCGGTAACCCTTTTTGAAGATGAACTTTTCGGGCATGAAAAAGGAGCGTTTACCGGTGCGGTGAGCCGAAAAATCGGCAAATTTGAAATAGCGGATGGCGGCACTATTTTTTTAGATGAAATTGGAGATATGGCCCTGGGAATGCAGGCAAAATTATTGCGGGTTCTTCAGGATGGCATGTTTTATCGTGTCGGCGGGAATTCTCCAATCCGGGTGGATGTGCGCGTTTTATCCGCAACAAACAGGGAAATTGAAAAAGAAGTTGCCGCGAACCGTTTCAGAGAGGATCTCTTTTATCGCCTGAATGTCATTCAACTGACCATGCCCCCCTTGCGGGAAAGAAAGGAGGATGTCCCATTATTGTGTGATCACTTTCTTACGATTTTTCGCCAGGAGAGGGATGCGCCCCATCTGACCATCACGCCCGCGGCCATGGGAAAAATAGTCGCTTATAACTGGCCCGGCAATGTCAGGGAACTCAGAAATGCATTGGAACGAGCGGCGATTATGGGAGATGGCTACCAAATCATACCGGGGGATTTGGCCATTGAAGGGGATTGCCGGAATCATTCCGGTCTTGAGGTTGGGCTGACGCTTCAGCAAGCCATGGATAAATTTAAGAAAGCATTTATTGAAATGAACCTCGAACAGAGCGCCGGCAACCGAAGCCGGGCTGCAAAGGTGATGGATATTCAGAGAACCTACCTTTCACGTCTTATATCTAAGTTCGGTCTTCGATAACGATATCAAGGCGTAATCGGAGGAGAGATGTTTAAATCAGCGATTTTGTAAAGAAGCGTTTTGTAGCTGACTTTCAGGATCTTTGAGGCTTTACTTCTATTCCACCCCGTTTTATCGAGCACGAATGCGATGACTTCCCGTTCGACATGGTCAAGCGCCTGACGTTTAATATCCCTTAATGCGAAGCTACCTAAATCAGCGGACTCTGATCCCTTTAGATCCAAATAATCGGCTATAATCGAGGCCGTGTTGATACCGTTGGCATTCGAGATCGAACCGTTCCCGGAGGTTGGCTCGGAAATCAATTTATTGCTGGCGCTAAGCTCGTCGGCGATTTCATCCCAATCACATACCACCAAAAATCGTTTGAGTACGTTCTGAAGTTCACGAACATTGCCGGGCCAGGGATATTCAATCAGCCGCTGCATAATATGGCTGTTCGGCTTGAGCATCTGCTTATTGTCAAACTGGTTGACATACCGATCGATATAATAATCGACAAGGGGCGGGATATCCTCAGGCCTTTCCCGCAACGGAGGGATAAATATTTTTATAATATTGAGCCGGTAGTAAAGATCTTCCCTAAATTTTCCATTCTTGATGCTTTTTTCCAGTTCGCTGTTGGTGGCGGCAATCACCCAGGTGTCCGTCACAAACCCCTTCTCTGATCCAAGTGGCGAAAACTCGCCGCTTTGGAGTACGTGCAACAGCTTCGCTTGAAGCGAAAAAGACATATCACCGATTTCATCGAGAAATAGAACGCCCTCATGGGCCAACTCAAATTTTCCGCGTTTTTTTCGCTCTGCGCCGGTAAAAGCTCCCCGCTCAAACCCGAATAGCTCACTTTCAAGAAGGCCATCCGGCAGAGCTGCGCAGTTCACTTTAACAAACGGCTTCGTCCTTCGGGGGGATCGATGATAAAGGTTTTGAGCGACAACCTCCTTTCCAACGCCGCTTTCGCCGGTAATGACAATATTCAGCCCCGTATCCGCGACGTGGTTAATCAACTCTCTAATTCTTTCAATACTTTGGCTGACACCTATTAATGGAGGTGCCACGGATAAGCTTAATAAAGGAGTTGTCATCAATCCCATTAGTTATTGGTAACAGGTTAATAATATGCTATTTCCAACGGCAAACCGTGAATCAGCGCCGATAAACGGAACCTATCTCTATGATAGATTATTTCCTACGCTTTAAAAGCAATTTTTTGACCAATTTCTCCAGTTCAGTGAGCTCGAAAGGCTTTTCCAGCACCGCATCCGCCTTTGCCTCCGTCGCCAGTGCTTCAGGATGCTCTCCCCAACCGGTGATGGCGATAATCGGGATATCCGGTTTTTTGTCTTTAACGATAGCGATGATTGCCACGCCACTGATGCTGGGCATCACAAGATCTGTAATAATAAGATCAAATCCTTCTTTTTCCGCGTCGATAAGTTTGAGCGCATCCAAGCCGTTTGTCGCCGAAACGACCTGATACTGTTTGTGACTCAAAAATTGATAGAGAGTTGAAAGGACATCTTCGTTATCATCTATGATGAGAATTTTATCTTGTTTGCCCACTGTCACCTCGAGTGGTGTGCGGAGCCCTGTTAGGTGGATGATCAGGGAACGAATACGGCGAATGGATTTTACTAAAGTAACGCACGGTAGCTATTTAAAATAAAAAATGGTGCCGAAGGCCGGATTTGAACCGGCACGAGTCTCCCCACTACCCCCTCAAGATAGCGTGTCTACCAATTCCACCACTTCGGCACTAAATTCATTTCATTTCTTCGAATCGGTTTCAGCCGGAGCTGTATTCACGGGGGAAACCGGTTCTGAAGAAGGGTTTTGGGTATTTTCAGGCACTGCCGTCTCTGACTGTTTTTCAACCGCCGGTTTGTTTTTAAGAACAATCGATTCCGCCGAACGGTTGCTGGAAACCAAAGCCAGCGCAAAAGAGGTCAACATAAAAACGATGGCTGCAGCTGTGGTTGCTTTGCTCAAAAAGGTTGAAGCGCCCCCGCTACCGAAAAGGGTTTGGCTGCTGCCACCACCGAATGCGGCACCCATGTCCGCCCCTTTTCCGGTCTGCAGAAGAACGATCATAATAAGAGCAATGCAAGTGACAACGTGTATGATAACTAACAAAACAGACATAGTTTCTTCTTTGTTTTCCGCTCTTAAATAATTTATGGTTGATAGAAAACCAGATCTTTAAATGAATCGGCTTTCAAGCTGGCGCCTCCCACCAAAGCCCCATCCACATCCGGCATTGCCATCAGCGCGGCGACATTATCGGGCTTGACACTCCCTCCATACAATATTCGAATCGATTTAGCAAGGTTGCCGCCCAATTTTTTCTCTAATACCCCGCGAAGGTAGGCATGGACCTCCTGCGCCTGATCTGTCGTAGCCGTTTTTCCCGTACCGATGGCCCAGACCGGTTCGTAAGCGATGACGAGCGCTTCGAGCTCCGATGAGGAGAAACCTTCTAACCCCTTTTCCAATTGTTTGTCAAGCACTGAAAACGTCTTTTTTTGCTCTCTTTCCGCTTCCGTTTCACCGACACAGAGAATCGGAACCAGGTTATGAAGAATAGCCGCCTTTATTTTCTGGTTTATTTCTTCATCCGATTCTTTAAATATGTGGCGTCGTTCGGAGTGACCGATGATAACATAGCGGCAACCGCATGAAATCAACATCGGCGCGGAGATTTCCCCGGTGAAAGCGCCTTCCTTTTCCCGGTGCAGATTCTGAGCGCCCAGAGAAATACAGCTGCCGCCGATGACTGATGCCACACTGCCGAGTGCCGTAAAAGGGGGGGCTATCATCACGTCCACGTTGGGAGGCGGCGAGCTGAGAAATCCGACCAGTTTCCTGGCGGTATCCGCTGCTTCCTGGCAGGTTTTGTACATTTTCCAATTGCCGGCGATGAGGGGCCTGCGATTCATGTGTGCTCCTTTTAAAATAAGGATCCCGTTTTTGGGGCTAAATTAAAGTTCAGCGCCTATCATCGCCGCTAAGTCCACCATACGGTTAGAGTACCCGGTTTCATTATCATACCAGGATAGCACTTTTACCAGATTTCCCACGACGTAGGTGGTCGGTGCATCGACAATGGATGACTTCGTGCAGCCATTGAAGTCAATTGACACCAGGGGCAAATCGCTATAACCGAGAATCCCTGCAAGCGCGCCTTCCGAGGCATTTTTCAGCGCATCGTTGATATCCCTGGTAGTGACCCCGGATTTTTCTATGGTTGCAACCAGATCGACAATGGATACATTGGGAGTGGGAACGCGAATGGCAAGGCCATTCAACTTTCCGGAAAGTTCCGGCAGCACCAGGGCAACCGCTTTGGCGGCACCCGTTGTCGTGGGAATCATCGAGAGGGCCGCTGCTCGCGCCCGTCGAAGATCCTTGTGGGGAAAATCCAGTATCCGCTGATCTCCCGTATAGGAATGAATCGTCGTCATCAGTCCGGCGGACAAACCGAAATTTTCGAGAAGCACTTTTGCAACAGGGGCCAGGCAATTCGTGGTACAAGAGGCATTCGAAATGATATGATGCTGCCTCGGGTCATATGTATTAGAGTTAACCCCCATGACAATCGTAACATCCGGATCTTTGGCCGGGGCGGAAATGATCACCTTTTTGGCGCCTGCTGATAAATGCTTTGCAGCATTTTCGCGAGAGGTAAAAAGTCCCGTGCATTCCGCCACAATATCCACGCCATATGCTTTCCAACTGCATTCGGACGGGTTTCTCACCGAAGTGATGACAATCGTTTTGCCCGAGACTTCGATAGCGTTTTCCTTCGCAACCACATCTGCTTCGAATTGGCCATGAACGGAATCGTATTTTAGCAAATGAGCGATGGTAGGCGGATCCGTCAAGTCATTGATAGCAACCACCTCAATATCCGCATGCTTTTGAGCCGCCCGAAAAACCATTCTGCCGATTCTACCAAACCCGTTGATGCCTAACTTAATGCTCATTTTGATCTCTCCTTTAGTCTCTTAGTCCTCTAAGCTTTTCGTCATCACCAGGGCATCTTCCCCGGTTTCAGAATAATAGTTGAGCCGTTTGCCAATGATTCGAAATCCCGAATTCAGGTAAAGAGCCATTGCGCCCTGATTGGAAGGGCGCACTTCAAGAAACACCTTCGCCGCGCCTTTTTGAATCGCAATATCAATCGTCTGACGCAAAAGCTGATTAGCAACTCCCTTGCAACACCAAGCGGGTAATACGGCAATTTTAAGAAGGCTTAATTCATCCATAACCAGCTGGGCGCAACTATATGCAATAACCGTCACGCTGTGTTGTGAATCCAATTGTTTTGCTACATGATTAATCGAAATCGGAGACGTCAGTTCCGCCATAAACTCGGATCGCTGCCACGACTTTGGAAAAGAGATGTTCTCCAAGGATAGAACCGCGTCGATGTCCGATTCACGCATGGGCCTTATCCGCCAGTTCAAATCGCTATCCCTTTGGTTTCGCTTTCAGCAAGCCGCTCGCAAGAGAAATACTCTTTTTACCGTGGGTTTCAATAGCCACCGCAGCCTGGCTGAGATTTGTTTCCTTTCGAATACCGAATGCTTTTATGATCATGGGCAGATTGACGCCGGATAGCACTTCGACATGCCCTTCCTTCAGAAAGGAATAACTTAAATTGGAGGGGGTACCGCCGAACATATCCGTTAAAATCAACACGCCCGATCCCTGTTCAACTTTTTTAATGCCGCTTAAAATTTGCCGTCTGATATTGTCGGAGTCATCCTTGGGACCAATGGAGACGGTAACAATACCCCCCAATCGATCCGCCGTGATATACTCGGCCGTTTGAAGGAGGGCTTCCCCAAGATTTCCATGGGTTACAATGACAATTCCAAGCATTGGCGTTAAAAAAACTTTCCTGTGTTTTCAGTTAACCCCTATCGGCAAATGATCCGATATCGTTTCAAATGAGCTATGTATGCCCAAAAGCGGGTGAAATGCAATGGTTTTCTTAGGGTCATTGATTAATATCACGGTGAGTAAGACGAACCAGCTTTTCCAGGTGGTTAATATGCGCGAAAATTGCTCTGGCAACGCTAACAGAACGATGTTGCCCCCCCGTGCAACCGATGGCAATCGTCAGGTAGGCTTTTCCTTCTTTCTTGTAAAGCGGGATGAGCCAATCCAGCAAATTCAAATATTTCTCCAGAAAAACAGCCGTGTTGGGATCACGCATAACAAACTCATTGATTTTGTCGGATTCACCCGTCAGGACTTTAAGTTCCGGAACAAAATAGGGATTACTTAGAAACCGTACATCAATAACCAGGTCTGCATCACTGGGAATACCATATTTAAATCCAAAAGATAGAATATTGATGGCGATGGTGGGGGTTTTTCTGCTTTTTTCGGCGATTTCAAAAATGACCGATTTCAATTCATGCACATTAAAGCGGGAAGTATTTATGACCTGACAGGCGGCTTTCCGTAATTCAAGTAATTGAGCCCGTTCAGAGCGAATTCCTTCAGGAACGCTTCGGCCCTGGGCCAGTGGATGCTGACGCCGGGTTTGGCTGTAGCGCTGTATGAGCGTCTGGTCATCTGATTCCAGAAAAATGATGTTGAGTTGATATCCCTTTTTCCTCAGGGAGTTAAATATGCCCGGATAGTTGTCGATGAACCCCTTTTCCCGTAGATCCATTACAAACCCAAGACCGGCAATTTCGGGGTCGGTTTCCGAGACCAAGGCTAAAAATTTCGGCAGGAGGGCCACCGGCATGTTATCGACACAGTAAAAACCGGCATCCTCGAGCGCCGCCAGCGCGCTGCTTTTCCCGGATCCTGAATAACCGGTTATAATTATGATTGTCGGAGAATGCATAAAAGGGATTGCGCTACAGTCTTCACCGCAGGCGGAAAGCGGCTACATATCTTCGTCCGCTTCTCTGATAATTGAAAAAATGTCCTCTGCGCCGGGAGCGCTTAATAGCTGCTCCTTGAAAGACTCACTCTTCAGTATTCTTGAGATTCTGGCCAATAATTTCAAATGAAGGCCCGTGGAGTTTTCAGGAGTAATGAGAAGGAAAAAAATGTGGGTGGGCCTGTTATCCATCGATTCAAAATCAACGCCTTTGCGACTGATCCCGAAACCGATCACCAGAGAGGTCAACCCCTTTAACTTTCCGTGGGGAATACCGATACCATCTCCGATACCCGTGCTGCCAAGCCCTTCACGATCCATCAGCACCCGAACCATCTCTTTTTGCTTAACACCGGTAATTCGGGCGATGGGAACAACCAGTTCCGCAATGACCCCCTGTTTGTCGGTTGCCTTCAGATCGATAAGAATCGCTTCCTTTTGAAGCACATCAACGATTTTCATTTTTTTTCACCAAAACGTTAAACGGGCCCGGCGGAACCATAAGGTTTCGCCGGGCGCCGGATCGTTATCAGTTGCTCGGTTGGATCAATCCGAAGTTGCCGTCATTCATTCGATACAAAACATTAACTTTTTCCGTTCTGGAGTTTGTAAACACCAGGAAACTATCCTCAACAAGACCCATTTGCATCACGGCCTCGTCAATGTCCATGGGTTTATAATCGATATTTTTTACCCGGATCTGCTCCGAGCTGTCTTCCTCCTGAAGCATCGTTTCAATTAACGGGCCTATTTTATCCCGGTTTTTCCCCCCGCTTCGGTGATCCCGGATTTTCTGTTTGTTTTTCTTGATTTGTTTTTCGAGTTTATCCAGAACAAGATCAATCGCTGAATACATGTCATCGGTTTCCTCTTTGCCGATAACATTCAGTCTGTCCCCATTGATATTTACCTCGGCGATATGCCGGAATTTTTCAACTCTCAGCACAACATTGGCCTCAGCGGGGTTATCCAAAAATTTGTCCAGTCGATCCAGTTTGTCCTGAACATACCCTTTCAGGTGTTCGGATGTATCAACATTCTTAAATGTAACGGATGTTTGCATATGTGCCCTCCCTTCAGTATTGCTTGCGTTTGTTCGATGGCAAGACCCGCATCATTTCCCGATACTTGGCGACGGTTCTTCGAGCGATATTAATATTGGCCGCTTCAAGTATCTCTGCAATTTTGCTGTCACTATGTGGTTTCCGTGGATTTTCAGTTTCGAGGATATGTTTAATTTTATCCTGAACACTCGCGGATGCGATCGCTTCTCCATGAAACCGGCTGATGGAGCTGTTAAAAAAGTACTTCAACTCAAAAATGCCTTGAGGCGTGTATGCGTATTTGTTTGTGGTGACACGACTGATGGTGGATTCATGCATGCTGATGTCGAGTGCCACGTCTCTGAGCACCATCGGTTTGAGAAAGGCTATCCCCTTATCAAAAAAATCCCGTTGGAATTTAATGATGCTTTCCATGACCCGGTAAATGGTTTTTTGACGTTGATGGATGCTACGAATCAGCCAGGCGGCGGAGCGCAATTTTTCCTGAATATAGTCCTTGGTTGTGCCACTGACGGCATCCTCTTTGCCCGCCGCATTTTTATAGAAATTATTGAGCCGCAATTTGGGCATGCCGTCGTCGTTCAATACAATGACGAATTCATCTTCAAGTTTATAGACGTAGATGTCGGGGATAATATACTGGGGTTCTTCGGGGGAAAAGCGAAGGCCCGGTCGCGGGTCAAGCCCCTTGATGATATTGACGGCGGCAATAATTTCCCCCAGGCTGACTTTCAGCGCTTTTGCAACCGCTTTGTAATTTTTGTTTTCCAAATGGTGCAAGTGACTCTTTATAATATCGGCTACAACGGTATTGTCGAGGCTCAAATATCGTGCCTGCATCATGAGGCACTCCTTGAGATCCCTGGCACAGACACCGATGGGATCAAATGTTTGCATCAGGTTCAGCACATTTTGAACTAATAAAAGGCTGGATTCGTTGGATTGGGCAATTTCTTCAACACTCACTTTCAAATAACCATCCGCATTCAGGGAACCGATAATGAAACTGCCGATCTGCTCCTCAAGTTCGGAGGGCTTGGTCATCATCAATTGCCACAGTAGATGATCGCTTAAGGTCTCTTTGTGAGCGATAAAGGCTTCAAACTGAGGAGAATCCTTAGCTTCGGATTCCAAAGAGGAGCGACCGGGTGAGTTATACTCATCCATATAGTTGCTCCAATCGATATCATCCCGAATTCTTTCTTCAATGGTTATTTCTTTTGCCGCCGACTCCTCCGTGACAATCGTTTCAGTGATATCGGCGGATCCCTCCTCTGCCGCCATTTCAGGCGATTCTTCCAGCGCCGGGTTTTGTTCCAACTCCTGTTGAATCGACTCCATAAGTTCAATTCGTGACAACTGCAGCAACTTGATCGCCATCTGCAATTGCGGAGTCATAATCAGTTGCTGGGATAATTTAAGTTGTTGCCGAAGTTCCATTGCCATTTTATAACCTGAATTCGCTTCCTAGATAGATTCTGCACGCGGTTTCACTGGCGGCAATCGTTTCAGGGGTTCCGGATTCCATCACCTGGCCATCGTGTAAAATGTATGCTTTTTCACAGACACTGAGCGTTTCCCGAACATTATGATCGGAGATTAAGATACCAATTCCCCGTTTCTGGAGGTGCTTGATAATGTTTTTGATGTCCACAACAGCCAGCGGATCGATCCCGGCAAAGGGTTCGTCCAGCAACATGAAGGATGGTTTTGTTGCAAGAGCGCGGGCTATTTCAAGCCTTCGGCGCTCGCCGCCCGAAAGAACGCCGGCTTTTTGCTTTATGAGATGATGGATACCGAGTTCCTCCAGGAGCTGATCCGTTCGTCGTTCCCGTTCTCCTCTTTCTATGGGGAGCACCTCCAGTATGGCAAGAATATTATCACGAACCGTCAGTTTCCTGAAAACGGATGCCTCCTGGGGCAAATAACCGACTCCCTTTCGCGCACGCAGATGCATCGGGTCATCCGTAATGTTTTCATTATCCAAAAAAATGCAACCTGAATCCGGCTTGACCATCCCCACCGTTATATAGAAGGTGGTGGTTTTTCCGGCACCATTCGGGCCTAAGAGTCCGACCACGCTCCCATTTTTCACCTCCAGGCTCACGGCGTTCACCACACGCCTGCCCCGATAGGTCTTTACGATGTTCTGAACGGATAAAGTCGGCATCTTTACGGGTACCTACAACTTCTCTTTAGAATAAATGACAGCCTCTACCCGCGACTTACCGCCGCCTTCAAAAATAACCATGCCGTTTTCTCGGTTAACGGTGATTTTGGAACCGGTAATGGTGTTTTCTCCACTGATAAATTTCGCCTCTTTTCCCGTCAGTACCAGGAGTTTCGTCGCAGCGGCATATTCAGCCCGATCGGAATAGGCGGTTCCGATATCAAGTTTAAAAATTACGGTTCCTGTTGCAACGATCTTTTCTATGGCATTTTCACCGGTTTTTTGGGGCGCATCAAGCGATGCCCCTTCCTTTAGAAAAAGCTTAACCAGGTTACTGGTGATCACCGTTTGGCCCTGACTGACTTTGACATTGCCCTCCAGCTCGATGATCCGTTCCGCCCGGTTGATTATCGCCTTATCGGATTCCAATGCAATTCGATCGTTAACCGGTTTCTCACCCGATGTTTCAGCATACACTAAAACGGATAGTAAAAGGGAAATAATTACCAGTGGTGCAATCCATAACGAGCACTTTCTAAATTGATCGGAATTACAGTATGATATTGTCACTTATCGTTCCTGTTATTTTCCCTTTTAGTGTTATTTCATCTGTTTCAAGGAAATACGCCATCGATTCCGCATCCAGATCCACCGCCTTCCCTTTAACGGAAACGGGGGTGTTTGATACTAACGTTCGAACCTTGTGCTCGTATTGCAATTGCGTTGATTCCATCTGGTACTGATCGTTTTTTACCACAACATGACCTGAAAGTTCAAGGTCATTCGATTCGCTCTGGTAGATCCCGGTGTCCGCCGTCAGGGTAAGCGGCCCGTCTTCCTTTTGGTAAAAAAATACCGAAATATTATTAAAAATGGCTTGTTGGCAATTATCGAGATATTGCCCCGCTTCCGCGGTCAAATCCCAAGCCCTGGCGCCATCCCGTGTCGAGACCATGCGGATCCCTTCCATTGAAAGACTTGCCTCCCGCTGAATCTCATTGACATCGGATATGGGAGAAGATTGAAACTGGCGAGCAGAAAAAAAAACGAAAAGAATGACTCCCAGGGTAATAAATATCACCCATATGAGAATCGGCCTTATTTTTTTTTGCCTGTTTTTTCCCTGAGGCATTATTCTAAAAATCGCTCCATGATCGTTTGCCACAGCCCTTTGGCCTTAAGGACGGCCTCACAGAACTCCCGCACAGCACCGGCCCCTCCGTGCGCAGTTGTGACCATTGCCGCCCGTTCGCGGACGGCCTCGCAGGCATCTCCCACCGCCACCGCCACGCCCACTCGTTTCATGATCGGCAGATCCGGAAGATCATCTCCAATGAAGGCGATCTGATGCTTATACAGCCCGAGCTGAGCGACAATTTGTTCCAACGCCTCGGCCTTATCGCGAATGCCGTCAAAAATCAGGTTGATTCCGAGATTCTTGCACCGATGCACCAACGCCGGCGCACGTCTTCCGGTTACAACTCCGACACGGATACCGGCGTCCATCAGAAGCCGGATACCTAACCCGTCCTTTGCATTAAAGCTTTTTATTTCCTGCCCGTCGTCATTGTAAACGATACCGCCGTCGGTGAGAACTCCGTCCACATCAAGCAGCAGCAGAATAATCTCTCTAAGCCGGTCGCTTAAGCCGTCATCGGATAAAACCATCACACTCCATCATCATAGCGCGGCACGAATCGCCTTCAGCCGTGAAATGAGACCGGAAAGCGCATCCAGTCTCAAGGAATTCGGACCATCACACAGGGCCTTGTCCGGGTCCGGATGAACTTCCAAAAAAATGGCATCCGCCCCCGCGGCCACGGCCGCAGCCGCCAGTATCGGCGCGAATTCCCGCTGCCCGCCGGAAGCGGTTCCGTTCCCTCCGGGTAATTGAACACTGTGTGTCGCATCAAAGATAACCGGATACCCCATATCCTGCATGATTTTGATGCTGCGAAAATCAACGACCAGGTTATTGTACCCGAAGATGCTGCCCCGTTCCGTGATCAGCAACCGCCGGTTGCCGGTCGATATGGCTTTCTTCGCGATATTATCAACATCCCAGGGGGCCAGAAATTGACCTTTCTTTATATTGATCGGTTTTCCGGTCTCGGCCGCGGCGAGAATAAGATCGGTCTGACGGCATAGAAACGCCGGGATTTGGATAACGTCCAGCACCGCCGCGGCTTTATCAAGTTCACTGATTTGATGTATGTCCGATAAAACCGGAATGCCGAGCGTTTCTTTGATATGCTTCAGGATATCCAATCCTGCGTCCATACCGGGACCGCGAAAGGAATCTATCGAGGTCCGGTTGGCTTTGTCATAAGAGGCCTTGAATATGAACGGGATATTCAGCTGACCGGTTAACGCTTTAAGCGTTTTTGCAATGCTGAAGGTCATCTGGGGAGTTTCGATGACGCAAGGGCCTGCAATCAGCGCCAGGGGTGCTCCTTTCCCGATTTGAATGCTGTTAATGGCGACCATACTCTCACATTTTTCCGGTAATTTTGCCCTAAAGGTTAACTCATTCCATCTAAAAATGATGAAACCGTATACAATGTCGGCACCAGCTTTAGCTTTATGAGGATTAAAAGTCAAGAAACGAAAACAGCAGCGGTTGCGCAGGGTTATCGCCACGCACCTGAATAAACTTTACCTTGATTCCCGATGGTGAAACTGATACGGTGTGCGACTGAAAGTAATGGGTTGAAAGGTTATAACAAATTGAATATTAAGGGAAATAGAATAAGCAGCTGGCTGTTGGGGTTGCCGGTGCTGTTGCTGGTCGTTGCCTGCCTCTGGTTTTTGTTTTTGCGATGTGAAGGCGGAAAACCGGAGTTTCATTTCACCACCTTCCCGGAAAAATTTGGTGTAACCGGTGAGTTATCAGTCGAAGTCTCCGATGCAAGAAGCGGGGTGCGGCGGGTCTGGGTGGGTCTTAACGCCAACGGCAAGGAAAAAGTTTTAATTGAAAAGGAGTATGAGTCCGGAGGGCTGTTTTCAACCGGTTCAATCAAAACAGAGCCCTTCAAAATTGTCATTCAACCCAAACTGCTGGATATTCCGGACGGACCGGCGGTGTTGCAGCTAAAGGCATCGGATTATTCCTGGCGCCGATGGTGGCATGGAAATCAGACGATTCTTGAAAAAAATATCGTTTTCGATACCAGACCACCCGGAATTGAGCTCATCACGCAAACGCACAATGTCCGACAGGGCGGCAGTGGGCTGGTGATCTATCGATTGTCCGAGAACTGCTCCGAGCACGGCGTTATGGTGGGGGATAATTTTTTCCCGGGACACGGGGGATATTTTCAGGATGCGCAGGTGTATCTTTCTTTTTTTGCCTTAAACCATCTTCAGGGGCATGGTACCCCGATGAAAGTTCGAGCGGTTGATGGCGCCGGAAATACCGCCATCACCGGGTTTACCAACCACATTCGAAACAAGGTTTTTAAAGAGGATAACATCGAGTTGTCAGATACGTTTTTGGACTTAAAAATGCCGGAGCTCGTTTCCGGAGCCGGCCCGGAATCGGCCTCTTCCCTGGACAAGTTTCTTTTCGCCAATCGCAAGTTGCGAGAGGAAAATGAGTTAAAAATGAAAGGGATCGGGACAAGAACCGATAGCACCTTATTCTGGCGGGGCGCATTCGGTTGTCTTCCCCGAGCGCAAACGCGCGCAACCTTTGCAGACTTACGCCATTATTTTTACAACGGCAAGGAAGTCGATCAGCAGCGCCACCTGGGCGTGGATCTGGCATCAATCGCCCATTCGGAGGTGCCGGCGTCGAATAACGGAAAAATTGTTTTTTGCGGAAATATCGGTATATATGGCAATACCGTCATGATCGACCACGGGTTCGGCTTGTTCAGCATTTATTCCCACCTGAGTCATATCAGTGTGGTTGAAGGCGAGAAGGTTACAACGGGACAAACGATCGGCAAAACCGGAACCACCGGTCTTGCCGGTGGTGACCACCTGCATTTCGGCATGCTGCTGCACAATACCCTGATCGACCCGATTGAATGGTGGGACGGGGAATGGATTCGAAACAACATTACAGGGAAACTGGATTCGGCGGCCGAGCGGTTTGCCCGAACGCAATGAGAGAGCGGTTTTCATTGGGAGAGCTTTTAATGGCTAAACAAAAGGTAGCAAAAACATATCAGGAAATTAACGATAAAATTCGGTCCGGAAAAGTCGTTGTCGTCACAGCGGAAGAAATGATCGACATTGTGAAGGACGCCGGTTCCGAAGAGGCAGCCCGGCAAGTCGATGTGGTTACCACGGGAACCTTCGCCCCCATGTGCTCTTCCGGCGCGTTTATCAATTTTGGTCATTCGGTGCCAACAATGAAAGCCTCAAAGGTGTGGCTGAACAACGTCCCCGCCTATGCCGGCCTTGCCGCGGTGGACTGTTATCTCGGTGCAACGGAACCCTGTGAGGATGATCCTTTGAATAAAGTTTACCCGGGCGAATTTTTGTATGGAGGCGGTCATGTCCTTCAGGATTTGTTGTCCGGACAGAAAGTGTATCTTCGGGCCCTTGGCTATGGCACCAGCTGCTATCCCGGAAGAACGCTTGAAAAAACGGTGACGCTGAGCACGCTGCCCCAGGCCACGCTTTGCAGTCCTCGAAATGGGTATCAAAACTATAACTGTGCGGTTAATTTAACCAAAAAAACCATTTATACGTATATGGGAACGCTCAAATCCAAGGCCGGCAATGCCAGCTACTGTTCCGCCGGCCAGCTGAGTCCGTTATTAAATGATCCCTGCTACAAGACCATCGGCCTGGGAACGCGGATTTTTCTCGGGGGTGGCCAAGGATATGTCACCTGGCACGGCACACAACATAAGCCTTCGGTGCAACGGACAGACAAGGGGGTTCCCCTCACTCCCGCCGGCACTCTCTGGGTAATGGGGGACATGAAACAAATGAAACCCGAATGGCTGGTGGGCGTCAGCTACCAGGGCTACGGTTGCTCCCTCGCGGTCGGACTCGGTATTCCGATACCGATATTGAATGCGCAAATGGCATCCTATACCGCCATATCGGATGCGGAAATATTTACGCAAATTATCGATTATGGAAACGATTATCCATACGGCACCGCCAAGAGTCTGGGGCAGGTTAGCTATGCCGAGCTCAGAAGCGGCAGCATCGAGTTTCAGGGGAGAACCATTCCCACCGTACCCTTGAGCAGTATGAGCAAGGCCAGGGAAATTGCCGGAATTCTCAAACAGTGGATTGCCGCCGGCACTTTTTTACTCGGGGAGCCGCAGTTTACACTCCCCGCTTGATACGGGATAGGCAGATGACGAACACCCTGCGCGCTTTCATTGCCATTGAGTTGCCGCCTCCGGTGCTACTCGCCACCGGTGACGCACAAAAAAAGCTGAAAGCGGCGGGCCTTCGTCTCAAGTGGGTTCGGCCGGAGAACCTTCACCTTACGCTCCGGTTTCTGGGGGATATCGCACAGTCGCGGATTCCTGAAATTGTGGCTGCCATCCGGTCCGCCTCAAAAGAGGTGATTCCCTTTGCCCTGAACGCCGGAGGTATCGGGGTGTTTCCAAACTTTAGGGCACCGCGTGTCATCTGGATGGGAATCGATGGAGATCTCGATACGCTCGGAGGGATCTGCCAACGGTTGGAGGAAAAACTCACTCCGCTTGGTTTTCCGCCGGAAGGCCGTCCCTTCACGGGGCATCTGACCCTGGGGCGGGTCGCGGAACGGATCAACATCCCCTTGCTGCAAAATGCCGTTTCAGCAGCAGACCCAATTGAATCCGGAATTTTTACGGTGGATCGCATCTGTTTTATTAAAAGTGATCTTAGGCCAACCGGCGCCATATACACCCGGTTGGCGGAAATTATTCTTTCAGACAATCAAGAACCAGCTGTCAAACCCATTTACCGGGATTTCCATCAGGAGGAATCATGACCAGCACACCCGCTGAAAAAGATCGGGCGGTTGAATCCGCCATCGGACAAATTGAACGGCAGTTCGGCAAAGGGGCCATCATGAAACTGGGCAGTCGGCCGCTGGTGGATGTGCCCGTTATTTCAACGGGGTCATTGGCCCTGGATCGCGCCCTCGGAATCGGCGGCCTTCCGCGGGGAAGAGTAACCGAGATTTTCGGCCCGGAATCCTCGGGAAAGACAACGCTCGCGCTTCACGCCGTTGCGGAGGCCCAGAGAAAGGGCGGTATCGCGGCCTTCATTGATGCGGAACACGCACTGGACACTGTATATGCCAGAAAGCTCGGGGTCAACTGCGATGAATTGCTGGTATCCCAGCCCGATACGGGAGAGCAGGCCCTTGAAATCGCCGATATGCTGATCAGAAGCGGCGCGATCGACATCATTGTCATCGATTCCGTGGCAGCTCTGGTGCCCCGGGCCGAAATCGAGGGAGAAATGGGAGACTCCCACATGGGACTTCAGGCCCGTCTCATGTCCCAGGCCTTGCGGAAATTAACCGGCACCATCGGCAAGACCAATACAACCCTCATTTTTATCAACCAGATCCGCATGAAAATCGGCGTTGTCTTTGGGAATCCCGAAACTACGACCGGCGGCAATGCCTTGAAGTTCTATGCCAGCATCCGAATCGATATCCGCCGATCAAACAGTATCAAGGAGGGGCAGGAGATTCTGGGTAACAGGACCAAGGCCCGAGTGGTAAAAAACAAGATGGCGCCCCCCTTCAAGGAGGCGGAATTTGACATCATGTACGGAGAAGGCATCTCCCGAACGGGGGATCTTCTGGATATGGGCGTTACAGAGGGGATCATCGACAAGAGCGGCGCCTGGTATTCTTACGAGGGCGAGCGCATCGGTCAGGGCCGTGAGAATGCGAAAAAATTTTTAAACGATAACCCCGAGCTCTTTGATACGATCTATCTGAAACTCAAAACGAAGATGGGGATTCCGGTAACGGAAAAAACCGGACCGGCGGACGAAGAAAAATCAGCCTAAGGAGTCTTTTTTCATGACAGGAAATGAGCTTCGTAAACAGTTTTTAAATTATTTCCAAAAACACCAGCATCAGGTGGTCCGCAGTTCTCCCCTGGTTCCGGCGGATGACCCGACCCTTCTTTTCACCAATGCCGGCATGGTTCAGTTCAAGCGGGTTTTCCTGGGAGAAGAAAAACGGGACTATATTCGGGCGGCAAGCTCCCAAAAATGCGTCCGGGCCGGGGGCAAGCATAACGATCTGGAAAACGTCGGCTATACCGCCCGGCACCATACGTTTTTCGAGATGCTGGGCAACTTCTCTTTCGGAGATTATTTCAAGCGGGATGCCATCGATTTTGCGTGGGATCTGCTGGTGAACGGATATCAATTGCCCAAGGAGAAGCTCTGGGTCTCCGTATTTCTGGACGATGACGAGGCCTATAATATCTGGCATCAGGGCATCGGCGTGCCCACGGAACGACTTGTCCGGCTGGGGGAAAAAGATAATTTCTGGTCGATGGGGGATACCGGTCCCTGCGGCCCCTGTTCGGAAATTCACATCGACCGGGGAGAAAAATACGGCTGCAGGCGGCCCGATTGCCGAATCGGATGTGACTGCGACCGGTATCTGGAAATCTGGAACCTGGTCTTTATGCAGTTTAACCGCGATGCCGATGGGACATTGACCCCCTTGCCGAAACCCAGCATCGATACCGGAATGGGGCTGGAGCGAATTGCCTCCGTCGTTCAGAATACCGCCACGAATTATGAAACGGATCTTATCTTTCCGATCATTCAAAAAACCGAGCAGTTATCC
This sequence comes from Pseudomonadota bacterium, assembly GCA_043797445.1. Taxonomy (GTDB): domain Bacteria; phylum Desulfobacterota; class Desulfobacteria; order Desulfobacterales; family JAFDDL01; genus JAZDPP01. Next base: position 168,553 of record JAZDPP010000169.1, read on the forward strand.
GGTCGACGGTATGGCGAGGCCGCGGATGCCGATGTGGCCATGAAGGTTATTGCCGATCACAGCCGATCGGCCGCGTTTTTGATCGGTGACGGCGTTCTGCCCTCCAATGAGGGTCGCGGATACGTTTTGCGCCGCATTTTGCGTCGGGCCATTCGCTACGGCCGCCAGATCGGGCTGACCCGTCCTTTTTTGCACGAAACCGCCGGCGTTGTGTTTGACATCATGAATACGGCTTACCCCGAGCTAAAAAAGGCGTCCGCCTTTATCACCAATGTGCTCGGAAACGAGGAAACCCGTTTCTCCGAAACTCTCGACAACGGGCTTCGCCTGTTAAACGACACGCTCGCCGGGTTAAAGGCAAGGGGAGAAACGACTATCCCCGGAGATATTATCTTCAAGCTTTATGATACCTTCGGTTTCCCCGTCGATATTGTCAGGGACGTGATACATGATGACACCTTTACGATCGATCAGGAGGGATTCAATCGCGCCATGGCCGCCCAGCGCGCCCAGTCCCGGTCCATCACCGCCTTTTCGGAAACGGGGGCGCCATTTAAGCGCCTTACGGCGCAGGGAGTCGGCTCCGAGTTTGTAGGTTACAAGGAGAAAGAGGTGACCTCCGGGATCCTCCTTTTGGTCCGGGACGGGGAAGAGGTCAGCGAGGCGTCAGCGGGAGACAAGCTGGAAGTGGTTACCCGGTCCACCCCCTTTTATGGCGCATCCGGTGGCCAGGTTGGTGACAGAGGAACCATTTTCTCCGGCAGCGAAGGGGAGGGCGCCCTTCTTGCCGTCACCGATACCATTAAGGACCCCACCGGTCTCATCATTCATAAAGCTGTAGTTCAATCCGGCCGCATTCAAAAAGGCGATACGGTAACGCTGTCCGTGGATAGGACCACCCGGGGCGATACGGCCCGAAATCATACGGCCACCCACATTCTGCATGCCGCATTGCGGACGGTTCTCGGGGATCATGTCAAGCAGGCGGGCTCTCTGGTGACACCGGATCGACTCCGGTTCGACTTTACCCATTTTTCTCAAATCGAATCGGACACACTCGATGAAATCGAAGCCCTGGTGAACGCTCGAATCCGTCAAAACGTTCCGGTGCATACCGTGGAAATGGGGGCGGAGGATGCCATGAAATCAGGGGCCACTGCCCTTTTTGAGGAGAAATACGGGGACCGGGTCCGGGTTATCTCCTTAAGCGATTTCAGCCGGGAGCTCTGTGGCGGAACCCACACCGAATCCACCGGCGATATCGGACTCTTTAAGATTGTCAGCGAGGCAAGCGTCGCCTCCGGCGTCCGGCGGATGGAGGCGGTAACGGGCGCCGCGGCTCTGGCCCATGTTCAGAAGTCGGAAGCCGTGCTTCGTTCCGTCAGCCGCCTCATAAGGGAAAAACCGGAAGCTGTCCTTTCGCGCGTTGAAAAAATGCTGAACCAGCAAAAGACGATGGAAAAAGAAATTACCCAGCTCAAAGCCCAGATCGCCTCCAAATCCATTGATGATGTCTCCTCCGATATTCAGACCATCGGAGACTTTCAGGTGGTGGCCAAAAAGGTTGGGGTTGATAATCCGGCCGCCCTGCGGGAGCTGGCGGATAAGTTCAAGGATAAAATAAAATCCGGCATCGTGGTGCTGGGATGCGCGGTGGACGCCAAGGTGTATTTAGTCGCCGTGGTAACAAAAGACAGGGTCGGAAAATTACACGCCGGAAAAATCATTAAAGAGGTCGCCTCGGCGGTGGGTGGCAGCGGCGGCGGACGGCCGGACATGGCGCAAGCCGGCGGCACCAATCCGGATAAGCTCGATGAAGCCCTGGCAAACGTCATCCAGCTGGTAGCGGCAAGCGTTTGATGACGTGAACCGCTCCCCCGGCCACTGTGACCTGTGCGGCTTGCCTCTTCGCTACGGTGTGGTGGAACATAAGATGGCGGATACCCGCTACCGGTTCTGCTGCACCGGCTGCAGGCAAGTGTTTTTAATGCTCTGCGAGTCCGCCGATGGAGGGGATCCCGCACGCTTTAACGAATCGGCGCTTTTTCAAAAATGCCTTGAAATGGGCCTCATTCCGCAAAGCGAAGCGGAGCTCTCCCGGAAATGGGAGGCTCGCCCGGCTACGCTCAATTTGGAGCCGGACCCAAATACCGAAAGCTTTCTGCCGCCCCAAAACGTTCTCCATCTTCGTCTCGTAATCGGCGGAATGTGGTGCCCCGTCTGTGCCTGGGCCATTGAAGAAACCTTACGAAAAAATTCGGGCATTCGAAATCCGGTGTGCCTGTTTTCAAACGATATCCTCACCTGTTATTATAATCCCGTTTCAACCTCTCCGGCTGCCATCGTCGAAACCATCGGGAAACTGGGATACCGGGCACATCCCCCGGAGAGTGACACGGCAAGGAAAGAAGAAAAGGCCGATTTCATCCGGCTCTGCGTTGCGGCCTTTTTATCCATGAACATCATGATGCTCTCCTTTTCGCTCTATTTTGGATTTTTTCAGCCCTTCGGAACCGCTGAGCTTGAAAGCCTCTCCTGGCCGGTGGCGGTCATGGCCACTATCGTCTTTTTCCACGGGGGCCGGCGGATTCACCGTCAGGCCGTGTTAAGCCTTCGGACCGGCCTCTTCGGCATGGAAACCCTGATCAGCATCGGCGCCACAAGCGCCTATGGATACAGCCTCTATAATTTTCTCGCCGGAAATCCGCACCTCTATTTTGATACGACCGCCATGCTGATTACGCTGGCGCTTCTCGGGAAATGGCTCGAAGGCCGTGCTCGGGACCGGATCGTTAAGCATCTGGGTGCGCTTTTCTCCCTGCAACCCGCAAAGGCCCGAATTTGCTCGCCGGAAGCCCCCAACGGGCGCTATGTCTCGGCGGCCTTTCTAAAACCCGGGGATACCTTCCGGGTGGAGGCGGGAGAAATTGTTCCGGCGGATGGTCGCATTTCGGAAGGCGAGGGCCGTATCGACGAGTCCAACATCACCGGTGAAGCCATGCCGCGGAAAAAGGGGAGGGGGGATCTTTTACGAAGTGGCACCCGAGTGGTCGAGGGCAAGCTTCGCGTCATTGCGCAACGGGTCGGCGTCGAGGGGACGCTGGGACAAATGATTTCGCTGATCGAGAAAACGCTCTCCCAAAAAACGCCAATCGAAAATTTGGCGCATCGGTATTTGCGGTGGTTTGTGCCGATGATTATCGGGGTGGCGGCGTTAACGGCCGTTGCCTATTGGCATTTTGGCGCTTCGGTGGAGATCGCCGTGATACGGGCCATAACGGTTCTCGTGGTGTCTTGCCCCTGCGCACTCGGCATTGCGATCCCCCTGGCCCGTGTTGCCGGCATTTCGATCGCGGGCGCCAAAGGTATTTTAGTCCGCTCTTTTTCGGCCTTTGAAAAAGCCACCACCCTTCATACCGTCGTCTTTGACAAGACGGGCACGGTTACCGAGGGGCATTGGACGTTAAAGGAGATTCTTTCGAATGGACCCCTTGACGAAACCTTTCTATTGGGAATTGCCGCCGGCCTTGAGGCCGAATCGAATCACGCCATTGGTACGCAGATTCGCCGGCTGGCAAGAGAAAGGCGGGTGATCCCGCTGCCCGTGCAGTCAATCAATTCATTTGAAACCGGCATCTCCGGGCGATATGAGGGGAAGAAATACGGCATCGGCTCCCTTGCCTTTGTCCAAACGGTGATGAGCTGCAAATCAAATGACACCGTTTCATCCGGTCCGGAGGCATCAAATGATGCCTCCTCACGGGTCTATTTGGGAATAGAGGGAGAGATAGCAGCGGTTTTTATTTTGGGTGACCGTATTCGACCAAGCGCTTTTTTCGCAATCGGCGCGCTTAAGCGGCTGGGCATCGGGGTGATGCTGGTATCCGGGGATGATGAGCGCGTCACGGCGGCCGTGGCGGAAAAATTAGGGATCGGCACCTTTTTGGGGGGGCAATCGCCGGCGCAAAAAGTATCCGTTGTCAAGAAGTGGCAGCATCAAGGAAAACGTGTCGCCATGGTGGGGGACGGGATTAACGATGCCCCGGCCCTCGCCCAATCCGATCTGTCGGTTGCCATTTACTCCGGAAATCAGCTGAGCGAAGAGACGACGGATATCTCCCTCATGAGTGGCGACTTGGCGCGATTGCTCGCTTTCTTTGCATTAGCCAAAAGGGTGCGCAAAAAGATCCGGCAGAACCTGTTGCTCGCTTTTATCTATAATTTGGTCGCCATCCCGATTGCCATTGCCGGTCTTTTCACCCCGCTTGTGGCGGTGTGCGCCATGCTGCTGAGTAGCTTGAGCGTGATCGGAAATACCCTTTTGTTAATTCATTTCGCGTCCAAAGAACCCGGCTTAAATCAGACGACATTCCCAAGTCCCGCGGATGAAAGGCCCGGTTGAATGAAGAATGATGTTGGAAGCCCAGCAAGCTGTTTGAGCGACAGAGAGTTCTTGTTGGGGTTTCGAACGGGGCCGAGGGCGGGTTAATTGGCCAGCGCTTCGTTAACAGACTGCCTGGCTGCGGCAATATTGGTATCCCTGTTGACGCCCTCCAGCACATCGGCGGCCTGCTGAAGATTTCCCGGAACGCTCCAAGCGATGCCCAGGGCAAGACACCGGTCCGTGTAGTACTCGGCAATCTGAATCTTGGCGCCCACGTTGCGCCAATCATCATCGGCGCCGCTGATAGTGAGAGAAAAGTTTTCCGATGAATCGAATATCAGCGTCGAAGAAAGGTTGTAAGTGCCCGCAGCTACTTGGATAACGTCATTTTGAGCATTGGCGGCGGCACTTGAAAGCGCATTTTGAAATTCAACCGGACTGGAAACGGTGAACGTTTCCGCTCTCATCATAGCGGGGAAAGCGCATAGTCCCCATATGATAGCCATCATCATGAATCGTGTTTTATTTCGTTCCATGTCCGTGAAATCCTTTTCGAAAAAATGGCAGAACTTGTTTTTTTCTATATAAAAATATTGACATCAGTAATCATGAGAAAGATTAAGAGCAAGAGCATGGGTCGGAGCAAGAGCAGGATAAGTGGTATGTTGGAAAATGCGATGTCTCTGATCGTTACTTGGAGAATCTGATTGCAACCGTCAAACAGAGGATACACATGAAACCAGCTCAACCCAAGATCGGAATGATTATTTCCAGGACTTGCCCCACCTGCGGGCACCATGAAATCGGTTATGTCGACCATGAGAACACCTTTCATCGTTTAAAGGCTGGTGATATGGTTCAGGTTTTGGAAGGTGATACGATTCAGAACCTTGATCCGGCAACTTCAAAGATGGATATGACCCCCGATTCCACAGCCCTTTCAGAAGCGGTTTTCGCTGATTTGGTGGCCTGGGCGCCGGAACCGATTAAATCCGACCGGACGCTCCGATTGAAATACGGCGTGCTGGTGGATCGGGAAATGGCGGCTGGGGACATGTCCCCCGGACTATACGGAATCGCTTACCGACAAAAGCTTCATCGCCTCATTTCAGAAGAAAAATATGCGCCGCTGCCGGTGATTTTTGCCAGCTTCTTCGGAGTTCCCCAATTGGCCACCGGCACGCCGGCGCAAATGACCGAGGCTCTCATAGAAGAGCTGGATGAGGTTCGAATGCCCATTGAATGGGTCGGGAACTGGCTCTCCCGAAAAGATGAGGAGAGCGTTAAAAGCTTCGCCCCTTCCAAAAGCTTTTCGGAGTTGGGCGAGGCGAGCGTTAGCGACGAACAATTCAAGAAGGAGTTGGAACAACTCACACTGGAGGAATTTTTTGAGATGCTATAACAACTTGGAACCAAGGCGATCACAGCCGACCGGGAACAAATGGAGAAACGGAATTGTTTTGGCCATAGGTATCCACCGGAATGTCGTCCAAAGGGACCTCTCCCGGAGTATAGGCAAGCCCCTCTTCACCTTGAAAACAGCTGGCTTGGGCTATCTCATCCTGGGCATATACCGGACTTCCCAAAGGGGAAATCGCCTCCCTGGCGGCCTTGGCAATGATCGCCTTCATCACCCCGGCCTCTGTCGCACACATACAGAGCTGGTCTATTTCCAGACTGCCCCCGGCTTCATAGATGGTTTTTATAACCAGATACGCATTATATTCGAGGTCAACAGCCAGCTTCATACATTCACACACTCGCGCCCCTTTTTCTTTTTCCAGCGCTTTGGAAATGGCATTTTCAAGCGTCACAGCCTCGGGGGGCGTATACGCAAGTCCCGCTCCCGAAGGCTGCCCCGACGGTAGTCGGACCGCCTTTCCTTTTTTCAGCATGGCCAGGTAATCGTTCCGCCAGTCCTCCGGTTTCGAAGTCCTGGAATCCGCATTCGGTCCGGGAAAAGAACTGGAATCCGCATTCGGTTTGGGTAACGAACTGGAATTTGCATTCTCTTTCAGTAAAGAGATGGTGTCGTCCGGATCTTTTAGCAACCCGAGCGTCTCGAGCTCTTTCAATGAATCCGCCGCAAGTATCAGCCGGGGATCTGCTTTCAATGACTTCCTGTAAAAATTTGCGGCGATCTGATAATTTCCCTGATCACTTTCATGTATCCCCTTGAAGAAAAAAAGCAGCGCTTCCAAACTGGTGGTCATCGGGGTCTTTAAAACCTCTTCCAGCGTCATTAGTTTAGGGGATTTTTTCAAGTATTCGAGAATTTCGAAGAGAACCTCCTTTTCCATTCGAAAAATTTCACCGAGAAGTCCCTTGCTGTCAGGAAGGTCTGAAATCCTCTCGGCGCTTGTGTTTAAGATGCCGGGATCTATACTAAATGTTTGTAACTCCAGCTTATCGAATTTACCGCCAACCACATGAGCGGATTTCAACAAACGCCCCACCCGTGGTACGGTTCCGGGGTCTACCAAACCGGACTCTCCCAAGCCGATTTCTTCAACCAAGGCTTGAAGCTTCGGACGCTCCACAAGCTTGATTCCTTCAACTTTGGAAAGATCGGAAATCAGCATAACGGCAAGCCCTTTTTGCAAAGGGTCAAGCTCGGATTTCCCCGTATGATTGCTAAAGTAGAGAACCGCAAGCGTTTCGGGAGAATAAGCGCCTTCAACCGTTTTTTCCAGGACCACCGCATTTTTTGCCCAACTCCGGTGCGAATCCGTAACAACCTGCCCGGCCCAAAGCGCATTGGTCATATTGGTAATAAATGTAAACAGAAATACCCCGACGGTGATCAAACAAATCGGTCTCATATTCATCTTTAATATCCCAATCCTTTATTCCCCGGGTCTTTATGAATGCTGATTTCGCTGTTTCGACCGTCACTATAAGAGATAGGGTAAATACCTCATGATAATTCGTGTCACGACAACGATAAGTACGCAACAATTGTGCCTGTAACACAATACATTCATACGACTACGCTACAAGCACATGATACCGTTGCTTCATGCGAAACTGCAAATCAAAAAGGCACTTATCCCGTCGCCGGGGTTAGGTAATTTATGCCATACTTTTTCATTAGTTGGGCAAAAAAATTCATAAAAATCACGAAAAAAATTCGCTCAATACCACATTGTAGTAACATGTCTTGCGGTTCATTTCTGCAATGGGGCTCGAACGAAATACCCTTCTTTTTGTATGACTTGGTCCGGATGGCAACGATCGTGGCTAATTAATCATTGACAAAAACCGATTAATGCGGCTTAGCTTTTGGCCGAAAAAAGCGATCCCCTATCTTATTTTTGGGAATGAATGTCAGGCAGGAGTTGCGAACATGCCGAATGTCGCCTTGGACGAAAGTTGCACCGGAGTCAGCTACTGCTTTTTGTCCGATCTTCTGGAAAAAAAGATCCATGACAAAGAAGGTAAACTCATCGGAAGGTTCTACGACATTGTCGCCTCCTTTGATGATCGGTATCCCAGTATCGAGGGCGTGCTCGTTTCCAAGGCCGGGCTGAAAATCTGCCTTTCCATACATGCCATTGATATTCTCAGCCTCGTTTATGCCAAAACGGCTACGATTATTATAGATCCGCCCCCTCTTTTTCAGCCGAAGGAAGGTCATTTTTTCGTCCGTGACATCCTGTATGACCGGCAGATCGTGGATATAAACGGCGCTAAGGTGGAACGGGTCAATGATATCCGGATTTCGGTTTGCGCCGACAAACTTCGTCTGGTCAATGTGGACGTCGGGTTTACAGGGCTCGCTCGAAGACTCGGATTTGAAAGCAGTGTTCGCCTGCTGACGAAACCTTTCGGCAAGCATCTGAAAGATGAACTCATCGACTGGAAATTCGTGCATCCGTTGCCGGAAAGCCTCACCAGTCCGATTCACATCAGTTTGCGGCAGGAACAACTCAAACAGCTTCACGCCGGAGAGCTGGCGGATATCATCGAAGAGCTTGACCGGGACGAACGCATCACGCTCGTGCAATCCATGGATGCCGAGGATGCCGCCGATGCGCTCGAGGAGGCCGATATCAGTGTACAGATGTCCGTTCTTCGAGATCTCGACACGGAACTGGCCGCCGACATTCTCGAGGAAATGGAGCCCGCAGTCGCCGCCGACGTCATGGACAAACTGCCGGAAGCGTCCCAGCAATCCATCATGGCCGCCATGGATGTCGAAGAGCGGGCGCAGATCGAGCTGCTGGTCAGAGCCGAAACCGACACGGCGGCCTCCCTCATGACGGTGGACTATATTTCCTGCCCGCAAACTTTCACGATCGGGATGGCCCTGGAGATGCTCAAACAAAACGCCGATGAAATTGACTCCATTAACTATATTTACTGCACCGATGAGACCTCACGGCTCATCGGCGTCGTTTCGCTCAGGTGGCTTCTTCTTTCGGAACCCGCGACGCAGTTATCCGAGATCATGAATCAACGGCTCGCCATACTCAGCCCCGATGATGACTTAAGCACCGTTGCCAATCAGTTTCTCAAACTCCGCTTCAAATCCCTTCCTGTCGTGGGGGATGAGGGCAGGGTGGAGGGGATTGTCACCTTCCGGCACTCCTTTGACGAATTGCTCCCCTATTACCATAAACTGGCCAGTTGATCATGACGGACGAAAAGGCGGTTGCCGCTTCAAAATCAACCCGGTCGCTCTGGAAACGCCTGTCCATTTTCTTCGCGGTTGTGGGCCCGGGTATCATCACCGCCAATGTCGATAACGACGCCGGCGGGTTAACGACCTACAGTCAGGCGGGCGCGCATTTCGGCATGGAGATGTTGTGGATCATCATTCCCACCGCGATATTGCTGATCATGGTTCAGGAGATGGTCAATCGGATGGGCGTCGTTACGGGCCAGGGCCTCTCGGACATGATCCGTGAACGCTTCGGCGTCAAATTCACCTTTTACCTGATGCTGCTCATTCTCGGAACCAATTTTGGAAACGTCATGGCGGAATTTGCCGGCATCGCCTCGGCGGGCCAGCTTTTCGGGCTGCATCCGCTCATCACGGTGCCAATTTGTGCGCTTTTAGTGTGGCTTCTCGTGCTGAAAGGCAGCTACAAATCCGTTGAAAAAGTTTTCCTGGTGGCCTGTATCTTTTATTTCGCGTATCCCATTACCTTCTTTATTCTGAAGCCGGATATGGGCGAGGTGGCCAAGGCGATGATGCACCCGAAGCTTGAGGTTTCAGGAACCTACCTCGCCATGCTGATCGGCATCGTCGGCACCACCATCGCCCCCTGGATGCAATTCTACCAGCAGGCGTCGGTGGCTGAAAAAAACATCTCCGTTTCGGACTATTTCTACTCCCGGATCGACACCATTATCGGCTGCATCGTGGTCAATATCATCGCGGTCTGCATCATCGTCGTCTGTGCGCTCACGCTACACAGGGCCAATGTTCAAATCGAATTCGCGGCGGATGCGGCGAGGGCGTTAATCCCCTTTGCCGGTCCCAGCAGTGGTTTTCTCTTCGCCTTCGGTCTCTGGAACGCATCGCTTTTTGCCGCCAGCATTCTGCCCCTTTCGACGTCCTACACCATTTGCGAGGCGCTGGGATGGGAATCCGGCGTCGATAAGGATTTTGAAACCGCGCCCCAATTTTATGTGCTGTACACGGCCATCATCGCCATGGGCGCCATCACCATTTTGCTGCCCGGGATTTCCCTCGTCAAAGTAATGTTCTGGTCCCAGGTCATCAATGGGCTGCTGCTGCCGGTCATCCTCGTGGTGATTCTCCTGCTGGCAAACGACAAGCGCACCATGGGCCGGCACGTGAACGGCCGCATTTACAACACCCTGTGCTGGATATCGGTAACAGCGCTCACCTTCATCAGTCTCTTTTACGTGGGGGCGCTGGTGCTGGGCTATTAGCGCCCCGGGGAACCCCTTTCCACCCCGAGGCGTTACCCTCGACGCCATGAGACGCGGGAATTGGGGATACAACAGAACCCAAAGGAGTTCATCATGTCAAAAGTCATGATTCATCCGGCCACCTACGAAAATGCCGGGCAGGCGGTCCGCCGGGCATTTGAAATTTTCCCCCTCAATCTGAAGGGTAAAAAAATACTGATCAAGCCCAATGTGCTGAGAACATCCGAACCCGGCGAAGCCATTGTCACCCATCCGGCGGTACTGGCGGCGGTGGTGAAGGTGGTGGAATCGATGAACCCGGCGTCTATCATCGTGGGCGACAACCCGGGGGTTTTCAGCTATGGCGCCAATGAGGAGAGTTTTAAAATATCGGGGCTGATGAAAGCTGCCGGCGGGTATTACCGGAATATCGGAACGGATGCTCGGACGATGGATTTTAATCCGGACTTCATGGCTACCGTCAGTGTTTCCCGCGCGGTTCTGGAGGCGGATATTCTGATCAGCCTTCCCAAATTCAAAACCCACGGGCTGACCGTGATGACCGGCGCCATCAAAAACAGCTTCGGAATTCTGCCGGGCGCGCAGAAAGCCCGCCTGCACAAGGCCGCTGGCACGCCGGCGCGGTTTCATGACATGATTGTGGATGTCTTTCGCATCCGGATTCCGGATCTGTTTATCGTGGATGCCGTGACCGGCATGGAAGGCAACGGCCCGGCTTCTCCGGAATTGCGAGACATCGGACTCATTCTGGCCTCGGATAATGCCGTGGCCATGGATGCCGCCATTGCCACCATGATGGGCTGCGATCCGGCGAAACTCGGGTTTCTTCGAAAAGCCAGGAGCGTGGGGCTGGGGGATTTCGATCCAAAGACGATTGAAATTCTCGGAGAGCTGACTCCCATTCCGGATTTCAAGCTGCCACCTCTGGGCGGAGAAGCCACTGCCGGCAATCCGGCCATCCAGGCCGTTCTCGCCAGGCCGACAACGCTGCGGCCCCACGCCGATACGGAAAACTGCACGGGCTGCGGGGCCTGTATCGAGCAATGCCCGGTGGCCGCCCTTTCGATGGTGGGGCCGTTTCCCGAGGCGGATCCGGAAATTTGCATCCGGTGTTTTTGCTGTCAGGAGATTTGTCCGGAAAAAGCCATGACGCTGGTGTAGCAATGGATATTATTACAAATACACGCTTAATTTCCGGTAAATCAAGACTCGTATGGAGTGATGAGTTTGAGGGACCGAAGGGCGCTCCACCGGACCCAACGAAATGGGGGCGGGAAAGTGGTGGAGAAGGCTGGGGAAATCGTGAATTACAGTACTATACCGATCAGCCGGAGAATGCGGCGCTGGATGGGAACAGTTGTCTTGCGATCACGGCACGGGCAATTACGGATGCCGACCCCGTAAACCGCAAGTGTTGGTATGGCCCTTGTCGTTTTACCTCTGCCCGTCTGCTTACGCGCGGAAGATTTTCGTTTACGTATGGGGGGGTGGAGGCCCGCATAAAGATCCCGTTTGGGCAAGGCATCTGGCCGGCCTTTTGGATGCTCGGTGAAAACATTGGTGAAGTCGGCTGGCCGGCATGCGGAGAGATCGATATCATGGAAAATATCGGCAGAGAATCCGGCATCGTGCATGGCACCGTTCACGGACCGGGTTATTCGGGCGCAAATGGCATCGGTGGCTTTCATGCATTGCCGGAAGGGCGGGCGATGAAGGATGAATTCCATATAGTTGCAATTGAGTGGCAGCCGATGGTCATTCGTTGGTACATGGACAATCACCTTTATTTTGAGGTCATGCAGGCTCAGCTCCCGCGGGAAACGCTCTGGCCTTTCGATCATCCCTTCTTCCTGTTGCTGAATATGGCCGTAGGCGGAGAGTGGCCGGGCAGTCCCGACGATACGACCCTCTTTCCACAGGTCATGCTGATCGACTTTGTACGCATCTACCAGACGACGTGAGGTTGGGGTAACCCCAACATTCATGCAAGGAGAGGCCATCCGACTTCCTTGAAGAATGACCTGCTGTCGATATGGCATTACCACCGAATCGCCTTTACAGCAAAATATCCCCCCAAAAGAATCATGAGAATGGCGCTGATCCGATAAATATGGTGACGATATGACAGCCATCCCATTCCGGCAAGGCGGGCAACCAGGAGCATGGCGGGGATGGTACCGATTCCGAAGGCCAGCATCAGCCCCATCCCCCAAAGGGCGCCGCTACCATGCGTTTTAGCCTCCATGCCGGATCGGGCGGCGGCAATGAGCGCCGTATAGACCGGCCCGCACGGCAGGAGTCCCAACAGCAGCCCCAGCGGGAAATAGGCCATGGGAGAGGCTCTGCCGGACAGAATTTGAAACCCGCGAGAGATGATTCCCGTGGATCCGCTCGAGTCGGAGAAAAGCCTTCCCATGGGCAGCCATCCGCCCATGCTGACCCCCATAACGATGATCATGATTCCGGAAAAGAACATGACCGCCTGCTGAAGCCCTGCCATTCGGGCGGTGGTTCCGGTAAAGGAGCCGGAGTATCCCATCAGGGCGCCCAGAATTGCGTAGGTGATCACCCGCCCCGTGTTATAGAAAAAGTGCGGCCAAAAAAACGAACGGCCATTGAGCTTCAAGGAGAGCGAAACCGCTATGGGACCGCACATACCGATGCAGTGGCCAAATCCAACTGAAAATCCGGTGAGAAGGAAGGCCCCGAAAAAGGGGAGGGGCGCGGTATCAGTAAACGACATCGATTAAGAATTCCGCCGTTCCGAACCCCGGCACGGTCACGGTTACCTGCCATAGCGTTTTTCCGCTGGGGCAGCGAACAATGATTCCGCTGCCGGTGAAAGTTCCTTTTTCGTTTATTTTTTTAAGGTAAACCCGGTTGGGACCCATATTCATGCCGGGCATGCCAAGATCGACGCGAGGAATCTCTCCGGCAGACAAAATCCCGATAATCTGAACCGTGAAGATGAGATCGGTCATGGCCTTTACCGGTTTGGGCCGTATGTCCAGCGTGACATTACCAGCGCCTTCGGAGAGCGGTTGGGTACAGGTCCCGCGATGCAGGTCGCAAGCGGTATCTGTCACGGATTGAGTTCCCGCCGTAATATTCCCGCCGGGTATCATAAAGAGACCCGACAGAAGAATCGATAAAACGACGGCCACCCAATTGCCTGAGAGACGGAGCCAAGTCGGATTTTCCGGGGTATATGTCAAAATACAGCACCGTCAAATGAATTGGAATCACATCAAACGTGGGAGTATAAAAGAAAATTTCTTTAAATAACAATTGGTTCTAATTAATGATTTTGACTATTGCAGAAAGATCACGGAGAGTCAAGATAGATATCAATGCCACGTATGGCCAAAGATATTTCCATTACCTTGAATTCGAAGCTTGGCCTTTTTCGATATTCCAATCGCTTTTTATTTTCTGAAGGGTTATGATTATTGGCCTTGAAAACACTCCATTATCCAGGGAAATACGAAAAAAGATTCTGACATCGAAAATGAAAAACAATGTTCAGAGTGAATGAAGGGGGAAGGGATGCGTTGGTCTTGGTTTAGCTCGGTTCTGAGCGGGATCATTGTGCTGGTGAGTGCCGCTGTAAGTTTGGGTGGCTCCGAAGCGGTCTACGAAAATACGATCGGCATGCGGTTCGTTTTGGTGCCGGCGGGTGAATTTTTGATGGGCAGCGACGAGTTGCCGGAAACGCTTGCGACCGGTTTTCCGGGCTATCCCCGGGAACGCTTAGCCGATCTCAGGGATGAAACCCCCGTGCACGCCGTTCGTATCAGCCGGCCGTTCTACCTCGGACGACACGAAGTCACGCGCGGACAGTTCCGATACTTTGTCGAGGCATCGGGGTATGTCCCGGAGTCGGAAGCGGACGGAACCGGCGGTTATGGTTACAACCCGGCTTACGACCCGGAAAAGTCCGCCAGGGGTGACGCATTCGATGGCCGCGATCAGCGGTATTCCTGGCAAAACCCCGGCTTTTATCAGTCCGATGATCATCCGGTGGTCAATATTACGTGGAACGATGCCGTGGCCATGGCGGAGTGGCTGAGCCGGAAAGAGGGAAGGCGCTACCGGCTGCCGACCGAGGCGGAATGGGAATACGCCTGCAGGGCGGGAACGAAAACCCGGTATTACAGCGGAAATGACCCCGCCTCCCTGGTCCGGATCGCCAATACCTTTGACTCGGCCACACGACCCTTTTGGCCACAATGGAAAACCTTTTCGCTCGAAGAAAATGACAAAGCGGCTTTTACCGCACCCGTGGGACAATATCTTCCGAACCCTTTCGGACTCCATGACATGCTCGGAAATGTCTGGGAATGGGTTTCCGACTGGTATGGCGAGAATTACTATGCCGAATCGCCGAACATTGACCCGCCGGGACCCGCCGCGGGAGCCGTTCGCGTCCGTCGCGGTGGTTCCTGGCACACCTGGTCGCTTTATGTGCGAAGTGCATTTCGCAACTGGAACACCCCGCAAACCCGATACACGCTGGTGGGAATGCGTCTGCTGCTCGAAGCGGAAGAGAGCCGATAGGCGAGACCGGCGCATTGCGTCGGGACTGGCGGATAAAACTGGAAATAATCGTTTCAGTCTGATATCTGCTGTTGGCGTCGCTTCGGCTATTAACCTTAACGGTGAAATAAGCACTCGACAGCGTGGGCGCCACCGGCTTGAAATTTAAAAAAATTGCCATGTCATAAGGCGATATGGAGAGGCACATCAATGATGGGTGAAAAGAAGTTTTGGCTGAATGACTCAAACACCGGCCATCGGGTTACCACACCGGAAAACGTGGAACCCGAGGCCTATTTCGGATACCAGCGAATACCGGAAAAAGAAAAAACGCGATGGGTGCTGCGGCATTTTAATTCGGTCGCCCGGCAGTATGACTTCATGAATACCCTGCTCAGTTTCGGGATTCACCATGTGTGGAAACGGGCGGCCGTGAATGCAATGAAACTCAGCCCCGGGGATCGGGTGATCGATGTCTGCGGGGGAACCGGCGATCTATCCATTCTGGCGGCCCGGAAAATCGGGCAGGGCGGGGATGTGACCATTTATGATATCAACCGCGCCATGATTGAGGCGGGCCGGGAAAAAATCGCAGGGTCGGGCGTGCCCGCACCTATTTATGCCGTGGAAGGAAATGCGGAGGAAATTTCATTTCCCGACAACACGTTCGAGGCGGCCATGGTGGCATACGGCATTCGAAACGTGACCCGTATGAAAAAAGGATTTGAAGAGATGCATCGCGTGTTAAAGCCCGGGGGGACCCTGATGTGCCTGGAGTTTTCAAAACCGACGTCCCGTTTTTTCCGCTGCTTGTATGATTTTTATTCTTTTTACATCATGCCGTTTTTAGGGGAGTTGATTGTGGGATCCCGAAAGGCATACACGCACCTGCCCGAATCGATCCGGACCTTTCCGATGCCGGACGAGCTCTGCTTTTTACTTGAGAAAATCGGGTTCAAAGCCGTATCGTACCGCAGGCAGACCAACGGCATTTCCGTAATTCACCTGGGAACCAAATAACACGGCACGCGATAAGCTTCGCGAATTGCCTGGGGTGCGGCATCAACGAATCACGAAATCAGCTTTACGAGAACGATGGCAAGTAAAACCGATGGGAAATAGCTGGCTCTGTTAAACAGGGCCATGGCGAATCGGGGCTCTTTCACCCGCCATAGCTGAAAGGCCGGTAGAATCAGCAGATAGCCCGCGGCCGAAATCGCAGCCGCCAGGTAGGCCCCTTCAAATCGCTCTTGTGAAAAAAGAAACAGCACCGGCGTCACCATTACCGTACCCAGAAGTGCCCCCAGCACAATCCGGATTGAAAAATCCGATCCAAATCGAATCGGGATGGTTTTGGCGTTCAGGGACCGATCCTCCTCAATGTCCGTCCAATCATTCGGAACGTTTTGCCCGCCGATTTCCCATAAAAAGAAAAGGGTAAAAAGACAGATGAGATACCCGACTCCCGGCGCCGGATCCACGGCAAATACGGCGGCAATGGCACCCGATGTTTTAACGCCGCCGCTGATGATCACCCGATGATGCGTGATTTTAAGGAGCAGGCAGTACAGCGTCTCCAACACGCAGCCCACAATAAAAATAAGCACGCAGACAGGGTTTAACAGCGCTGCCCCGGTGAGCGCCACGGCCGACCAGCCCAGTGCCCACAAGACCCCCTCTTTAAATGAAAGCAACCCCTGCGCCATGGGGTGTCGAACCCAGAGCGTATCCAGATCGCTTCCCTGTCCGTTCAACCCGGTGCGTCGTATCTTTTCCTTGTCGATTCGGTAATCGACCACATCGTTTAACGCATACACGGCCGTGTAACCCGCAAAAGTGGTCATAAGACCCAGGAGGATAATGTGAAACGGCGGGAAATCCCCCAGCCAGAGGAGTGCCGAAAATGCGGGCGTTGCCATGTCCAGAATACCGTGGGAAGTTCTGGAGAGCGCTAAAAATAGCTTGATTCTTGAGAAGTTTGCCGGTTCCGGCCGGGCGGATGAGACGTTCAACGGACAGATTCCTTTTATAGGCACTGGATTCCCGCATATCAAAACCCCTTTGCCCAGTAAAATTTATGTTATATCTTGATAGTTAATTTTTCTATCGGAGTCAAACCTCATAACTCATTCATGGCAATTTTCGTTAAAAGGGATCATTCCATTGCCCAGCCGGCGTGACGCAATTTGCAGGATACCGCGGAATGCTTGACGCCATATGACTACTGCTTTATAGTCCGGTCTTCAGACGCATTTCATATCCATAATTCCGCCGGCTCGTTTAAAATTGATTTGGAATTTGCGTATTATAAGGAGGAAGTTAAAGTTGAAAATAATCAGCGGTAAAGTTTCCTTTTGTTACGGGATCATAACGATTTTATTGACCGGAGTGATAATGGCGTCAACGATGTTGGTTTCAAAATCCCTTGCAGCCGATATGACGACGGAGAGTCCGTCCCTGTCCTCCCAAATAGATAAGCCGGATTCGACAGCGTCTGGCGCCTCGGAAGCGGATGATTCAGAATTTTTAGCGGATGATGAGACAGGGGCTCCGCCAGCGGTTCGGGTGGCGGATCCTTTGGAACCGTGGAACCGAGCCATGTTTGTCTTTAACGATAAGTGCTATTTCTGGGTGCTGAAACCCGCTGCCCAGGGGTATAAAGCCGTGATGCCGGAGCTTTTCAGACGAGGAATTAAAAATTTTTTTTACAACCTGGGGATGCCCGTCCGATTGGTCAACTGTGTTCTTCAAGGAAAAGGGAAGGGGGCCACGGGCGAAGGCGGCCGTTTTCTATATAACACAACGGTGGGTGTTCTCGGCTTCGGCAACCCAGCCGCAAACCACCCTTTTTTAAATCCTGACGCAGAGGACTTTGGTCAAACGCTTGGCAGATATGGCATCGGTCACGGCGTCTATCTCGTCTGGCCGCTCTTGGGGCCTTCCTCCATTCGGGATACGGTGGGCCTTGGAGGAGATTATTTCCTGACACCGACCACCTATGTTGAGCCCATGGCGGCCAGCATCGGCATCAGCGCCGGCGAAAGGATCAATCAGGTATCCTTTCAGCTCGGCGATTATGAAACTTTCAAGGCCGCGGCACTGGAACCTTATACCTCCGCCCGGGATGCCTATCTTCAATACCGGAAGGGGAAGGTGGGAAAATAGACCATTCTCTATCTTCCGTGATAAACCGGTTTTCGCTTTTCCCTAAATGCCGCCAAGCCCTCCAGGCGATCCTGTGTCGGAATGGTGACCCAATAGGCATTCGATTCCAGGGCGAGACCCGTGTGAAGATCCGTTTCCAGCCCGTAGTTAATCGCATACTTGGCTTGCTCGATAGCCACCGGGCCTGTCTCACAAATCATGGCGGCCATCTTCAGGCTTTCCGTCATCAGCGCCTCCAGCGGACACACCTGATTCACGAGTCCGATGTCAAGGGCTTCCCGGGCGCCCACCCGGCGGCCCGTAAAAATAAGCTCCTTGGCTTTTCCACGGCCGACGAGGCGTGGCAAGCGCTGCGTCCCCCCGGCGCCGGGAATGATGGCGAGACGGGTTTCCGTAAGCCCCATGGTGGCATTTTCGGATGCGATCCGAATATCCGAGGCCAGAGCCAGTTCCGTTCCGCCGCCCAGGGCAACGCCGTTAACAGCGGCAATAACCGGTTTGTTGAGAAACTCGATGGTGGTAAACAGATTGCGGATGGTGAAGATATATTCCTTCACCTTCATATCGCTTAAGGTAGCGCGTTCTTTAAGATCCGCACCCGCGCAGAAGGCCTTGTCCCCCGCGCCGGTAATGATTACCACCCGGATTTCGGGCCGGAAGCGCACCGATTCGATTTGTTCCTTTAGCGCGTGAAGCTGCGCAAAATTAAAGGAGTTCATAATCTCCGGCCGATTCAGGGTCAGGATAAGGACTTGATCTTTTTCTTCCACCAAAATTACCGCATCATTCATAAGGGGTCTCCATTAATTATACTGCATTGGGGCATAATCTTTTCCGGCTTAGGGGTACAATCTCCCACGGCTTAGGGGTATAACCAGCG
This sequence comes from Pseudomonadota bacterium, assembly GCA_043797445.1. Classification (GTDB taxonomy): domain Bacteria; phylum Desulfobacterota; class Desulfobacteria; order Desulfobacterales; family JAFDDL01; genus JAZDPP01. Next base: position 187,422 of record JAZDPP010000169.1, read on the forward strand.
CCTTTGTTAATTCAGCGCCGAGAACCTATAGGACCTATAAGACCTATAGGACCTATAAGTCCCATAAGACCCATAATAAATATCTATAATACCGAATGCCGGGCAAGTATTCTCACAGAAACCAGGTGTGCATCAACTCGGTTAGCAACCGATATGCCGTGAGATAACCAGCCGCTGAATTTCCGAGGTCCCCTCACCGATGTCCAGCAGTTTTTGATCCCGGTAAAACCGTTCCACACCGTAATCCTTCATGAGGCCATAGCCGCCATATATCTGGACGGCATGGTTGGCCACCCGTCCCATCACCTCGGCGCAGTATAACTTTCCCATGGCCGCTTCTTTTCCAAATTGACGATCATGGTCCCGAAGCCAGCAGGCTTTGTAAAGAAGGTTCCTGGCGCACTCGATCTCGACCGCGCAATCCGCCAGCTTAAAGGAAATGGCCTGAAATTTACTGATGGGTTGCCCGAACTGCTTACGGGTTTTGGCGTATTTCAAGGCCAGCTCAAACGCCCCTTGGGCGCCGCCGAGGCCCATGGCGCCGATGGACAGGCGCCCCCCATCCAGCGTCTGAAGCATCTGATGAAACCCATCCCCTTTCTGACCCAGAATATTTTCTTTCGGAATCCGGACGTTGTCGAAGTAGAGCTCTGCCGTGTTGGACGAGCGCCACATCATTTTTTTATGCATGGGAATGGTTTTGTACCCCGGGGTGCCGTTTTCGACGAGAAAACAGGTATACTCCGGCTTGCCGTTCTCCCGAGTGCCGGTGATGGCCTGAACCGTCACGCCGAGAGAGAGCTCGCAAGCCGCATTGGTGATAAAAATTTTAGAACCGTTGATGACCCATTCGTTGCCGTCCAATACGGCGGTCGTCTGAGTGCCTCCGGCATCGGAACCCGCCTCCGGTTCGGTCAAACCAAACCCCCAGAGCGCTTCACCGGTCGAGAGCTTGGGAAGATATTTTTTTTTCTGCGCTTCCGTACCGAAATAATAAATGGGGCCGATTCCAAGAGAGTTTCCGGCGGCCACGGTGGCGGCTTGGGAGCCGTCAATCCGCGCCACCTCTTCGACGGCGATGATGTAGGAGATATAATCCAGTCCCTGGCCTTCGTACTTCTCGGAGACGAACATACCGAACAGCCCGATTTCCCCCATTTTCCGCGTGAGCTCCGCTGAAAAGGTTTCGGTTTCGTCCAGTTCGCCGGCAATCGGAGCGATTTCCTCCTGAGCAAATTTCCGAACCTCTTTGCGGATCATTTCCTGTTCTTTGGTTAGGTCAAAATCCATGGAAGGCTCCTTCGTTTATTTCATCAACGATTCTTGGTGGTAAACACACGCTAAACGTGCCGAATTAATTTCATCTGGTTTTAATCCATCGCCGTGGGGGCGGTTCACGAACCGCTGGTATTTATCCCCCGCCGTAGGGGCGGTTCGCGAACCGCCCTAACAAATCCGCCGCAAGCGTTCATCACGGACGAAGCCTTTCCGGCAGAACCGCCTTTTCTCCCCAGTCCGAGGGAATTTTTTGGCCGGGGGCTTCTCCCCGTTTCGCCTTACGTTCGGCCAGTCCCGGACGGGCGAATTTCATATGCCCCTCTTTCAACGTCCGGCCATTGATGGCCGCCTCCGATCGCAGCCGCTGGCCGACGGTTTTTTCCATCGCCCGGCCCAACCAGAGTATCCGGTCCACATCATAACCGTGCTCAATGCCCATTTCATCGATCTGAACCAGGGTATCTTCGAGGCAGACAAGCCCCACGAATCTCGGGTCGTCATAGTAGTAATCACCGGTTCCCTTGATGGGGCAATCGCCCATGAAATTGGCTGGCTGACCGCCCAATCCTCCCAATGTGCATTCAAAATGGGTGATTCCGGCCTGAAGGCAGGCCAGAATCGATGCGGATGCCATGCGTTTGGTTTCATGAAAATGGGCGATGTGTAACTCGGGGTTTGGTATTTCATCCAGAATCATGGAAAAATAGCGATAGACCTGGGCGGCAGTTGCGCTGCCGTCATGGTCGGCATGCTCGATGTCGTGAGCGCCAATTTCAAACCAGCGCTTGGTAAACTCCACGGCATCTTTCAAGTCCGTCGCACCACCGATGGGACTGCCCCAGATGGTACTGACCGTGCCGCACATTTTCAGGCCCGCGTCGTTTGCCTTTCGGGTGGCGCGCTCCGCTTCCTTCCAATACTCGGGAAGCGTCCCGCCGGCATTTGCAAAATGATGCTCCTCTTCCGTCGAGACCATCATAAGGACCCGGTCCGGCCCAATGCCTCTTTCCTTCAATGCAATCGCCCGATCCACCGCGGATTCTCGAATGGTGACGGCGGTAATGACCACATCGTCGATATTGATTCCCTCAGCAGCACATTTCTCCCGGAACCGGTTGCTGCGAAGATGCGCCAGAACCTTCTCCGCATCAGTGAACTGCGGGAGGACAAAGGGGCTTCCCAAATTTGTTACTTCAATGTGCTTGCAACCGGCCAGGATGAGGCTTTCAGCGTAAAATATCTTTGCCTCCGTGGATATAAACTTCTCCAGATGCTGAAAACCGTCCCGGACGGTAATGTCCGCCAGTGTTACCTTTTTGGGCATTCTCGGGAAAATTTTCCAGTAATCATATTCCGTCATTTTATTGCCTCCTTGGAATTAAATTCTAAAACCTTACACTCCCAAAAGTAACGTCGCCAATGGGGTTAATGAGGCTCACCTCAAAGGCCATGGCGAGCCAGTCCCGGATTTCGCTGAACTTAAGAACCCGATCGTTTAACAGCCGGGCGCCGCAGGCAAAGGGATGGGCTTCGCCGTCGTATTTTCCGATCATCTTCGCCCGGAAGATTTCTTTATCCGCCTCGCTCATCGTTTTCCCCTGGGCCTGGTATTTTGCCTCCTCGATCGAGAGCAGAACACCGGCTGCGCTTCGGCCGCTCATGACACCGGTTCGCGCACGCATGGTGCTGAACAGAAAGTGGGGTTTATACGCTCTGCCGCACATACCGTAATTGGCCGCGCCATTATCCGGGCCGATCACAAGTTGAATCCGGGGCACCTGGGAGCAGGCGACTGCCCGCACCAGGTCGGCGCCGTATTTGCCGATTCCCATATGCTCCGACTCCGATCCCACCATGAAGCCGGGCGCCGCCTGAACGAACAAAAGGGGGACCTTTTCATTGCTGCACCGAATGATCCATTCCGCCGCTTTTCGGGCCGCCTCGGCAAAGATGATTCCAACGCTATTGGACGCGATAACGCCCACCGGTAATCCCTTAATACGAATTTTCCCGGTAATGAGGTTATCCCCGCGCCCCGGCGCATAATCTCTTTTATATTCGTAAAGTGCGCTATCGTCCGAGAATGCCCCTAAAAAGGCGCGGCCATCAAATCCCTTATGCACATCCGCCGGGAGATTCTCGTAAATGGATTCCACCGGCACGAGAGGCGGCGATTCCGCATACCGGTGCAAATGAAGTTGCTGGGGCTTTTCGAGAGCCAGAATTTCACGAACTTTTTCGACGGCTTCATCCTGGCTGCCGCAGAAATGATCCGCGCCGCCGGATATTTGCGTGTGAACTCTGGCTCCCCCCAGGTCTTCCGCCGAAATATCCTCCCCCAGCGCCATTTTAACCAGGGGCGGGCCCCCTAAAAAGGAGTATGACATTTTATCGATCATGATCGACTGGCAAGCCATGAAGACAATATAGGCCCCGCCGGCCGTATTGCCGCCGGTACTCATGGTGACCTGCTTCAGCCCCATGGCCGACATCCGCGCCATATTGTAAAACAGGGAACCGAAATGACCGTCATCTGGAAAAACATCCGCCTGCATGGGCAGAAACACGCCGCCCGAGTCCGCAATATAAACGCAGGGTAGCCCGCACCTCTCCGCTATCGCTTGCGCCCGCGTGTGCTTTTTTAAGGTAATGGGGAAATAGGAGCCGGCTTTGACCCGGCTGTCATTGGCAATGATCATGGTCCAGTTGCCGTTGATTTTGCCGATACCGGTAACAACCCCCCCGCAATGAACATCCTCCACCCCGGGATAATTGACGCCGAGACCGGCCAAACTGCTCAGTTCAAAAAAACAGGTGCCTGGATCGATTAATTTCTGAATAAGCTCCCGAGGCGGCTGTTTTTTTCTTTTGGCCAGAAGGTCCACGGCCTTTTGCCCGCCGGGCCACATGGCTTTGTTCACCAACTCGTCTAATTTCTTTTCCTCATTTTCCCAGAATTGCCGGTTTTCGATCGGAGTCATTGTCATTGTCACACCTTATTGGGAGAGAGAATAACACTTTGGGAACACACGCCGTTCCGTGTTCCATGCCACAAAGGACGAGCCTGTGTTGATCCACTACAAAAAAACGGTAACCAATGATCACGGAATTGAAATAAAGTTAAACTGAACGAGCGCTCAATCAGAATCTATAAACTCTCTTTCTCGTTGTCAAGAACAAATTTGCCGGGAACGATCAAATCCTGAAACGCAAAATGCGGTGACAGTGCTTGAATTTGAGCGGATATTGACAGCCTGGAAAAGGAAGTGATATGGAGTCAATGAGCGAGCGCTCAATCAAAAGGGTCATAAACCCAATTTTTTAAAAGAGGCACCCGAATGGAAAAAACCAGGCAAGACCATCCGCAGACCGTCGCCACTCAGATAAAAGATCCCAATCTGGTTGAACGCAGACGGCGTCAAATTGTGGATGCCTCCGTCCAGTTGTTCATTGAAAAAGGATTTCATAAAACGACCACGCGGCAAATCGCCCAGGCAGCCGGGTTTTCCATCGGGACGTTATATGAATATGTGGCCAGCAAGGAAGATGTCCTCTATCTCGTTTGTGAAGCGATACACGATGAGGTCGAAAAGGGAATCGGGGAGGTTTCCTCCCAGGCAAAAAAAGGGAGGGAGGCGCTGGCAGCCGTCATCGCGGAGTTTTTTCATATCTGTCATCGCATGAGTAATTTCATTCTTCTGATCTATCAGGAAACCCATGCCTTGCCAGGGCAGTGGCGCCGAAAAGTGCTCGCCAACGAGATTCGAATCAACGAACTGATTCTCGACGCGTTGAAGCGGATTGCCGCCTCCGGAGAGCTTCGCCGGCTGGATGAAAAAGATCTCGAGTTAATGGCGCACAATATTTCGGTGATGGGGCATATGTGGACATTTCGTCGATGGTCGCTTTCCCAGCGGTTCACTATCGAGGAATATATCGCCCGGCAAACGGCCATCATTCTGGGGCTGGCAGGCGCTGCCTGACACTCCAAAAAATCAGATTAAAGCCAGTTGCCGATTAGAAGAAACGGCGCCCAGAATGCCGGATGATGCGTATCGGCGTTATTGATCAACTCAAGCTGTGCCGATTGGAGTGCTTCCGCCTTGTTCACCTCAGTTTTCCGGAGCTGCCGATAGAAGGCAACAATGAGTTGCGTGGTTGCGCGGTCATCCACAAACCATAAGGAGGCCAGCGCGCTCCTCGTCCCCGCCTTCAGAGCAATACCGGCCAGCCCCAACGCTGCCCGGTCGTCACCCAACGCCGTCTCGCAAGCGCTTAAGGTGAGAAGCTCCACCGGCTCTTTCCGAAAATGGCTGACTCCCATAATTTTTTCCAGCCGATCCATACCGATTTTATCGTCATAGGCCAAAATGAAGGATTTCAGTGAGTTCGAATCGAATTGTCCGTGTGAGGCAATGTGGACGATCGGGTAGGGGGATTGTTGAAGATCCATCTCCAGTTGCCCGACTCTGAATTTTTCATCCTTAAGCACATTGGATTTGTACATTCCTTGCAATTGGTCCAGTTCCAGAGAAACGTTGGGCAACGGTGAAAAGCCCTGAACCGATTGGGAAATACCGCTCAGCAACAACCGGGGGGCGGTACGCATTAATGGATGAGGGTCGGTAAGAGAGAGTCCGGGAGAGGTCACGATGGCGTACCGCTCCGCCACAAAAGCGTGGCCGTCATGAAGCGCCGACAGAGGAATCGTGCGCAGGATACCATCCGGAATAAAAATGAGGGTGCTGATTCCTTTTTCCCGCAACGCGGCATCATAGGGAAGAACCAGCCAGTCATAAAGCATTTTCGCCTGACGCAGGGGCCGGCTGGAAGGATCCTGGATTTTTCTGCGAAAATCGATGACGGTCGTTTCGATTTGACCCTGTTTGACGGGAACGGTGAATTGTCTTAGCCCGGCATCGGGAAAACTGACAATCAATTCGACCCTGTCCGCCAAAAGAATGGGATAGACAGCCGTCGTTTTTGAATCCAGCCGATCCATCTCCATGCTGCCCGAACCGAGGGCCGTTACACAATCGTCCTGGAAATAGTCCTCCAGCTCAGCCGCTTTCAGCCGTTCCATGGTGGAACGGGCCTCTCGAAGATCGGACTGAACCGGGTCCGCGTCTTCTATTTTGGCGCTTCTTTGCAGCAAAAGATCCGCCAACTCAAAATAGACGGGCTGCACCGTCTCCTTGAAGGACATGCAGGAGCCCCGTTTGCACCCCAGCGCCAACTGACTCCGGATTTCCTGAAGACTGCTGACCGCCAGCCGATAGGCCGAGATCGCCGCATCGAGTTTCCCCTCATCACGAAGCAGCCGCCCGGCCTGCCACTGCCAACGATAGAGACTCCCCAACGCCCCCTGCCGCTGCGCGGCGAACGCGGCCTGACGGAACAGCGCCAACGCTTCGGCGTTTCGGCCCTGTTCCTGTCGTAACGCCGCCATATATCCCAATGCGTATGACAGAGCCGTCGAATCCTGGATGCGTTCGGCGACCTTTCGACCGGATTCAAAAGCCGTTTGAATCCCCTCATCATGAGACCTATCGGCATGCCGGGACTGGATCTGCTGCAAGAGGCATCCCGCCGCCAGATAACCGTAGGCTTTCTCATGACGATCTGAAATATCGGGGAGCATATTCAGGGAGGCCTTGAGCAAGTCTAATGTTTCCGATTCGTTGCCCCGCGCCCATTCGGCCCGGGCGGCGTTTATTCGGATACGGACCGCACGCATTGTATCTCCGGAAGCATCCGCCGGTTTTAAGGCTTCAGTGTACAAGGCAATCGCCTTTTCGATATCATTTTCGCTGAAATACAGATTTGCCGAACTGTTTAAGAGCTCCGCCCAGAGACCCGCATTTTTTCCCGGGTCCAGTACCGTGAGACCTGCCTCTATATGCTGCCGGCCCAAATCCGTTTTTCCCGATTGATGATAGATTTGGCCGAGACTTCCATGAATTGCCGCCAGGTCATTTGGGGCATCGGCGGTCTGGAGGCTTTCCAGAAGGAGCCCCTCGGCCTTACCCAATCTTCCAAGGCTCAAATATGCCCGGGCCTCGCATAGCCGGGCGGAAAGAACGCTCTCTTTAAGGATTTCACCCTCGCGGGAAATGCGGTGGCCGGGCACTGCTCCATTGACCGCACACCCGGATAACCCTCCGGCGACACTCAATATCGCTATGCAGATTTTCAGCACGTTGGTGATCGAAGGATTCATGGAAGCCCCCGTTAAAAGGTTGACAAATGACATGGTAACCGCCAGATAATCAACAAGTTGTTGTCTTACCGGCGCCGAAGTCAAGAAGTCAACATAATTCCCATGTGTAAAGGAAGGGGCAATGCGAGGGATCACTTTTCTCGCCATGGTTTTTTGTCTGTCACTGTACCAGGGTTTCTACCTGTGCGCTCAGTCAGAGCCGCTGCCTCATGCTGCCCAACAGGGCCTGACGGAGCAGGAGGGGTGGAACCGAGATCGCCCTGAACTTCCCGATTTTAGAAAAGAAATTCCAAAACCGGACCTGCCTCCCATGCCCCCCGATCAGAGAGAAAACAAAACCGGACCAGATCTCTCTGAAATTATGGTGAACCGGTTTAATTTCGTCGGGAACACCGTTTTTTCAACCGACGAACTTCTGGCGCTTGCCCGCCCATTTATGAACCGCAAGATTTCTTTTGAAGACCTGCAAACCCTTCGCCTCATGATCACCCGCCATTACACGGACAGCGGTTTTATCAATTCCGGTGCAATCCTTCCCGACCAGGAGGTAATCGACGGTGTCGTCACGTTCCGGATCATCGAAGGCCGGTTAACCGAAATCGAGGTCAGCGGTAATAACCGACTCCGGGAATTCTATATCCGGAACCGGCTGGCTCTGGGGATGGATGGTCCTCTGAACATTCATCAGCTTCAGGAAAGCGTCCGAATGCTCGCTGAAAATCCGCTGATCGATCGGATCAACGCGGAATTGGGACCCGGATCGCAGTTGGGGGAAGCCGTTTTGACGGCTAGGATTGTGGAGAAATCGCCCTGCAAGGTGGGAATCGAAGTCAATAACCAGCAATCCCCCCGGATCGGATCGGAAGGCGCGGAACTTTACGCTTCCGATCGAAATCTCTTTGGAGCGGGGGATACCCTTGGCTTTCGGATCGGCCTGACCGAGGGGTTGAAAGATGTCATGGGCTATTATGAGTTGCCTGTCACCGCCCGAGATACCACCGTGCAGATTCGCTATGACAGAAGCAGTTCCGAGGTGGTCGAACGTCCCTTTGATATCCTTGACATCAAGGGGAAGTCCAGCACCATCGGGGTAGGGGTCCGCCACCCGATTTACCATACCTCGTCCCATGAAATCGCGATAGCGCTTCGCTGTGAACTTCGGGAAAGCGAGACGTTTCTTTTGGGACATCCCTTTTCTTTCACGGAGGGGGTGGAAAACGGCGAGAGCCGCGTGACGGCGCTTCGCTTCGTTCAGGAGTGGTTTTACCGGAAACCCACACAGGTGTTAGCTTTTCGATCCGTTGTAAGTGCCGGCATCGATGCGTTTGGCGCCACGATCCATTCAAACGGTCCCGACGGTCGATTTCTCGCCTGGCTCGCTCAGATTCAGTGGGCACATCGATTCAATTCCGGACAGGCGATATTTCGAACGGATATGCAATGTTGTGACGAGTCGGTACTGCCCATGGAAAAATTTTCCGTGGGGGGCGAAAGCAGCGTTCGGGGGTACCGGGTGAATGAACTTGTCCGCGATAATGCCGTGGTCGGCTCACTGGAATTGCGGTTTCCGCTGTTGCGTCTTCCCATCCCCCGGATAAGCAAGAGCGCGGAGGACGGAACGCTGCAACTGGCGGTTTTCAGCGACTGGGGATGGGCGGAAAACAGCAATGATCCGAATTTCGGACCCCGAACCATCGCCAGCGCGGGTCCGGGGGTGCGATGGGATCCGTCCCAAAACCTTCATGCCCGGTTTTATTGGGGCATTGCTTTTCGGGACATGGATTATGGCGAAACGGACCCTCGGGATTCCGGGATTCACTTTCAGATCGACTGGCGTTTGTTTTAAGCACATTCGAAAAACAAGGGTTCGCCTTAGCGCTGTGAATTGAGCCACGTCGTCAGACGCTCTATAACTGGAGCGCCGGGTTGCTTTTCACGCATCCGCTTCAGGAGTGAATCCATCTCCTCGGACTGATCATAGTCCGCCAGGACGCTGAACAGGTAAAGCTCGGGCGTAATGTCATCCGAATCAAATCCCTGACCAAGGGTTTTATAGGTATTACGGGCTGCTTCGACAAGACGTCGCTCTTCGTCTGTCAGAAGGGCCGATTTTGCGGTTACCCCTTCGGACCGGCTCTTTTTCCCGCGAACGGTCGTGGACCCGGACCGATGCAATTTTTCAGGATCGATCAGGGGCGAGATTCGTTGCATCTCCTTGGATACGGTTTCCGGCATGATAGTCACCTGGGGGGGCAGCGCCGTTTTTCCCGTCTCCATGGCCACACAACCGGCCCCCCCCATTTTCAGACTTGAAGGCCCTTTCCAGAGTTCTTTTCGACCGGACGCAAAAAAAACCAGCTGCAATTGGGCGCCCGCTTCGAGATCGAACCGGTCATCGGATCGGACCTTCATGAAATTCTGAGCCGCCTGACGCGCCTGGCCATCCGTGTCATTCCAAAACGTTACTTTTCCATCCAAGCGGGTAACCATTCCGATATCGGATACAGCGGCAAATGACTGGGTGCAACACCATAATCCAATCGCCCATATCAGCAGTCCATGACCTGTTTTTTGAATCATTTTCATCCTTCACCTCCTTAACGAGCTGATAGTGCCCAACAGATTGTTTCCTGAAAAAAAATCATGCTGACCGGGCCCCGCAAAGGGTGCCCCTACCGGTTGTCATGATCGTGGTTTTCGTTCATATCCGTCACTTCGGCCACCTCAATTTGCCCGCAACGCCCCTTAACGGATATGGTATCCTTCCCCCCCGTGACGACACCCGTACCCGCTTCGATGATAATATCGCGGCTGGCCACAATGGTCCATCCCAATGTTTTACTCATCCCCTCCAACCGGGAGGCGATGTTGACGGTATCCCCGATCGCCGTATACCCCATTCGCCGGGGGGATCCGATATTACCGATTACCGCCAACCCCGTGTGCAAGCCGATCCCCACCCGGAATGACGGCAACTCTTTATCGTAAAAACGTTGCGCCATCCACGATTGAAAATCAAGCGCAATTTTTTTCATTTCCAATGCCGCCTTAATCGCTCGCAGGGCAAAATCCGGATGCGGCGCGGGCGCGCCAAAAACAGCCATGACCGCGTCACCGATAAACTTATCGATCATTCCCCCTTGCGCAAGAATGGGCTCACAGATACGGGAAAAATAGGTATTCAGCATTTCCACCACTTCCGCGGCGGAGAGTGCTTCGGAAATAGTGGTAAAATCGCGGATATCTGAAAATAAAACCGCTACCTTAAAGGTTTCCCCGCCGAGGTTCGGCAGATGTTCGCTATCGATTACCTGATCGACAACGGTTTGGGAGACATAGGGCCCGATAGCCTGGCGCATGAGCCGCCGCGTTCGCTCTTCACGTGTCAACCGAAGCCCCAGGGCGCCGATATACGCGAAGCTGGAGGAGAGATTGATAATGGCAACCGGAAACACCTGGTTGTAACGAAACAGAACATAGGCCGCCACCGCAGCCGACAAATTCAATAATCCCCACGCGCAAAGTCCCAGCAAGGGAGGTTTCAGGAAAAAGAAGCCCGTCCCGATAACGGTGAGAAGCAACAGCCAGACAAATCGAATGCTGCCCGCTTGTTCCCTCGGGAATCGATCCTCCAACAGTGTGTCGATGATATTGGCATGAATTTCGGCGCCGGTCATCGCGCCGGTCTGTTTGCCGATTATTCTTGTCATATACGGCGTAAGGTGAACATCGTGGGTTCCGACATTTTCGACGGCAATGATGACAAGCTTGTCTTTAAGCCGGCGATTCAGATCCGCTTCTCCGGCCGTTGATGACAGCAGCTGTTCAAATGAGATACGGGGATAAGTCCCGGGCGGTCCGGCATACCCGATACGACGGTATGACATCGTTTCAAGTTGCCGGGATTTCGCTTCTTCCACCACCCTTTTTGCCATCAGAGAGGCAAAAATAAGCGTGGGGGATTCGGAGCCTTCTATGATCTTGGGGATGAAGGACCGGATGACTTCATCATCGTCCGTGTAGAGATTGGACAGACCGATATCCTGGTAATTATTCGGAAGCGAAAAAAGAAATTCAATTTTAGGTAACAAAAGTCTGGTTTGACCCTCGGCGTTTCGAACGGCTGTGCCGATGAGAATCACACCCCCCTTGTTGAGCTCTTCTCGAAACGGAATGTCGTATGTCCGGCTAATAGTGGTATTATCGGTTTGGATCCGTTTGAGCCAGGACTCGGCGCTTACGGAAAATAGAAAATCGATGCCGATGCAACGCACACCCGCTTCTCGAAGCCTTTGAATGACTTTTGCAAAATGCGGCCCCCAAAACGCGAGCGGTTCGTCCTCATGCGCCAAAAGGGTGGCATTATCCACGGCGACGATCAGCGCATGCGATGGCAAAAACCGCCGGCCGGCCAATTGGTGCCATGCATCGTAGTAGGTATTTTCCGCCTGCGTCAGCCAGTCGCTTCTTTCCGCTAAAAGCGAAATGCCGACTGATACGCATATCAGCAAAATACAAACGCCGGTTCTTTTAACGCGTGCTTTTGGAAATGAGTTCATGGGACATTTTCTCTTAAGGGAGCCAAAAATTATTAATTACCTTTCTTTTTTTTCAACCGACTTGTTGGAATCAAAAAAATCGCTTAAAAATGCGTCCTCGGGAGCGTTATTGACGACAGCAAACCCGGTGGAAACGAGACTGCTGGTATTGCCCATTGTTTTTGCATCACAGGGATTTTTCATAAAAGCGGCTGCATCGAGGAAAGTATCGGGAAGAACGGTGATACTGCCACTGATATCCGTATCGGGAGAGCTGATATCGATCCGGCCGTCGATTCCTTTCCGTGACGAGGCCTCGATCCGGCTGTCCGGATCCTGAATCAACTGCTGGGTATTTATTTGAATATTGCCGCCCGCGCCTTCAAAGGCATTGGCGATGATTTCCCCATTTTCCAGCACCACAAATATGGGCCTTTCGATCGTTATGTTGCCGCCGTCTCCCTGTCCTCCGGCAACCGTGGTGGTTATTTTGCTGTTGACCATGTTCAGGAGCGTCATGGCCTCGTTTTTGAAATAGATGTCGCCGCCATCTGAACTTACCGTTTGCGTGGTAATCGCCGAGTCAGAAAGATAAGCGGTACCCGTATCGAAAAGAATACTGCCCGCATCCCCCGAACCCAAACTGAATGCACTGATTTCGGAATTGGATTCGAGTGTCATCTTGTCAGCGCTTATGACGATATTTCCCCCTTTTTGCCCCCCTTCTTCAAGCATTCCCGCGGATATAATGCCACCGACGAGATTCAAGGAAGGCGTTTTTAGAATAATGTCTCCGGCGGCGCCATGAATATCCCCACTGGTGGCTATCAATCCATATCGAATAAAAATGCTGTCTTTTGATAGTATCTCGATTTGCCCCTCTCCACCATGACCCTCGGAAAAGGTCGTGATCTCGCCTCCGGGCAAAATTTGCAACCTATCGGTTTTCAATAATATTTTTCCGGCATTCCCTTCACTGAACCTGCTGAGTCCCACATGGATGATGCCCTCGTCGCCGATTGTCAGAAGCGGAGTTATAACCTCTATTTGACCGGCATCACCTCTGCTTCGTGAGGTACTCAAAAGTCCGCTCCACACTTTTCCATTCGAACCGGAAATATCCACGGATTCAGATGCATTAATCGTTATGTTACCCGCTGGACCATCAAAGATCGAAGACCCGTTACTGTCTGCGGCGACCTGACCGCCTTCCCATAACATCAATTTATCCGTATCGATAACGATATTCCCGCCAGGGTCGCTCGTATTGGTTCTCGTGCTGATTTGCCCCGATTCATTTACCACGATTAGAGGAGATGAAAGCTCAATGCTGCCCACCACCCCCTTGGGAAAGACAAATGAATCCGTGTGAATTCCGGTATAAAGCGGGTGAGTTTTGTTCCTCCACGGTTCCTCCGCTTGCCCTTGTCCGGTGATATACAAGGATTCCGATGCATTGATACGGAGGAGGGGAGGCGCTTCCGGATTGTACAAGGAAGGTCTGCCCCATATATAGGCGCCGTCGGATATTTCGATGGTACCGGCTTCAAGATCAAGATTGCCGCACATCAGGATACTGTTGTCATCCATCACAACGGATCCGGCGGAAATGGATGTCGTTCCCCGGTATCCGTCATTGTTATGGTGGTTGATAATTCTTCCTTCCGATTCCAGATGCAACGCCGCTGTTGAAATATCGATATTCCCGGACCCGCCCGAACCATCCGATAACGACATCAGCCGGCTGATGGTTCCCGCCTCGTTCTTTCCGGAAATGGTGACGCTTTCATCCGTTTGAATGGAAATATTGCCGGCATCTCCAGCTTCAGCGGTATGCGTATACAGTTGAGCCCCCGAGGATAGCACGACACTCCCGGCGGAAACCCTGATGTCTCCGCCTTTTCCTTCGCCATATGCCGCGGAAGCAAGCACGCCGGAGTCGCCCATCTCCAGTGATCCGGTCAAGCCTATATTGACATCACCCACCGCCACGTTGCCATCATTAACCACTCCGAGCGTTGAATGATCCATAATAAAACGATCTCCCCGAATAAAAACAGCAGCTTTAGAAACACCACGACTTACCGCAACGCTATCCCGAGACAAGGATATCGTTCCCAATTTATCAAAAGAGGTCGCATCGAGATCCGCAAGCGTCATCTCGCCCGTTGAAGCGGTTGCGGCTATACTTAATACCCCGCCGGAAACCTCCACCGTTCCGGCAGAAAGTCCAACATCTCCGCCCACAACTGTTAGGCTATTACCTTCCGGTACCGCAAGACGCCCCTGAATCGAAATATTTCCGGGGGCGCTGTCCATAAATCCAAACGCCGAAGGGGGAGCCGAAGTCAGGGAGCTATGGGCGGAATCACTCGCGCTGAAAGACCCGCCGTCACACAAACGAACATAATCGGCGGTGCTGACGAAGAAGGAGGCTCCGACATTCAGCGCTGCATTCGGTCCGAACACAATCCCGGCCGGGTTTATGAAATAAAAATCAGCACCGGGAATGTCGCACGCTAAAGCGCCGTCAATCCGTGATGCCTGGCCGCCGGTTACCCGGCTGATCACATGGCTGATGGATGCAGGACCGGAAAAAAGGGCTTTTTCACCGGTATCAATGTTAAATCGGCTAAAACTCTGAAACAGATTGCCGCCGCGTTGAACACCGAGATCAGCGGTAATGGTGTAGTCCGGACCCAGGATTTCAACCGCAGGACCGAGACTACCATCCGTTACGATATCGGCCCATACCGGTGACACGGTAAACGGTATCGTTGAAACGATTAAGCAGGACAACGTTGATAAAAGGACGACGGACAGGCAAAGGCATCGCCTCGTGTGCATTTTCGTTTGCAGTGGCACGATCTTCATATGATCACCCGTCAAATTTTCGATGTCCCTTAGAAACGTTGTCTGAATCAGGATGGGCAGGATGAAAGGATGATCAGGATAGTTGGGATAATTTTATCCTGAGTATCCTGTAAATCCTGCCCATCCTGATTCAGACAGTGGGAAGTAACAGAGTCTGTGAAATGGGATAAAGTTTTTACGTCTGATAATGTATATTATGTAAACTTTTATTTATGGCTTTCCAAAAACTCCCTTATCTTTGGAACAACGTAGATTTCTTCCATCGGGTACCGGCTCAGAAACGTTGCGAGAATTTTGTTTTTTTTATAGAATGTCAGCTTCTTGTCAATTATAAACCGGTGTTGTCCCCTGACTTTGCAATAGCCACTTTTGACCGGTATGCTGGCTGAGGCGAAACTCTGCTCAGAGACCTTGATGTCCAATTTTTCCGCGAGATCTTTTAACTGCTGAAATATTTGCTCCGGTTTCATTGGGTTCCTTGATAGCCCTTGAAAATTACATGAACCGTGTTATATTCGTAGAGTTAGTTAGGTTTCTTCAGTTAACCCCCAACATAACCCAAGGAACCCAACGAACCCTATGAACCCAACAAACCCGCCACCCCCTAAGGAGGAAAAAATGCAGACAGTATCATATCAAGGCTCACAGACTCAGGTTCGGGTCAACGAATTTGTGCGAAGTGTATATAACTGGATGGCCATCGGCTTGGCCCTTACCGGATTTGTCGCCTATTTCACAGCTCATAACGAAACCTTACGGCAGTTGGTTTTTTCCAATAGTCTCGTCTTTTTTGCCTTGATTATTGGAGAGCTTATTCTGGTCTTTACCATCAGCTCACGAATCAACCGGATGCAGGCCTCCACGGCAACCGGCCTTTTTGTTCTTTATTCGGCCCTGAACGGCGTGACGCTCTCATTCATTTTTCTCGTATATACAAGTTCATCCATCACCTCAACGTTTTTTATCTGCGCGGCGACTTTTGGCGCTTGCAGTATTTACGGCTGGATGACCAAGCGGGATCTGACTTCCATGGGCGGGTTCATGGTGATGGGCCTTATCGGCATCGTCATCGCCTCACTGGTGAATATTTTTGTTCAAAGTAGTGGAATGGCAATGATCATCAGCTATATCGGCGTGCTGGTCTTCGTCGGCCTGACCGCTTACGACACTCAGAAAATTAAAACCATGGCCATCACTCAGCCTGCCGATATCGGCGCCGGTGCTATCCGTAAAGGGGCGATTCTGGGTGCGCTTTCATTGTACCTCGATTTTATAAATCTATTCCTGATGCTGCTTCGCATCCTGGGTGGAAACCGGGAGTAAACGGCGGGTCGAAACCCTCCGATAAAAGACAGAAAGCCCTTGTCGATCTCCGACAGGGGCTTTTTTAGGGCCTTCGTTCCGGGATTCGTGCTGTTTATGGCAGAAAAATCCGAAATCCGAATATCGAAATCCGAAACAAATTCAAAGCACCCAAATGCAAATGACCAAAACTTGTTACACTTATGTGCGTGAATGTGTTGTTTCGTATTTTGATCATTTGGATTTTGGACATTGTTTCGAATTTCGATATTCAGATTTCGAGTTTTGGTTCCGGCTTGTCCGGGTTAGGTAGGTAGATACGGGGGCGATTAAATTCCAATTGATTTTCGAACTTGAGCCGCAATCCGTTCACAATACTGCCGGGTAAGCAATTCCGTGGGGCCTTCCACCATGACGCGGCACAGGGGCTGAGTGCCCGAATACCTCACCAGGACCCGTCCCCTGTCACCCAATTCAGTCATCACCGCTTCAATTGCGTTTTGTATTTCGGGAACGGTTTCTATTGCCGGCTGTTCTTTCACCTCAATATTCATCAGGATCTGGGGAAATACGGTCATCACCGTGCCGAGCGCCGATAAAGGTGATTTTTTTTGACTGACCACCTCTAATAGCCGTAATCCGGCCAGCATCCCATCACCGGTGGTGTGATGATCCAGAAAAATCATGTGCCCGGAATCTTCCCCCCCCAGATTTGCCCCTGCGGCGCGCATTTTCTCCAAAACGTACCGGTCTCCGACCTGCGCCATGAGATGATCGATCCCGGCGGCATTCATGGCCGCTTTAAATCCGAGATTGCTCATAATCGTTGTCACCACTTTGTTATTTTTCAGCAGCCCGTTCTCGAACAGGTATCCGGCGCAAACGGCCAGAATCTGATCTCCGGATAAGATGCGGCCGGTCTCATCCACCGCGATAAGCCGGTCACCATCCCCATCGAAAGCAAGTCCCGCGTCCGCGCCCTTTTCAACAACCGTTTCGGAGAGTACCTCCGGGTGCTGAGACCCGCAGGCATCATTGATGTTCAGGCCGTTTGGGGAAATGAATAACGGCGTCACCTCCGCCCCCAGGCGCTTAAACACCAGGGGCGCCGCCTCGAATGTGGCGCCATGGGCGCAATCGAGGATTATTTTCATCCCGTTAAGGGTAAAACCGCTCGGGAAGGAGTTGATTAAAAAATCCGCATACTGTTCAACCGCACCGGATATCATCCGTATCCGTCCCGTGTGTCGGGGGCCGGGATCGACCGGGCCGGCAAGGGTATCGGTGATCAATTTTTCCAGGGCATTTTCTTCTTCATCCCCCAGTTTAAACCCATCGGGACCAAACACCTTTATCCCGTTATCGTAATAGGGATTATGGGACGCGGATATGACAATGCCGGCATTGGCTTTAGCTGCCGCGGTATGATAGGCCACGGCGGGCGTCGGAATGATGCCGCATAGCAGCACATCACAGCCGGTGGCGCAAATTCCGGATGCCAGGGCCGCGGACAGCATATCTCCCGATATGCGCGTGTCCTGTCCAATCACTATGCTGTTTCCATCCGCTTTTTCTCTGAAAAACAGGGCGATTGCCCTTCCAACCTGAAGTGCTGCATCAGCTGTCATCGGATATGCATTGGCGACACCCCGTATCCCATCGGTACCAAAGAGCTTTTTCATCGCAACCCGTTCCCCACCTATAATTGTTTTTTTAACCGGGATTATTCTTTTGGACTGAAACCGAATGTGGAAAGTATGTCAAACACTTCATATGAAATGGTATCCACAACCTGTTGCAACCATCGGGATCCTATTTCAGCCGCCGCCGGATCGAGGCTTTTGATCACGGCCGGATAATTTTTACCGACCGCACGAATCTGTTTTTGAATAATTTCCAGAAAGCGGTCCTTTTCCGGGCCCCCCTCTTCTCTGCATTTCTTATCGAGAAACTGCCCTTCCATTTCCGGCCAGCGCTCGTACAACTGTATTTTTTGCGCCAGGAGCGATGCCGATGCACTCTCCCCGACGGCCAACCGGTAAATTCTGGCGGACTCGGGCATTTTCCGGCTGAACTCTTCGAACCGTTTCAACCGTTCGGATATGCCCAAATCCACTTTTTCCAGCAGGCCTTCCAGCAATGCATCCGGAAAGGAATCTGAAATAAACTGCAGGCGTACATCTTCGTACCACCGGCGAAGCGCAATGAGATTGGCGATATAGAGGGTGTTCTTTTCAACAACCCGCTTGATGCTTCGATACATGCCACCGGCAAATGGCAGATTCCCCCCCCTGCCCCCGCCCTCAACCAGAAGCCGGCCGGGGCGAAGCTCATCTTTTCGATAAATGGAACCGGCGGCGATCACCGTACCAAACGCGAGCCGGCAGGGACCCACAAGCCCCCCCTGCCCTCCCAGAAAAATGGGAGGTTGATTCTGCATCACGCCAAGCGGCACATCCCCGATCAGGGAAGCGGTAGCCTTATCCTGATTGGGGGTAAAATTAAAATGGATATAGGAACTGCCGACCTCGCTGTGATCCTTCCGGCTCGTTCCCCCGGCCATCAGGCAGTCGCAGAAATTGATTAAACTGCCCAGCGTCACGTAGGGAAAAAGGATCGTCTGTTTCAGGCCCACCGTATGCGCCCCGGAGGCCTCTTCTTCCAGAATCGTGCCTTCCCGCACATGGGCGCCGGACCCCATTCCGGCCTTTTTTAAAAAGACGGATTCTTTAAAATACCCACCTTTGAGGGAAACGTCAGGGCCTATCTGGCAATTATCAATGGTGACCGGCGCCTCACGGCCCAGGTCGGTTCCGGCGCATATCAGAGTGTTTCCGCCGAATAGCTTGCACCCCGCATGGAAAATGACCCCCTCGCCAGAAATCCGGTCCGGATCGACTTCCGGCCCCAGTTCAATGCTTTCCGGGGCCGCAATTTTGACCCCCTTTTGCACCAATCGGCTGATTTGTTCACGCTGTATCATTAGTAACAATCCGAATTTTAATCGTTTAAAATTTTGCCCGCCGCACACGAAAGCGGATACCCCGTCCTCATTTTACTCGCAATGCGTCTTTCAGGTGATAAAACAAATTATTGTTCTCTTTAAACCGGTTAAGTCGCCGGCAAGTCGCTATCGTCAGAGTTTCACGAGGAATCTTCACCCCAAAGCCATCCCTGACAGCTTCTAAATAAAACCGGATTTGACGAGATTGGGCAGCCCGAATAAGTCCGAAAGCGAGGCGTGAGATGATCATGACTATCGATTGGGACAGGGGAAAATAGCGCCGAATAATCCATAGCGTGTTCCGGGTGGGAAAATAGACCCGTCTCCATGAAGATCTGCCCATCCCCGACTCCCGGTGAACGACCCGGCACGCAGGCTCATAATAGATGTCAAAACCCGCTTTCATCACCCGAATCGCGGTTTCCATCTCGTTTTGATACAGAAAAAATTCACCGGGAAACCAGCCGATGCGATTAAACAGATCCCTGCGAATGGCAAATCCACATCCCACAAAACACGTCGACGGTCCTGCAACATCGGCTTCCGGCAAGTGCCAAGTTCTGACCGGCCGCCCCTCCGGAGACTCAATCCGGCAGGCAACGACGCCGATATGGGGATGGTGATCCAGGATATCGATTAAATGGTCAAGGGTGCCGGCATCCACGGGATGAGAATCATCGTCGAGGACCATGATATAATCGCCCCTTGCAAGGAAAAACCCCTCGTTCAGGCCGCCGATTCCCGAATTGCCGCCAAGCAACAACAACCGCATCCAGCCTTCGTGCTGCTTCAGAAAAATAGGGGTCCCATCCGAGGACCCATTATCAATGGCGATAACTTCGATATCCTCTCTGCCCCTGACAAGCGCGGCCAGGTGATTCACCGTAAACCGTGTCTCCTCCAACCGGTTATAATTGAGGAAGACAATGCTCAGTTTGGGATGCGCCATTTCCGTCATCGTCTCTTTCCCGAAGGATGGCTGCCGTTTACTATCTGTGGATACCACAGGGTCAATTCCTCTCCCGCAGCGAGCAAATGATTGACAAACTCCACCCCCTGCATAAAGGAATGGTCCATGTTTCCCACTTCATAGCGCCATGCGCCAAATCGTCCCCGGGAATAGACCCCGTTTTCCTCCAGGTGATTCAGAACCGAGAAAAGGTGCTGATTACGATTAAGAGCCGGTGTGGGATAACCGTGTGAGGCAAAATGATACCAAGTGTGGCTGATTTGACTGCGACTGGATACAAGGCCGGTGTTGATGGCCCCATCGATCACATTCCCGATAACGAAATCCCGGTCGACTTTTTTC
Organism: Pseudomonadota bacterium; assembly: GCA_043797445.1. GTDB lineage: Bacteria > Desulfobacterota > Desulfobacteria > Desulfobacterales > JAFDDL01 > JAZDPP01. Next base: position 207,950 of record JAZDPP010000169.1, read on the forward strand.
CCCGCGCTCTCGCTGACCTCCATCATCAGGGACCATTGCCGCTGGTTATCCGGAACATTGTTGGGAGAATAGTTGCTGAACACCGTGGTCCGGTAAAACGGGCAATTATCTTCCGGAAAATACATCCAGCACTTTGTTGCGAGGTGTTCCGGCGGATTTCCTTTTAACCCCAGGCCCACAATATGGGTTGAAGAATGGTGGAGTTTTTGAGTGGAATCCAAAATCGATTCCAGGCCGGCAAGGCGGACAACTTCCGTCAGGGGTATGGTATTCAGCAGGACATCATAGGTCTCCGTTGTCCCGTCGGTGAACAGAATCTTTCGGTCTTTAATAGACAGCGTGAGCACTTTTTTTCCGAGGTGCCGGTTTTTAGAGGGCAGGCTATCGGCCAGCCTTCTCCAAATGGCGCCCGTCCCCCCATCCAGGGGAAACCGAAAGGTGGAATTGGGGCCCCAGGAAACGGTGTCTTTCTGAAACACCGCGTTTTCCAGAACATTTTTCAAATCCACCGGAGCCACCCGCTCTCCAACCCACGACCAGTCCATTTGGTCCGGCGGATATGCCCACACCTTGAAATTATAGGGATTCAAAAACCATTTGGCCAGCCCCTCCCCGAATGTTGCGGTTATCCATTCACCAAAATGGGCTGGCACTTTCTCTCGACTGTTTTTTTGTATGTCAAGGATGCCCTGAAGGCATTCCCAGTAAATCTCTTTGGGAAGGTGGTGAATATGATTCTGTAAGGGATAGGGAATAAACCGATTCCGCATCCAGATCCAGGCTTCCCGCTGGTGAAATACCCATCCGTCGTCTTTTCCGAGAAGGGTGTCCATGACCTGATCAAAATACCGGTAATGGCTGAAGAGGACATGCCCCCCGATATCCCAGCAAAACCCCTCCCGGTCCTGGAATGAGGCCGCCAGACCGCCCCAATAATCATTTTTTTCATACAAGGACCAGTTCTCATGGCCAAGCTCCGCCAGCCGCCACGCGGCCCCGAGACCACAAGGCCCTCCTCCCAAAATAACAATTCGCATAAACCGTTCCAGCACATCCCTTGCGGCTCTTGCAATAGGCAACCGACGGTGTGCTATTTTTTATTGATTTTATCGTCAAAGCGGCTGTGAAACGCCACATCACTTATTACCGTGAGATGAAATATCTTTTTTAGGAGGGAAAAACAAGGCCTTCAATAAAGAGGATGAAAAAATGACGCTATGCAGGAAAATATAATTCGCTTAAGACAATAAAATTTATCTTCCTGATCGCCAAGCCCAATTTTCTTTGATCTTCGCCCCCTCCATTTTCGGATGGGCAATAGTACTTATCCATCTTAAAATGACAAAAAGCCGGCAAGGCAATTGCGTTATCTAAGGGTATGGAATACGCCTTCCATTCCCGATTACTAATTTCCATATAAAGAGGCCGTTGGCCCTCAACATTTATTTCGAGAGAGGCGCTATCATTCTCATTAGAATGGTTAGGCGCGATGGCAAACAATTTTAGGCACCTGGTGCCTTCAGGAAGCTGAATGCAAAACATCTGTTCCGTCCATCTGTATCTTGATGGAGTGGCGCCTTCGAGATCATGCCAACCCTCCATGAGCATGCCGGACTCTTGCTTATTAAAATCTATTGAGTCTTTGTGAATAATGCCATGATATTTTTTCCCCGATTCGATAAATTCGAGACGGTTGAGCCGGAATTCGAAACTCTGGTCGAGGTGGTCAGGCTCGATCTCAATTTGAATATTCTGACTATCGGTGTATCCGTCTGCGAGAATGTGCAATGAATAATGGCCGGGACGTAAGGCTAATGGTTTGCTAACGTCGCTTATATCGAATACCGACCGGCCATTGCGTTTTGCGGAAATTTGCGTGTTACTCAGCTGTTCTCCCGTTTCGGCATCTTTGACGTTCATTGTAACCGTAACCGGAGCATTGGTAACAACGGGACGGTTTGCCTGCCTGACGACTTCCTTCGAACACCATGGCGCACAGGTGTGGCAGTAAGAGGGAAATTTTCCATTCATGACCCGCTTCCGGAAAACTTCGAACATCTTTCCCTGCCAAATTTCTGAAAACGATTGCTTCGTAATATTCCCCATAATTTCATCACTGAAACAACAGGGTAAAACATCCCCACTGGCACGAACAAAGGCTTGATGGAAAGCGATGACACATTGTTTATCCGACAGAAATGGCTTTGCAAAAGGTTTGGGAGGGTCGCTTAATGGCTCATCGTTATTTTTAAGAGGGACAGTAAGCGGTTCCTGTATACCACTTGGCACTTCATTCGCGGGGACATATAACAATCTCAAAATATCGTCACGGTTAAAAGGCACATGTTTGCCTTTTGAGATTTCCACGATGGTAGAGTATGCGAAGCTTCGCTGCTGGGTGGTTAATGACGTTTCGGGATTAAAGGGTATAACCATATCGAAACAGATAAAATCCGCCCCAACTTCTTCAGCAAATTCGAACATTGATTTAATAGAGGAAAAGTTAGCCCTTTGAATCACAAAATAGAGCTCAAAGTGGCAAATATCGATCTTCCCGGCCTTATGACGGCATTGGTTATAGTGTTTCAAATTAGCGCGCAGAAGCTCAAACCTATCAACGCCATTTACAGATTTGTAAGTTTCGCGATCGCCAGCATTAACGGAAATGCGAATTTGATCCCACCCCATCTCGATCATGGAGCGACTCACATTTTCTTTTATAAGAGCACCATTGGTAATGATACTGCCTTTTAGCCCTCTGCGTTTTATTTCAAACATTATTTCCAAACATTCCGGATGCATGAATGGCTCACCGCCGCCAACGATGTTTACTTCTTGCAATCCGTTTTGCAAACTTTGGAATAGAGCGCTGTACTGCTTCAACATCAGACGATTTTCAGACTCTCTTTTCTTCCTAACCGCTAAATCTTCCTGATCCATCGTCTGAAGACTGCACATCGGACATCGATTATTGCATATATAATCAGTTGGGTTTATCCGAATTACCCTTGGCGTGGAGAGCGGGTGGTCAAATAATTCACCGATCTTGCGAAGAGCTGAATAATAAGTGGCTTTTATGCCAAACAGCCGGATGCTGATAGGAATTTTTCCAAGTTGTCGCAATAAATAAAAACATAACAGCCTGTTGATTTTATATCGTTTCATGTTATTAATTAAAAACATAATTATTTGGTGATGTCCCCACATCATTGACATAATGCCGGATAGGCCGACAGTTCAGAAAACGCCCATTGATAATCTGCTCCATTAACTGAGCTAAGTGGATGCCCTTTATACAATATTACGGAAGATATGCAAATGGGCATATATAGCTAATTTTCGGGAGCATTATCCATGTAACCGACAACCGATTACAAATCAAAATACCGGTAATGGCTGAAGAGAACTGGAATAAGACAGCCAACCCGCCAACGCCAAGGTGATTTTGTCCTGATAAAAATTACATAAAAATTATGTATGTTATGAATATTTCCAGACTCACCCCCATGCCCCGAAGGGGCTACGTAATTCAGCCCGGGGTTGCGGCGAAGCCGCTACCCTGGGAAATGGAGATCATCTCACCCCCAACCCCAAAGGGGGTTGTGTCACTCCCCCCTTTGGGTTGCGTCAATTCCATATAAACTGCTCATACCATTGCTTTGACACAACCCCGTTGGGGTTGATGATAAATTGATCGGCTCCTGGTTTCCCCAGGGTAGCGGCTTCGCCGCAACCCAGGGCTATGTTACATAGCCCCGTTGGGGCATTAATCGTTGCTCGTCGTCTCGGCCGTTTTTACCCCGGCCTCGCAGACGGATAAGCAAACATGTCGCCTCAACCGGTGCAGAACAAATTCACCGTGGCCAACCCTTCAAACTCCCTTTCCATCCATGCCATTCCATGCTATAGCGACTCTTGATTTAATGCTGAAATCACAAGCACCTACAATATGATAGGGAAACGAACATGGATTTTTATTGCAGCGGCTACATCGTGCCGTCACCCTCTTTTCCCCTGCCACCGATTCCTGAGGGCTGGCAACATTGGCTGAAACGGCAAACGCTGGCAAATGCGACCACGGAATATCCGGACGCCCTGTGCCTGCTCACACACCAATTACCCGAGTTCGCCCCTTCTCACCTGCCTGATTCCCTGTTGGAAACGATGGCCTGGGCGCTGCTGTCCAGACCCGGATGCCGCGCCGTTGTGGCGCCGCTTTATGTGAGCATCGCGCCGACCCGGCCGACCACCCTTTTGGGATGCGGTCCCGGGCGGCTTAATCAAATTATAGCATCCGGTTATCTCGCACTGATAAGAACCGCTGATTTTTATGCCATGAGTTTCGAACCGTCTTTCGATGCCCCAATAAAAAAATTGTTCCGAAAACGGAAGGCGACCGCATTCCGCTCCCGTGCGCTCATTTCGGAAACCGTTTCGCGGCGGGGGATTTTCCAGGACCTTCCTTTCCGCCTTAGCAGCCAACTGAAAAATCGTTTAAAATCAAAACTCACGGTCAACCAGAAAACACACCTGAAGCGTCTTTGGTTTTTCTGCGGCAGGGGGGTAAAATCCCTTCGCCCCTCCTCATCTCCCTTGCATGTCCCGCTTGCCACCATGACCCGGTGGTCGCCTGTTATCAATCGAGCCGGGGTTGCGATCCAGGCCGGTTCGGACAACCGCGTTCCGGTGCTGATTGCCATGCATTGGCTGGAATTGGGGGGGGCCGAAAAATTCGCGGTTCAGCTGATTCAATCCCTCTCCGGAAAAAACTACGCCCTGTACGTTGTCACGGATGTGCCCTCCGAAAACCCATGGGCTGGTGAAATCGCGCCGCACGCCGCCGCCGTGTTTCATCTCCCCGAATTTTTACCCGATCCGTATGCGGAACTATTCTACGATCATTTGATTCGTTCGCGTAATATTCATATGATGCATATTCACCATGCGCCAAAGGCCTACGCCGCGCTCTTTTATCTGCGACGATTTCATCCCGGACTTCGAGTGGTGGACACCCTGCATATTCTGGAAATGCCGCCCAATTCCGGCGGATACCCCGAATCTTCATGCGGTCAATATGAGCCCTTTATCGACATGCATCATGTGGTCAGCCGTCATCTGGGAAATTTCATGACGCAACGCTGGCGGGTTCCGGAACGCAAAATTCTTGTCTCCTATCTCAATGTGGATACCGATTATTTCGATCCAGACCAGGTCCTCGCGGGGCAATTGCGAAATTTACACGGAATTTCACCAAATGCCTGCCTCATCGGATTTATCGGCAGGATGGTGCGGCAGAAGCAACCGCTCGCCTTTGTGGAAATGGCCGCCATCCTTCACCAGCGGTGGCGCGATCGGGGTAATTCGGAAGATCTCGGCTTTGTCATGATCGGCAGCGGCCCGCTGATGCCGGATGTGCGGGCTGCCGTTGAGAAAGCCGGTTTAATGGACGCTCTGTGGCTTTATGGTGAGACCGATGAGGTGAGACCCCTCTATAAGGATCTCGACTTGCTGGTGATGCCGTCTGAAAACGAGGGGCTTGCCCTCGTCACCTATGAGGCAATGGCCATGGGCCTGCCGGTGGTTTTTACGGATGTGGGCGCACAATCCGAACTGCTGCCGCCCGAGCTTCTGGTACCGAACAAGGCCCCTGTTGCCGAGCGACTTGCGGATGCCGCCTGGCCTTTTATCATTGACCCCATGAAACGCACTGCAACCGGCGAAACCCTTCGAAACCATATTCTGGCCCATCACCGGTCGGATCACTCTTTCGAAGAGATGGCAGCATTGTACAATCAATTATTAACAACATGCAATGATAGTGAATCGCCATAATTTTGAATGTAATCAGGAGACTGAATTTCCCGAACGAGCCCTATTCCTTGGGATTGAGTTTTACCGTTATTTCACTGTAACCTTCTGCCGTGTTGACGCCAATCGTTCTCTGCACGGAATAAAAACCCGGGCATTCCAGACAGATAAGATTATCTTTTTTCAACTCACCGAAGATATATACCGTGCCATCGGTAGGGCTCACATTTTGAGAAAACGAGAGCGATGGCACGGTCACAAACGCCTTAAGCAAAGCCGAATTATCTTCTGAGGATTTTACCGCCAGCTTGCAAAGGGGCTGGTGTGCATTGGAAATCCGTTGAAGAGCGGCCAACCCGTCAGGTCCCGGTTTGGTATCCAGTGCGAAATAGGCGCGTGTTCCCTTGCGTGAATAATGTTGATCCTCCAATATGATTGCGATCGCCTGGGCAACCGCGGGCCAAGAGAAAACATCATGAAAAACGACGATACCATTCATGGCGAGAAAGTCTTTGAGAAGCATAAAATCCGCTATGGTTGACATTGTTGAATGTTCGCCGTCAATAAAGGCAAAATCCACCAATCCCCCGGCCTCTTGAATCGCATTAATGCCAGCAATGGGTATTGAACGCTTGAAGTCTTCGCTGTATTCATCGCCCAAGGCACAAGCATTCCAGCCACGGATAAAGCGAATATAGGGCAAAAGATCGAGTTTTTCAGCCAGCCGGCGCGCTACATCTACCGGATTGAACAGTGTGCGGTGGGGGATTTCCGGATCAACCGTAATTAAAAACCTGCCTTTCTGACTTCGATTCCGTAAAGCATGAGCGATAACCATTGCCGAATAACCAACAAAAGTGCCCACCTGGTAAGCAATATTGGGTCTACGATTCAGCACCACATCGTATAGCGCGGCAGCATCATCATCTTTGATACTGCCCCCAAAAAATTCCTCATACGGAATTCCGTATTCCTGTAAAACCGGCCTATAGGCCTCACGGATTTCCTCGCAGGCTTTGAACGCTTCGGCGCTTGGCGGAGTGAAAATGGAATGATTTGAGTTTTTAAGCAAATAACTCCATTTTTTGGAATAACGATTTTTTATTCGACCGATTAATTTTGATATAGGGGAAGATGGAAGCGCATCTTTGTCAGGAAGCCGTGATTCGTTATGTTCCGCGACCACTACTTGAGCTCTATTTCCGAAAATCGTTCCTTCCTCATTTTTTACCCAGATACCGGGAATGCTTGAAAGATCACCATTCCATTCGCCCCAGTACATCTAATAGAGCCTGTTCACTCTCTTCGATGCATACCATGTTGATATTTGGGTCACGGATCACCTCTTCCGGTAGATACGAGGGATGAGGGCCGCTACATAGTATTGGTACCCGGAAACCTTTTTTTATTATACTGGCATATCGCTTTGCATGCTCCCATTGGTGCGTTAAAATTGAAAAATTTATCAGATCCGGATCAATCGATCCGATGTACGATAACAACTCATTTTCCAGCATATTCGCCTGAAGACAGAGTAATTCTACTTCATACCCGTGTTCTTTTATGAAAGCAGATAAGGTACCGATCTGAAGGGGATCATCCCTAAGATTCATCTGATCAATATCATTATAAATAAATAACACCTTCATCTTTCTTTTTCCTTAGCGCCTTGGGTCCCCGCCTCTGGACCCTCTCCACATCCAGCGGGGCGAAATTCTCCACACTGCCGATGAACTCTATGAAAGCTTTCTCGGGATGCACTTCCGCAATACTCTTTCTGGGACCACTGTACCCGTCCTTCTTTTTTGCCGGAAGTCCAAGTATCCCTTTGCCTTCCAGCTATTCCAGCAGATCCTGACGCTCCCGGGTTTTGAGTCCGCCCTTGGGGCGCTGCCAATCCAACAGCTCGCACACCGTGTTTGCCAGCTCATTCCGGCTGATGCCGCTACAGGTGTCGACAACCGCCTGGAACATCGACACTTCTTCGGTGCTAAAATATCGAGCACAAAATCGTTGCTGCTCTACCGATGCTTGTATGCCATCCTCCCTTCGCTATTATCTCATAGCGAAAAGATGGCATCTTGTCCTGTACAAAATAGCCAGATCCGGCTGGTGCTGACATAGTCGGTACCCCCTCGCAAATCCTGCAAGCTGAAAGTGCACGGGATATGATCCGCCCGAGAGGTTATCCCGCTAAAAAGTGGCCCTGGGTTGTCCCTGAAAGTCGACAACTTATCTTAATTACTACTATTTGCATTTGCCACAAAAGAGCCTCACCCAATTGATTTGATGAAAAAAGTTGAGCTTCTCGGATTTTTTGAGTATCTCCGTTTTGGTCGTGCTTGCAACAATGGCCGCAAGGTTCTTTTAAAACATTTTAGCATAAAAATCCTGATAGACGGAATGCACCGACTTACCGGAAAAATTCTCCACTTGAAGCCGATATTTAAAGGTCTTGTAATCCTCCTCCACCGGCCAGCGCCCCGCAAAGCCGGGGGGTTTACTCATGATTAATTATAAAGATCTGTATTTAATATGACATGGTGCCCATTCCTCCAGCCAGTTGCTCTTAGTTCACCATTCTTCGTAAAGTCAGGGTGCGTTAGCATGTGGCATCCCGGCAGTTGTGACGGAGGAGTAATATAATTATCCATAAAGCTATCATCCCACCAATCGCCAACATGAATAAACGGTATAATTCCATTGTAGTAAATGTTGCCCCTTCTAACCATGCTATATTGCCAACAACCCGGATCGCTTAAACCGACACTCCAATAAAGCTCCTGGTGGCCATCACCATCGTGATCCCAATAACTGCATATCGGTGCCTCAACAACGTTGCTAATTTCACCTGGCTGTATGTCATACGCTTGGCCATTCATATAGTATTTTACTTTATCAACTCTTCGACTATTATGATCCAGCAACGGGGAAGGTAACGAAAATCCGCCGGTGGGATAGGTGCTTGTCGAAGAGGCCCAAACAAGCCTTGAGCCCCAATTTATAACATCGCCATTAGCGTAGCATTCATGTAATGCTGCACACATATACCACCTGTTATTTGCTCGCCAGACACCGGAATCAATTAATCCCTTATTCCCCCCCCCAGATATTCCAACATTCTGAACACCTCCAATTCCCCCAACTATGAAGCCGTTGTCCATGCCGTTGGTATAGTCGTACCAAAAGTAGCTGATTTTGGCGTTATTTAAAATCTGGTTCCATTGAGCTGTACTTATCGGATCTGTATAACTATACATGTTAACCTTTGAAAAAAAAACTAAAAGCCGGTTCGGTTTGCCAGGAAAGCTATGAAAAACCTCCGGTGCCCATGCACGGTACCCGCTCGGCACAATATCGGAATACCGAAAACGCTTTTTAAATTCATAGGTTGTGTCGTCGTTACAATGCTCTGACCAATAAATTGAAATTGCATTGTTTGAAATATCGTCGGCCATAATATAACAATTACCTCCGACACTAAAATAAAAACTATTTTTCATGCTGCCGTTTGTCATTTCTCCGTCGTCACCAGTTACTTGCGTAGAGTCGATAAGTGTTGCGCAAAAAGCGGTTGAGAAAAAAAGCGGCAAAAAAAATATAAAACCACTGAGCAGTACTTTCAAATTCTTCATTCGAACGCCTCCAATAATTGAGTTTCAAAGATAAACAGCTATTACCCCTTAAATATACCTCTCTCTGCCAATATTACCCAAGCAAATTGGTGCTGGGTGCATCTTGCTCTTTTCATGAGCACATACCGGTCGAATTTTCTTAATCCTACAAATTCTAATAATGACAATTTGTAATTACACTAAAATACAGCAAATATTTTATATTTTAACATTTCGTGGGTATGCACTCCATTCAAGTTCCCACTACATATTGTGGTCGGAGTCTTCATCAAAGGGGTCGAAGTTTGAATTATCCTGCCCTATGAAGAAAGACAAGGCCGGCCATTTAAATGTTCGGGCTGGAACTGGATCTACCATCATTGCTTGTAAACCTTCAGGGGGGCTGAGCGACTTAAAATTTGCATCACCACGTGAAGTTCATTGGGTACCTCTTTTTGTCAACACTTATCTAACTGAATTAAAATATCTTTTCTATTTTTTCATATAAAAATACTTTCCAATCGCGATTCTTGGGAGATAAGAACCACTCAAGGTCACAGGAAATATGCTTTCGAAATAATTTGACTTAATTTGGGGTTTGGCAGGGTAATTTACTTGCTATGTAAGTATTATACAATAGGCATCTATGCCTAATTTGCTGTAGGTATAAATGCCTATTGTCATAAAACTCAGTTGGATTTGTCTTTTTTTTCTCTATTTAGCCTATAATTTCACAACCTGTTAAGGGAAATATAGTCTTGAATTTTATATAGTTAAACCAGCCCAACCTTGTTGGCCCTCCCGTCGTTGCCAGTTACACGAACGAGATCGGATTGCCGCGAGCCGAGTGAGTGCGCTAACGATGATCAAACTGGTGGATAATCTCTTCTTTTGTTACCTCACGCTTAGGAGAATACCGTCATAACAATTATTCAATATCCACCGGTTGGGGAGGTCATATCGGACATCCACCGGTACGGCAAACCGATCCTTTGCAAGAACTCCATATACTGTCATTTGCATATTATTAACTTTTTCAAAACATCCAAACAATTGTCGAGCGACCCCGACCGATATCGGTCCCTTTTTGACAAGCAAAATCCTGGCTTCCTATCTCAATGTGGATACCTGAGCGTGATCCTTCGATAAATGATGGACTGACTTTCACTTTATTTGAGGGGAGACGTTTTTAAACAGGTTTGGCAGAAACGATTTTCGGTTTGCATTTATATGTTGGTGTACTGGTTCCACGATAACATCCAGACGCCCTTTTAGCATTTCAAAGATATGGTCTGCAGCTTTTATTTCCGGCTGGATCACCATCAAGCATCAGAAGAACCTTTGGCGCTTTGGTAATCCATTGGATTTGTATTGGAGAAAGCGCCGTTCCGAACAACGCTACCGTGTTTTTCACATTGGCTTGAGCAAACCGCATTGCGGCCCATGGGAACTCGAGTTGGTTTTGACATCTAATCTCGGACGATTTTGTCCATATTAGTGCCAGTGATAGCACCAGACGATTGCAACCGGTAAAACCCTTCGAGACCATATTCTGTCCCATCAGCGATCGGATCACTCACTTGAGGAGATTTTTAATTCATGCGTCAGCACTGCGCTATACGATCGAGTGTCAACAATCTGAAACAGCGCCGCCCCGACCTCGCCGTCATTCGGCGCCGATATGAACGGCCCCGCCCACAATGGGCGCTGCGCCCGATGGAATGCCCGGGGTTTCGGAGACATAGGCCACGACGATATAATCTCCAATATTGTTGAAAGTGTACGAGAAAGATCGTGCCGTTGAAAAATCCCGCAACAGTATCCAATTGTTATACGGATCATAGCGATCCGTTGCATAGTGAGGCACCAGGTTGAACCGGTAATACAGGGTCGCACCCGTTTCCGACACACCATCCACCGTAAAGGTGACCGTATCCCCCACCTTGAGAGCTCGTGCCGGTGTTATGGAAAGGCCCTTAACCATGGGCGTAACGGCGCCGCCGACCGACAGGGCGCCGCCGATAATGGATGCGGCGCCGCTGGTGGGAATACTCATCGTACTGGAAGCGTATACCACCACGATATAGTTATTGGCGGTGGAAAAGCGATAATTGCAGGTATTGGATGTCGAAAAATCCTGAATCATCGTCCAGTTGTTGTAGGGATCATAGGCCGAAGAACCATAATTCGGCACCAGATCGAACCGGTAATAAATGGGCCCGCCGGACCGGTTCACGGCCGAAGCGGTGATGCTCACCGTATCGCCCGGTTCTATGCTGTCCGCCGGTGAAAAGGTCAACCCCGTGGCGGTTACCTCCGGTCCGGAGTTGCTCTGTCCAGCGGAGGGATAGAACCGAATGGCCGTATCCAGCTCAAAACCGGGGATGGCGACGGAGGCGCTTCCTTCGGTTGGCGTCACGGCCGTCCGGCTCACGGGACCGGTTTGATCGGGATCGGGGTTCCAAAATTCCACAGTCAACGGGGTTGTGGTTTCGTTGAGGCCGCCGATCGTGAGGGTTGCGCCGCTGATGTTTGTCGTGTCGGTCTTGTTTCGATCGACCGCCAGATATACCAGGCCCTTACTCCCGTCCGAGCAGCCGGTCACCTGGATTTTCGCCGTCGTTCCGGAAACGGATAGTTCCGCATCTATATTGTGCGAGTTAAAACCGGTGAAATCAAACACAGGGGCTTTGCTGCCATTTTCCACAAAAGCGGAAATGGTTTTGGCCGTGCCGAGCATGTTATCCGATAACCGGAGGCCATTTTCGTAAGCGCGCACCCCGCCCGGCATTCGAATCCCGGGTCCGGCCGCGCCGGCGGCCAATTCCGTAAACCAGAGCCTCCGGGTGATCAGTTCATCATCCGATTCCTGAAAGGCGGCTGAGTATGAAGGATGTGAGGGGTCCGGCATCCATCCGTCCGATGGCCCCCACTCTCCATTGAGGACCGGTTTCGGATTGAGCTGGTTGAGCGTCCACCATGCAATGGATCGGGATTGTTCCTCGAACACGGCGGTATCCGGATAGGTGGCCGGATTGTTCCAGGGTTCCCGGTTTCCGGGAAAATAGAGGTGCGGCAAGGAGGCATCAAAGAGGTTCGTATAGTAGTTGAATGCCGCCAGCGCCCCCCGGGGATCCAGCGTCGTGGTGGAGGTAAGGATCATATGCTCCTGATCCAGGGATTTGATGTGTTCCGCCAATTCGGCTACGAATTCGGACCGGATCGCAGCATCCGTATTGGGATCGCTGTCGGAAAGCGTCCATTCCCAGGAATCCCACTCGTTGAGCACCTCCCACCCAAAGACCATATCGGCGTAACCGCTCTGGCTAATCGTGTTGATGACCCAGGTCCAGCGCGACTTGCACATCTCCAGCGCCGCGGAGCTGGTAAAAAATTCGTCGATAGTGCTCAGCGGTCCGCCATTGCCGCTGTACCAGGCGCTCCGGGTGAAATAATCGTCGTAGTAAAAGGTGTCGAATGGCGAAATGCTGACATAGATACCACGCTCCGAACAGAGCCGTAAGAGATCGGTGACGAAATTGGCCATATCCGGATTGTAGGCGCCCCGGGGGTACTCGAGCCAATAAGCGCCGTTTACGGAATTAAAATTGCCGCCGCCTTTTGCGTTGAGCGAGAAATCCTCCAGAAACAGCCGCATGAGGGTGATCCCGTCAGCCCTCAGACTGTCCAGATAGGCAGTGACGGTCTGAGAGGCGTTGGCCTCGGTGGAGAAATTGTGAAGGGTGCTTCCGGTCCACACGCTTGCGTCGTACAGATACCGCAACTTATCGTTTTGAAAGAGAAAATGATCCCCAACCGGGATGAAGTTCGCGCCGTTTTCTTTCATGAAATAGCGGCCCGACGGGGCCACATGGATGTAACCGCCATAGGATGATTCCGGAATGGCGGCGCCGAGCGCGGCCACGCTCAAAGTGCTATAAGGTCCCGCCGTTGTGATGGCGCCTTTGTTCCCCTGTTCGTCTTCCGGACGGACGGCAAAATAATACGCGGTGCCGGGCGTCAAGCCCATGACCCGGGTTTCCGCCCAATTGCCCGGATCGGGGACCGGCATTCGAACCGGCCAGGGCGCCGCCGATGCAAAAGTGTCATCCGTTATGGGGGTAGTGGCATAACGAACGTCAAAGCCGGTCACCGCACCGCCCTGTCCATTATTTTCCGCGGGGCTCACCCATTTCAGACGCAGAGAGTAAGGCCGTGCGTTATAAGCCTGAAGACTTGTGACGGCGGCCGGCGCCGTGCCATCGCTATTCCGGTGAAACTGAAGAATCGGGTAGCTGGCGGGACCGTTGAGACCGGATTGGGAGGTATGCGTGGGGCTGCACTTCATCTCCACATACTCGTCGGGCCGAATGGGCGTCGCGAACCTCGCCGAGGCCGGCTCGATAGACCGGTTGTCGGACCAGTCCCGCGTGCCGCCGGTATCATCCGAGATAAGGATGACGTTGATGCCCATCCAATCGCCCTCCTGGGAAGGTGATCGCATCAGATCCGTCCAGCGAATGGCCACTTCGATGCTATACCCACCATCGGTGTCCGAGGCGTTATTCACCGTGCCGTCATATTGAATCCTGTAAACCAATCCGGACGGCAGGACACCGGGGTAACCGGTCCCTTCGGCGGAACCGGCGCCATTTCCCTTATTGAAACTTCGCCGCGACACGATGCCGCTACCGTTTTGGGGATCCGTTGCATTTCCGATATTCAGAGCGAGAAACCGGTCATCCGACATGAGGGCGCTGTCCCGGGAATTGTTGGGATCAAAATACCATTCAATGGCATCGTCATTGTAATGCTCCCAATAGTCTCCGGCGCCGCTGCCGTTACCGTCCGCCCAGAGGTGGGCATCGGCCACCCTTGCCGCCAGATAAAGATAGGTGTTGTCATGCGCAAAATAGAGGGCGATGTCATGTTCGTTGTGAAAGGCCCGGCTCAAATGAACGGCCTGGGCCTCAGGCCACTCCCCCGGCTGAATGGCGCCGTCGATAACCGGTGTGCGCTCCATGCAGTGAATACGAAACGGCAGATCATATCCCATCGCCGAAGTGGCACACATCACCACCGCAAGCGTCAGAAGCCCCATCCAGACCCTAATCCGAGTTTTAAAATTGTCATATTTCATAGCGCTTCTCTTTTATAAAAAAGGATTCAAAAAAACGTTCCGGTGTCTCTTCGCAAGTTCACCAAAATTCCGCCTTGAAATCAAGAGAGAATGTATCGCTAAAATACCCCTTTCGTCCCACGAATGAAACGCCGGTGCAATTGTGAGATGGTTGCAAAATCGTATGCGGCGAAACATCCCGCTGCGCGCATCTCATTTTCAATCTTGTTTACGAGGTGAATATCCTCGTTCATGAGTGAAAAATTGGGGTTGAGATAAGGATCGCCCCGGCGAATGACGGCGCCCCAGCGCCGCCACAAATGCGCCAGATCGGAAAGGGACCACTCTTCCAGATCCTCTTCGTGAAAGCCTTCGGGCAATCGGGCGCTGACATCCGGAACGACCAGGTGACGCAGCCCTTTTTCGTGAGTCAGCCGCAGGGACAAATCGATATCAACCCCATGGGAAGCAAAACCGTCGTCAAACCCGCCCATGTCAAGGAAACGGGCTCTTTGAACGCCCATGAACCGCCAGGACACGGCGGACACCTCATGGGGAACCGACATCCAACCCCCGTAGCCCGGATCGGCGGCATTGCACCGGTGATGCCACCGGCCCGCGGCTCCGGCGGTTCCCAGCACCAGTCCGCAGTGATGCAACCGGTTATCATGATAAACGATTTTCCCGCTCACCAGCCCGATTTCCGGACGCTCCAAATGGGGCAAAATTCCGCGCTTCCATGTTGAATCCGGACAAATCGCCCCACTGGCAATAATCAGCAACTCCCCTTTGGCTTGCGCCGCGGCGGTGTTGATGTCGCTAATCCAATTTTCGCCCTTTCCTATCCTGAGGCATTGGCAACCCTCCCAGCCGGATACCGCATCGTCGGACGGCCATTGCGAATCCGCGGCCAGCAGCACGGAAACGGTTTTTGAACTCAGCCGCCGCCACACGGTATGGTGACCCGGAAAGCCATCGCGTGTTGGACAGACCTCGCCATCAATACCCCGCCGTTTCAGCGTCTCTTCAATCAGCAGCCGGTCACGCCGGTGCGCATCCGGCTTTGCCTGGGGACCCGCGGCCAGAGAACCGGCATGAAGCCGCATGTGATACAGGACGTCTGGCACATGAACGATTCGCCGGGTTACCTCTTCGGCTCGCAGCAGCAGATCATGGTCCTGGGAACCGTCATAGAGACTCCGGAGGCCTCCCAATTCGTTAAACAGGGTTCGCCGTATTACCACCGGGTGATGAATATAATTGGTGCTCAGCAGCTTCTCCGGCGAATAGGCCGGCTTGAATCCCGGATGGATCCGGTTCCATTCTCCGTCAAACCGGTCCTCATCGGCGTAGAGAATATCGGGCGCCGGTGCGTCCCTTAAAATCGCCTGCATAAACGCGGAAAGCGCATGCGGATCGAGGATGTCATCGTGATCCAGAAAGAGAAGGTATTTCCCCGTGGCCCATTCGGCTCCCCGGTTGGTGCAGCCGGAAATTCCGGTACGGGTGTCATGGAAACGGACGCGAATTCTTCGATCGCACCGGTCGGCGCCGGCCAGCATCGGTCGAACCCAGGGTTTTCCTGAACCGTCATCGGAAAGAATCAACTCCCAGCCCGAAAAGGATTGCGCTCGCACCGAATCAATGCAGTCCTTCAGCCACTCCGGCGCGGGATCACATACGGGCGCCAGGATTGAAAAAATGGGCGCGGGACCCCGATGGTCCACCCGTGGGTATCGTATGGGAGCAACGGCATCTCTCTCGCGGCACCACTCTCGATAGCCGCCGGAGAGTTCCCCTTCTCCCGGATTTCGGCAACTCACCAGCGGCGGCAAATGATACTGGGGACGACTGCGGCGCATAAAGGCGTGCCATCGTTTCATCCACGCCGTCCGGACATTCTCCGGAATCAGCTCCAGGGCCTTGCCTCCCAACCGTTGAACCGTTTTGCGGAAAAACGGGCGTCCTTCCGGAAACGCATGAGGCGACGGCACGGAAAACGGCAGGAACCACGCCCGGCTCCAAGGCTGACCCACCTGTGGATCGATGCCGATGGCGTTTAAAAGCGGTTCGGCATCCCGCGATGGTTTTCCCGCCGGCGGAATACTGAGAAACCGATGCAAAACGGTCACGGCATGGCATATGCCCACAAACGGCGCCAACAAATAGGCCGGGCAGGACCGAAAAGGGCCGCTATCGGCCTCAAGCAACCGCCCGTCGTGGTAAAACGCGGCACTTCGACCGGCGAGACTGGTAATGCGGCGGGGCTCCATGCAGGCATCCGTCACCACCATATCGTACCGGCATGCTCCTATTTTTAAAAACGTTATCAGCAGCCCCAGGCGTCCGGGCCGGCGGCCGTAAACCGCCGAGAACACCCCCTTTTCCCGGTAATGATCCACCCGGTGAGCGTCGCAGAGGATGTCGATCCGGCAGTTTTCATCGCACCGGCGGATCGCCGCAATTGCGGCGGCATCCACGTCTTCGATGGAAATATCCAGCAACACCCGTTGAATACGATTCCTCTTAAAGTCGGCCTCGCTCAACCGTCGCCGCCGCGCCCCAAAGGCTATCGGCCGCCGCCATCTTCCAAACGCTCCCGCAACGGCGTCCGATGCCGCGTCGGTGAGAGTCCGGTGGACTTCATCATCTCCGATCCATTTGCTGTAAAACCGGTACCGGTACAGACGAATCAGTGCATCCAGAAGCGATACGACGCCACGGATGTTTCGACGCATGCGAGAGATGAGATACAGCCCGTTGCGCTGAAAGAAATAGAGCCGCATCGGAGAAAAGGGCTTTGCCCAGGGAAAATCGTGCCAGGCTCTCGCGGCGGTGACACAGGCCCCCTTGCCGAAAACTTCCCGCAACCGAAGGCTCCAGTCCACGTCATCGCTGAAAATGAAGTAGTTCCAGTCCATAACGCCGATACACCGCACGGCGTCGGACCGGACCATCAGGCAGCAGGCACTGGCATAGCCGATTTCCAGCACATCGGGCAACTCCGGATTCGTTGCAAAGCGGTTCCAGGCCGTCACAGGCAATCGACGGGTTAAATCGACGGTCCCCCCCGTTTCCTGAAGGACATCGGGCTGGGAAGAAAGATAAATGGCCGGCGCGGCGAATACGTAATCCGCATGACCCTCCAGGAATTGCGCCAGCCGGTCAATGCAATCCGGCGCCGGCAGCACATCGTCATCCAGAAGAACAATGTATTTGGCCCCCGTCGACAGGGCCGCCAGAATCGCGCAGTTGAATCCCCCGGTTCCGCCGAGATTGGTGGCGCTGTCCAGCAGGGACACCTCGGGAAAACGCGAGGATATCGCTTCGACCGTGCCGTAATCCGAGGCATTGACGGTTACAAATATGGGAATATTGATCGTCACCAGCCGCTCGATCAGCGCCATCACGGCGTCCCGCTTTTTATAGGTCACTATGGCGGCTGCCACCATCGGCCGCATCATTCGATACCCTCCACGGTCGTTACCGGCAGATCCTTTATGCCGGCATAGAAAACAATAATCTCCGCTGGTATTTTGCCTTCATTTATTCCATAATGCCATTTATCAACAACCTCGATGATTGCGTCCCCAGCCTTCAGATGAAGCGTTTCCTTCTTATCCGTCACGACGGTCAGCTCTCCCGTTAACAATACTCCGGCGTTTATGACGGGATGTTTATGCAGAGGCAACTTCACCTTCGGCGGAATCTTGATTTTCAGGATCGTTATTTCCGGCTCTCCTTTCTCATAACCGGGTAGAGCGTTCCCGTCCCAACTCGAACTTTTTTTCGCCAACACATAAACCTTGACGGCGTTTTTATCTTGTGCCCACGCATGGCCGGACAGAAAAAATACCAGACAGATTCCGCAGAATACTTTTTTCATGATGCTATTTCCTCTTAAAATTTATCGCTGCCATCCTTCACCCGCGATCCCCCTTTCGGGCAGGGGGGTGGTGTAATCTCTTGAGCGGGCATGGGGAAAAAAACTCGAAACGCACTCCCCCGGCCCGGTTCACTATTTACCACCACAGCGCCGCGGTGCGCTCGGGCAATTCCGAGCACCACGGGCAGGCCCAACCCCCGTCCGGTGAACTTGCTAGTAAAAAACGGGTCAAATATCTTTTCGATATTCGTTTCAAGAACGCCCTGACCGGAGTCTGTTACTACCAGGCAAGCGTAATCGGGGGACTCTGTTTCCCAGTTGACGGGGAAACGGTTCGCCATGGGAACTTCCGAAGCTGATACCACCCTGACGACGAGATGAATGTTACCCGGGCCGTCACCGATTGCCTCCCGTGCATTTGTAACCAGGTTAGTCAAAACCTGCTGAATCTGGCCTGCGTTCCCGATGATGCCCGGACCCGGTGATGGAAAATCCGATATCAGGGAAATGGTCTCCGGGAGGGCCGCCCGAAGCAATGGCAAACTCCATCGACATACCTCGCAAATATTCATCGGCTCCTGTTTGGCGGGCGTTTGTCCGAGGTAGATCAGCATCAGCCGGCTCACCTCGGCAGCCCTGTTCGCCGCCTTCAATGCTTGGGTGAGGGACTCGGCCGAAATGGAATCGCGCGGCAGTTCATGACCGGCGATATCAATATAGCCGATCACGGCCTGAAGCTGGTTGTTGAAATGGTGGGCAATGGCGCCGGCCATTCGGGCGAGACTTTCGGCTTTCTGAAGCTGCCGGTTTTGCGCTTCGAGGTTGGATTTCTCCGCCTCCGCCCGTTTGCGGTCGGTGATATCGTGAACGATGGAGTATAGTAAAAATTTGCCCTTCAGTGGTATGGGCCCACTGTAAACTTCCACATCGCGAATCGTGCCGTTGGCGAGACGATGCTGGAAGAAAAATTGATTTCGTTTCTCGGCGCGGGCCAATTGCATCTCCGCCTTGATCTTCTCCGGTGTCATCGTGTTGATCTCGTCGATTCCCATGTTGATCAGCTCTTCGCGACGCCATCCATAGTAAGCACAGGCCGCGGAATTAGCATCTCTAATGACGCCGGTATCCGGATCGATCAGCAGCATGACGGCATGGTTGTTATCAAACAGGCTCCGATAGCGCTCCTCGCTTTCCAGCAGCTGTTGCCGACTCGTCTTGAGGCGAAAGTCGAGAGTGTGTCTGTGAAGCGCCATCTCGATGGTCGCCGCCAGTTCTCGCTCGGAAACGGGTTTGACGAGGTAGCCATAGGGTGCGACCTCCTTGGCCTCCTGAACCAGCGAATCCTCGTCATCACCGGTCAAAAATATGATGGGGACACTTGATGCGGCCCCGATATGACCGGCCGCGGCAATACCGTTCATTGCGCCGGTGAGATTGATGTCCATCAGGATTAAATCGGGCTTCAAGGTCACGGCCGCCGAAATCGCCTCCTCCCCCGAGGCCGCCGGCCCTACCGGATGATACCCCAACTCCGTCAACACATATTGCAAATGGACGGCAAGTATCCCCTCATCCTCGACGATCAATATGGTTTCACCTGCCATGGCCCCATCCCCCGTGCGTTGAAACAACCTGAAAGACAAATCGTGTTCTGCTTAAATAGCACAAAAAGGCGGATTTTTCTTAAGGATTTTTGGCCTTGATCATCGTTTCGGATAGTTTCCCACGGCGGGGAGGCCGCGCCAGGGTGTTTTTGGAAGAGCGGCAGGCTGTAACAGTTTTGATTTTTTTCATGGCCCAATCGATATCCGCCGCTTTAATCACCAGCGGTGGGGCCAACCGAATGGTGTTTTCGTGTGTTTCTTTGCAGAGCAGTCCGTGTCGTGCGAGCTTTTCGGTGTAATATCGTGCGCCTCCCGCATCCGGATAAAATTCAACGGCGATCATAAGTCCCCTGCCCCGAACTTCTTTAACGCGAGAGTTGTCAAGTTCCATTAACCGGCTTTTAAAGTATTCTCCCATCAGCGCCGCATTCTCAATCATTCCCTCTTCGATGAGAACTTTCAATGCGGTTCTGGCGATGGCGCATGCCAGCGGGTTGCCGCCAAAGGTGCTGCCATGTTCACCGGGTTGAAGGACATCGAGGACCTCACTGTTGGAGAGCACCGCGGAAATAGGATAAAAACCGCCGGAAAGGGCTTTCCCGACGAGCGTGATGTCCGCCTCGATCCCCTCATGCTCTTCGGCCAGAAGCTTTCCCGTTCTGCCGAGGCCTGTCTGAATCTCATCGAGAATCAGAACGACATTGTGTTTCGCGCACAGTTCCCTGGCAGTCTTCAGATATCCCGGAGGGGGAATAATGACACCGGCCTCGCCCTGAACCGGTTCCACGAGAAAGCCGGCTGTATTCGGCGTGATTGCCGCCGCAAGCGCATCGCTGTCGCCAAAGGGGATGATTCTGAATCCCGGCGTAAACGGACCGAATCCCTTTCGGGAGGACTCGCTCGTGCTGAATCCCACGATGGTGATGGTCCGGCCGTGAAAATTGTTTTCGCAGACGATAATTTCCGCCTGGTTTTCAGGAACCCCCTTCACCTGGTACCCCCATTTTCGGACCGCCTTGATGACCGTTTCCACGGCCTCGGCGCCGCTATTCATGGGCAAGACCTTATGGGAGCGGGTGAGCTCACAGATATCCTGATAAAAGAGCGCCAGCTGATTGTTGCGGAACGCCCGGGAAGTCAATGTCAGTTTTCCCGACTGCGCCATGAGGGTTTTTCGAATGGCCGGGTGACAATGCCCCTGGTTGACCGCGGAGTAGGCGCTCAGGCAGTCCATATATCTCCGGCCTTCAACATCCCAGACCCAAATGCCCTTGCCTCGTTCAAGAACGACATCCAGCGGTTTATAGTTATGCGCTCCCAGTTCGTTTTCCATGCGAATATAATCGCCTGTAAACATCATCCCCCCTGTCCCCGATAAACGGGACTTTTTTTCAGTCCTATTTTCCTCATTGCGGCCTTGATCATTGTACCGGCCACGCCAGGATATTTTTTCCAGAGCGGCAGGAACTCGCTATCGCTCAAACAGCCTGCCGCTCTTCCAAAAACACCCTGGCGCGGCCTCACTGCCGTGGGAAATTGGCCGAAACGATGATCAAGGCCCTCATTGCTATCAATACGAGCGGGGATTGCAAGGAAAAAAAGATACGTACAACTACCCAATCGCCTCGCTACAAATGGTTGGTTGTACTGATTGTCTTCCCCCCGGCCCCAATAGTATTGTTTTCGAGAGGTAATACTCAGCGATATTCCAACAGATTTGAAATCAACCGTTCGAGGAAAGGGGGAAAACATGTATAAGGTCATTTTGGTGCCATTGGATGGGTCAAAACGCTCCGAGAGTGTTCTACCGCATGTCGAAAGCCTGGCCAGGAGTTACGGGGCAAAAATCGTTCTCCTGACGGTCAATGAACACTCCTTCGGCATCGGCATGGAGGGGGGACTTATCGAATCCGTTGTTCAGCAGCAGAGTGAAGAGACGGAAAAGTGGTCAAAATCCTATTTGGAAGGTCTCACCCGCGATTTCCATACGAAGGATCTCAAGTGTGAGTACCGGGTGGAATATGGGCGGCCGGTGGAGACCATTTTGTATATTGCAAACGATGTCAAGGCCGACCTGGTCGCCATGGCCAGTCACGGAAGGGGGGGATTGGCGCGCGTCTTCTATGGCAGCGTTGCATCGGGCATTGTGAATCGAATCGACCGGCCGCTGTTGGTGATTCGTTCCCGTAACATCTGAGATCGGAAGGGGGCCGCCGGTCGGATCGGCCCCCTTCGCACAGGAAATAAAACGATGTTCACTCAGGAGCTTTCCGGCTTTTCCAGAACAAATCGCTCGTCGAGTTCCTGGAGAATCTGGACGATACCGCCGTAGGTTAAGGCTTCAAAAGGCTTCATGGCATTGCCGAAAAAACCCTGCCGCCGGATCTCCATCGCCTTTTCCGAAAGGCGCCGGCGAACCTGATCCCACACCGGATGGTCAAAAGTATCCAGCGCCGGCGTCAGCCGGCCCCGGCTCAGACAATACGCCGCACAGGAGACTGCCGGTGGACCGTCAAAGAAGCTGACGCCGCTGTTGAGGCACATCGGCATCAGGGGCCCGTAATGACTCCCCCGGAGGGAACCGCTCACATAGGGCCCTAAGGCAAAGGGCGCCAGAATCTCACCGGTTGCGGGAAAAGCATCCTGAACGCGCACGATGGCGACGGGATCATCCTTTCCCAGAATAAAGCCCGCCACATTGTGCAATCGCGTGGTGCTCACCGCCACGGCCTGCTCATCCGTAGTGCGCGAGGTGATGGCCCGGATGGCAAAGCGCTCCTCGTCACGCAAGAGAGCAGCGATATGGTAGATGTCTTCGGGCGCCTCCAGGGTGATCCGTCGGTCATAGGCTTTATAAAGAACATCCATGATTTCAAATCGAAACCCCTTTTTCATGCGCGTTGAAAGAATCAGGCCCGGACAATGCATCGGATCGGCAAAGGACAGATAAAAGGGAAGATTCAGGGCACCGGGAAGGCATTTGTCCAGCGAAAAGAGCAAAAAGGCCTCGTTGGTTCGCTCCGTAATTTCCATTTCGGCAATGGCCGGTCCCAGGCCCTTGGCCACTCCGGAAATGCCTTCCTTGAAAAGATCCTGACCCGCGCCGTAGAGCCCCTCGTCAATGGCCGTCTCGGCGCCGCCGGCAAACGCCTTCAACATCAGGTCATGAACCCCCGCGTGGTTGCGCCCGCCCGTGTGACTGCAAAGCACCGTGATATCGTCTCCCAGGGTCGTCAGCGCAAAATCGATTACCGGGTCGCACTTCTCTTCCTTTAAAAAATCTTCCACGGCCGCCACCACCCGGATGCTGGGTTTGAGGTGGCCGCCGATGCTGCCGATATCCGCACGCATGGCGGTTAAGGTTGTTATCATGCGTATGACTCCTTTCGATGGGAAGTGATGGGTTAATACAAAAACATGGGTTTTTCGCTCACCTTGCGAATATCGGGACGATATTCGTTCGCATCGTAAAGGGATGCCACGTCCACGCGTTTAGCGCCGCCGGTGACAGCGGCGATGTTCGTCGCGGTGTAGCAGCCGTTTTGCAGCGCCACCAGCTTTCCGGTCTCGCCCCGGTCGATGAGGTCGATGGCCAGATTGGCATAATTTAAGGCCACCATCAGGTCCAGGGAATCGGGCGAACCGCTTCGCATCAGATAGAAGAGCGGCTGGAAGATGATGCCGATACCGGTGAGCGATTTAATCGCCTCGCTGGTGACAGCACCGATTCCGCCCAGCTTCCGGTGGCCGAAGGCGTCCGCCTCTCCGGAGAGCACCATCTCGCCACCCTGCATCACCGCTCCTTCGCTGATGGTCATAATGGCATAGCGGCTGGGGTTCGCGTTTCGATCTTTTACAAGGAAATCCGAAAGCCGCTGAATATCGAAGGGCACCTCCGAAATTACCGTCCGGTCAGCGCCTGCCAGATACCCTGAAATGAGGGACGTCTCCCCGCAGTAGCGCCCGAAAAGCTCCACCACGGCAATGCGCTCATGAGAGCCGGCCGAGGTGCGTAAGGCATGAATGAAGTTGACGCTTCGCGTGACGGCCGTTGAAAAGCCGATGCAATAGTCGGTCCCGCTGACATCGTTATCCATGGTCTTGGGGATTGCAACCACCGGAAACCCTTCCCGGTGCAGCCGTAAGGCAAAAGACAGGGTATCATCCCCGCCGATGGGAATCAGGGCATCGATCTTGAGGCGATCGAGGTTTTTCAGCACATGAGCCGTAAAATCCTGCTTCCTTGTCTTGTCCGTGTAGGTTCCCTTCAGAAACGAAGGGGCATCCTTATAACTCACGGAGGCGGGGTTGGTACGGGAGGTGTGCAGAATGGTGCCGCCGGACCGGTCGATGGTGCGGACACTTCCGGGATCGAGCGTTTGAAAAAGCGTTCCGGAACCACTCTCCTGGTCCGGGGAATAGGCCAACAGCCCCTCCCAGCCTTTTCGAATACCCAACACGTTTATTCCCAATTGCGTCGCCCGAACCACCAGTTGCTTGATGCAGGGGTTGAGGCCGGGGACATCTCCGCCACCGGTGAGGATGGCAATGGTGCGCGCTCTGGTCATGGTGAGGCTCCTTTATCTGAACAATGTTTCATGCTGAAAAAATTACCTTTTTTTATCTAATATCACCTTGTGAAAAATGACAATCGCACCTATGACCCATTTTGCCGGGGGAATTTGCGTAATAATACCCATGTGCAGGGGCGCATCGCGATGCGGCCCCGCGCCATACGCCATACGCCCCCCCCAACATGTTGGGCGGCTTTAGCCCGATTTATTATTGCATTTTGCAATATTTTCCGTTACAAATGGCAAATTAATATCTCCATTATTATCTCCTGACGTGGTGGAATCCCCGGCCTTTTGCCGTTTTTGAAACCAGGCCCCGGCAGCGTTTTAAACAGGCAATTAAACGATTTATTTCGTGAAAATCTTCCATTCACTTCTGCATAGGAGGCATTACGATGGACATCACGTCAATCCCCGGCATAATGCGTCGCATGACTCCCCGTCCCTGGGGAAACGGCGCCCGATTGATGGAGATCTGGTTTTCCCGTGCTCCCAATTCCGTTCCGGAGAACGGGGCGCCGGAAACATCGACGATTCGGATGGATTCCTGGGCGCTGACTTTTTCCCGTTTCGCTCAGGTTTATCGTCGAATGGTGAGCCAACGGCCCTGGTGCAGTGAGGAGTCCAAGCGACGCATCGGCAGACTGCTGAGAGCTCAGCGTGTGCTCGGCGCTCGGCAACGGGTATCCTTCGGGAACCTGAACCGCCCCGTTCCCCAGCTTAACCTGGAATATTGCTGTGAGGAATCCGTCGGCAGCATTGCCGATCCCCTGGATGACATGTATGGCGCCCTGGGGCGTTTTACGTTGCGCGCGGTGGTTGCGGGGACGGTAACGCCGTTGTCGCTTCCAGCGCAGGTGCAGGTTCCGGTGAGAGTTCCGGGCGCGACAATGAGCGGGAGCGCCCGCCCGTCGGGGGCTATCTCCCAATATTCCGTGGAAATCGAACAGGTTGGTTTTTATATTTTCGATTCGTACGATTTCAACGGATTACAGCCCCTGGGGTTTTGGAGCCATTCCGGTTTCAGCCCTGTTCCGATGGTGGGTTATGACTTTGTGGAGAACGCGACGTTTCGTGAGTGGCGTAATCAGCACCAGCACGGAGGAGATTATTACGTTTTTTCCGATCTGAAGGTCATTCGGCGAAATCCACCGGATTCATTTGTGTTGCCCAGTCACCTGTAACCATCCGGCGCCGGGGATGGGGCACAAGGCGGAATCATGAAAAGAGCCGTTTTTAAAAGACGATGGTGGGTGGGGGGGGCGGTGGCAATGATCGCCGTCATCGGTTTTGCAGCCCTATACTACCGGCTGAGTCATCCGGCAGAGGAGTACCGCCGGTTCAACAGCCCGGATGGGCGCCATGCGGTAATCGTTTACAGGATACCTTCCTGTTTTCCGATGATGCCCGGACAAGGCGGAGATGCAAAGGGTTTCGTCCGGTTGGTCGACCACGAAGGGAAAATACTCCGGGAAAAGCCGGTGGAAATGGTCAATACCATCGACCTGGTGGAATGGGATCGGGAATCCGTTTTCATCGGACTTTTCCCTGAGTGGCCGCTATCCCCATCCCCTTGACGGACGCTTCCGGATCACAATAGGTCGGAATCGGGACGATTAGGGCTTCGGTGCTAAAAAAAATTACTGAAATAGGAAACGGCATCCGTGACGGTAATGCCGTTTTTTTCAAAGGGTCGCTTCAACTTGGCCAGCAGTTGTGTGGCCTTTTTGGGTTTCAACCGATCTTTGTAGTAAAGAAGCGATGTTGAAATCTCTTCGCCCGCGTACTTTACTTCAATGAGCTCTTCAAGGACCCCTTCTTTAAACAGGGCAAAATCGACTTCTCGTCCTTCCTTATCCCGAATATATCGCAAATCACACTGATACCCATCGTGATCTTCCAGGAAATGCATCCTTTTCAAAAGGGCCGACGCAACGAGATTCTCAAACCGCATCCCGTCACTCCCGATGACATCCGCGTTGTCAAAAAAATAGACCTTGGGGGGTTTGACTACGGCACGCGGCAATGACCTGGCATAGGGTCTGACGCTGAAAACAAGATACATTCGTTCCAAAATTTCCAACCATGACTTGGCTGTTTTCGGGGAAATCTCGACTTCGGCCGCCATATTCGACAGCACAACAAGCCCGCCGACCCTGCGACGCAGAGCATCCAAAAATAACCCGAGAAGCTGAATATTTCTAACGGGTTCAAGGTCTCTGACGTCTTCGCGCAACACCCTGTCAAACCGTTCCCGCCGCCACCGGCGCGCGGCGCGTTCATCCCCTTCGAGAAAGGGCTCCGGGAACCCCCCCACCGTCATCAGTCGCTCAAAGGCCTCTTCACGGGAAATTCCTTCCGGAATTTCGTCCAGCGTAAAGGGGTGAAGCCGCCAATAGTGGTAACGGCCCATTAAAGAATCTCCGCCCCGCCGGTATATGTCCAGTCGGGCAGAGCCGGTGATCAGAAAGGCATGATCTTCGCGGCTCGTATCAAATACACCCTTAATCCAGCGACTCCACTTGGGATATTTATGCAATTCATCAAAAACGAGGAGGGTGTTTTCCCGAGCCCATCTTTTTCTGAGAATATCCTGACGATCCTCATCAAGATCCCAATTCAGATAACGGCCCTCAGGGAAATGCCGTTCCAGCACGGCCTTTGCCAGCGTCGTTTTCCCCACCTGGCGAGGCCCACCGATAAAAACCATTTTTTTCTGAAGATCTTCATGAATGTAGGGTTCGATATATCTCATGGCGCCATTTTATCCCCTATTCCAAAATGGTCAAGGCTATTTTGGAGTAGGGGTATTTTCAGCCACCATCCAGTTGTTCACAGGTCTTTTGTTATTGATTGAGTCAACCGGTCGAACTGCGCTTCCATCTCGGCCATGCGGGCCTTGACGGCGCCCAGGTCGCCGGCTTTTCCCGCGATTTCCATCTTGAAAGCCACTGCCGCCAAGGCGTCACCCCCGACGTTGGCTGAAGCGCCCTTGATGGTGTGGGCCTGGCGTTCGGCGCCTGAAGCGTCTGCGGCTTTCAGATAACCCTTCAGTGCTGCGATTTGCCGCGGGATATCTTCCATAAAGCCTTCAGCCTTCCAGGATGCCATTATTGATCCCGGATGTGAACCCGTTCAAAATGTCATCTCAGTGCTGTTTCATAGTGCAGGCGGTATCTATCAGATATCGTTATAGAGCTGATATTGGTTCCGTCCCGATTGCTTGGCCTGATACATGGCACTATCGGCGTTCTTCAGAATAGTGTCGATATCTCCGCCATGGTCGGGATAGAGGGAGATACCTATGCTGCTGGTGATGATTAATGAGTGTCCCTCAACAACAAATGCGTACCGGAAAGCATCGATAATCTTCCGGGCGACCTGCATGGCAGTCTGGACGTCTCTTTGTTCAGGAAAAACCAGGACGAATTCATCACCGCCGAAGCGGGCAACTGTGTCTTCTTTCCGGAGGATTCCCGTCAATTTTTTTGCAACAGCCTGCAGCAACATATCTCCGATATGGTGGCCGATGGTATCATTGATCTCTTTGAACTTGTCAAGGTCGAGCATCATGAGCGCCACCTTCTTCCGGTTTCTATCAGCATGAAATATCGCCATTCTCAAACGATCAATGAGAAGCATTCGGTTCGGCAGGCCCGTCAGGAAGTCATGATCGGCGATCCGCTTGATCTCCTGTTCCATTTCCTTCCGCGTCGTGATGTCCTCGATCGCCAGAAGAATGATCCGCTCCTTGCCCATCCTTCGTTCAATCTGCCGGGCATTCAAAAGCATGACGCGCCTGCCGATTGTTGCAAAATCGTGTTCAACCTCATAGTCATCAAAGGTTGTCTGTTGCGGAAGGATGGTTTCCAAAAGTTCCCGCAGCTTGGGGATGTCCCACTGCTTATTGCCCAGGTCATAAATAAGTTGCCCCACGGTTTCTTCAGGCTTTACCTTGAAGAATTCATAGAAGGATCGGCTGACGGTAACCACTCTGAGGTCTTGATCCAAAGAAATCAAGGGTTCGCGAACAGTGTTGATGACGCTATCGGCGAATTCATGGGCTTCATCCGCTGATCTTTTTATAGCCGCCAGTTCTTTTCGGGTCTTTTCCAGGCCGGCCTCAATCTCCTTGCGCTCGGTGATGTCCTCGATCGCCAGAAGAATGATCCGCTCCTTGCCCATCCCTCGTTTAATCTGCCGGGCATTCAAAAGCATGATGCGCCTGCCGATTGTTACAAAAACGTGTTCAACCTCATAGTTGTCAAAGGTGGTCTGTTGCGGAAGGATGGTTTCCAGCAATTCCCGCAGCTTGGGGATATCCCACTGCTTATTTCCCAAGTCATAAATAAGTTGCCCCATGGTTTCTTCAGGCTTTACCTTGAAGAATTCATAGTAGGAGCGGCTGACGGTAACCACTCTGAGGTCTTGATCCAGAGCGATTAAGGGTTCACGCACAGTGTCGATGATGCTCTCGGCATATTCCTGGGATCTTGTTACGACTTTTTCCTCGACCATTCTCTGCCTCGTTGCTTTCAGTGATGCTTTCCGCGGTACCCAAGCGTCACCCGCACTTTGTCGTCCAGTTTTTTTATTGAGAACGGTTTCTGGATGAAGCTCACCCCATCATCCAGAATGCCGTTATTGGCGATGACATCGGCCGTATAGCCCGACATGAACAGATGCTTGAGGTGCGGGTAAAGGGACAAGAGATCCCTGGCCAGGTCCTTGCCGTTCATTTCGGGCATGACGACGTCAGTCATAAGAAGGTGAATCTCTCCTGCATGCTCCCCGGCCAGACGGATGGCGTCTTCCGGAGTGCCTGCTTTCAGCACGGTGTAGCCCAGTTTTTCGAGCATTATCGTGATCAGTTCCAGGATGGCCGGCTCGTCTTCCACCAACAGGATGGTTTCATGGCCGCACACAGCGCGTTCCGACAGTACTTCCTTCCGCATCTGTGCGGCCTTGCCTTTGTGATGGGACAGATAGATCTTGAACGTCGTTCCCTGTCCCGGCTCGCTGTAAGCATGAATGAAGCCGCAGTTTTGCTTGACGATGCCGTAGACCGTGGACAGCCCCAGGCCGGTACCCTTACCCCTTTCCTTGGTCGTGAAGAACGGTTCGAAGATGTGGGCCAGCGTTTCTTTGTCAAGACCGCAGCCGTCATCGCTCACGGCCAGCATCACATACTCCCCGGGCATAAAGCCGGCATGTGCGCCGCAGTAGTCCTCCTCAAAGGTCCTGTTTCCGGTCTCGATAATCATTTTACCCACGCCGGTAATCGCGTCCCGGGAATTAACGCACAGGTTGGCCAATATCTGGTCGATCTGAGACGGGTCCAGCTTGACCGGCCACAGATCCGCCTTCGGTTGCCAGTTGAGATCGATGTCCTCGCCGATGAGGCGCCTCAGCATCTTGAGCATCCCTTCCACGGTCTCGTTCAGGTCCAGCACCCTGGGGGCGATGGTCTGCTTGCGGGCAAAAGCAAGCAACTGCCGTGTAAGATCGGCAGAGCGATTGGCCGCCTTAAGGATTTCTTCCAGGTTGGCATGAAGCGGCTGGGCCGTATCCACCTGGCCCATGGCCAACTCCACATAGCCGATGATAATCCCCAGCATGTTGTTGAAATCGTGGGCCACACCCCCCGCCAGACGGCCAACCGATTCCATCTTCTGTGCCTGATGTAACTGTTCTTCAAGTTTGACTTTTTCCTCATCCGCCCGCCTGCGCTCGGTGATGTCCATGTGCGTGCCAATCATCTGCAGAGCTTGCCCCTCGGCATTTCGGCAAACGGCACGGCCGCGGCCCCAGATCCAGCGCCAGGAACCATCCTTGGCACGCATCCGGAATTCGACATCTACCGCATGGGCATCATTTCGTATGCAGGCCTGGTTGGCAGCCAGGGTATATTCGCGATCCTCCGGGTGGATCAGGTCGATCCAGGTATTCAACACACAGGGCAGTTCAAAGGGGGAATAGCCAAGCATGCTCAGATAGGCCGGACTCCAATAAACGCGCCCGCTCGTCATATCCCATTCCCAGAGACCGTCTTGGGTGGCATCCATGGCGTTGCGGAATCGTGCTTCGCTCTCCCGCAGTTCGCAGGTGCGCATCTCGAGCAGGTCCTGCACGCGCAAGAGGGCGCGTTCGCGGCGGGCTCTTACGCACAGCTCGATGAGGTAGTCGATCTGAAATGGTTTTTGCAGGTAAGCGGCCGCGCCCCGTTTCATCCAGTCCAGTGCCAGCTCGGGTCCGGTATCGGTAGTCATCATCAGGCAAACGCAATCAGGCTGCTGTGCACGGAACGCATCGAGCAGGGCGTCGCCCGTTCCATCGGGCAGGTGATAATCCAGCATAGCCACATCGTAGGCGGTTTTCCCAAAGGCGGCGATGGCTGCTCGAACCGTAAACGCCGTATCCGCCTGGTAGCCCAGGGCTGAGAAAGCTTCCTTGATGATGCCGGCCAGGGTCCGGCTGTCCTCGACGATCAGCACGCGCAGCGGGGTCCGCATATTTTTGCCGCTCAGGATCGCCCGAACCTGAGCGACGAAACACTTGCCATCCACCGGAGAGGGGAGAAAGCCTTCGGCACCCAGGTCGGCCGCAATGCGGACGGCTTCGTCGCCGACGAAAGTGGCTGAGACCACCAGGATGGGGACCCGGTTGAAGGCGGCGTATTCGGGCGAACGCAGCAGGCGGCAAAAACGCCAGCCGTCGATGCCCGGCATGTAGAGGTCTGTGACGACAAGAGCAGGCAACGCGCTGAAGTCTCCGGCCGCGGTTCCGGCACAGGCGGACATGTCCGTCAGGGCGACTTCGGCAGCGGTGAAGGTGCGGGGTTCCAGGCCTGCCTTTCTCACCAATCCGGACAGCACGTTGAGCTGGGTGGGATCATCATTGACCACCACGGCGAAGGGGGCGGCGGGGTTCAGCGGTTCACGGTTCAAGGGTCATTCTCCTCGTTTTTGGGTCAGCCCCAGTTTGCGCAGTTCCTCCAGGAGCTTCGCCTTCTGAATGGGTTTGATCAGGTACGCATCGCACAGGCTTCGCCATGCCGAAATGACATTCTGCGTATCCCCCAGCGCTGTGGTCATCACGATCTTTGCTCCCTTCGATGACAGAATTCCCCTGGCCTCTTCCTGCTCGCGGATTTGCCGGAGCGCTTCCTGGCCGTCCATTTCGGGCATCATGATGTCGATGCAGATCAAATCGTAAGGTTCGCCCATTTCCAGGGCCAGATGCACGGCCTCGACCGCCTCCTTGCCGTTGACGGCAATGTGAGCCGAACCATAGTTCTTCAAAAGTTCCTGCAGAAGCAGTCGGCTGGTGAAATCGTCCTCAACAATCAGTGTCTTCATGGTGTTCCTTTTTCGTTGTTGTTCACAGGTCATTTGTTATTGCTTGAGTCAACCGGTCGAACTGCGCTTCCATCTCGGCCATGCGGGCCTTGACGGCGCCCAGGTCGCCGGATTTTCCCGCCATTTCCATCTCTAAAGCCACGGCCATCAGGGCCTCGCCGCCGACATTGGCAGATGCGCCCCTGATGGTGTGGGCCTGGCGTTCGACACCTGAAACGTCAGTGGTTCCCAGATAATCCTTCAGCTTTGCGATCTGCTTCGGGACGTCTTTTAGAAAGCCTTTCACCAGTTCATGAGCAAGGTGCTCATCATCCATCAGCCGGTCCATCATGCCCGCCCGATCGAAAATCAGTGATGAATCATGAATGACAAATGACGAATGGGTATCATCCGCTGCGGGCTCATTCTTTTTCATCATACTGTATTCCATATTCATCTTTATCTGTTCATCATTCATCATTCCTGATTCATCATTTTCTTTTGGAAGCCATTTGTTCAGAGCCTCTGCCAGCGCCTGGGTCGATACCGGTTTGGCGATGTAGTCATTCATGCCCGCCGCCAGACAACGCTCCCGGTCGCCCTGCATGGCGTGGGCCGTCATGGCGATTATCGGGAGTGATGAATTACGAATGATGAAGGATGAATGGAATTCGTCTTTTTCATTCAACCTTCCGAATTCATGAGCCCTGATTCTTTTTGTGGCTTCGATCCCGTCCATTTCGGGCATCTGCACATCCATCAGCACCAGGTCGTATGGCAGGGTTTTCAGGGCCTTGAGCGCTTCCACACCATCGGCCACTGCGTCCGCGCGCAGGCCCAGTTTCTTCAGGATGCCCAGGGCCACCTGCTGATTGGTGATGTTGTCCTCGGCCAGCAGGATGCGCGCCCTGCGGCCCGCGAGCGGATTCAGCGTCTCACGGGCAGCATGACGCGTGGCGATGGACTGCGGCATTGACGCCGCTTCGTCCCGGTCCCTCAGCGCCAGGGACAGGACTGCCTTGAGTTCCCGGTGCCGTACCGGCTTGGTCGCATACCCCGTAAAACCGATCTCCTGAAACCGCCGGGCGTCGCCCCGCATTCCCAGGGAAGTCAGCATCACCATCCGGGTGCCGGCGATGCGCTTGTCCACCTAGATAATCCGGCCCAGAGTCTCGCCGTCCATGCCCGGCATCTGCATATCGATCACGGCGATGCGAAAGGGGTCGTTCTCGTCCAGCGCCAGGCAGAGCGCCTGAATCGCCATAGGACCATCCTGCGCCATAGATGGCCGCATGCCCCAGGAGGCCAAACGAGTGGTCAGGATTTCACGACCGCTTGCACTATCGTCCACGATCAGTACGCGCACGCCCCGCAGGTCTGCGAACGGGATACTTTCCGCATGCGCTTCGGCAGGTTGTTTATTAAGGCGAACCGTGAACCAGAACTCCGAGCCCTTGCCTTCCTCGCTGCTCACACCGGCCTCACCTCCCATCAGCTCGGCCAGTTGTCCGGAGATGGCCAGTCCCAGCCCGGTGCCGCCGTAATGGCGCGTGATCGAGGCGTCGACCTGACTGAACTTTTCGAAGAGCAGACCGATCTTGTCTTTGGGAATCCCGATTCCCGTGTCGCGCACCGAAAAGCGCAGCAGAACAGTTTCCCGTCCTTCTGCCCCCTGCCCCCTGTCCCCTGCACCCTCGTCTACCGAGACGCGAACGACCACCTCGCCGGTATGGGTGAACTTGATGGCGTTGCCGGCCAGGTTCGTAAGGATCTGGCGCAGGCGACCCGGATCACCGCGCAGCAGCGTGGGCACGTCCGGATCGGCGACGCAGACCAGTTCCAGCCCCTTCTCGTGCGCCCGCACGGCCAGCGTGGCGGCGAAGTCATCCAGCATCATCGACAGATCGAAGTCAAGTATCTCCAGGTCGAGCTTCTTTGCCTCGATCTTGGAGAAGTCGAGAATGTCGTTGATCAAGCAGAGCAGCGATTCGCCGCTGGCGCGCACGATTTCGGCGTAGCGCCGCTGATCATCGTCAAGATCGGTATCCAGCAGCAGTCCGGTCATGCCGATGACCCCGTTCATCGGCGTTCTGATCTCATGGCTCATGTTGGCCAGGAATTCGCTCTTGGCGGCGCTGGCCATTTCGGCCTTTGACGCCATCTCGTTGGCCCGGGTGGAAGCCGCCTCAAGCCGGCGGTTGGTCTTTTGGAGTTCCAACTCCGAGCGTTTGCGATCGGTGATGTTCTCATGAGCAACCGCCACGCGACGCGGAGCAGGTCCCGGAAATGGCGAAACCCGCCCGATAAACCACCGGTCTTCACTGGGTGAATGACACGGGTATTCCAGCATGAAGGCGTCCGACACACCGGCAATCACGGCCCGGATGCCATCGGCAAACGGGTTCGCTTCCTCCATGTCTCTCCCTTTGGCATGGTCGCAAACTTCGAGGTAATTCCTGCCTTCGGAGACATTTTCGGCATGACAACCGTTTTTCTCTGCAAAGTTCCGCCATGCTTTGTTCACGAGCAGGATCGCACCCTGTTCATCCAGCAAAGCGATGTTGGCGGTGAGGGTGTCTATCGTGGCGCTCAGGAAGCGATTCGATTCCTGCAGCGCTTTCCTCGCCCGCTTGCGCTCGGTAATGTCCTCTTTGACCGCAACGAAGCTGGTGACGCTTCCCTTGGCATCCCTGACGGGTGAGATGGATGCCTGTTCCCAGAAGAGATCGCCGTTCTTTTTCTTGTTGTGAAACTCTCCCCGCCAGACGTCACCTGCAAGAATAGTGTTCCAAAGCGCCTTGTATGACTCGGGAGGGAACTCTCCGGACTTGAGGATGCGGGAGTTCTGACCCAGCACTTCGGCAGGGGTATAGCCCGTCATTTCAGTGAACTTCGGGTTGACATATTCAATGGCGCCCGTGGCGTCCGTAATGACAATGGAGACAGGGCTCTGTTCCACGGCAGCAGAGACCTTGCGGATGACACCCTCGGCCCGGAGCCGGCGCACACATTGCAAAATGGCCTTATGCAGCCGGTCGGGGTCGACCGGCTTGGCGACATATTTATCCACACCGATTTCAATCGAGCGCAGCAGATCGGCTGTCTGCTCAAATGCGTTGGTGACGATGATCGGCACGGTGGAATCCAGTTCTCGGATTTCCTGGGCCATGGTCAGCCCGTCCATTCCCGGCATCTGAATATCGGTGATGACGATGGCCGGGCGATGCGTGTTGTATGCAGCCAGTCCGGCAGCACCGTTGTCAGCAGTGATCAGTGTTCCGGTGCGTTGTTTCAGGAATGTGCAGAGATGCTCGCGCGTATCTTTGTCGTCCTCCACATAAAGAAGGGTGAGTGTCTTTAAAAAATCACTGTCGTTTTTGTCGTGATTCATTGAAATCATCCTGATTAAAAAAGTAAATGATCATGACCATCCCATGATGGCCGCTCCCACGAGTGAATATACCCCTGTGAGCGGGGGAGGCGGCCCTCCACAGGCCGCGCCCTTTTTTCAGGCCCATCGAAGTTTTTTATACCACAGCCAGCGCGGTTTGGGGCGATTGCCGGGTAAGCGCAGCAGCTTTCGGACGACTGACGCTCCGGGAGCTGTCGATGGAAATGACGGCGTTTCCGCCCACCATCGTGGCCAACTCTCCCACAAACACTTTCATCTCTTCTGCCTGGGCGTTCAATTCTTCGGATGCCGCGGCCGCTTCCTCGGCGGTTGCGGCGTTCTGCTGGGTGACCTTATCCATTTCCGAGACCGCGATGTTGACCTGTTCGATACCCTGAGCCTGCTCACCGGATGCAGCCGCGATCTCAGCGACCAGCTCGCCCACTTTTGCGGTGCTGCCGGCCACTTCCGTAAAGGCATCGTTGGTGGTCTTTACCAGCGCGGCTCCGTCAGTGACTTTTTTCATGGTGCCCTCGATCAATGCCGCGGTGTTTTTGGCGGCATTCGTGGCGCGCATGGCCAGATTCCGAACCTCATTGGCCACAACCGCGAATCCGGCGCCGGCTTCCCCGGCTCTTGCAGCTTCCACGGCGGCGTTTAAAGCCAGAAGATTGGTCTGAAAAGCGATTTCATCGATAGTCTTGATGATTTTGGAGGTTTCCTCGCTGGCGCTTGTGATTTCCTGCATGGAGGTGGTCAACTGGCCCATGGACGCATTGGCTTTGTTCACCACCTGGTTGGCCTGTTTCATGAGGGCGTCGGCCTGACCGGCGTTGCCGGCATTTTGTTTGGTCATGGAGGACATTTCCTCCAGGGACGATGAAGTTTCTTCCACGGATGCCGCCTGCTCGGAAGCGCCTTCGGCCAGGGATTGAGATGCGGCGGAAACCTCTCCGGCCGCGGATGACACCTGATCCGAGGTTTCGGTAAGCCCGCTGATGATCCGGTTAATGGGGCCGGTGATGGAGCGGCTTAAAAAGATACCGAGAGCCAAAGCAACAAGCGTGCCGGCGATCATGCCGATCAAAGAAAACAGGGTGCTCTGCTCCACCTGTAGCTTTGCCGTCTTTTGTATTTCCTCTGCATGCTTTTTGACTTCCGGTTTGATTTTCCCGAATATCTCCTGCACTTCTCTCAACCGGTCGCTTAACTCGCCCGCGTAAAAGGCAACGGCCTCGTTACGGAACTCACCACCCTTTTTCAGCATGTTTTCCAATTCTTGAGCGGATTGATGCAATTTTTGATGGGGATCTTCAATTCGCTTCAGCAGTTCCTTAATCTCTGGTATTTCCTCTCCTGCTTTCCTTCCCTCCTCGCTGTAATACCACTGCCCAAAACCGCATTTATGCCCATCCTTTTCAACTCCCAATTCAGTTGCCCGTTCGTCTCTCTGAAACCGACCCACTTTTCTCGCCCAATCGAGGTGGTCGATTTCACTTTGTAAAAGCTGCTTTGCGATTCCATCGACGCGCTGCACTTTCGTGGTAATTCGATCTGATGTTCTGACACCGGTCCAACCCACAAAGCCAACGAACAAGACAATTAATCCCACCAGTAAGAACCCGCCGATCAATTTAGTCCTTAATTCCATGTTTTTCATTGCAAATCTCTCCGTTTCTAATTCAAGACATATGTCAGTAACTTCTGTCCGGCATATCGATTGTTCCTCCACATAGGAAATTGTTGAGCATTTAATGATGAAATTTATCTCATCATGCATCATTCCCCAGTGCCGCCCGTACTTTGACTGCCAGTTCTTTTATGGAAAAAGGCTTCTGGATAAAGTTCACCCCTCATCCAGAATTCCGTTATGAGCGATAACGTCGGCCGTATAGCCCGGCATGAACAGATGCATGAGGTGCGGATAACAGGACAAGAGGTTCCTGGCCAGATCAGATCCCCGCCGTTCATCAGCCATCGCCTGGTAATGGAACTCACCGGCCGATTGTTCAAGCTGGAGTGCAATAAAACAAGCCTCTTTTCGCGATTTGACTTGGGTATCGATATCATTTAAAAAAGTGTGAATTTGTTCGATCATTAAGTTGACGACATCACCGGATACCGGCGATACAAAACTCACTCCATCAGGTGCTTCGCTTTGATCAATCTCGATCTGTTTTAATAAGCGAGTATTCTGGATTTCTTCATCTTTAAGGGCTATCCAGAAATCACGGTCTTCGATGTATCTGTCAGCGAATAGGTTATATAAAGCAGCAGCGGCAAGCGCTAACTCAACCAAACGACGTATTGCAATCTTATTAGGTTCCATTCTTCATAACCTGTAATCTTCTGCGTACCAAATAGTTTCGATATTATCGGACGCCTTTTGCGTTCAAAAAAGGACCATATCGTTTATCCGTCCCCATGATGTGCTTTCCAAGCCAGTCTTTTAAAAAATTGGTGATCTGAATCGGATTGGATATCTGCCCGGAGTCAAATTTCTGTTTCAACTCCAGAACATACCCGGTCAATTTATCATGCTTTTGTTTGTGAACCTCATAATCAGGATACTCATAGAGTTTCATGAGACTTTCTTCAGTTGCAAAATGGGTTTTGGTATATTCCACCAGGTTTATAAGAACCGCGTCCAGGGTCTCCTTGCCCTTGCCCGCCATCATCGAATCATATAAGTCGTTTAGAAAACCCACCAATACCTTGTGCTGATCATCAATTTTTGCAATTCCTACACTGTAATCATATTTCCATTCAAAAAATGCCATATCTCCTCCTTATGTTTGAAATCCGAAGATGTTGAGTAAATCATTGTTTGCGTTCAGCGTTTTTTTCAAATTCGGGTCTCCTTTGAACAGCCTCATCCGAATCCGGCGTCTGGTCCGATTCACCCTCATCGAAAAACACCACATTGTCATCATTCGGCTTCTGCCCGGAGTTCTGTTCCGGTTCATCAAAGAAGACCACATCATCCGATCCCGCCTCGTCAAAAAACACGACATCATCCTCGGCAGGTTTCTGCTCCGGATTTGGTTCGGGGTTATCGAAGAACAGAACATCATCCGCGTCAACCGGGCGCGTTCCGTTTTTATCTTTTGCCGGGACAGGCGAAGAAATTTGGGCATGCAGGGCTTTTTCAGCAATATGGACCTCTTCTTTCATGGTGAACAGGCCCCGGACTTTTTTCAGAATATCGGTTTCATTGCCGGCATCGCCATCGTCCCGTCCCCCCAGTGAGATGGACTGCAAATCCTCCTGGATGGAGGACAGTATCTGAATCGTATGCAGGGACATCTGTTTGCAGATATCCTCGAACTGCAGGTTGAAAATGATGGCATTTACTTCGTCCCGGAACCGGGTGGAATCTCCCAGTGTGTTATCGATGGCTTCGGACAGCCGGACAAATGAATCCACGACCGACAGCACCACATTCTGAAGCTGAATGACGGTCGAGTTGATAAACCGGGATTCCTCATCCATGGCGGTTTTGATATCCTGGGTGGCGGTTTCGATAAAATCGATGATGTGAATCATTTCGGTCTCAATTTTTACCGCGGATTCATCGGATTTTTCGGCCAGTCGTCTCACCTCGTCCGCGACGACCCCGAAGCAGTTGCCATGGACACCGGCCCGGGCCGCCTCGATGGTCGCGTTGAGTGAAAGAATCCGGGTGGAATAGGCGATTTTGGAAATATCATTTGAAAAAGGCCGCATCTGATTGACCCCTTCTTTGATGTGGTCCAGTTTCGCAATATCTTCGGTTTTTCGCTGGGTGGTCAGATTAAGCTGGGCCGTCACCTCGTTCAGCATCAGTTGATACCGCTCCTTGATGATTTTCAGATCTTTCTGATCTTTCCGGCCGCTGTCTTTTCCGTTGGTCAGAGGCAGGTTGTCTTTGACCGCGTCAACCACATGGGTGGTTCTTTGAATCGATTCGTTCAGGAGCTGAATCAGGTTCGCAAATTTTCCGATAGCGGTTTCCGTGTTGGTTTCTATCCGGCCGGTAAAGGATTTGATTTGTCCGCCAATGATATGGGATTTTCCGATAGCACCTTGAATCGCTGTTGATTTCCAGCGTCTGGCTACCAGCCACATAAACCCGGCGCCGGCCAGAAAGCAGACCATATTGACGGTTATTTTCAATAACACAACGTCCTCCTCATTTCGCCACCAGAACTCATGTTTAAATAATCTACCGGCATACTTCTATAACATCCGCTCCGGATTCAGAACCAGCAGCACCCGGCCATCACCCGTTATGCTGACGCCGGAGACGACATCCAGTTCGGACAGGACATCGGGGACCGGTTTGATGGCGATTTCCATGTTTTTGTCCAGCCGGTCGATGACAACGCCATGCTTGCCCCGGGTTGTTTTGATAATGACCACCGGAACATCGCCTGGGCTGCGGTCCGCGAAAAAATTGTCGCGCCACATGCCCCTTTGGTCGCCGTTCAGCAGTTCTTCCAGGTAGTGTGCGGTCAACACCTCGCCGCGATAATGAAAAATGACATGGGAACCGGCGCGGCGGAACCGGTCTGTTGGAATTTTGACGGTTTCCACGATAAAATTGATAGGGATGGCGTAGGACCTGCCGGCTGTTTCCACAAACAGAACCGTATCGATCCCCATGGCCGTTGGAATGGACAGGGTAATTTCCGTACCCTGATCCGGATCCGAAATGACACGGACCGTACCTCCCACAGATTCCACGGTGGTTTTGACCACGTCCATTCCCACCCCCCGGCCCGAAACATCGGTGATTTCAGCCGCGGTGGACAGGCCCGGCATGAAAATCAGGTCCAGAAGCCCGGGATCATCCACCGATGTCACCGGAATCCCGCTGTCCCTGGCTTTTTCAAACAGCCGCTGCCGGTTGACGCCCCGGCCGTCATCGATGATCCGGATCATGATATTGCTGCCTTCCCGTGAAGCCCGAAGCAGCAGGGTGCCTTTTTCCGCCTTGCCGGCCTTTTTCCGCTCGA
The DNA here is from genome assembly GCA_043797445.1 of Pseudomonadota bacterium. Classification (GTDB taxonomy): domain Bacteria; phylum Desulfobacterota; class Desulfobacteria; order Desulfobacterales; family JAFDDL01; genus JAZDPP01. The sequence goes on from JAZDPP010000169.1 coordinate 248,280, forward strand.
TGGGCGTTTCGATCCCATGATCACAGGAATTGCGGATCAGATGCACCAGGGGATCAGACAGCACATCCGCCACTTTTTTATCGATTTCGATGTCCTCGCCGTCTGTCATCAGTTCGATCATTTTCCGCTGCTTCCGGCTGATGTCCCGCACCACCCGTGTGAATTTCTGGAAAATTCCCCGGATGGGGATCATGCGCAGCTCGATGACCCCGTGGTGAATATCATTGGACAGCCGGGAAAACAGATGCAGGTTGTCTTTCAGAGCCTTGACCGTTCCACGGATGTCGCATTCCTTCTGTTCCAATCGACCGATCAGGTAGGCATAAGTATTGCGGGCAATCAGCATTTCACCCACCGTGTTGGAAAACTTCTCGATCTTGCGCTCATCCACCCGCATGGTCCGTATCGTGGTATCACCGGGTTCTTCGGGACGGGCCTGCCGGCCCATTTCCATCAGTTCCTGTTTCTCCAAGGCCACGGTCAAATCCGCCTCGGTGATCTTGCCTTCCTCCAGCAGCATCTGACCAATGGGTTTCTGCCGGGACAGGGCATCCTCGAGGTCTTTTTCCGCGATTTTTCCATCCTCAACCAGGATTTCACCCAAACGCTTGGGTCCGGTTTCCAACCCATCGATAAAGGAGATCAAGTTCTCCAGACAGGATTTGAATTCAGCTTCGAATTCGGAATCGCCTTTTTTTCCGTTCTGTTGCAAAATTGTCCAGGCCTGTTGGGCCAGCTTCTGCAGCATGATATGGCCAACAACTCCGGATGCCTTGATCACCCCATCCAGAGACCGGCCAACAGCATCCAGACTGTTGGGGGCCATGGGCAAGCTTTTCATGGTTGTCAGGAATATTTTCCGGTACTGACGAATCTGCTCGATATAGACCTCGCGCATATTTTCCGGTAATTCCAATAACTGGGCGGCACACAAACCATCATCGAGATCGGGATCTGCATTCGCCGTTTCATATCGTTTCAAAGCTGAATATAGGGGAGGCAAGGTCGGGGGTGGCTGATCGTTGGCAAGCGCGTGCACGCATTGGTGGATATAATCAATTGATTTCAAAATATTATCCACAATATCGGACGACCGGGCCAGCCGTCCGGCGCGCAGTTTTTCCAGCATGGATTCAACGGCATGACAAAAAACGGACAGATCGGAAAACCCCACAAAATCGGAATCCCCCTTGATGTTGTGCACGATGCGGAAAATTTCTTTCAGGGCGTCCGGAGAACCTTTGGATTCATAGACCATTGCGGCCTGTTCCGCGGATTCGATCATCTCGGTGGCCCCTTCGATAAACTCCCGAATCGCCTCCGGCGTAACAAAGGAATCGGCGGCGCCGATACCGGCGCTATCCACCAGGTTCCGAATATCGAGAAGCGCCTCGTCAAAGCATAGATTTTTGAGTTCTTCCAGGGAAAGATGCGCCGCCACGTAAACCGTGGGTTTCAGATACAGGGCCAGCGGTTCGAAATCATTCAGCGCCGGCACGGATTCCGCGTCCGTCACCGCATGATAAATGGTGACGGCGTCTTTTAAATTCCGCAAAAAAATGCACGGATCGTACCCGTTTTCCAGGAGTTCCGAGGTATACAGCAGATCGATGCGGCACACAGTCTGCCCCTGCGCCGCCGCCTGCTTCAACGCTCCGGTCACGGAGGGCGGCAAATCGAGGTCTGATCCAGACAAAACCAGCCGGATGGCGGGTTTCGCTGTTGAACCGGCTATGGCGGGAATGACCGAAACCGCCGGGGAAGCGGCCTCCGGTTCTCGTTTCAGCTCATCATAATATGAGCGGAAACGCGCTTCCATCGTTGCATCCCCGGCAACATCCCTGCCGGTTTCATGAGCGGCTATCATCCGGCTGATATGATCGATTCCGGCCAGGATGGCATCGGTCATATCCGGCGTCAGGAAAATCCGGTGGTCCCGCAGCGCATCCAGCATCCCTTCCAGGTGATGGGTGAATCCGGATACCGCCTCCAGCTCAAAGGTCCCGGCGCTTCCCTTGATGGTGTGAATCGCCCGGAATACACTGTTGATCAGATCGAAATTATCCGGATCAGCCTCCAGTTTGAGCACGCCATCGGCGGCGCTTTCCAAAAGCTCTTTGGCCTCTTGAAGGAATTCCTGTTTATACTGCTCAATCATTGTTGATGTCATTTCAAAGCCTTCTTATGAGCAATCAGTAATCAGCCATCAGCAATCAGTGTTCAGTTATCGTCAGTAGACTGACTACTGACTACTGATAGCTGATTACTGATAACTGATTACTGACAGCTGATTACTCGTATCTTTCATCCAATTATCTTGCGAACCACGTTCAGTACGGTTTCCGGCTTGAAGGGCTTGACGATCCACGCCTTGGCGCCGGCCATTTGCCCCTCTTTTTTTTTGGCGTCATCGCTTTCGGTGGTCAGCATCACCATCGGCAGAAACTTGAAAGCGGGATCGGATTTCAGCGCCTTGATCAGTTCGATGCCATTCATGTTCGGCATATTCAAATCCGTAATGACCATTTGAATTTTTTTACCCGTGATCTGGGCCAGGGCATCCTGCCCGTCACAGGCATCAATGACCTCGTACCCAGCGCCTTTCAGGGTCATGGAAACCAGGCCGCGCATGGACCGTGCATCATCCACAATAAGTATTGTTTTTGGCATGTATTCAGCCTCTTGTCGAAAAAAATGATCAAGTTTTAAGTATTAAATTACCTTTTACGCTCACACTTTTTCACCGGCCAGCTCGATGCCATAGAGCAGACACATGTCATTGCCTGCCGGAGACAGCTCCATCGTACAGGGAATGCGCTGCTGATCCGCAAATGCCTTCAGTGCCACCAGCACCTGGAAATACGCGGTATCGAGTTCCTGAATCTTTTCAGCCCTGACGACGATCCGGGTCAAGTTTTTGGACAGCCGGCGCAACCGGTCGACGGTTGCCTCCGCCTCGACAATGGTGCACTCGGCCGGTGTTTCCGCGACCATTACGGAATCGGTGATGTCAATTTCCATCTTGCACCCCCATCAGCAGTTGCATGTGCAATACCAGATTGCCGGGATTGACCGGTTTGACCAGATACAGATTGGCGCCGGCCTCGTACCCCTGCATGCGATGAATTTCTTCTTCCTGGGTGGTCAGGATGATGATGGGCGTCTGCTGCAAATCCTGTTCGCGGTATAGCTGGATAAATGTCAGCCCGTCCATGTTCGGCATGTTGATATCGCACAGGATCAGGTCATAATCGGTTTTCAGGGAACGCTCCAGGGCTTCGACACCATCGCCGGCGCCATCCGCAGAATATCCCGACATTTTCAGGATATTCATATGAAAACTGCGCACAACCGGCGAATCATCCACCACCAATACCTTTTTCATCGATATTCTCCATATGGTTTTAAATGTGTCATACAAACACCCCTCATCTACTGCTTATAATATACCAAATGCGCGCCGGCGCGTTTCATGCGATAGGCCGAGGATATCCGGCTGACCGATTCGCTGGAACCTAGGAAAAGAAACCCCCCCGGATTCAGCGCCATGTAAAAGTGATCGACCAGTTGCTTGCGGGACACATCGTCAAAATAGATCAGCAGATTCCGGCAAAAAATAAAATCGAATCCGGTCCGGGCCCTTACCGCTTCCTTGCTGGAAAGATTCAAATGCTCGAACCGGATCAGCTTATTGATCCGTTCGGAAATTTGATAGGTTCCGTTAGAAGGATGCGTGAAATAGGCTTCAAGATATTCCGGCGGGACGTCCCGAAGACTCCGCCGGGCGTATTGGCCGGTCCGGGCCGTGCTCAGCACATTGCGGTCGATGTCCGAGGCCAGAATCTCGATATCCCAGCTCCGGACGTTGTCAAGCATGGCATGCAGGATGATTCCCAGGGTATAGGGTTCCTCGCCGGTGGAACAGGGCGCGGACCAGATCCGAAGCTTTTGATTCCCGCACGCCTCTTTTTTTTTCACCACTTCGTGAAGGCAATGATCGCCAAATGCCTGCAATTGTGGAAAGTCCCGGAAAAAATAGGTTTCATTGATGGTCAGCAGATCCACCAGATTTTGAAACTCGGCCGCTGTCGGGTCAGAAAAGCGAAGGAAGCGGATATATTCAGCCACTGCCTCTATCTCCAGGAAATCCATCCGCTTCTGAACCCGCTTGGAAATGAAATACATCTTCTTTGATTCGAAACGGATGCCGGTTTTGCGGTAAACGAAACCGCTCAAATTTTCGAATTCATCCATGGACAGGATCGCCATATTAACCTCTATTTTCCGTGGCAAATAAACCGGAGACTGAAAGTCGAGGTAATATCGGTTCTTCAGCCAATACCGCTTCAGTATGCCGGCTGATCAATTCATCAATCATTTCCTGCAACAGATTATCTTTGGTGTTCACCCTGATTTTCCGTAGTGTTTCGATTGCGGTTCCATTACCGGAAGCAGCCAGAAACCGGACCGCATTAAACATCATGGCATCCTCGGACAGCAGTGACTGGCCGATCGACATCAAAGGATCGGAATTCAGAACGTCTTTTTCCAGGAGAAGCTCGCATCCGGCATGCCGTGCCAGTTCATTCACTTCCGTATCGGATATCAATTCTACCAGCTTGCCCCGTATCACTTCATGATTTAAAAAATCGTTGAATCGGGCTTTGGCCTCTCCCAGCATCACCAGAATATCCTGTGCATATGATTTTAAATCCGCGATATCTTCAATCATCCGTCTGATCGTATCCGGATCCGCAGCTTTGGCGGTCAGTCGCAGGATTTCCGGAATATATAGCGGCTCCGCCCGGCTGAGATCGCCTCCGGGAAGGATCGTTTGCAGGGTCTTTTCAATCTCGGATTCAGATGCCAGAATGGGCAAAGACTCAAGTACTGTGGTGATCAGCATGGGTTCCGAATCATCTTTAAGCAGCTCGATCATTTCCGGCACGCTTTCCCGATCTTCCAGTCGGCCCAGGTATTCCACAGCCGTAATTTTAATGTTTACCGCCGTATCGTGAAGCCCTGCCCGGATGGCCAGTATGGCTTCCAGTGTCCCGACACAGAACAGGGCATCCAGAATGAGCTTGCGGACTTCCCGGTTACTGTGATCCAGATGGGCGGTCAAAAAGCCGACCGCATTATCGCCACCCGCACCGAAGATATCCACCGCGGCATTTCGAAAATAGGCATCCGGAGAGATGAACAGCGTGAACAGCAGGGGATAATCCTTGCTGCAGTCCATTTGTTTCAGTTGAAAAACAATGGCATCCTTCACGACACGGGATGGCTCGACACGCAATTGCCGTATCAACGCCGGGACCATTCCCGGGTCAACGGTATCCCCGATATCCTGTACCGCATAAATCCGTTCTGCCTCATCCGCGCTTGACAATGCCTCAAGTAATGGGTTCATTATAGTCTCCAATCATTTCTCCAATATTTCCCGAATATGCTTAAACAGCTCATTCATCTCCAGCTTGGTCACATGGGCATTGGCCGCCATGACCCGAGCGCGCTCTTTCATGCCGATGTCCCCGATGGATGAATAGATCAGAACCGGTGTGACGTTGCGTTTGGGGTGCTGCCGGATATGACCCAGCACGGCCAGGCCATCCTTGTTGGGCATTTCCACATCCGCGATCACCAGACTGATCTGCGCATTTTCATCAAAGCACTTGATGGCATCCTGACCATCACGCACCGCTATCACTTTGAATCCCAGTTCCTCCAGCTCCAGAGTCAGCATTTCCCGTACCGGCGTGGAATCCTCGGCAACCAGAATGGTCCGGCCGTCCCCCTGCCAGTCTTCTTTCCGGCCGGTCAAACCTTTTTCCCGGGCCAGCCCCGGCGCCAGTTCCAGAACGATTTTTTCATAATCAAGCAGCAGCACGTTTCCCCGGTCGGTTGGCCTGGCTACAGCCAATACATAGGGATTGTCCAGGCCCCCCATGATATCCTCGGCGCTTTTGACCGATTCCCAGGACAGGGTATGAACGCGATCCACGGCATCGACCAGAAATCCCGTGATTTCATCGAAAAATTCCGTGATGATCACCCGCTTGCCGTAGTCCGACCGCACAATACCCAGCACTTCGCCCAAATCCACCATGGGGACGATATGATCGTGGTCCTGAAACATGCCGATGACCGAACGGTGTGCACCCACACCGGCTCCGGTAACCCGTGCGGGCCTGTCCAGAATCCGGCTCACTTTCAGGATATTGATCCCCAGATGCAGACTCCCGATGGTGTATTCCAGGATTTTGAGTTCATTGGACCCGCTTTTCAAATAGGCTTCCGGTTCACTGAATGTGCTCATGGTAATGTTCCTTATGGTTCCGTAATTGAATTGTATTCCAGATAAAAGACCACGCCGCCATGGTCCGGCAGATTTTCCGCCCATACCCGGCCCCCCAGGGTATCGGCGGCCATGCGGCAGAAGGCCAGCCCCAGTCCCTGCCCCCGCCAGTGATTTTCGGACCGGAGATGAAGCTGAACCCCGGGCTGAAAGATATCGTTCAGATGCCCGTCCGGTATCGTCTGTCCCCTGTTTCCTACCGAAATTAAAAACCCATCCGTTTCGTTTGAGACGACATCCAGCCAGACCCGTTCGCCGCTCCGGGTATGGATCAGTGCATTGTGCAGATAATTCTCGATAACCCGCTGAACCAGATCCGCTTCCGGACAATCGCCTATATCATCCGGGCAGCTCCAGGTGAAATCCACGGTTTCGGTTTCAGCCATGGCCACAAACTCCTGGGCCGCCGCCTCGACAATGTGTTTCAGCGGGACACGTTCCAATCGCCGCGAGGGGTGCCGGCCGCCCATGACATCTTTTAAATCGCACAGCATCCGTTTCAACCGGGATGCGGCCTGGCCGGCGGACCGAATCAGACGGCGATGAGACTCCCGGCGCGGATCCAGGCTGCCATCCAGTATCCGGTTGAAAATCCGCTCGTTCACGGTCATGGGTTTTTCCAGATCATGGATCACCATCTGAACCAGCAGCCGGATGTCATTTTCATTCAATGGATTCATTATCTACTTTCCAACAGCCTTCACGATTTGCGCCGCAATATCCCAACTGGGCGAAATAATTTTGGCCCCGCCCCGTTTGATGGCTTCCTGGGGCATACCGAAAACAATCGCGCTTTCCTCGCTTTCAGCGATGGTGATACCGCCTGCCTGATGAATCGCCACCATGCTGTCGGCGCCATCATCGCCCATTCCGGTCATCAGCACACCGATGGTGTCGGTGCCGAAGGCCTCCAGCACGGACTGCATCATGATATCGACCGATGGCATAAACTGGTGAACCGGCTGTGTCGGAGTCCGGATCACGATCCGGCGGCTCAGTTTTTTGTACAGGGTCAGATGATACTCGCCGGTTCCGATATAGATCACCCCCGGTTCGACTTCCATGCCTGCCGTAACCTCGACGCAGCGCATGGGGGAATGGTCATCTATGCGCTTGGCAAAGGAGGGAATGAATTTCCCCGGCATGTGCTGGACCAGAAATACCGCGGCATTCAAATCCCGGGGCAGAAGTGGCAGCACGTCGAACAGGGTTTTGGGACCGCCGGTTGAAATGCCCATGGCAACAGCTTTGTAGCTCAGGCCGCTTCTCCCGGATGGCGCGGACCGGACCGCCGGCGTCACATGGGATGCGGTCCGGGTTTTATGACACAGCTCCATTGGCCGGGATTTTTTTGCCAGTCGCTTCAGTGTCCCGGGTTTGGCGGCAGCCCGGATTTTGCTCACCAGTTCATGAGCGGATGATTCCATCCGAACGGTCACGGTTCCACCCGGCTTTGGCACATAATCGAACGCGCCCAGCGCCATGGCCTGGAACGTGGTCGCAGCCCCTTCCTGGGTTAACGATGAGACCATGATCACCGGCGCGATACCTTCTTGCACAATGATCTGAAGCGCAGTGATGCCGTCGATGACCGGCATGTTGATGTCCATGGTAATCACATCGGGATGCAGTTGCCGGGCCTTGTCAACAGCATCCTGACCATCCCGGGCCGTTCCCACCACTCGCATCCCGGAATCAGCTTCGATGATCTGAGAAAGATTGCGTCGCATCAGCGCCGAGTCGTCACAGACAAGTACATTAATGGGCATAAATCACCTTCTTACAGGGCCTATGGAGTGGAGGTCAGGGGCATCGTTTTTGGTTCCGCCCCCTGACCTACAACCTCCGATTATTCTGCGATTTCCAGCTTACTCTTTCCAGATGTCCCTTTTTTAGCCGTTGTTTTTCCGGAACCAATGGATTGGGCACCAAGTTTAACCGCTGTGTCATCGTGACCGCTGGTGAGTGTCTGGAGGGTCTTCATCTCTTTTTTATCCAGAATTTCGGATACATCCAGCAATACCACCATCCGGTTGCCATTTTCGATTTTGCAGATACCCTGCATAAGCTTGCCGGCGCCGTTTTCGGTGACGATGTCGGGTGCGGGATCAATATCGTTCCGGTTCAGCCGCAACACTTCGTTGACCGCATCCACCCGCAGGCCGGTTTTGTTGCCACCAATATCCACAATAATGACCCGGGTCCTGTCGTCGGCCTCCCGCGTTTCGAGGTTGAAAAGCCTTCGAATGTTGATCACCGGTATGATGTTGCCCCGCAGGTTGGTCATGCCATCGATGAAATAGGGCGCCCGGGGCACATGAGTGACATCCGCCAGGCGGTTGATCTCCTGCACCTGCATGATACGGATACCGTATTCCTCTTTGCCGATGGAAAACGTTACCAGTTGTTCCTCATCGATACTCTCCTGAGCAAGAGACCTGCCGCTGTCTGCTGTTGCGTGTTTACCCGCTTCGCTCTGAGCCTGGATTTGGTTCAACATCGCTGACGTTTCCCCGGAAACCAGAGACGATTCATCCATGATCATGATCAGTCGCTTGCCGTCATCCAGTTTGGCCACCGCTTTCAGCTCTTTGCGATCGGATGTGGCCATGGCCGGGGTTTCATTGATGACCGATTTGGGAATCCGCAACACCTCATCTACCCAGTCCACCAGATACCCGATGGTCATATCCCCGCACTCCACGACCATGGCTCGCTGATCCTCGGAAATATGAGCCGACATGGATTCCTTCAGCTCGCCGATAATATCCAGCACCACTTTCAGGATCGGGGTCAGGTGCTCCTCATAAGATGCCAGATCGACCCCTTTGTCTCCGGTACTCAGGTCCAAAAGTCGCTTGCCGGTATTGTACAGGTCGGCCCGCATGCGCTTCAGGCGTTTCACCAGCCCTTCCACTTCAACGCTGGCAGTATTGTATCCTTCCAACCATTTCCCAAAGCTGGATTCCCTGGCAACCAGCCCCCCGGCAAACCGGGAGTTGGCATCGATGGCATGACGAATTGCATCGGCCCATTTGCTTTCATCCTCACGGGCTTTGTCCAGCATGTCATGCCGCTCTGAAATCAAACTGGGCAATCCGAGCAATCCCCGCATATCCAGAATCGGAAGCAGATGGTTTCGGATCGTGAACATGCCCAGAACATATTCGGGTACATTCGGCACCGCGGTAATGTCCATGACCTTTAAAATCTCACTGACCCGTTTGATATCAAAGGCATATTCATCCCCGCCTACCCGGAAGGATACCAATTGTTCCTCATCGGTAACGCTTTTTTCTTCTTCAAAAATCTCCTGACCTGCCCGGGTGGCGTCGGTTCCGGATTTGACCGATTTCATATCCAGCGCAATAACCTCTGGCAGATTGAGCATCAGGATCAGCCGGTTACCGCCATCCACCTTGACTACGCCATTTAAAAATTCCCGGTCAACGCCCCTGCAGATCGAGGGTGGTGGTTCCACCAGAGAGTGCTTCATGCGCATGACCTCTTTGACATGATCCACCACCAGACTATTCTGACGACCACCGGTTTCCACCACCAGCAGCCGGGTCTGATCCGTGGCTTTCTGGGTTTCCAGCCCGAAACGGATTCGGGTGTCGATCACCGGCAGCACATTGCCTCGCAGGTTGCAAATGCCGGAAACATATTCCGGACTGCGGGGGATGGGGGTAATGTCCGGCAAACGGACAATCTCTTTGACATTGTTGATATCCACGCCGAATTCTTCATTAAAGAGACTGAAAACGACGCACTGACTCTCATCCGCATTGGTGACGCCGGACTGACCGGCATCGGTGTTTTTATTCGTAGATTCCATGCCTGCCATTATCATCCTCCCATATTTTGCATTTCATCGGCCAGGCCGGCAATATCTTCCACGGCCTGTGCAATGACCTGCATGCCCTTGTTGCCTTCATCGGCTGCCTTGCTGGCCTCATCCGCTACCTTGGAGGCCTCTTCCGCACCATTTGCAATATCAACCACGGCCTTGTTGGCCTGTTCCAGGGCTACCAGCGATTCGGTGGCACCGTTGTTGATTTCCTGAACCGATCGCTGAACCTCATTCATATCAACATCCATTCTTTCCAGGTTGAGGGTGATCTTTTTGGCGTTTTCCACTTCCTGAGCTGAAATATTGGCCTGACTATCCAGATCCGTCGATACCAGCATAATCTGGGACTGCATGTCCCGAACCATATCCTGTATCTTTTCCGCGTTTTCCGAGCTGTCGTTGGCAAGGGTACGGATGTCTCCGGCAACCACCGAAAATCCCCTTCCGAATTCACCTGCCCGGGCCGCCTCGATAGAACCGTTTATCGCCAGCATATTTGTCTGAAGGGCCACGTTGACAATCTTGTCAACGATCTTGTTGATACGGTTGGTGATGTCGCCCAGTTTGCGGATATTTGTCACCGACTCTTTGCCCGACTGGGCTGCTTTGCCGATGTTGGCGATGAGATTGGTTACATCTACCTTGTTGCCGGCCACCAACTGTTTGATATCATCGAGGCGTTTGCTCGATCCTTGTGCGCGTTCACTCATGCCTTTGGATGCAACTTCCAGCCGTTCTCCAAAAGATCGGCCATCTTCGGCTGCCTTGGCCTGGTTCTGGGCGCCTTTTCCGATCTGTTCCAACGCTGTCATGATCTGGCGGGACGAAGCCGAGGCCTCCTCGACATTGGCCGACAACTGCTCGGCTGCCGCCGCCACTTCCTCGGCGGACTTCTGGCTGTCTGTCGAGGTTTTCAGGGTATCGGTCAGTTCGGCCAAATCCTCTGAAGCGGTCTGCATCTCGGAAAATGCCTTATTCTGTTCGACAATGCCCTTGCTGGCTTCTTCGGCTGCCGAACTTTGCTCCTCGGCATTGGATGCGATATCTTCGGCACCTTTCAGAAAAGCCTGTGCACTTGTCAGGGAATCGGCCGCATTTTTGGTGATGACCTTTGTTCCATCCACCACTTCCACCATATCGGTGGCGATTTTTTCCAGATCCGAGGTAATAGCCTTTGCCTTTTCCATTTCGGCAAGGGATTCCTTTGTGGCCGTGTCGATCTCGGTAACCACCTGCTGTACCTGGGTCTGAATTTCATCCACCACGTTACGAATTTCCCGGGCGCTTTTTTCCGAGATTTCAGCCAGATTCCTGACTTCGTCGGCCACCACCGCAAACCCCCGGCCATGTTCACCAGCCCGGGCCGCTTCGATTGCCGCATTCAGGGCCAGCAAATTGGTCTGGTCTGCAATGCGAACCACCGCACCAACGATTTCACCAATCTGTTCCGAATTTTTTTCCAGTTCTTTAATCAGTTTGGTGGATTCCATGTTCGCATCGGCGCTGGCCTGTACCCCTCTGATCAGACTTTCAATATCCGTCGAAGTGCCAACGACCAGACTTTGCAGAATCTCGCCTTTTTCCAAAGAAAATTTGCCCAGCTCGTCGGCTTTTTCAGAGGTCTTGGTAATCTGGTTAATTGCCGCACGGGACTCTTCCGCACCGGCCGACGACTGTTCGGCTGCAGCCGCGATCTGTTCCATATTGCGCCCCAACTGCTCGGCGGCGCTGGCCGCCTCGGCCAGTGACGAGGTCATCTCTTCCACGCCCGAGGCCAGACGCTCGGCAATGCCCTGCTGCCGGGACAGGGTGCGGGCCTTGGCTTTCTGCTGAGCCTGTTTGCGGGCTTCGTCCCGTTTAACGCCTAAATCTTCTAAGCCGGTTTCCTTGGACGTCATACTGGTTTTCATGGATGCTGGTTTTGCCAATAATGCTCTTGCCATAATTCTTTTCTCCTAAAATGATCAGTGATGTGAATGAATATTTCGGGATTATTCCCGAAGATGGACATCGATTGGCGGGTCGGTCTGCTTTCTATTCATCGGTTTGGTATGCCCTGCGGTAAATGACGTCGTGGAATTGATCTTTCAATTTCTGAACAAACTGAACCAGCACTTCCCGGATTTCCCCATCATTGTGATCAACCGATGTCAAATAGCGCGGGCTCAGGCCATACCCCAGTGAATTCATTTCCGGATCATTGACCGGCAGAATTAGAACGATGGGAATATCCTCAAGGAGTTCCTGGTTCTGAATCAGCTCGATCAGCTCCGATATGCTGGAAACGATCAGGACGGCACCGATGATGTCATAATGGGATTTCCGCAACCGGCCAATCAATTGCGCAACAGAAAAAAATGTTTCGATCCGGGCATAGGCGGATTTGATGCAATCCAGATACAGGAGGCCGATTCCGGAACCCTCCACAATCCTGTTAGACTTTTGCGAATTGAAATACAGCAATGACATGTAGCGTTATCCCGGAAAGCAAGCTGTCAGTAACCGATGGGTTACGAACTGCGAATGATGTACAAGTATGTTTAATCAACTAACAGCAGGAATCGTACCACTCCCGGAATCCGGCTGTGATAGCTCTATATATCAAGCAGATGAGGTTTTTTTGGGGGTGTCGAATGCAGGGGGAGATACCGCAAAATTCTCCGGTTTCATCGGAAATTTCCAGTGGGAATGGAAGAAAGGGGGGCCTTCATGCGTTGGACCGGCCGGTCATGGCCGGGAGGGATTATTTTAATACATTGTATTTCTTAAGCATGCTGTAAATCTGGGATTTGGCGAGGCCTGAAATATCGACCGCCTGTTGGATGTCGCCCCGGGTCGCCTGAATCAGGGCGGTCATATAGTTTTTTTCCAGTTCTTCCAGCACGGTTTTACGGGCTTCCTGGATCGGCGGCAGATGTCCGGACCCCGCTGTAAACACGGATTGAACCGGTGCGGGGCTTAACTCGCTGTTGATGATCCGGGTCCGGATTTCCGGAGGCAAATGAATGGGAAGCAGCGTCTCATCGTTTTGTGCAGCGATAAAAATCCGATCCATTACATTCATCAATTCACGAACATTGCCGGGCCATGCGTATTTTTGAAGGACCTGAACCAATTCCGGACTGCTTTTCTTTTCCGGCCGCTGGGTCCGTCTGGCAATTTTTTCAATATAATACTGAATCAGCTCACTGACGTCGCTGTCCCGGTTCCGTAAAGGAGGCAGCTCGATTCTGAAGATATCGATTCTATGCATCAGGTCATCCCGGAACGCGCCGTCCCGCACCATATGGTCCAGGTTTCTGTTTGTGGCTGCGATCAGCCTGAAATCGCTTTTGATTTCAGTTTTGGCGCCAATGGGACGAAATTGTTGGTCCTGAAGAAGACGCAAAAAATTTTTCTGAATTTTCAAGGGCAGCTCCCCTACTTCATCCAGAAACAGGGTGCCGCCATCCGCCTGTTTGATCAGACCTTCCTGGGAGGTATTGGCACCCGTGAACGCGCCCCGAACATGACCGAACAAAATGCTTTCCACCAGGTTTTCGGGTAGTACGGAACAATCCACAACGATCATGTCCCGGCCGGCCCGGCCGCTGTTTTCATGAATGGCCCTGGCGAACAGTTCCTTACCGGTCCCGGTTTCGCCGGTAATCAGTATGCTGGCATCGGATTTTGCCGCGTTCATCATGGCATTGATGGCGGATTGAAGTGTGTCGCTGTGACCGATGATGTTCCGCTGTGCAAAATAAAGCGGCTTTTTCAGTTTTTTTTGGTGATGATACTGGATCGCCCTTTCCAGAATGTTCTGGATGTCGCTCAGTACATGGGGCTTTTGAAGATAATCCCAAACCCCTATTTTCATAGATGTTTCCGCTTCTATCATATCCACAAAAGCGGTTAAAACGATGACCTCGGGGGAATCCGGGAATGCCTTGATTTTGGGTAATGCATCGATGCCGTTGCCATCGGGCAGGTGGACGTCCAGAAACAACACATCGAATTTGTTTTTTTTCCGCAATACCTTCAAGCCGTCCCGGATCGTATACGCTTCTGTGACCTGATGGCTCATATAGCCCAATTGGCGGGACATCATCCGGCACATTTCCCGGTCGTCATCGATAATCAGGATATTGCCCATACCCTATCCCTTGTGGGCCTCAGATATGACCGGGAAATAAACCGTGATCTGTGAACCGTTTCCCGATATTTTTTCGATTTCAATGGCGGCGTTGTGATGGTGAACGATGTCATGCACTCGGTCAAGCACCGAGGTATTGGATTCGCATCCTCTCGCAACGCGGCTGCCCGATAATGGTTTTTGAGGTCCATTCTCCGGGTGGTCCGTATGGGCAACCACTAGCGCCTTAAAAGGGCCCGGACTCGAAAGCTTGAGTTTCCGGGCTTTTTCCGGCGTGATATCCACATGTTTCAATATAACCTGAAGCCTGCCCCCCTGACGCCCCAAGGACTGGGCGGCATGATCGATCAGAAGGATCAGCAGGCGATGGACCTGGGTGACGTCGGCCATCACCGGTTCAAAATCGGGGGCGATGTCATATTCAACTGCGATGGACTGGAAATGAAGCGTTTTCAGGGTTTCCTCTACCAGGATTGAAAGGGGCAAGGGCGCAATGGTTTCATGCGATTTTCGGGCAAATGTTGCGAGCTGGCGGATGAGGTCTTTGGCGCGCAACCCGGCATTCAGGACATCGGTTAGGGTTTCCCTGGCCGGACCGGTGTTCGGAATTTCATATTCCAGAGCGGTTTCCAAATTACCGATCATCACGCCCACAGCATTGTTCAGATTATGGGCAATTCCTCCGACCACGAGTTCCAGGGCATCGCGTTTTTGCTGATGAAACCGGGCAAGCTGTCTTTTTCCGATTTCCGTGATGTCGATGGCCATGCCGACAATACCATCCGTTCGACCCTCCGGACCCGGTACCGTCGCATAGTGAAACTCCACTTCCCGAAAACCGCCGGTTTTTCTCCAGAGCGTCAACGGGACCACGTGACGGCCGGGATGCTGGTCCAGAACCGTATTCCCGGCAATAACCGATGGCATCAGCTCGGCAATCGTTTTGCCGATGATGAACATGGGATCATGTCCGAACAACTCGCCAAAAGCCGGATTGCAGAACCGGTACCGGCCGTCTCTGTCGGCATGGAACAGGGGATTGGGGACCGTATCGATCAGGGCTTTTAGAAAAGCAAAGGACCCAATCGTCCAATCGTTTCCGTAGGTTGGCACAGTGATGTCCATAAGCTCACTTGGCGTTTTTGCCGGTGTAGTAGAATGCGGCGAATTTTCCCCATTATCATAGGTCAATGGCGATAAAATGCAATGTTTTTTCTATCGACAATTTTAATTAGAGACGGGCCGGGTGATGGGGGGGTGCAATCCACACTGAGGGAAAAGCGGCATATAGAAAGCGGCATTCGGGCGCGCCTTCAAGCCTATGAATTTTTGCTCCGAGGCGCCGGCGGTCTTTTTGCGGCCGCCGATGATATTACCCGGCAGAGCTGGAAAACCTATGTAACGATGATGCAGGTTGATCAATATTATTTAGGTATTCAAAGGGTTGGTTTTGCCAGGAGACGCGATCGTGATTGTCATTTAACGAATTATTCCCCCTTATAAAAATACTGTAACTCAGTATCCTACTGATAGCGCTGGCGCGGCAATATCACACATGCGGAACCATCGATATCCCACCTATCCACGGCCGGAAGAAAGTGGTAGTGTAAAAACTATTCTACATTTTTCACGGATGAAGCCGGTATGGCGGTAAAAACGTATGCAACAGGGTGGCGATTATGGCCCATAATACAACGCATCCATGGGCTGAAATAAAAATCGGTGTGATCGTCCTCCTGCCGATCCTTCTGGTCGCGGGCGCCCTGCTTACGGGGTGGACCATTATAAACGCCGATCGCGAGATGCGAGACGACCTGTTGCAGCAAGCCCGGCTGGTAGCGCAGGCGTTAAATTCCCGGCACATTGATGCCCTCTCGGGGACGGACGCCGACTTGAACACCCCCTGGTATTCGAGGCTTAAGGAGGAACTCACCACTATTCGATCCCTCAACTCGCAATGCCGGTTCGTTTATCTCCTCGGTCGAAAGGTGGATGGGACGCTGTTTCTTTTCATGGACAGTGAGCCACCGGATTCCCGGGATTACTCACCGCCCGGTCAGGTTTATGACGAGGCCTCGGAAGAGACTCGCCGCGCTTTTGCCACCCGGAAGGCCACTACCGAAGGGCCATACGTTGACCGTTGGGGCACCTGGGTTTCGGCGCTGGTTCCCATTCATGACCCCGCTACAACCCTTTACGGCCTTGCCGGCCCGGATGAGGCGCGGGCGATGGTATACAAGAGCACCGGGGCGCTTTTGGCCGTACTGGGAATGGACATCGACGCCGGCGCGTGGAAATGGAAGCTTGTCCGTGCCGGGCTACCTCCCGTGCTGCTGACGCTGGTGTTGGCTGTGATTCTGCTGACGGGCAGGGCGTTGTTGTCACGACGTTCCCGGATTACCGATCTTCCGCCTCTCTGGATGCGCAGTCTCGAACCGGCCCTGACGGTCGCTGTCGGACTGGCCCTGACGCTGATGATGACGTGGATGGCCCACTCCACCGAATCCCGCTACCACGCAGAGGCGTTTGCGCAACTGGCCGCGGACCGGACCGCGCGCATTTCCCAAACCCTGAACCGTCTGCGAGAGACGGAACTGGAAGGCCTGGCACGTTTCTATGAAGCCAGTAGCAGTGTGGCTTCAAATGAGTTCCTGCTGTATGCCGATTATCTGACAAAGAACTCCGCGGTTCATGCATGGGAATGGATTCCGGCCGTATCCGCCTCAGACAAGTCCGGCTTCGAAAAAGATGCTCGGATGGCCGGATTGACGGGATTTGAAATCTGGCAAGGAGACATGGAAGGTGAGCGAGCGCCGGCCACCGGAAGAGATGCGTATTACCCCGTATTCCAGGTAGCGCCCCTGGCGGGTAACGAAAACGTCCTTGGCTACGACCTCGGCTCGGAACCGCTACGCCGCGCCGCCCTCGAATAAGCGGGCCGGACAGGCTTGTCCACCGCCACAGACCCCGTCACCCTGGTTCGGGAGACGGGCAATCAGCCGGGAATGCTGATATATCGTCCCGTGTTCGGCAGAGAGGACCCCGCTCATCTGCGCGGCTTCACCGTGGCGGTGTTGAGGATGGGAACCCTGCTGATGAGCACTGCGCCGGATAACGCGATGTTCCTGGAACTTTTTCTCCTGGATCGAGACGCTCCGGCCGCGCTCCTCGCCACGACCCGGGATGCCGATAATTACGCAGCCTCCGGCTTTTTCATAACGCGCCCCGTCTCTGCCTTCGGCAAGGTCTTTGCCGTAACCGCCCACGCCGGGCAAGAGTTCATGCGCCTGCACCCGGTACGCTCCGGTGGATGGACCGCCCTGGTAGGAATCTTGCTCACCGCCGCGCTGGCCATACTGATCAGCGTGATTCTGCGTCGGCGCGAAACCCTGGAACGGCTGGTTGCGGAGAGAACCGTCGCGCTTCGCGAGAGCGAAACCATGCAGCGCATTTTGCTGGACAATCTCCCCGCCGGCGTTGTGATCGTGGATCCGGCGACCCGGCTCATCGAGCGGGTCAACTATCATGTGGCCACGCTCTTCGGCGCTCCGGTCGATCATCTGGTCAATCACCTTTGTCATTCGCTCCTGTGCCCCGCTTCCAAGGGGGCTTGCCCCATGTGCGACTTGGGCATAACGGTGGACAACTCGGAGCGGGAATTGCTTCGGGTGGATGGCAGCCGCCTGCCGATTCTGAAAACGGTAAAGCAGATTCGATTAAAGGATCAGGAGAAATTGCTGGAATGCTTTGTGGACATTTCCGATCGAAAGCGGGTGGAAGCGAAGCTTCAGGAAACCAACCGATCCCTCGAACAGGCCATAGAACACGCAAACGAGATGGCCGTAAAGGCCGAGATCGCCAGCATCGCAAAAGGGGAGTTTCTTGCCAACATGAGTCATGAGATTCGAACTCCCTTGAACGGCGTGATCGGCATGACGGGATTGCTGCTGGACACGGAGCTGAACGCCGAGCAGCGACGCTATGCCGACATCGTACGCGCCAGCGGCGAGTCACTGCTCGGACTGATAAACGACATTCTCGACTTTTCCAAAATCGAGGCAAAAAAGCTCGATTTGGAGATGCTGGATTTTGATCTGTCGCGTTTGTTGGACGACTTCGCCGATACGCTGGCCGTCAGGGCACACGAGAAGGGGCTGGAGCTGCTCTGCGCCGCAGACCCCACCGTCCCCACGCTGTTGCGGGGCGATCCGAGCCGCCTGCGTCAGATTCTTACCAACCTGGCAGGCAACGCCATCAAGTTTACGGCTGCCGGTGAGGTGGCTGTCCGCGTCTCGCTGGCGGAAAATGCGGGTGCGGGGAGAAGGGTTCCGGGGCTGGAAGGACAAGAAACCGTTCAGCTGCGCTTCTCGGTCCGTGACACGGGTATCGGTATTCCCAAAGGCAAGATCGAATTGATCTTCGACAAATTCAGCCAGGTGGATGCCTCAACCACAAGGCAATATGGCGGCACCGGACTGGGTCTTGCCATATCCAGGCAACTCGCCGAGCTAATGGGAGGAGAAGCGGGCGTAAACAGTGAAGAGGGTAAGGGCTCGGAATTCTGGTTTACCGTGGCGTTGGGAAAACGGGACCCCGAGCCGCAACCGGAAAAAATTTCCATGGGCGAGCTGAAAGGTGTGAGAGCGTTGATCGTGGACGACAATACCACCAGTCGTGAATTTTTAACCGCCCGCCTGACCGCCTGGGGCATGCAACCGTCGAATGTGCCGGACGGCCCGGCGGCGATTCAGGCACTCTACCGGGCGCTGGATGAAAATGACCCCTTCCGCATTGCCGTAATCGATATGCAGATGCCGGGGATGGACGGCGAGATTTTGGGCCGGACTATCAGGGCGGAGAAGCGTCTATCCGCTACCCGGATGGTGATGCTGACGTCCCTTGGAATGCGGGGCGATGCCCGGCGTTTCGCCGAGATCGGGTTTGCGGCCTATGCGACGAAACCGATACGACTGGAGGAACTCAAAACCGTTCTATCCCTGGCACTGACGGATCGGGCGGGAAGCAATTCAGCCTCATCGTCCCTCGTTACCCGCTACTCGGCACGGGAAACACTGAACCGGTTCGAGGGCTGCAAGGCACGCATCCTGCTGGCTGAAGACAATATCACGAACCAGCTGGTGGCTTTGGGTATGTTAAAGAAACTCGGTTTGTCCGCCGATGTGGTGGCTAACGGAGCGGAGGCGGTGAAGGCAATCGAGACAATCCCCTACGATTTGGTGCTCATGGATGTCCAGATGCCGGTAATGGACGGGATTGAGGCGACGCGGAGAATCAGAACGATCGAAAAAAAAATGATGTTCGTCATTCCCATTATCGCCATGACTGCCCACGCCATGCAGGGGGATCGGGAAAAATGCCTGGATGCCGGCATGAACGGGTATGTGTCGAAACCGATATCCCTCCTGGCATTGGCGGAGGCGCTCGAAAAATGGCTGCCGAAAGAAACGGCACCCCCCGGAAAGAAAGCGCCGATGGCGCCCGAAACGGACGAATTCGTTACCGTCCGGGACCCGGAGTTGCCCGTGTTTGACAGAGCCGGTATGATGGCCCGGTTGATGGACGACGAAGACCTGGTTCAAACGGTGGTAAAAGCGTTTCTATGGGATATGCCGAAGCAGATCGAGGTCATGTGGAAGTGCCTGGAGACCGGGAAAACATTTGAAGCTGAACGCCAGGCGCACAGCATCAAGGGTGCAGCGGCCAATGTCGGCGGCGAACGGTTGTGCGCAGTTGCCTTCGAGATGGAAAAAGCGGCCAGGGGTGAAAACCTGGACGAAGTCAAGAGCCGCATGGCCAAGCTGGGAAAAGAATTGGATATGTTAACGCAAGCAATCACCAGGGAATTTATAACAGGATGACAAGGAAAATACCGCCATGCGTATCCTCATTGCCGAAGACGATTTCACGTCCCGCATTGTGCTGGCCGGTGTACTGAAAAAAAACGGGCATGAAGTGGTGGAAACCGTCAACGGTAGCGAGGCTTGGCGGATAATGCGGCAACCGGAAGCCCCTGCAATGGCCATTCTCGACTGGATGATGCCGGAGATTGATGGACTGGAGGTTGTGCGCCACATCCGCGCCCTGGAAACCGACCGGCCGCCTTACATCATGATGTTGACCACCAAAGGCAGGAAAGAGGACATCATCAAGGGATTGGACGCCGGAGCGGACGATTACCTTTCCAAACCCTTCGATGCCGGAGAGCTCCGCGCCCGCGTCGAGGTTGGCTGTCGGATGGTCGAAATGCAGCACACTCTGGCCGCAAAGATCGTGGAGTTGCACCAGGCTGTTGATCAAATCAAGACGCTTCGCGGCATCATTCCCATCTGCGCAAACTGCAAAAAGATTCGGGACGACCAGGGCTATTGGCGCCAGGTGGAAATCTATATCCGTAATCACACCGAAGCGGAATTCAGCCACGGCCTCTGCCCGGAGTGTCTCGAAAAGCTGTATCCCGGGTTTGAAAGGGAAGGTTAGGCGGATGTTTCGACGGGCTGCAGGATAGCGACCGTGGCGGCAATTTCTTCCGACGTCACGCCCTGTCGCAGCGTTTCCATTTCCGTCATCACCGATGCGAACCGGACCCCTTCGGCCGCGCTGATCCAGGCCAGTTGGAGGCGCTCCGGCCGGAGGCCTTTTTTCTCCATTTTCTTTCGAATCTTTTCCACCCGTTTTTCGGTCCAGTGGTTGGCGTCGATGTAGTGACAGTCTCCGATATGGCAACCGCTGACCAGAACCACCGGCGCGCCCCTTTCAAAGGCGCGCCAGATGAAGGCCTCATCAACCCGGCCCGAGCACATGGTACGGATGATGCGGACATTGGGCGGGTATTGCAACCTCGAAACGCCGGCATAGTCCGCACCCGCGTAAGAGCACCAATTGCAGGCGAAGGCCAGGATCTTGGCCTGAGTGTTATCGGCCAGAAGAGTGTCCACCTGGCCGTTGATCTGGGCATCGGTGAAGTGGTTCATCAAAATCGCGCCGAAGTTGCACTCGGCGGCGCAGGTGCCGCATCCGGCGCAGGCGGCGCTGTTGACCACGGCGGGTGTCTTTTTTTTCACATCCACGCTGATGGCATTATAGGGGCAAACCTCGGCGCATTTGCCGCAGGCCTTGCACAGGATTGGGTTTATCTCGGAAGTGATCGGTTCGGTGGCGATCATGCCCTTATGCATGAGACGAATGGCCCGTGCGGCGGCGGCCGATCCCTGGGTGACGCTTTCCTTGATGTCCTTTGGACCTTCCGCGCATCCGGCGTAAAAAACGCCGCGGGTGGCCGCATCCACGGGAAGCAGCTTCGGATGAGCTTCCAGGAAAAAGCCGTCCGGGGTCAGCTGCAATCCCAGCATTTCCTGAAGCTTCTGAGTCGAGGCAGCCGGCTTGAGGCCGAGGGCCAGAACCAGAAGGTCCAGATCGTGGTATTCGATACCGCCCGTGGCCGTGTTCTCGACCGCCACTCGAAGGCTGCCGTCCGGCAACTCCGTTACGGAACCGGGAAGGCCCCTGAGATATTTCACGCCCAGGCGTCTGCTGCGGTTATAGAGGTCTTCAAAGCCCTTACCGAAGGAGCGGATGTCGATATAGAAAACCGTGACCTCCATCTCCGGGTGGTGTTCCTTTAAAACCAGCGTGCTTTTGATGGTGTTCATGCAGCAGATATTGGAGCAGTATTGGCCCCCCTTTCGCCGGGAGCGGGACCCCACGCACTGAATGAACCCCACCGAGGAGGGGGATTTTCGATCCCTGGGCCGGACAAGCTCTCCCTTTGTGGGACCGCCCGCGTTCACCAGGCGCTCGAATTCCGGACTGGTAACGACATTTTCAAACCGTGTGTAACCGTACTCATCCATGGGAGTGGGATCGTAAGGCTCCATGCCGGTAGCCACCACGATCGAGCCCACCTTTACATTCAGGGTTTCATCGGACATATGAAAGGCGATGCATTTTTTATCGCAGGCCTCCAGGCACTTGGAGCAGCCCCGGCCCATGCACTCGCTCATGTTGATGAGATAGGCCGAAGGCACGGCCTGGGCAAAGGGAATATGGATGGCCTTTCGGGATGAAAGCCCCATATTGAACTCATCCGGAAAAACAACGGGGCAGGCCCGGGCGCAATCGCCGCAGGCCGTGCAGGCGGTTTCATCCACATAGCGGGCGCGCCGGACGATCTTGACCTCGAAATTTCCCACATAGCCTTTTACTTCCGCCACTTCGCTCATGGTCAGCAGCGTGATATTGGGATGCCGACCGGCATCCGCCATTTTTGGCCCGAGAATTCAGATGGAGCAATCCATGGTGGGAAAGGTCTTATCCAGCATCGCCATGGTGCCCCCGATGGAGGGGCTTTTCTCCACCAGCACCACCTCATACCCGTTGTCGGCCAGATCGAGAGCGACCTGAATTCCGGCCACCCCACCGCCGATCACGAGGGTCCGCTTCGTGAGCGGTATGATCTGCCCGGTGAGCGGCGCCAGCAAGCGGGCCCGTGAAACCGACATTTTCACCAGATCGGCGGCTTTTTCGGTGGCCGCCGCGGGCTGCTTCATATGGACCCAGGAACATTGCTCCCGAAGGTTGGCCATTTCCAGCAAATAGGGGTTGAGTCCCGCCTGTTCCATCATCTGCCGGAAGGTCGGCTCATGCAGCCGCGGCGAGCACGAGGCAATAACGACGCGATCGAGCCCGGATTCTGCGATATCGGCTTTGATTTCGGCCTGGCCCGGTTCGGAACAGGCATAGGTGACGGTTTTGGCCAGCACGACATCGGCGAGACCCTCGACCTGTTCGGCCACCGCATCACAATTTACGGTCTGGGCGATGTTCAGCCCGCAGCGGCAAACATAAACGCCGATGCGGGGCGCAGGTCCTTCAAGGCGCCGGTCAAACTGATTGTTTTTCATGGAAATTCCCTTTGCATTTTTTTCGATTCGACCACCCGATTTTCCGGGCTTTTTCTTCATAACCACCTGCACGCAACCCCTATTCCCATTGAATGGTATGGGCGATGACACTCGTTAAGTCCGCCATTTCCATCCGGATGTCATCTCCCCTGAACGGATCCTCCATGGCGCAGCGAAGATGAATCTGGCACTTCGGGCAGCTCGTTACCAGAAGATCACTCCCGGTGGCCCGGGCCTGTCCCAGACGCTGGATCTGAAGGGCCTTGTTGCCGGCATCGCAGGGTCCCCAAGCGCAGTTGCCGCAGCACAGCGCCGACGGACCGTTATCCTTCATTTCCGTAAATCCCGCGGTTGAAAGACGATGGAGCAACCGGCGCGGCAGATCGCTGAGCGTATCGTTGCGGGTCAATCTGCAGGCATCCTGATAGGTGATCCGGCGGGGCAGCGATTTGAAAGTGATGGCCCCCTTATCGATCTGGTTTTCGAGAAAGGCATAGAGATGCGTGACCTTAAACTCCGGTTTCAGCCCATGGGCCGGATAATCCACGGCCAGACTCCGGTAGCATTCCGGGCAGGCGGTAATGACCTCCTCGATCCCCAAATCGTTTAATTGCACGACATTGAGTCTTGCCAGGCGCAAAAACCCCTCGCGGTCTCCCGACCAAAGAAGATCATGGCCGCAACAGCGTTCCGCGGGCATGAGTCTCGGGTGCACGTCGAAAAAATTGAGCAGACGCAGGCTGTCCGTCAGAATCGATGATGTTTGACACTCAAAATGATTTTTAAAAAAGGCATCGAAATAAGGGGCGCAGCCACCGAAAAACAAAACCTTGCTCTCCGAATGGGTATGAAGGTCGGGAGGCAAAAAATCCCACCGATTGGGCTTGACGTCCGGAGAGGCCATGGCGCGCATCAGGGACTGAAAGAATCCCCCATGGGGCTGCCGATGCCGGTCTTCGTTACGGCCACTTAAATGGCAGCGGATGTCGCGGATAAATGCCGGAAAATCGACATCTGAGGGGCAACGGTCATGACAAATGCCGCAGGTAAGGCACGCATGAACATCCCGGGAAACCGTCGTTGCGTCGAGCTCTCCGCGAATGATGGCGCTGACGATGGCGCGGGGCGAATAGGATTTACCGCTCAGGGCCAGCGGACAGGAGGCGGTGCATTTACCGCAATCCTGGCAACTGTAAGCATCGTGGCGCTGGAGCAATTCCCGCACACTTTCCGGGGGCGTTTCATCCTGTTGGTGCGCCGGCATAATCGGGCTTTTGCCGATGGTCTTCAGGTCGGCGGCAAATTCCGATAGAAACCGCTCCAGATCGCAAGCCTCATCGGGGAGAAAAGTGGCCAGACGCATGCGCGCTTCGCCTACCCCGAGGAGACGCAAGATGCGCCGCGTGTCCTCGGTATTCTTCCGGGCCGAAGCGGTTCCGGTGCCGTAGCGGCAGGTACCCGGAGCGCACCCCACCAGGGCCACGCCGTCGGCCCCCATTTCAAAGGCCTTGAACAAAAGGGCCTTGCTGATGCGGCCGGTGCAGGGTATCCGCACCATCTGAACCTCGGCCGGAATCCGGTAGCCGTCATCCTGAAGGAGATGATAGGCGCTGTGAGGTCCCCAATTGCACAGGAACAGGATGATCTTTTGGCTGTCCGCTTTCATATGGTTTCCATCCCGACCCCGGAAAGGCGGTGGGGTAATTCATTTTCCGGCATCCTTCCCTCCGGCATCAAACCCTCCGGCATCAAAATATCCTCGAGCATCCGTTCATAGAACACCTGGTCGCGGTAGGGGCTGTCCACCGCGTTGGAGGGGCAAACGGAAATGCAGTTGCCGCAGCCCTTGCAAAAGGCCGCATCCACGAAGGCATACCAGGCGCCGGAGATATTCGGCCGCAGGCTCACGGCCTGGTAGGGACAGACATCGACGCAGCGGCCGCACCCCCGGCACATCGGCTTGTCGACCACAACGGTAAAGCCCTTGCTTTTTCGGGGGTCACGCGGCATCACGGCCGCCGCCAGAACCGCCGCGGCCTCACCTTTTTGCCGGTTGGAGATAGCGATGCCCGGCGGATTGGCGAGAAATAGCCCGGAAATGGAGGTCATGCCAGGATGGAAAAATGGAATGTCCAAAACCGCCTTACTCTGCATGGCGCAGGCGATCCGGCGGGGCGGCAATCCTTTTTGATGCACGTAGCCGATACGTTTGCGGGAGGCCTCGCCCAGAATAACCGCTCCCACGTGGATGCGCTGGTCCAGGGCGCCGCTTTGCACTTCCAGCGTAAAATCGCCGAGAGTGCCGCTGATCTGTTTGACGATCGCACCTTCAAACCAGTGAATATTGCCATGGGCTTCAACGCCCGCTTCGAGTCCCGGCTGATCGGCGAATAAAAAAACATCCATTCCGGTTCGCGCCAGCGTCAGTGCACTGTAAAGAGCGGCCTGGCTTTGACCGATGACCGCGGCGGCAAAATTATAATTTCGCGATGGTGTGGAAAACGGTTTGAGGCGCCGGGAGTTGTTGATGGAGCGGGTGAGAAGCCCCTTGAATTTGGTCAAAGCCCGGGCCGGGTCTTTGGAAAGCAAACTTAAAGCCTCGCCACGGATATTTCGGGTGACCACCATGGAGCGGCCGATGCCTGTGGCCGTAAACAGCTGATGCTTGAGACGGCTTCGCTGATCGGTGCAGGCGCTGCAAACAAAATTCAGGGAGCAGCACACGCAGGCCCCCAGAACGATTCGGTTGATGCCCCTGTCACGCACGGTTCGAATGATGCCGGTCGCGCCCTCGGGAACGCAGGCTGCCGTCATGGACTCGGCATGGACCACCCCCCTCACCTCTTTTAAGGCTTGAATAAAATCATCCATTTCATCGAGCCATCCGAGGCTGCTGTTACACTTGCAGACAAACACACCGATACGATCGGCCTCCGGAAGCGCCGTGTCGGGCTGGTAGAAGGAGACCCCGCGCCCCTTGGGCATGCTCCCCGCCCCGCCCAGCATCACCATGGCCTGGGCCGCCGCCGCAAATCCGCGAAGGATCATGGCGTGAACATCGACCTTGGCCGTTGCGGGTCCGTAGGCCCGGAGAATATCGTCCCCCCGAACCGCGGGCGCCATTTGCGGATCGGCGATAATCACCACCCCGGCCTGCTCGACAAGGCTCTGGGCGCCGTCCTGGTGCCGAATGGCGCCGATCTCCCCGCAGGCATCGACGCACTGCAAGCATTCGGCGCACACGCCGCATTGCAGACAGCGAGTCGCCTCGTAGGCAACCTGGGATTCGGTGAGTCCCATGGCCACCTCCGTATCGCTTTGCAATCGTACCGCAGGCTGCATTTCCGGCATGGGGGTTCGGTGCTGAATGGTCCTGTCGGCGGCAATGGCGGGGAAATCGCGTTGCACCGGCCTTTGGCAAAGTGTTGCGATATCCGGGAGATGGCAGATGTCCATCAGCACCTGATCCGCGGCGGCCTTCCCCCTGGCCATGGCCTGAACCACGCTCGATGGTCCGCTGACGGCATCTCCGGTTCCATAGACACCGGGCAGAGGGGTGCGCCACGCTTCATCGACGGCGAGATACCCGTGATGATTGGTTTGGAGCGCGCCGGGCTTCAGAGGGGAAGCGCATTGGCCGATGGCGACAAAGGCATGGTCGAACGCCAGGGTGATGGGTGTCGCATTTGAAATGGGAACTGGCCAGGCAATGCCATTGGCATCTTTGGGGCCTGGCGCCGTGGGCAACCCGCATAACGCCGTCAGACGCCCCTCCCGGCCTTCAAAGGACATCACCTGAAGCCTGTCGATGATGGTCACGCCTTCGTCCTCCGCAGCGGTCACCTCTTCCGCGTCTGCCGGAATTTTCTCCTTTTCAAACCAGGACACGAGCGTTACCTTCGCCCCGAGACGCACCAGGGTGCGGGCAAGGTCAAACGCCGCGTTACCGTCACCAATCACCGCCGCATGGCCGCTGAACCGGGTAATTTCCTTCCGGTAATACCGGCTTAAAAATTCGAGACACCCGAGGACGCCTTCGATCGTTTCGCCCGCGACACCGAGCTTGCGATCCCGCCAGGTTCCACTGGCAACAATGACGCCGTCAAACTGCGCTTGGAGTTTCGGCAGGTCGTTATTCAGGTCCACGGGATGGGAGAGGTTAAAGATAACCCCCATCTTTTGAATATACGCTATTTCATTATTCAGGATTTGCCGCGGCAGGCGGTGAGCGCCGATGCCGTAGCGCAACAGTCCCCCGGCTTCGGCCTCCCGGTCAAAAACGGTTACCCGGCAGCCATGACGGGCCAACTGGGCGGCCGCGGCGAGACCGGCCGGCCCCGAGCCGATCACGGCAAAGGATTCTTTTCGAATAAAGGGCGGTGGCGGTGGATGGACGGCTGTTTCGTTTTTCACTTCCCAGTCCGAGAGAAAGCGCTTTATCGCCCGTATGGAAACAGCCTCGTCCAACTCTCCCCTGCGGCACGCGGTTTCGCAAGGGTGGGTACAGATTCGCCCGCAGATTCCCGGCAAAATATTGTTTTGACGAATGAGCGCGAGAGCCTCGGCATACCGGCCCGCTTTTGCAAGCGCCACGTAGCCCTGAGCGTTCACCCCCAGCGGGCAGTTTTCCCGGCAAAGCGGTGTGCGGCGCTTATCGATCACCGGCCGGCCGGGCAGGCTGAAGCGGCCATGGAATTGCAAGGCGGCGGCTCCGTTGTCTTCGCGGACCGGACATGCCTCAACGCAGCGGCCGCAAAGGGTGCAACGCCGGGAATCCACAAAGGTGGGCTCGCGGGTCAGCGTCACGCTGAAGCCCTGGGGATTGTGCTTTATCGTCTCCACCCTTGCCGGCAGCAGGCAGTGAATGCGCGGGTTTCGAAGAATGCGGATGATGCCGGGCCGATGAGCGAAATTAAACGGGACGCCGGAGGAGAGCCGCCACTGGTCATCGGCCAGCTTTTGGTTCAGATCGGCATCGCCATCCACCAGCGTGACGCTCAGTCCCAGCTCGCCCAACTTATTGACGGCGGCGATTCCGGCGGGAGTTGCGCCGATAACGATCACCTTCTGCAACCGGTCCTTGGGGCGCGTCATGCCGTTGCTCCTATCCGGCCCGCCGCTTTTTTGCGCTGCCCTTTGAGTGTGGCGAGACCGTATTCGTATCCCTTGGTAAACGCTTGCAAATTCATCTCCTCGGTGCCTTTGGGAACGGAGGACAGCACGGCCTGCCGGGCCGCGTTTTCGGTAACGAGACGCGTAACGGCCGTTGTGAAACCGACCATGATGATATTGGCCATCATCTTTCTGCCCATTTCTTCGGCCATCCGTGTGGCGGTGATCGCAAAGGCCAATTGACCGGCGTCGGGCGTCACCAGATCCTTGTCGATGACGAGAAAGCCCTGCGCCTTCAACTGCCCCTTGTATTTGTCATAGGCGGACTGAGACATGCACATCAGCACATCGGCGGATTTCACATAGGGGTACTGAATCACCTTTGTGGAAATGATGACCTGGGCGCAACAGGCGCCGCCCCGGGATTCCGGCCCGTAGGACTGGACCAGCGTGCTTTCCTTTTGGTCCACGAGCGCCGCCGCCATTCCCAATATGCGGCCGGCCATAATGATGCCCTGCCCCCCGAAGCCGGTGAGAATGACTTGCTTCGTTTCTTCTTTTTTGATGGTTGAATCGGCCATGCCTGTTCCCCTACCGTTCCCGGAAACGTTCCCCGCCGGGTTAAACGACCTCTTTTTCCTGCTTCGGTTCTTCCGGTGGCCAGACCATCCGGCGATACACCTCGTCGCAGGTCGGTTTGTCAATATCGATGAATTTTCCGAGAACAACCCCCTTGCTGAAATCGATCTCCATCTCCTCCATGCCGGCGCCGTTTTTGACAATGGTATTTTTCTGGTATTTTTGCAGCGTTTCGAGCGTCTTTTCCTTGTTGGCGCGACCGAAGTTCACCGGACAGGGAGAGAGCACCTCGATGAACGAAAAACCCCGGCGCATCAAGGCCTCATGGATCGTGTCGGCCAGATCCCGCGCATGCAAAATGGTCCATCGGGCAATAAAGGAGGCGCCGGCGGCATAGGCCAGAAGCGGCAGGTTAAAGGGGCTCTCCGGGTTACCGGAGGCGGTGGTGGAAGATCTGGCGCCATGGGGGGTGGTCGCCGCCACCTGGCCTCCGGTCATGCCGAAGGTGAAGTTGTTGACGCAGATCACCGTAATGTCCATATTGCGCCGGGCCGCATGGATGAAATGGTTGCCGCCGATGGCGAAAAGATCCCCGTCTCCCGAGAATACAATAACGTTCAAACCCGGATTGGCCATCTTGATGCCGCTGGCAAAGGGAATGGCGCGGCCGTGCGTCGTATGAAACGAATCGATATTGATGTATCCCGCCCCCCGGCCGGAGCAACCGATTCCCGACACCATGGTAAACCGGTTGTAATCGATTCCGGTTTGCTTGATGGCGGTCAGGCAGGCGGCAAAAGCCGATCCGGTGCCGCAGCCCGGGCACCAGATGTGGGGAATGCGGTCCATGCGCACCAGATCTTCAAGGGGATGGGGCATCGTTGCGGTCATCGAAACGCCTCCTTCAGGGTGTAAAGGACGTCATCGGGGGGAATGATGGTTCCCCCGGGGTGGCCGACGGAAAAGCTCGGCCGCGAACCGGCGCATCGTTCGACCTCCCGGCTGATCTGACCCATATTGATTTCCACCGTGATAAAGCCCTTGACCCGGCGGGCGAGCCGCCGCACCTGTTCCTCGGGGAAAGGCCAGACCGTAATCAGACGCAGGAGTCCCGCTTTGATGCCCTGCTGCCTTGCCTCATTGACCGCCGTATAACTGGTGCGGGCAGACACGCCGTAGGAAACAATGGCGATCTCGGCATCTTCGAGCCGGTAGGACTCGGTCATGACAATTCGCTCGACGTTGTTTCGGATCTTGCCGAGAAGCCGGCCGATCATCTCCTTTTGCGCATCAACCGACATCACGGGATACCCCCGTTCGTCGTGGGTAAGACCGGTCACATGGACCTTGTACCCATCCCCGATGGCGGGCATGGGCGCCACCCCGTTCGGTCCCGGTTTAAACGGTTTGAAGCGTTTCCTGGAGCCTGTCGGCGCGACTCTATTCACGGTTTTGATTCCGGACGCTTCCGGTATCACTACCTTTTCGCTCATATGCCCCACGATCTCATCGGACATGATGAAAACCGGTGTCCTGTAGGTTTCCGACAGGTTAAAGGCGGCAATGGTCAGATCAAACATTTCCTGAGGGGAAGCGGGAGCGAGCGCAATGATTTCATAGTCACCATGCGAGCCCCATCGCACCTGCATCATGTCGGCCTGGGCGCCCTGAGTGGGAAGCCCGGTCGAGGGGCCGGCCCGCTGAACATTGACCACGACGCAAGGCGTTTCCGTGCAGACGGCAAGCCCCACGGTTTCCATCATCAGGCTGAATCCCGGACCGGATGTCGCGGTCATGGATTTGGCGCCGGTCCAGGCGGCTCCCAGAATGGAGGTCATGGCGGCGATCTCATCTTCCATCTGAATGAAGGTCCCCCGGACATCCGGCAGCCGTACGGACATGTGCTCGGCGATCTCGGTTGCCGGTGTGATGGGATATCCGCCGAAAAACGTGCACCCGGCCGCCATGGCGCCTTCGGCGCAGGCCTCGTCACCGTTAATGAAGTGGGTACCGGTCAGAACCTGTGGCTTCATTCGTGTTCAATCCCCTTTTTGCGTTTCCGAAGGCGGCGTCTCGGCCACCGAAAAGATGGCAAATTCCGGGCACAGCAACTCGCAGTAGTGACAATTCAGGCAATCATCCTTTATTATCATCGGCGGGTGGTAGCCCTTGGCGTTAAACCGCGTGGAAAAGGCCAGAACCTGCCGCGGACAGTATTCGATACAATATCCGCAGCCCTTGCAGCGATCCGCAACGATATGAACCTTGCCGCGTGTTATGAGGACATCCCCCGAATCAAGGGGAACCCGCCAGTATTTCATGACCCCGTCCTGTTTATTATGGGGTTATTTGACATGTAAAAACGAATAACCTTTCTCTTCTAACCCGACTAATTACAAAATTCAATCGAAACCTTTTGATGATCATCCGACATTGTGAGATACCCCGCTGTTTGCGCCGATGGTATCTCCGGTTACCCTTTGTTAACCTCATATTGGCAAGTAATTAATACCTCGGTTTGGCGTGGATCCGCAAATTAACGGCGCCTGATTGATATCTGCTGTAAAATATGATGTTATTACAAATTATTATGTGGATATTATTTTTTAAGACGCGATGAATCCGCTTCGAAATTTATATAAAATTGAATGGAATTTTATATTTCCCCACCTTGTTATTTAAGAATAGTTAACATGTAAAAAAGAATGATTTTCCTTCCTTTTCCCTAACACTGTCCCCCGCGCACGGCGCGCGCATAATAACTACCCGACTTAGCGACGTCGCCGTCGAGGCCGCCGCCGAAATTCACGCGCCACGCGCCGCTGGAGTTACTCGCGTAGGTAGTGGACGACCAGTAATAGGAGGCGACCGTGTTGGGAAAGTATGCCATATCAATAGCGGGGGTGGCCGTCCCAAAGTTGGCGATCGACTGCAGCTCTTTTTCCGTGGGTAACCGCCAGTCGGTAAACCCGCCGAATGTTGCCGAGTTCAAGGTATCGATAAAATCCCGGGTGTCGGTACCGTCGCCGGCTGTTCCGGCATCTCCTCCGTTGGTCGCGGGATTCGGATCGTACCAGGTGTATACGTTGTCCTAGTCATGGATGGAGCCGTCTTCGGTCTTGTTCACCCAAACAAGTCCGGTCATATTATCCTTAACCATCGCCCAGCAGCTGGAAGCACTGTCAGGCAGCACGTTTCCATTGGCATCCAGCTTGGTGTAGGAGAGCGGGTTGACCGAGTAATCGGAATCCTCGCCAAAGGTTTCCGTATAAGAGATAGTCTGGCCGGTGTCGGGAATTTTGCCAACCTCGTTAATATTAAGGCCAAGCGTATACAGTGAAAAATGTTCCAGTTTACAGATGAGGAGCTTTTTCTCCGTGTCGATCATATCAACCGGCACCGGATCCCAGGCAAAAGTAGTGGGGTTGTATGTAAAAAACCCCAGGAAAAAAGGATCCTTGATCCCGGCCGAATCGAGATCTTCCTGAGTATAGTTCAGCTGAACGGTTATGGGAGATAAAAAAACGATGCCCTCGGGACCGATATCCAGCACATTTACCCCTCCTTTGAATTCAGCTGGAAAGGCGGGCGGATCGATGGCGAATGAAATCGTAAAAGCGTGCTGTCCGGATCGGTAACCCCAACCTCGCCGATCAGCAATACACCCCTTCTCAATAGATGACTCATAGGTTCCTCTTCTCAATTTAGCCGGGCTATCGATATCCACACCCTTAACCGGCACCGATTCCCCCTCTCACGCCCGAACCACGGAAATCTCTTTGCCCGATCGCGTTTTCCCGGATTCCTTTTCCGTGCGCTCCCGGATTCGCGGCCGGCCGCTACGCCGGTCGAAGATCACAAGCCAGCCGGTATTCAGACCCAGGCCCTGCAAATATCCGTCGATCTGCTCCAGGCCTTCCGACAAAGGATCGGGCTCCCCGTCCCGCCAGACTTTAAGCTCGATGCCGAGAATGGCTCCGGCATAGCGAACGCATAAATCCATCCTGCCCCGGCCGATGGCATATTCCCGGTCAATGGTTCCCCCGGCATTCACCACCCGATGCAAAAAGGCCATCAGCACCAGATGCGGGGCAATTTCATGATAGGGCGCGCTGCCGAGGAGCGGCTCCCCGTGCTGCCGCCAGAAAGACAGAAATGTCTCAAGGAGATTTTCGACATCAAGGCTGCCGTCGGGTTTGAGCCAGGTGGGAGAAATATGGGGCAGGGAATCCTGGGGACCACCAGCCAGCATCCGGGGAATGACCTCGCGATAAATCGGGTTCGCAATCACCAGTCCGCCCGAGCCTTCCCGCTTGACGAGTCCCAGATCGATGACATATTGCCGGTCATCATCGGAGCTCTCGGTGATCATCATGCCCGCGATCATGGGCTCGATCACGCGTCGAACCCTCGGCTCCTGCAATTTGTCGGTCAGCTGATCCAGATGGGTGACCCGGGCCTGAATCAGCCGCTCTTTGGCCTGTAATATCATTTCGGCGGTGATGGGGAGGGTCCGGTCCCGGCCTTCCTTCATTTTGAAGCAGGCCTCATAGGCCAGCGCATTCACCAGCCAGGGCTGGCCGCAGGTGTAATCCCAGATCCGGTTGGAGGCTTCGTCTTCAAAAACCTGACCGGTTTCCGCAGTGTGCTGATGCAGCAGGGTTAAAACTTCCTCCCGGGTGAAATCGCCGAGCCGCAGGGACTCAGCCTTGATGTTGAAAGCGCTGCCGCCGGTAATAATCGCCTTTTCTGAACCTGAATGAATCCGGTAATCCTGAAGATCCCTTACGCCGCACAGAATAATGCTCTGAGGAAAATGGGTCGGACGTGTTGGATATCCCGCCCGCAATTGCCTCAGTAAAGATATCAGGGTATCCCCGACCAGGGCATCCACCTCATCCAGCATCAGCACCGTCGGCCGGATCGAGCCGGCACACCAGCTCGTCAGAAACTGTTCGAGCGCCACCAGTGCCGGTTTTTCGGCAAGCGTTTTCCGGGCGAGAGAATCGACATCCCCCTCTTCCAGGCCCCATTTTGCCGCACTGGAAATGGCATGGATCACGGCTGCAATGCCCTGTGCCACATTTTCCCTGGCTGCCTGCGCCCCCTCAATATTGACATATAATGCTCGGTATATTTTCTCTTTATTTAAATATGCCATTAACGCCTGAAGGGAGGTGGTTTTTCCGGTCTGACGCGGGGCATGGAGCAGAAAATATTTCTTCTGAGCGATTAGATTCAGAATATCGTTGAGATCAAACCGATCCAGAGGCGGCAAACAGTAATGATCGTTCGGATTCACCGGACCTTCCGTTGTAAAAAATTTCATGATTTCTTCCCCTTATTTCCAAAAATACCGCAAGCCCGGTGCCACCGTATCGATACCGTATTTCATTTTCTGCGTCACGGTCGTCATCTTTTGCGGTCCTTTGCAAACCTGAACAAAAAGTCTCTCTTGTGGCATTGATGGGTGATATGCCCTATCCGACCGAATATGCGGAACCGTTAGTTTGGCTCGACCCCACCCCCGACCGACCCCGCCCTCTATCCTAAGAAACATCGTAATTTCCGATATACCGTTTATCTGTGTTAATGATAAAATCGCCCATCACTGTCCACCGCGAACGGCACGAACATAACAACTGTCGAACCAAATATTGGCGGAGATGTCGAATCCGTAGTTAAACAACATGACTCGAAAGTCTACGGAGTCATCGGCGGTGGACGACCAGTAATAGGAAACACTCGTATTAGCTATCATTATCAGCCCCCTGTTAACATGCCTCACATCAACCTCAAAACGATTCGATCATTTAAACCATTGAACGAATAAAACGATGGCCATACCCCTCTTTCAAGCAAGGTAACCCGCAAGATCTCTTGTTGACCCAATCACTGCCCACCCCGGACGGCACTGACAAGCTTTTTGTATCCTTTTGCAATGAAACCATTGAGATGGCCATTGCTAAAAATCACCACCCAAGCTGCTTCCAAACTACCGGAGTCGGAGGTGGATGACCAATAAGAAAATGATGTACCCCCCTTAGCTAACGCCTGACAGCCAACAGCTTCCTTCTATTTTGCTCAGTCTATGCCTGCCAGGAACTACTTTCCCCTAATCCATATTGCCGCTGAATGAACCATCTCCGTCTCGTGTAATTTTGCCACCAGAGGAAAGGGAAAACCTTCCGAACTCGACCTCCAAATCATTTTGTTCATCGTGCTCATAGAGGGTGACTTGAAATGCTCCGTCCGATTGAATGTCGAGCGCTCCTCTGATCCACCAGGGCCGGTTGCTCGCACGGGATGCCAATCCGTGGACGGCCCAGCTTCCCTGTAAATCGGAAAGCGAACGGGAAGCCTCCTGTTTGACCCATAGCTTCATTTCGGTAGAACCCGGACTGCCGGTAGTCCAGGAATCCGTGGATACAATAACGGTTTTACCGGCGTCGATATTTCCCTTGAACTCCCAAGAGTCCCGGCCTTCCAGGGTGATGGCGCCATCGGTGGCAATATTGAACTTGCCGGAAATCGTATCCGACTCCCCCTCATTATCGACGACCGATGCCTGAAACGAGCCGTTTGATTGAACGGTTACCATACCCCGTTCCCACCATTGCGTTCCCGGCCCGGTCGCCAAGCCGTGCATTTCCCAGGTCCCCGTTAAATCGGATACGGAATAAGCGGCGCTCTGTTTCATCCATATCTTCATTTCGGTGGTCCCGGGGGAAATGGTGTCCCAAATGTCCGTAATGGCGATAACGGTCTTGCCCGCATCGAGATTGCCTTTGAAATCGGCACGGCCGTTTTGCGTCAATGTTCCATCCGAAACGATTTGAAGTGTGCCGGAGGCCGTTTTGGAGTTTGTTTTGTTGTCAATCACGGAAAGCTGAAACGATCCGTTTGACTGAATGACAGCCGTTCCCCGCTCCCAGTAAGGCGCGCCCGGGCCGGAAGCCAATCCATGGACCGCCCAGCTGCCCTGCAAATCGGCTGACGAATAGCCAGACGCTCGCCTCAGCCAAATCTCGTTTTGAGCAGCGCCGGGTTCCCCGGATGTCCAGGTCCCGGTTCCCACAACAACGGTGGAATTATCGGATTCATCCGGGGGGGTGCAGACCATCGCGGCGCCGATAATCCGCGGATCGGCCGGTTCGTTATTCGGATCGGTCACCGCGCGCACCACGACAATATAATGGCCGGCGCTCGGAAAAGTGTAATTGCAGATATTCGTGGTTGCGTAATCCTGAACTACGATCCACGGGGATGTGTCATAATCGGATGTCCCATAGTCAGCGCGATAAAACCACTTATAATAGATGGCCTCTCCGGCCGCATTCGACGCTTCCACCGTAAGGGTAACGGGACGGCCTGCAGCAACAGGGCCGACAGCATTTGAGGATAACCCGGCAATATGAATGTTATCGCTATGTCCAACCGGCACTACCCCCCCGATAATGGGCAACGCATCCGGTTCATTGTCGGGATCGGCGACGACCCTTGCAACCACCACATAATCTCCATCTTCGGGGAATGTGAACCGGCAGGTGTTTTGGGTTGAATACGCCTGCATAACGACCCAGTGCGAGCTGTCGTATGCGGAGGTGCCGTATTTAGGGCAATAGAAAAATTTGTAATAGCTCCCCTCACTGCCGGAGTTGGCTCCAACGACCGTGAAACTGACGGGTTCATTCGATGCAAAGGTACCCGTTATGTCCATCGATATCGGGGTTATTTCGGCGATGGCGAATCGCTGTATCGTTGTCAGAGCGAAAACCGAAAAAGCTAACAGATAGATGACTTTGCCGAAAAGCCGGGTCAAACAGTTCAAGCGATTCATTTACTCCTCCAGACTCAATGCCGTTAACAGAACCGACAGGGATGGGGTTCAAATAACAATCAAGAGTATAACCGTTCTAATCGTATCGATGTTTTTTCAAGGATCGTAACGATTCCGTAGTCCGGGAAATAATAAACGCCTTTAACGGGCCGCGCACTGTGGCGTTTGGCTTTTTTGAAGGAGACACTTGCGCTCGATAAAGTCGATTTAAAATGGCGCCTCTGTTTCTGTCCCCGCTTCACCGGATGAGAATAATACGATTAACTGGAAGGAAGACGGTCTGTCAACAGGTTCCCATATCGCGGGACAAAAAAACTCTCATACGGACATGCGTTTGAGTCCTTCCGCGAAAATTCTGGGCGTCATCGGCGATTATCGTCGTTCCGAGGTACAATTCGTTTCAGTGGACAACCCAAAAATGATTCCGTATAGTGGCAGATCAAAAAATAAGAATCACAAAAAAAGCGACAATTTCCGAGACAGATGAGGAGACCACATCACGATGGGGGAATCGATTCGACTGGGCATCAGCGCGTGCCTTCTGGGTCAAAAAGTCCGATACGACGGCGGCCATAAGCGGGACCATTTTCTGGTGGATACGCTGGGCCAATACGTTGACTATGTTCCGGTATGCCCGGAAATGGAGTGCGGACTCGGTGTCCCGAGAGAAACGCTTCGCCTTGTCGGCGATATCGAGGCGCCACGGCTCGTCACCACCCGAAGCAATATCGACCATACGGACCGGATGACCGCGTGGGCGCAACAGCGGGTGATTGAACTTGAAAAGGAGAATCTTTGCGGGTTCATCTTTAAAAGTGATTCCCCCAGCAGCGGCATGGAGCGGGTTAAAGTATATGGGAAAACAGGACTGCCGCTTAAAAAAGGGGTGGGGGTTTTTGCGCGGGTATTTATGGCGCATTCCCCCTTCTTGCCGGTCGAAGAGGAGGGGCGACTCCACGACCCCATGCTGCGGGAAAACTTTATAGAGCGGATTTTCGTCTTCCGGCGGTGGCGGAAGCTGTTATCCGGCCCGGGGAAAAGAGGGGATCTCGTCGCATTTCATACGGCACACAAACTGATGCTGCTGGCCCACAGCCCGATTCATTATCGAGAGATGGGAAAACTCGTTGCTCAACTGAACGAAATATCGGCAACAGCACTTTATGACACCTACCGGCGGTTACTGATGGAAGCGCTGCAATTAAAAGCCACCCCCGCCAAAAACACCAATGTGCTTCACCACATTATGGGGTATTTTAAAAAACAGCTGACAGCGGATGAAAAACAGGAGCTGATGGAACTCATTGAGTTGTATCGAAAAGGACATCTGCCGTTGATCGTTCCGGTAACCCTTATCAACCATTATGTCCGTAAATTCAGCCCCCCCTATTTGCGATCGCAGATCTATTTGAACGCCCATCCGATTGAGCTGAAATTAAGAAATCACGTATAGAGGAAAAAATGACAATGATGTTTTGGCTTTCGTTCGTCAGCTTTTCTTTAACCCTTTCCTATATGCTCTATGTCTTTTGGGGAATGCGGCAATTGGCGAACCTGAAAACGGTCTTACCGGCACTCCCTGACGCCGCTCCCGGCGTTTCCCTTATCATTCCGGCGTGCAATGAGGCCCGAACCCTTTTGCCGGCGCTGGAATCCGTGCTCGCGCTATCGTACCCGAATCTGGAAATAATAGTTGTCAACGATCGCTCAACCGATGACACGGGGAACGTTCTTGCGGAGCTGAAAAAAGAGCACCCCGCCCTACATGTTCTTACAATCACCGAACTTCCCGGGGGATGGCTGGGAAAACCCCATGCCCTTCATGTGGGAGCGATGCGCGCCCGGGGAGACTATTTTCTTTTCACCGATGCCGACATTCTTTTCGAAAAATCAACGATGGCAAGAGCCATGACGTTTATGCTGGAGAACAAGTTAGACCACATGAGCCTTATTTTCAAAAACATCACTCCGGGCGGAGTATTGAATACAGCGATTTTGGAGGGAATCCTCGGCCTCATGTTCTTATTCAGGCCCTGGAAAGCAAAAAACCGAAACAGCAGGCGGTATATGGGAGTGGGCGCGTTTAATCTGGTGAAGGCCGACGCTTACAGACAAATAGGGGGGCACAGCCGTATCGCCATGCATCCCATTGATGATATTCTGCTGGGGAAGATGATTAAACAGCAGGGGTTTTTGCAGGATTGCCTGATAGGGTATGATTTTGTTCAGGTAAAATGGTACGCCTCTGTGCGCGAATTAATAAATGGAGCCATGAAAAACCTTTTCGCACTCTACCGGTTTCGAATTTCCAATGTGCTTCTCTTCCTTTTTTCCATCGGATGTCTTCAAATCCTGCCCTTCTGGGCGCTTTTTTTTTCGACCGGCGCCACCCGAGGATTTTTTGCCGGTACGATTGCGATTCGTCTCTTATCACTTGCCGGAGGGTTTTCCGGAATCGGCCTTCCCCCCTGGTATGCCGTCTGGTCTATCGTTACCCCCTATTTAAGCGCTTATATTTCATCGAAGGCTGCTATTACCACTCTCCGGAACAGGGGCATTACCTGGCGAGGCACCCATTACCCTCTTGACGAACTGAAAAAAGGCATTCGTGTATGAACATTGAGCAAATCATCGATTTTTTAAAAATGACGGAGAAATTTAAAACCTGCGAAAGGACCTGCCGCACCACCAACCTGAAGCGGGCTGAAAGCAACGCGGAACATTCCTGGCACCTTTGCCTTTTTCTCCTCCTGCTGGAAAAAGAATTGGGGGACATCGATTTCTTGCGGCTCCTTAAAATCGCGTTGATCCACGACTTGCCGGAGATCCTTGCCGGCGATACGAATCCGTACCGGGGAGACATTCAAAACAAGGCACTTAAAGAGAAGGCCGCGGCCGACAAATTGTTTTCACTTTTACCGGAAGCGTTGGAAGCAGAGATGCGGACATTATTTGATGAATATGTCCGGCAGGAAACACCGGAATCCAAAATCGCCAAATCCGCCGACAAACTATTACCGCTGATTCAGAATTTATGTACCAACGATATCTACTCCTCCTACCGGGCGCTGAAGGTAACACATGAAGAGGTGGTCAATTATATGGATCCCTATTTTTTAACCGATGATATCCTTTCGGTTCTTTACCGCAGGTTGCTGAATGAGTCGGACCGGAGAGGCGTTTTCCATCCCCCGGAGAAAAAGAATACCACCGCCGCTGGAAATTAGTACCGTCAGGGGGTACTCAAAAAAAGTACCGTCAGGGGTTAGTACCGCGGAAATTCGTTTTTACGACGGGTTACAGAGTTCAAACAGGTCAATATTTTTTAAAAAGGAGCGGTAACAATGACAGGCTTTCAGTTTCAGAAAATGGATGCGATTTTTTTCGACTTTGAAGGAACACTTGTGAATTTTCAATGGAAATTGGAAGCGGCCGTCGATGAGACGCTCACGGCGCTAAGCCTTTCCGGATTTCCACGGGATCTCTACGGAGATAATCCGGGATATGCTCAGATTTACAATCATACCCTCCGTCTCTCCTCCCGGGAAACATCACCCGGAGAGCAATCACCTCAAAGAAAAATCATGGATGCGATTTATGATCGATATGACTTGGATGCCCTCACGCGCTGGCGGCTTTATCCGGATACAGCGGATGTTCTTTCGTTGTTAAAGCAAAGCAACCATAAGCTCGGACTCATCAGCAACATCGGCAATACCGCGCTCACGGCGGCGTTGGAACAACTCAATATTGCGCGATTTTTGGATATTGTCGTTTCCCGCAACGAGATGCCCTTTCTGAAACCCCATCCGGAAGGGTTGTTGACGGCGGCCCAAACACTCGGGCTTTCTCCGGACAGGATTCTTTTCGTCGGCGATTCCCGAAACGATGTCGCGGCGGCCCATGCCGCGGGAATGCGCGCCTGCTATCTGGTCGGAGGAGAAGATACTCCCGAGAAATTAAACGCTTTTTCCCCGGATTTGACCGTTACCACGCTCAGCCAACTCCCCGAATTGCTGAAATCCGACATTCCATATTTCCCAAAAAAGTAACCGGAGGAAGTGATGGGACAAAAGAAAACCGCAAAAATTATTACTATTTTATTTGTCGCGGCAATGGCGGCATCGATAGGCTCCTACCTCTTATTTTTTAAATATTCGGGCAAGACTTTTAAAAACAGCCTCCAAATGGAATTTGTTTTTATAAAGCCAGGAACCTTCATGATGGGAAGTCCTCCGGCCGAAACGGGAAGAAATGCGCGAGAAACTCAGCATCCGGTAACACTCACAAAGGGATTCCACATGCTGACAACCGAAGTGACGCAGGCCCAATGGATTTCGGTCATGGGAACAAGGCCGTGGGAAGGTAATCGCGGTGCCAGGGAGGGAAGCCACTTTCCCGCCGTATATGTGACATGGGATGACTGCCGGGAATTTGTAACAAAACTGAATCTAATGGAAAAAACAGCAGGATATCGCTTGCCTACGGAAGCGGAATGGGAATATGCCTGTCGTGCCGGTTCCAAAGGCCCTTTCGGTTTTTCAGGAGAGGCATCGTCACTTGACAGGTATGGATGGTACGACGAAAACACGGTAAAAAGGAATGAAGCGTACGCGCATGAGGCCGCAAAGAAATTGCCGAACCCATGGGGCCTTTACGATATGCACGGCAATGTGTGGGAATGGTGTGAAGACTGGTACGCCGATGATTTGGGAGCAGCTCCGGTAACGGACCCGAAAGGCCCTAACGAGGGCAAGGGGAAAACCTTTAAAGGCGGCGGGTTCATCTTCAGCGCCCATGATTGCCGATCCGCTAATCGCTATCACAACATGCGCGTATTCAAGGATTTTGTGCTTGGATTTCGAATCGTCAAATCAGAATAGACATAAAAAAGCAGGCGCCGAAGAAACCTTCGACGCCTGCTTTTTTTTTACTGATAGATTAGTTTTTCATCATTCTTTTTCAGGAAGATCCGGAAAGATCCGGTACACTTCCGGTAAGTAAGAGGATTCATCCGACAAAGGTGAAGATGGGTCCGCGGGACCCCGGAAAATGGTGGTATCATACGCCGAGTAAGGACCCGAATAGGTGCCGGTGGTCGTAATGGAATAAGTTCCGTTTGCGGAGAGGTCCAATTCAAAAACGGACCACACCCAGTCATCCGTTACGGTTTGAGAAGATGACGCACTTGGCGGGTTGAAACTTCGGACGAGCGTTGAGCCGATATAAAGCTGCACGGCCGCGCCACTGTTGGGGATATCGGATGAGCCCGTATAGTGGTGGATATAGTATCG
Organism: Pseudomonadota bacterium; assembly: GCA_043797445.1. Taxonomy (GTDB): domain Bacteria; phylum Desulfobacterota; class Desulfobacteria; order Desulfobacterales; family JAFDDL01; genus JAZDPP01. The sequence goes on from JAZDPP010000169.1 coordinate 290,372, forward strand.
GTAGGTGCCGGGAATAAAGGAACCGCTTATCTTGTTGATCGTAGCCGTCTCCGGGCCAAAGCTGGAGGTGTCATCAACATCCAGCCATGCCGGAATGGTCGTATCGCTTGCCGCACCACTGCCATTGTTGTTTTTGGCTGAATAGAACACATGGAAGCGATCCGTTGAACTGTCCGTTTTGGGTCCGGTAAGGTGGGTATCCAAATCACTCGGATGTTCACCCCAGGTCAGAATCACTCTGACATCCCCTGAAATAACGCCGGAATTGGATGAAGAAAGAAGCGCGATGCTCTGGCTCTGGGTCTGGCCGCACACGAGTCTCACCTGCGTCGTTTGGGCGACATAGTCCGGCGCACTTACCTGAACCGCAACATCCCGCTCGGTGGGCAGGTTCATAAACGCCGCCAAACCGCTTGAATCCGTGGTCGCGGTCTGGCTCAATACGGAAACGGTTGCGCCGGGAATCACTGCTCCCGTGAGGGCGTTTTTAACGGTTATGTTAAGCGCGGTCGCATCGAAGGAACAACCACTGCCTCCCCCTGAGTTCTCCTGGACGGCCACCGAACAACCGATGATGTTTCGGGTGGGCGGAAAGGATTGAGAGGGTGACACATCCACCACAACGATATAGTAGCCGGCGGTGGGAAAAGAATACCGGACGGTATTGGTATTGGTAAAGGACACCGTCTGTGTTCCGGTCGTCATGTTAACCCAGAAGCGGGCGGCATCATATGATGATGTGCCATAGTCCGGTGTATAGGTGAAAAAATAATATATGGATCCTCCGCAACCGGAAACCGCCTCGGCGGTAAAATCAATTGGCACCTCGGCCTGTGGTAAACTGGTAAAACTCATGCTGAGCGACTTGGGAGTTACAATGCAATCCGTTGCAGTTGCATTGCTTTGCCAAAAGCCGGCCGCGGCCATGGTGACCATAAAAACCAAAAGAACCCGATAAACCCCTTTTAATTCCTTTTTCAAATAACTCATACTGCCCTCCTGATGCCGTTACATATTAATGATTGTTGCCGCCCAAAAAACATTCTATTGCATGTCGATGAGGCACGCAGCAAAATGCTTCGACGCTTTATAGACCCTTATATCGGTTGCTGCTAAAAATAAAGAAAATGATTTGAAACGGCACCCGTCGTCATCCAAAACATATGGTGATTATTAATAAATTTTTAAACCTGGAAATTACCATGGGAATCGTATCAAAGCTTAAAAAGTCAAACGTTCCGATATCGGCCGCGCTGATATTTACCGTCTTATCGCCTCTATTGGGATTTTCTGAAGCAAAATATTTTTTTATTTTCGCTGACGGTTTTTATTTTCCCCTCTCGGCCAGTTTGTTTTTTTTACTCTATTTTTTATCCATGCGGCCTAACCCGATATTTACCGACCCCACTATAATCGATGCTCTTGTTTACCTCTTTTTCTTATATAATGGGGTGAATGCGTGGGTATTAAACAATAGCGGGTTTAGCAGCTCGGTTTCCGCGATAGTAACCCCTCTTTTGCTATATCTGGTTGTAAGACATCATTTTTCAGAGGAAAAAGAAACCCCGTCATCGCCTCACCCCTGTTTCGTCATTTCAATACTTGTGATCGCTTTGATCCCAATCGGCATCGGCATGATGGAATATGGTGGAATAATCCCAATCGCGGTTCGCTTTAACATGACAGGGGGGTTTTTAAATCCCGGTGTGTTTGCTAACTTTATCGCTTCATTATTTCCGTTTGCACTCGCAATAGTGACGCTTAACAGAAATGAAAGCAAATGGGTCAAGCGGGGGGCGGCTTTTGTCCTTGTGACCGCAGCCGGGATACTGGTAATTTCCAATGCGCGAAGCGCCTGGGTCGGGAGCGGTATTTCGGCCTTATTCGTGTTCGGCCATAACCAACGATTCGCGAAGTTTAAAAAAATCTTTTTAAATAGTTATATCAGAAAAACAGTTGTCATCATCGCCCTATCGGCAGGTATCGCCGCAGCTTCTTTTTTCCTGTATAATTTAAAAAGAGATTCGACGGACGGCAGGTTGTTTATTTGGAAATTATGCGGTGAGATGATAAAAGAAAACCCGGTTTTTGGCATCGGCAACGGATATAACAGTTTCCCCAAAGCGTTTAATGAGCGACAGCGCTCCTATTTCGAGCAAAACCCGGATGATTCGGTCAATGGCCTCTTGGCCGGAGATGCGAAATATGCGTTTAACGATTATATACAAATTATGATAGAAACAGGGGGCGTTGGGCTGACACTTTTTTTCTGTATTATATTTTTTGCACTGAATGGAAAAAACACGCGAAAGAAAGCAACTCCTGAAAAAAGTTACTTATTACCGGCATCACAATCCGGCATAATCGCTATTCTGGTGTGCTCATTGTTCTCATATCCTCAAAAAAATATCTCGAATTACGCGCTTTTTTTCGTATTTATTGCTTATATATCTTCTGGGTATCCGGCGTTCAAACACCAGATACCCTTTAAAAACAAATTCCTGCCCATTGCTTCCGTAATGTTTGCGTTGTTGGCTTCCGCCATTTTTTACTATCAAACATGCCTGTTACGTCACTGCTACAAATGGAAGGAGGCCTATCGATATTATCAAACCGGCAACATGAAAGATGCATTGGAAGGCTATCAAAGGATTCAGCCTTTTTTCAGCAGCTATTTTTTGTTCATGTTTAATTATGGAAGCATTTTGTATGTGAATGGAAAATTTGATGAGGCCATTCCCATTTTCGAGTCGTCTAAACAGTTAAACGCGACTTATGATACATATTTAAATCTGGGAGGGTGCTATGAAAAAACAGGCCGGTTTGACAAAGCCGAACAGTGCTATATCCGCGCATCCAATACCATACCGCATAAGCTTTCGCCAAAATACAACTTATTTAAATTATATATAAAAACCAACAAACCGGCAAAAGCATATGACACTGCATCGATAATAAAAAGCATGAAGATAAAAATTGGCACGCCTGTTGCCGATCAAATGAAGCGTGAGGTATTTGAATATTTAAACAGAAACAGTTCTCCACCGCTTCCCGACCCACTGCTTTTGGAAAGCGGAAATGAATCGTAAAGAAATTTGGCCTTGATCATCGTACCGGCCGCGCCAGGATATTTTTTCCAGACCGGCAGGAACTCGCTATCGCTCAAACAACCTGCCGCTCTTCCAAAAACACCCTGGCGCGGCCTCCCTGCCGTGGGAAATTGGCCGAAACGATGATCAAGGCCAGAAATTTCGATGGAGCAAAATAAAAATATTTTACCGAAAGGATAGAGATGGCAGCAATTATACTGAACGCCCGGCGGGAAAAATCGATACGTCGTCGCCACCCATGGATTTTTTCGGGCGCCATCGCCCGAACCGATGGCGCCCCCGGTCCTGGAGAAACGGTAAATATCCGGACATCGGACGGCGTCAAGCTCGGTAAAGGCGCCTATTCCCCCGTATCAAAAATCCGGGTTCGCGTCTGGACTTTCGATCCGGAAGAAGCGGTAACGCCGGCGTTTTTCCGGTATCGCCTGGAAAGGGCCATCCGATGCCGCGCCCCTCTTCTAAATGGAGAAAACACCGCCTGCCGGCTTGTTCATGCCGAGTCTGACGGACTTCCAGGTGTGATTATCGATCAGTACGGGGACTATATCATCTGCCAGTTTCTGACGGCCGGCGCGGAATATTGGAAGGGGACGATCGTGTCCCTTCTCGGCGAGTTGGTGCCGAATAAAGGAATCTATGAAAGATCCGATGCGGATGTCCGGAAAAAAGAGGGTTTACCCGAGCAAAGCGGCATTCTGTCCGGTGAGATGCCACCGGATTCGGTTGAAATACGGGAAGGAGGGTACCGGTTCTTTGTTGATGTCCGATATGGCCATAAAACGGGATTCTATCTGGATCAGCGGGATAACCGGGCCGCCATCACCGCCCATGCCAAGGGGGCGGAGGTGTTAAACTGTTTTTCCTACACCGGTGGTTTTGCGGTATACGCCCTTAAAGCGGAAGCATCCGGCGTCATCAATGTGGACGCATCCGCCGATGCCCTATCGCTTGCCCGGCGAAATATTGATGCCAATGTGCCCGATACGACCAGGGCGCAATACCTTGCGGGGGATGTATTTACGGTGCTTCGCGGGTACCGGGACCAGGGCCGCCGGTTTGACCTCATTATCCTGGATCCACCCAAATTTGCCGAAGCCCGACAGCATCTCGAAAGGGCCGCTCGCGGTTACAAGGATATCAATCTTCTTGCCTTCACGCTGCTGCGATCCGGCGGCGTGCTAATGACATTTTCCTGCTCGGGACTCATGACCCCCGATCTCTTTGAAAAGACAATCGCCTGGGCGGCTCTCGACGCCGGCCGTGAGGCGCGGATCCTTAAACGCCTCGAAGCCTCTTCCGACCATCCGACGGCGCTGAGTTTCCCCGAAGGCAGCTATCTGAAGGGGCTGATATGCCGGGTGTGGTAACCAACAACCTTCCGACGAATCCGGCACGCGGAAGTTAAAAGTAAGGTTGTAATCCGGGACGGATCATTTCAAATTGCAGGATTTTCTCCCATACCGGATCACTCGTCGCCTCGGAATTCACCATGCCCACGGTTTTGCGGTTGGAGACCAGATTCCGGAACCGGGCGATATTTTCATTCTTGAGCGCCATGTCTTCGCACACCGCCGCTTTTTCCACCACCACCGATTTTCGCTTGTTGATGGGAAGCTCGACATAGGCATGCCGATACGTCATGCCGGATAGAATCCGGGGCTCAAAATAGGCCACCTTCAGCTCCGCATGGGAAGTTGAAACGAAATCGATCAGCAAGGCGCTGAAATAGAGCCGTCCCCCGGAACCGGACATGAGCCACATTCCGCTGCCGGCAACTTCCCCGAACCGGCGGACCTGATCGAGAAGTGCTTCTGAATTTCCCACCAGGGAAAGGGACCGGATATACCCCTTTTCCGTCAGATCCTCATATTTTTTAATGATATGGGCGGCGCTCCTTTTTCTGACGGCCGCCCCCTGAAAGCTGTGTTTGTAATGAAAGGTGCAGTAATTTATGGGAAGTGGAATTTTCTCTTCAAAGGAGAACCGGAGCAATTCAAGGGCTGTCAATTCGGATTCCAGCACCGTGACTTTTTCGCCGTGAAGAAAGGTGTAATTTCTATCCTTGAGCTTTTCAAAATTAAACGGGGTGAGACGCAACTGGTGCAGGTGGAGATGAGAAATGCCGACTTCAGCCATTTCCGTTAGTTTCATTTTTAAAAGATTCAGATCCTCCGGGATGGCGGGAATTTCGACCGTCACCACCGGAATCACCCCAATCGCCTCCCTTGCCTTTTCAAGTGTGTAATGGGTGGCACCGATATCGAATCGAATCTCATTCAAGCCCGCATCCCGCAACCTGGAAAGAATCGTCGGGGTGGAAAGCGTGCCGTTGGTATAGAGCCAGATATAGATTCGGTCTCCCAGTTTTTTTCTTACGGCGCTGATATATTTTAAACTCGTATCGACAGTCAAAAGAGGCTCTCCGCCGCTGATACTCACGCCTTTAAACTGAAACTTCGCCACATAATCGGCGTAATCACCGGGTTTATGAAATTGAATGCCGTTGGTCGTGGGAACCCCGATCCGATCCTGTTCGGTGGGACAATAAAAGCACCGGCAGTTGCATTTTCCGTTGATAAAGAGGCAGGACCATTCTCCGCCGCCACAGCTCCGACAACCGGCTGAAAGCCGGGCGCAATCGAGCTTTGTGTGGTTATATCCGTATTGGACATGGGGTTCGAGAGCCGAGAGAAGATCGTCTCTTATTTTTTCATTGGCCTTGGCTTCGGGAGAAGAGAGCCATCGTAACCACTGGGATCTTTCACCATATTCCTTGAAATTGGATGAAATGGCTTGTTCTTTAACGCCCTGAAAACTGATCATATATTGGGAATCCGTTGTTTATTAAGATGATATTACGCCGTTTGAGCGACAGCGAGTTCTTGCCGGGCTGGAAAAAATGCCCTTGCCTGGCCGGAACGATGATCAAGTCCGTTTTTTACCTGAGATGCCGCCGATTTCGCATCATCAGCAGCGTGTAAAAGAGTCCATTGACCAAAAGAATGGAAACACCGATTGCAATCTGCAGTTCACGCGTCAGCTCGGATGGATATAGAACGGGGAGAATATAGTGTTCGATAAATGGACCCGTATACCCCGATTCTCCGCCTGAGCGCCGCAACCCGTTTTCAAGGGGCGTGAGCGGACAAATCCAACCTGTCAATTCGATCACCGCGCCCCACAGGGCAGCCGGAAGGTGTAGATACGCCGTTTTGGGCCATTTGACAACCAGAAGACCTCCCATCGCCACAAAAATAACAAATGCGAAATGGAGCAACACCAGAGCGTCGGCTAAAAGACCGGGAACCATCAGCATGGAACCCAATTCGGAAAGCCCATGGATTCAAAAACACCCGCGAATGGGACAAAAGGTCTTTTCAGGCGCTTATAGTTGAGAGGCAACGAAATCCCAATTGGCAAGCTTGTCGATAACGGTTTCGACGAAATCGGAGCGCCGGTTCTGATAATCGAGATAATAGGCATGCTCCCAGACATCCACGCAAAAAACGGGCTTTGCGCCGTGAGCGATCGGGGTGTCCGCATTGCTTGTCGTCTCGATTTTAAGAAGGTCTCCCTCCTTAACCAGCCATACCCAACCACTGCCGAAACGGCCTTTTGCGGCCTCTGAAAATGCCTTCTTAAAAGCTTTAAAATCTCCAAAGGAGGCATTTATTATTTCGGCCGGTTTTCCGGTCGGAACACCACCGCCTCCCGGTTTCATGGATTTCCAGAAAAAGGCATGGTTGAAAGCCTGGGCCACGTTGTTGAAGATGGCGGCATGCTCCGCTTTACCCGCCGTGAGCGAGATGATCTCGGCGCTGCTTTTCCCCGCAAAAGGGCTGCCGAAAATCAGCGCGTTTGCGGCTGTAACGTATGCCGCGTGATGTTTGCCGTAATGATAGCCCATGGTTGCGGCTGAGATATAGGGCTCAAGAGCGTTTTCCGCGTACGGAAGCGGTTCCTGAACGATTTTGGACGAGCTGTCAACACGGCCGCAGTGGGTCAGCGTAACGGCGGACGAAAGGCAAATCAGCAGAATAAATCCAGGGCTTAACCACTTCATTTCTTCTCTCCCTTTTCGAAACGAGTTCATAACGCCTCCCCTATTTACGGTTCACTCTGTTACGGATGATTTTTCTTCTGAATAGGTGGGTTCAAAAAAAAACTGAATCGGCTGTTTTATGATTGAATTTGCTTTTGTAAGGAGCTCGACATCGGCCGTCAAAAAAAGCTTCTCATATGGCAATGGAAGATTATTGAATGAAACTCGAGCGATATTTCCCGCCGGGGTCTCTGAAAATTTTCCCGCCGCGGTTTCCGGCGGTTTCGGGAGAATGTTTTTATTTTTTTCGGTTAACACCATAACGTTAGAAACTTTTGCCTCCCGGTAATACCCCGTGCTCGATGTCAGAAAAAAGGACAGGGAATAGGGACTGCTCCGAATGATAACCATCAAGCCGTCCTCTTTTTCCCCCGGTATGGAGGCGCCGAGCAAGGCGGCCCTGATAACGATGTCTTTTTCATCCAGAACGAGCTGGGCGCCGGAAAAATCATAGGCCTTTGTGATCCGGTTATTAAAACACCCGATAGCGGTAAAGCAGAGAAGCGGCAGGATGAGGTAGCCGATCAACTTTCTCATATCATTATTCTCGACAGTTCTTTCACGGTTAAAAAAATGGGGATGACCGTTACGACGGAATATTTTTAGACCCTATCATTTATCGAACAAATACCGCAAGCATCGATTTTAAACCGGATCGGGCACTGTTTTCATTTTTTCCCCTGCGTTGAATTTTTCGGATAAAAGTCGTAGATTGTATATATCGTATCGAACCGTAATAACGGGAGGATGGAAAAATGAAACGGTCACTTAATGGGGTCATCTCCCTTATCGCGTTTGCTTTTCTCTCCGGTTGCGCGCCGGTCATATCAAGGGAGCTTTCGCAGCAAATAGATACATCGATCAATTTCAAATCCGTATTTGAAAAACCCGAAAGCTTTCGCAATGAGATGGTGCTTTGGGGGGGAGTGATTGTTTCCTCTCGAAACCTCAAGGAAGGCACCCTCATCGAGATTTTGCAAAAACCCCTCGGTTATGGAAACGAGCCCTCGGCGGGGGATTATTCGGAAGGTCGGTTTTTAGCGCTCTTCGATGGATACCTCGATACGGCCGTTTATGCAAAAGACAGAGAGGTGACAGTGGCGGGAGTTGTCCAAGGTCGCCGAATGCAGCGGCTGGATGAAATCGAATACGCCTATCCCCTGATCGCCGTAAAAGAATTGCATCTATGGGCCGAACGAACGGAAATCCAACCCGAACCCTATATTTTTTATCCGTTTCCCTACCGATTCCCCCATTACCGGCATTTCTATCATCGGTAAGCAAAAAGAGTGCCACGGTTATGGGTGATGGGCTCATTTCCCGATGCGGGGAAACAATAGTTCACCTCTTTTCTCAACATGGATGTTGGGGCGAAATCCCCCCACATCCAATTTGGCATCCAGTTCGTAGGCAACCGACTCCCGCCTGTCTTTAACCATGTTGGTGATAAGGTTGATGCTGTTAAACAAGTCTGCGGTTGCATTTAACAGGATATCCCCTTCCCCGTATCCGTCAATGACGGGAAGGTCATTGGCCACCCCGGTCAGGATTCTATGCCCCTCAATGATCACCGTGTACGCAATCCCCTGAAGGGCTAACGCGGAGCGGTTCGGATTTACGACATGGAGACCTATTTCAAAGCGGGGCCCCATTCCCTCGGAGGGCAAAATTCGAAATGAATTCAAGCTGACCGTAGGTGTTTCATAATTGAATTGCATCTGCGCGCAGCCGCTGATGAATTGAATGATGGCGGAACAGAATAACACCCAGGCGGCTTTCGTCATTTGATTTCTCCTTCCGGGTAACGATTGCGTCATGATGGAGGCAACCGTTAAAATTCACATGTCATCCTTGCTACTCGCTCACTACTTCGGCTTTGACAATCGTTACGGGGGTAATCGGCACATCATCGAAGCCTTTCTTGCTGCCCGTCGGAACCCCCTTGATTTTATTGACAACACCATGCCCTTTCACCACCTTGCCGAAAACGGCGTAGCCCCATCCCTTGTCCGTCTTTGATGTGTAATTCAATGCGTCGTTTTTCTTGACATTGATAAAGAACTGGGCCGTCGCGCTGTGGGGATTTCCGGTACGGGCCATGGCGACTGCGTAGGACTCATTTTTAAGTCCGTTATCCGCTTCGTTTTCGATGGGTTTTCCAACCGGTTTTTGCTCCATGTCGGCCGTCAAGCCACCGCCCTGAATCATAAACCCATCGATCACCCTGTGAAAAACGGTGCCGTCATAGTGCCCCGATGCCACGTATTCAAGAAAGTTAGCAACGGTTTTAGGCGCTTTTTCGGTATTAAGTTCCAATACAATTTCACCCATGCTCGTCTCAAGCCTCACCATGTGTTTATTCCCTTTCTTTTAAAACCTATGTCCCTGTAAAATAGAAATTAAGGCCTTGATCATCGTTTCGGCCAATTTCCCACGGCAGGGAGGCCGCGCCAGGGTGTTTTTGGAAGAGCGGCAGGCTGTTTGAGCGATAGCGAGTTCCTGCCGCTCTGGAAAAAATATCCTGGCGTGGCCGGTACGATGA
>JAZDPP010000170.1:0-47768 GCA_043797445.1 Pseudomonadota bacterium
CTCCCAACCCATCCCCCGGGGCAACCGGGTGGGTATTATCACCAACACCGGCGGCCCGGCGGTTATCGCCACCGATGTGCTGGTGGGGGCCGGGTTGAAGCTCCCGCCTCTCTCCGAAAAAACCGCCGCCCGGTTGAAAGCGGTCCTCTATGCCGAAGCCTCGGTGCACAATCCCGTGGACGTGCTGGCCACCGGAACGGCGGCCCATTACCGGGCATGCATGGACGCCATGATGGAGGACGATAATTTTGACAGCGTCTACATCAATTTCGTGACCCCGTTTTTTGTGGACAACGAGAGCATTGCCCGTGAAATCGTGGCGGTGAGCCAGCAGCGAATAAAACCGATTGTTTGCAACCTGATGACAGACCCCAAACAGTGGACAGAGGTCGTGTCGATTTTGCGAACCGGCGGTGTCCCCTGTTTTAATTTGCCGGGAGCGGCCGCCAGGGCCTTGACCGCCCTGGTGCGATATAATGGCATTCGTAACCGCAAAACCGGCACGGTACCGGCGTACGGTGACGTGGACAAATCCGGAGCCCGGGCGCTATTGGAAGGGGCCCGTGCCGCCGGAAGATCCAACCTGTCCGCGGCCGAGGTGTATGGCATTCTATCCGCTTATAAAATTCCCGTGGCGGATTGGCAGGTGGCGGCCGATGCCGCAACGGCTGCCGCCGCAGCGGCACGGATCGGCTATCCGGTAGTGGTCAAGGCCGATGCGCAAACCGTGGTGCATAAAAGCGATATGGGCGGGGTCGCCGTCAATTTAGCCGACGAGACGATGCTTCGTGCCGCTGTTCAAAAGATGCAATCCACTCTGACAGGGACAAAGGATTTGAAATTCCTGATTCAGAAGTTCCAACCCGGTGGTCTGGAAGTGATTTTTGGCGCCAAGGCCGAACCGGGTCTGGGGCATCTCATCATGTTCGGTTTGGGTGGAATTTACGTCGAGATCATGAAAGACGTCGTGTTCGACTTAACGCCGGTGACCGATACGGAAGCCCAACAAATGGTTGGATCCATCAAGGGCGCGGCCTTGCTCAAAGGGGTGCGCGGCCAGGCCGGGGTGGACCAGGCAGCCCTGGTGGATCTCATTGGGCGCCTCTCCCAGCTGGTGACCGACCTGCCGGAGATACAGGAGATGGACCTGAACCCGGTGATGGCGCTTAGGGACGGCGCTTGTGCCGTGGATGCGCGCATCGCTATATAGAGCGAAGCGATAATTCAGTTCGGAAGTTCTCGAATGAACCGGCGGAAACACTCCGTGGAAAACGGTCATTGCCGAGCGGGCGCCGCCCAAACTCAAGGAACTCAACCTGGTGGCCTTTGACAAGGACAGGGAGTTTAAATAGCGGCCGGCTTTGCGAAGGGAAAATCACATCAATGACAGACGTTGCCCGGTCGGGGGATCGGAAATGAAATGATTCCAAAAACCCCGAAATGCGGCGAACTGGGAGGAAGTTATGAAAATAGCGATTGTCGGCGCCGGTGTTTTAGGTTCCATTTTTGGCAGTCTTTTTGCGGGAAAAGGGTTCGAGGTGACCCTGATCGAAGTGCTCGAGGAGCGGGTTCGTCTGATTGAAAAAGAGGGGCTGTGGATGCAGTGGCCCGATGGTGAGCGAACGCATTCACGGATAGCGATCACCTCAAATGTCCGCATGGCCGGCGTGAAGGATCTGGTGATCATCGCCGTCAAAGGGTATCACACCCGCTCGGCCATCGAGAGCGCTCTTCCCATGATAGGAGAGAATACCATCGTTCTCTCGGTTCAAAATGGTTTGGGGAATCTGGAAATCATTGCTGAAACCGTAGGTCCGGACCGGGTTGTCGGGGGCATTACGGCTCATTCCGGTATGCCCGTGAGCATGAACGAGGTCCGGTATGTGGGGGGGCTGGGACCGCTGTTGGTAATTGGGCCTTACGACGGCGTATCCCGCCCGGGTTTTGAAAAAATGGTCCAGCGATTCAAGGATGTGGGCCTGGACGTTCACCCTACCGACAATATTAACAATGTAATCTGGAAAAAACTGATCGCCAATGTGTCCACCAATGTGGTGGCCGCCCTGACCGGTTTGACCGGTGGCATCGCGGTCACACACGAGTCCTCCGTTAAAATCATCGAAGCGCTCTCTCTGGAACTGGCCAAGGTGGCCCGGGCCAAGGGGATTGACTTTCCAGAGTTGGATGATCCGCTGAGCTTTTCTTTAAAGGCCTTCGCTTCCACCAAAAACAACCGTGTTTCCATGCTCCAGGACGTGGAGGCGGGGCGTCTCACCGAAATCGGCAATTTAAATGAAGTGATCGTTTCGGAAGGTCGTCGCCTTAACATCCCGACCCCATACAACGAGGCCGTTTCCTGGTTGACTCGGGGGGTAGAGGAGCGAAATCGCCGGAAACTCTCCGCGGTGGAGGCGGATAGCACACCGGAGGCCGTCCGGAATGCCATCAAAGGCGAAGACCTGGTGGCCTTGCGGCGCGCTTTGGAGCTTTCCCCATTGGCCCGCGCGCTTTCCATTCAGTTTACGGAATTTGAATCGGGACGCGCCACCGCCCGTCTACCCGGAACCACCCAATTGCCGAACTTTCTCGGCTACACTCACACGGGCGCGCTGTTTACCTTAGCGGAGCAAACTATGGCGGCGGTTGCGAACTCACTGGGCTCGGTGGGATTGCCGCTCAATTGTGACATCCAATTGCTTAAAGGGGCGGATCCTGCGAAGGACGTAATCGCTGCTGCGCATGTGATCGATACCCAGGGCCGTATCGCTCGCGTTCTGGTGGAACTGACCCAGGAGGACCAAAAGGTGATGACGGTATCGGAGATGGTATTCTTGCGCTCTTAAGTTTATTCTACCAATAGCATAAGTGCCTTGCCAGCAGGGGAATCGCATTTTCTAACTTACCGCTTACCCGGTCAGACCGACTCGGTTTCAAAAACCGGGTCGGTTTTTCGGGAAAGTACAAACGGTAGTGGAAGTATCCAACGCCCCTGATAAAGTCTCATAAGAGAATTCAGAATTTTTTTCGAATCACTATAGTCCATAGCGCATGAATTGATACCATCTCGCTTAAGAATGAAGGTTAGAACTCGATGTTCAACTTTTTTTGAGTTACAGGGCTTCGCCCAATATGGTTGCAGCAGGAGTTGCTCTTGGTCTGCCGTAGGAGCGGCTTCCAGCCGCGACGGGAATTGTCGGCTCGTAAAAAATCGCGGCTGGAAGCCGCTCCTACAGGCCAATTCCGATAAACTTGAACATCGAGTAAATGAGTATCAAGTCATGTGCAAAGATCTATAAGCGATTTGAGTAGCGTTTGAAAGCCAAGTCACATCGGCCTGTTAAGGGCTCTGTTTGGCAGCCAAACAGCTTATGACCGGCTTTGATAACGACCCGACTTATTTTATTTGCTGCCTCTGGAGTGAAAGGCGAAACATTGTCCTTCAATGTCTGCAATGCATATACTTGATCAAAATCATGAAGGGTGTGACCTAAAAATTCTCGACCTTTGTTATTATTGTTAGCAATATAAAACAGTTAACAGAAGTCTCAGTTGCAATTAAGCCGAAGAGTCCCAAGCACCAGAATCGACCAAATCTCCATGCCGGGCCTGCCATTCCTGGAGTCCGTGTATTCCGGAATAATTTCTTGCAGTATTGAGAAAACGGCACTCTGTGTCAACTTGTTCGTGTAAATGGCCTGCAGGCCCAACAAAAGCTGGGGGATCTCATGCCGAGAATTTAAGTCTATTTCGATGCGTGAAATGTCGACTTGCCCAAATTTCAGTTGCTTTTCGATTATTTTTCGCAGAGTTTTTTTCCACGAAAATTTTTCAATTTTGGGTTGGAAGTGCTGATTCTGTAAAATCAGTAATTGTCATTTTGTTTATTTATGTCAACATGATAACTGCATTAGATTACTTCATAATGCAAGCATAAAATGCATCGAATTGAAAAATCATCGATTTGGTTTCTGGTGCTAACCGTCCGAAATACAACGGTTTACGGATAGTCGTTCAGACACTACATATTCCAATTATATCGACCCACCCTATTTAATTGCGGATATCCCGATGATTTCCGCTCATAAAATGGAAAGCAAAAAGCAATTGGTTGACACATCGGTAACACGATGCCAAAAAGCAAAATTGCCGGCCCATTTCTCCAAAATTTTGGATTTTCTAACTACAATATATTGTTTGTTTGAAGAAAAATAAGAGGGCGTAAGCCCATAACTTTCTGTTATTCTATAAATATCGCTAACAAAATGTTTTGGCACGTATTTTGCTCGCTTACCAATATTGAAAGGACACTGCGGTTTCAAAAAGTTTGAAGCCTTGATATTCTAACATTTTGGATAAAGAAGGATAAGGCAAAAAAAAATTCATCAGTTTTTAATGAAAAATTTAAGGAGGAAAAATTATGGAAGGATGTGTTTATTGGCCTGAAGAATTTGTAAAAGAATATAAGCAAAAAGGCTATTGGGAGGACAAAACGATAGGCGAGCATTTAGATGAGTGTTTTGCGAAATATGCGGACAGGCCGGCGTTAGCCAACAGTGAGGGCAAAACAATCGTCACCTATCGTCAACTGGGTGAAAATGTGACGAAGCTGGCGTATCAGATGGCCAAGATGGGAATTAAAACTTATGATCCCGTCCTATTTCAAATGTTCAATACTCCGGAAACGCTTTATTTACTTTACGCCTGCTTCAAGCTGGGGGCCATTCCCATCGCTTCCCTGGTAACCCATCGGTGGGCTGAGCTCAGTTTTTTTGCAAAGATGACGGATGCAAAAGTGCACGCCATCCCCGCCGGCGTCGCACAAGACTTTGATTTTGAAGAATTTGCCGATGAACTTAGAAACGAAGTCTCCGGTCTTGAATTCGTCCTGACCACGGGCAAACCAAGTCGTCCCAATATGTTCTCCATAAATGAGCTCATTGAAAAGGAAGTTGACTTGCAGGCGGCAAAGAAAGAATTGGCACAGTATCGCCCTGATCCGATGGAGCCGGCGATTTTTCAGTTGTCAGGAGGGACAACCGGCGTTCCCAAGATAATACCGCGAACTCATAACGATTACGCTTACAATGTCAAATGCTGCGCAAAACGATATGCTTATAATGAAGAGACCCGATTTATAACTCCGCTGCCCATGACGCATAATGGTCCGTTGGTGGGCGCGATATTACCGGTTCATTTTTCGGGGGGGCTGATCGTACTCTGCGCGCCCAAGCCGCAAGAGATGTTTGCAGCGATCTTCCAAAACAAGGTCAATTACCTCCCAATAGCAAACGTTTTGGTGAATATGCTAATGGGCCGGGCCCCTGAGGAAATTAAGAAGAATTTTGGATCCGTTACAAAGTTGTGGGGTTCCAGTATCAAACCGGAAGCTTTGCGGTCGGCAATGGAACTGCTCAATTGCGACAGCACCCAGGTGTTTGGTATGGCCGAGGGCGTGCTTACGGGAACGGTCCCTGAAGATTCACTTGATGTAAAACTTTTTACCCAGGGGAAAGGAATCTCCGAGGCGGATGAAATCAGAGTGGTCGACCTTGTAACCCTTAAGGATCTTCCCCCCGGAGAGGTTGGGGAAATGATCTTCCGGGGCCCTTATACGATTCGCGGTTATTACAAGGCCCCCGAGCGGAACAAGGATGCTTTTACTCCTGACGGATTTTATAGAAGCGGAGATCTTGGCAAGTTGGATGAACAAGGCAACATGACCTGGATGGGCCGAATAAAGGACTGTATCGACCGTGGGGGTGAAAAGGTCAACGCCGAGGAAGTGGAACTCCATGTCAGGGCATATTCAAAGGTCAAGGACGTTGCCGCAGTGGCGATGCCCGATAAGAAATTCGGCGAGAGAATCTGCGCTTTTGTGATCCCGAAACCAAACGAAACCTTAGATCTTGAAGAAATTCGCGATTTCCTTATCAATGAGCGGAAAATTGCAAAGTTCAAGGCACCGGAGCGGCTTGAAGTCACAGATGCTTTCCCGCTAACAGCTATCGGAAAGTTGGACAAAAAAGTGCTGAGACAAATAATTGCGGACAAACTAAAATCAGAGGGCGAGATATAAAAAAATATTATAAACGCATAAGGAGATTGTCATGGGTGAAATTGAAAAAATATCCGCTGAAAAAGTTGCCGAAGGGTTGATTTTCGGTGAGGGAATACGCTGGACTGGAAGCGAGGTCGTGCTGTCTGACATGGCCGGTCAGCGGGTTGTAAAGGTGTATCCCTCCAACGGCAAGGTTGAAACGCTATACGTCTTAGAAGGGGACAACTGCCCTAACGGTTTGGTGTGTCTTGATGACGGGTCTTTGCTGATCATGTGCATGTTTGACAGGAAAATTATAAAATTTAAAGAGGGTGTGGTTTCAGAGTATGCGGATTTGAGTAAAGTGACAACAGGGTATTTAGGCGATGTGGTGATGGATGCTCAGGGAAATCTCTATGTTGATGACGTGGGTATCAGGCCATTTCACGGTGAGGCACTGGCCCCAATCGGCCGGGTTATTCTTGTTAAAACAAACGGTGAAATTTCGGTTGTACTGGAAAACCTCGATTTTCCTAATGGAATTACTATTTCGCCTGATGGAAAGACCTTGTATCTGGTGGAATCATTTGAATTACACGCCTACGATATTGAAAAGGATTGCAGTCTGAGCGGCGGTCGCTTTCATTCAAAGGTTGAGGGGCATAAGCTGGATGGTATGGGTATTGATGACGAAAGCGGGGTATGGCTCAATGTTACCACGGGAAATCAAATTGTTCGTTTTGATAAATCAGGAGTCATGACACACGAGATCAGTCTCCCCGGAATAGCGCCTATAGCTTGCACTATCGGTGGAGAAGATGGGAAAACCATGTTTATTACAGGGTTCGATGAAATAGGAGATAAAAACATTTTTGATGAAATAAAATATAAACGCTTAAAAACATCGATATGGAAAGCCAAAGTTCCTTTTACCAACGCGAAAGGACGTCCGTAGTCATTAGGCCATGGAATGGGAGTGGAACAGTTGCCCAATTGTATTGAAACATTGCATGCCATATACGCCCTGCCGGCTGTAACCGGCAATATTAATGTTAAGGTGGCGAAATAATAACAGGACCGCCTCGCAAAAAAATGCCGATTCATGCATGCAGTAACGATTTTCGATAAATTGCCCGAAGAACAGAGGCGGAAACAGCTTGGCGCAGACCGGTCTATGCTGTTGACCTGGCCTGACCCGGTCATGAACTCATGAAACATCATTTGGAAAGGGGTTGGGGCCAGGGCCAAATGCCAGCAGCCGGTCTTTATGCTCACGCCCCAACAGTGTATTGTGCGATGGTTACGGGTGAACCTTATCCCGTACGATGACTACCATATCCAGCAACCCTATGGTGACTCAAGCTAAAATAAAACAAATCTATGCGTATGGGAGTCAAATATCAATGTGTGCACGGATGACGACCCTGATTTGTGTAACCGCCTAAAGGGTGGCTGGCCCCTCAGAACAATGATGTGCCGGGTTTACAAAGCTAAAAAGTATTCGGAAGAAAAAAATGGAAGATTTCAAACGGTGGACTGAGAATTTTAATATTATAAATGGTACAGATGTGGTACTATCCGAAAAACGGATAAAAAATAATTTACAATTTAAACGACCTGTTGCGAATCCATCAAAATCTGCCATTTAATATGTTTAACATAGGAGGTGAGAGGAATGGAAACTGTACGGGAAGACAAAAAAGGCATTGAAAGCGTGATCGTGCCGGGAGGCTTAAAGGGCGAAGAAATCGGTGCCTGGCAGCAGATGTTTCAACGCACTTGTTCTGAGCGCATCAAGAAGGCGATCGATAGCGCCTCGCAGACGCCGGAGTTCTGCCTGGAGCGCGCCCGTGCTGAGATCAAGGCGTTGGAACAGTACAAAGATGAACCCAGAATCATTCAGCGGGCTCGCACGTTGGAGATCTATCTTAGAGAAAAGACGCTCTTCATTAACGAGGGTGAGTTGATCGTAGGCAATTTTACCAGCAAGGTGCGGGCTTCACCCATTTTTGCTGAGCTGTACGGGGGGTTCCTCGATAGAGAACTGGATGATCCGGTCAGAGACTACGCAGTCAGAAAGTGGGACAAGTACAATATTACGCCTGAGGTGAGGAAAGAGCTCAGGGAAACGATTATTCCCTACTTCAGGGGTAAGACGATCTCGGACTATTCTTACGGGGAGCTCGCCGATGATGAAGTTAAGGAGAAGTCATTTGTTGTGACTGCCTCATGTCATCACATCCCCAGCTTCGCCGACTTAAAAATGGATCAGGATGCCGGTCATCAACTGGCCAACTATGAGAAGGTGCTGTGCATAGGGTTGCGGGGGATCAGGGAAGAGGTTGAGTGGTACATGGCGAGGCTTGAGGAGCCCTACAACCACTCAGGGGTGCAAGAGAGGCGAGATTTTTACCGGGCGGTATTGATTACGCTGGACGCGGCAATTGCTTATTCAAAGCGGTACGCTGAGTTGGCCCGGCGGATGGCGGTCAAAGAAACTGATGCGCGGCGGCGAAGCGAGCTGGAGCGGATTGCGGAGGTCTGCGAGCGGGTGCCGGAGCATCCGGCGAAAGACTGGCGGGAAGCCCTGCAATCGGTGTTCATGCTTCAGGTGGTGATCCATTGTGAAATGGAAATGGGGGGTAATTCGTTTGGCCGGTTCGACCAGTATCTGTACCCGTACTATAAGAAGTCAGTAATTGACGACAAAACGATGACGCGGGACGACGCGTTGGAGTTGCTTGAGTGCTTCTGGGTGAAGGCCAATGAATTGACCCAGCTTCAAAACTATGATGTGGTTCCGACCGGGGCGGGATTTCCCAGTGGTCAGAACCTGCTTCTCGGCGGTCAGACTCGAGATGGCCGAGATGCTGTAAATGAGTTGAGCTGGCTATGCCTCGAAGCTGAAGAGCAAGTGGGGCTTGGGGAGCCGGATGTTGCAATAAGGATCTGGGAGGGCACGCCGCAGGCCTTCCTGAAGAAATGTGCTGAGATCATTCGTTTGGGGCGCGGCAAACTGAAGTTTTACAGTGACCGCAAGGCTCTGCAGATGCTTGCGAAACCCTATCCGGACAGGACGATTGAGGACTTGCGTGATTACGCTGTGATCGGTTGCGTTGAGCTCAGCTTGCCCCACATCACCCAGAATAATAGTATGAGCGGGATCAGCATAGTGCCCAAGATATTGGAGCTCGTGATAAACAATGGTAAATGCGCCCTTTGCGGCAAGCAGATCGGGCCGTTGACCGGTAAGGTGGAGTCGTTTGAGTCGATTGAGGCAGTCCGGCAGGCATTCCGGACACAGGTGTTCTACTGGATGGAGCAATTGGTCAAAGGTTCCCAAGTGGAGTGGAATGGCCATTACGATAAGAGTATGACACCCTTCTGCTCATCTCTGTTGGAAGGTCCACTGCAAAAGGGAAAGGATTTGATCCAGGGAGGCGCCTGGTACACGTTGTATGGGTTGTGGTTGACGGGTCTTGCGGACACTGCCGATTCGCTGGGGGTTATTGACAGGCTGATCTATCGTGACAAGAAGGTGACCTGGGGCGAGCTAAAGGCAGCCTTGCAGGACAACTGGGCAGGGCACGAGGAGTTGCGGCAGTTAGCCATCAACGGTGTTCCAAAGTATGGCAACAACGATGATTATGCGGATACTTGGGCGGCGTGGGTAATGGACACCTGGTATGATGCCGTGGATTGGGTCAATACCAAAAAGGATTTGATGCCCGCTGCCGGCGGGATGTATGTCGGCGGAATCATAGTTGCGAATGGTCCTACTGCTTTCGGAGCCTGGATGGGCGCGTTGCCGAATGGGCGTATTTACCCGAAGGCTTTGGCTGACACGATGTCGCCGGTGCAGGGGATGGATCGTAAGGGGCCGTCGGCAGTGATCAGATCGGTGAGCAAGATGCCGATACACCGATTTGCTGTGGGGATCACGTTGAACCAAAGGCTCAGCCCGCAGCTTCTGGCGACGGACCGAGACCTGGACAACTTTGTGGCATTTATCAGGACTTGTGAGGAGCTTGGCGTGTACCACATTCAATTCAACGTCATATCCTCAGAATTGCTGCGCAAAGCGATGAGGGAGCCCGAGAACTACAAGGATTTGATGGTCAGGGTAGCCAGCTACTGTGCCAACTTCGTTGAGCTTGACGCTGACACCCAGATGGACATCATCAATCGTTCAGAGCAGACGGTCTGGTGAGCGCTGTGCCCGTGGTATATAGGGTTACAGCATCAAAAACTTCTTAACACCTCACGGCGACAAAGAGAAGGAGTGCAAAAAAATGGCTATAATTATGGGACAAAAGAAAGTGGAAGAAATCGGGGCATGGCAAGAGGTGTTTCAGCCTACCTGCTCTGAGCGTATTAAGAAAGCAAAAGCACGCGCTGTGGAGAAAGTAGAGGTTTGTCTGGAACGTAGTCGGGCTGAGATCAAAGCGTACGAGCAATATAAGGATGAGCCGAGGGTCATTCAGCGAGCCAGGGTCTTTGAAACATATCTGAGAGACAAGACCATATCAATCATGGAAGATGAACTCATCGTCGGCAATGTAACCAGTAAACACAGGGCGGCCCCGGTATCGGCTGAGTTTACCGCTAAATGGATGGATGTTCAGATGGACGACCCGATGAAAGACTGGACAATCCGTAAGCTGGGCCGGCATGAAATGACCCCCGAAGAAAGGACAGAGCTTCGAGAAGTTATTTTGCCATACTGGAGGGGCAAGACATTTGAAGATTATTGCTATAGCCGCCTTGATGAAGAAAGCAAAAAAAAGGGGTTGGCGTCCGGATATACCTGTCCCCACGTCCCTCTCGTGGGCGACGTGATGTTCCAGAAGGATCTCGGTCACCAGACTGCCAATTTCGAAAAAGTGCTGTACAAGGGATTGAAGGGTATCAAGGAAGAGGTTGAGTGGTATCTGGCCCAGCTCGACCAACGGTATATGCACATTGGTGTTCAGGCCAAGAAAGATTTTTACAAAGCTTGTATCATCACTCTTGATGCTGCGATGGATTTAGCCGGGAGATATTCCGATCTGGCGCGGGAAATGGCAGACAAGGAAGTTGAGCCCGGACGGAAGAAGGAGTTGGAGCGCATAGCCGAGGTCTGTAGCCATGTGCCGGCAAATCCCGCTCGAGACTGGCGGGAAGCGGTGCAAACGGTCTGGTTCCTCCAAATGTTAACACATTGTGAAATGACCCATATAGTCAATAGCTTTGGCCGCTTTGACCAATACATGTATCCGTTCTACAAAAAGTCAGTAATGGACGAGAAGAAAATGACCCGGGATGAAGCCTTGGAACTTGTAGAGTGTCTGTTTGTGAAGGCTTCTGAATTCACTGAAATCTGGAGCACTGAGGTAACTCAACTTCATTCCGGGCATCCACTAGTCCAGACGTTAGACATCGGGGGGCAGACACGGGATGGGAAAGACGCCTGCAACGAGGTAACCATGCTCGTTCTGGATGCGGAAGAGCAGGTGGGTCTCGTTCAGCCTGACATTTCCATGCTACTCTGGGAAGGAACTCCTCAAGAATACCTCTTGCGGGCAGCTGAGATTACCCGCCTGGGACGCGGCAAGCCGAAGTTTTTCTCTTCTCGCAAACTGCAAAAGTCACTTGCAGGCCTCTATCCTGATTTGACCATCGAAGATTATCGAGAAGGGTTCATCAAAGGTTGCTTCGAACCCGTTTTGCCCGGGGTTACTATGAGCAATGGCTTAGGCGGCGTGATAAGTGTTGCCAAGTTGTTCGAACTGGTACTCAACAATGGTAAATGTGCCATTTGCGGCGAGCAGATAGGACCGGCAACCGGTGAACCCCGCAACTTTATGTCAGTGGCGGATGTGCAACAGGCGTTTAAAGAACAGTTGTATTACTGGGGAAAATTATTGATACCGGTTGTCAAAACAGCATATGAGTGTGAGGCTGAAAGGGCGATGATTCCCTATTCATCCACTCTTGTAGAAGGTACATTGGCTAAAGGCCTTGATCTGACACAAGGTGGCGCCCAATACACGTTCTATGGAATCGCTTTTGGCGGCACCGCCGAGATTGCCGATTCTCTTGGGGTTATTGATACGTTGATCTATAAGCAAAAGAAGATTACCTGGGACCAATTGCTTGAGGCGCTCAATGCCAACTGGGAGGGCTACGAAGAACTGAGGCAACTTTGCATTAACGGTGTGCCCAAGTATGGCAATGACGATGATTATGCGGACCAGTGGCATGTGTGGGGGGTAGACGTTTGCAACAAATTTACCGATTGGGTCAACACGCAAGCCGATATGATCCCGTACATTGGCGGTAAATATGGTAATTCTTTTATGCATATTACTTTGCATATAGCCTTTGGATATACTGTTAGCAGCTTGCCTAACGGTCATATCGGTTTTAAACCATTAGGTGACAGTCTTTCGCCGGTTCAAGGGATGGATAAAAAGGGACCTACGGCGGTACTCAAGTCAATAAGCAAGCTGCCAACACCGGATGCCGGTATTGCGTTGAACCAGAGACTAAGCCCCCAACTACTGGCAACTGAGCGTGATATGGATAATTTTGTAGCTTTTCTCAGGACTTTTGATGAATTAGGCATTCACCATCTCCAGGTTAATGTTGTTTCTTCGGAACATTTACGCAAGGCAATGAAGGATCCGGAGAATTATAAGGATCTGATGGTCCGTGTAGCAGCCTACAGCGCCTACTTTATAGATCTGGATGAGGCAACTCAGCTTGATATCATTAACCGAACAGAGCAAACCAGTTGGTAGCAAGGGATTAGCCCGGCCCATTGGCACTAAGAATGCTAAATGGCGCCCGGGCTATAGTATAATGAAATGAAGCTGGCATTCAATGATTGATATTGATCAAGATACGGCAAAGAAGAAATGCGTCTTAAGTATTACCCGGATGACCAGTCACAATGGGCCGGGATTTCGTACTTTGGTACTTTTTAAGGGCTGCCCATTGAAGTGTGTCTGGTGCTCGACGCCGGAATCGCAGAAATTAGAGCTTGAGATTGCGGTCTTTCCGAAAAAGTGCACAAACTGCGGCTATTGCGTCCCCATCTGTCCCCAAGGAGCCGTTACCCTTACTGAAAACAGAGTCAGTATAAAAAGGGAAGTATGCAATATTTGCGGCGAGTGCGCCAAAGTTTGTTATCCGGAAGCTATCATAAATATAGGCCATTGGATGAGCGTTGAAGAGATACTTGAGGAGGTGGAAAAGGACAGGATAATCTACAAGCATTCCGGTGGGGGAGTTAACTTTTCCGGCGGAGAGCCCTTATTGCTACAGCCTGATTTTAACCAAGAACTGTTTTCGGCCTGCAAAAACAGAGGAATTAGTGTAGGTGTTACTACTTGTGGTCATGTGCCTTGGACGAATATTGAGCCGGTATTGCCATATGTTGATTTCTTCCTGTGGGATATAAAACATATGAATCCACAAAAGCATCGAGAATATACCGGCGTCTCCAATAAGCTTATCCTAAGTAATATACGCCTTGTATCTTTGAAGGGGGTCCCCTTGTATATCAGGATTCCGGTGATCCCCGGTTATAATGATTCAATAGCGAATATCAGTGCGACCTGCAAGTTAGCAAAAAGTCTAAGATCGGTGGTAACAATTGACTTGTTACCGGTGCATCATTTAGGAAGGGCAAGATATGAGAGCCTTGACCGGCCATACCTTATCGGCAAGGTTGACCTTATTTCGGATGAGGTAATGATAGGTTTGAAGCACTTGGTGGAATCTTTTGGTTTAGAGTGCCGGGTAGGCGGTTAGCCGAAACTAAATTCTTTTCGGCCGGACACGAATCAGGGTAGCCATTATTAAGATGAATACCAGAGATTTCAAAACAGGGCTTGAAAGAAAAGAGAAGAAAAACAATGAGCAACAAGGAATTTTCGGTAATCGGGAGGGCTATTCCCAGAATCGACGCGCCGGGAAAAGCAAAAGGCGCGGCCCAATATACGAACGACATGATTTTACCGGGTATGCTGGTAGGAAAAGTGCTTAGAAGTCCTTATCCGCATGCGAAAATTATAAAGATAGATACCCGCAATGCAGAAAAACTTTCGGGCGTAAAAGCGGTTGTAACCGGAAAGGACGCTCCGAATGTTCAATACGCCAGTATGATGATGATGTTCCCGGAAACCGCCAACCAATATTTACTTGCCAAGGATAAGGTGCGGTTTATCGGAGATGCAGTTGCGGCAGTTGCGGCTATTGATGAGGATATCGCTTTGGAAGCGCTGGAGCTGATAGAAGTCGAGTATGAACAACTGCCGGCGTATTTTAGTTTGGAAGAAGCCTTAAGGCCGGATGCCGCTCCGATACATGATAACTCTCCCGACAACATCTCCGCAAAAGTACTTTCTGATCATGGAGACATCGAAAAAGGCTTTCAAGATGCGGATTACATAAGGGAGGATCGGTTTACCACCCAATTGACGCAGCATTGTTCCCTGGAGCCTCACGTATCATTGGCTCAATTTGACCAATCCGGTAAATTAACGGTGTGGGTATCCACGCAGGCCGCGCACTTACACCGGCAATTGCTGGCCAAGGTGATGGAGATGCCTGAAAGAAGGGTCAGGGTGATCAAACCCTATGTAGGCGGCGCCTTCGGCGGAAAATTTGAGCTGTTTTCCCATGACATATGTTGTGCTCTCCTTGCGAAAAAAAGTGGAAGGCCGGTCAAGATCTGCCTCACGCGGGAAGAAGAATTCGCAACCAGTGTGACAAGGCATCCTGCGGAATTAACAATGAAGATCGGGGTAAAAAAGGATGGCACGATTACCGGCAAGCAGGCAAAAGTGTTGCTTGACGGCGGCGCCTACCCCAGTTGGGGGGAGGTGGCGGCTTTCCTTATCGGCTTACATTTAAGCCTTCCTTACAAGGTGCCGAATATTAATTTTGAGATTTGCCGAGTTTATACGAACAGGGCGCCTGCCGGAGCCCAACGGGGATTCGGATCGCTCCAGGCCCATTTTGCGGCCGAGCTTCAAATGGATTTGGTGGCCGAGGCTCTGGGGATTGATCCGATGGATATGAGAATAAAGAACGGCCTTAAGGCCGGAGATGTAACGGTAAACGGCCTGAAAATCACCAGCGGTTCGGTTGAACAATGCGTTCGCTTGGTTGCAGAAAAATCTGAGTGGAAACAGAAATATAAGAAATTGCCGCCATACCGGGGGATCGGGATGGGGTGCAACGCCTTTATTTGTGGCGCCCGGTGGCCCCTGACACCCAGTTCCGGTCTTGGGAATATGGCTCTGAAGGCGGACACGGATGGCTCGGTGACCATTCTTTCCGGCGTGTCGGATATCGGGCAGGGTTCTGATACCATTTTTTGCCAAATCGTTGCCGAGGCGCTGGGATTAAACATGGAACAAGTGAGAATCACTATCCCGGATACAGACGTATCACCCCTCGATACCTATACGGCTTCCAGCCGGGTAACTTTCATGGCGGGTAATGCCACCCTAAAAGCGGCGGTTGTTCTGAAGAATATGCTCTTTAAAGTAGTTGCCGAAAAGATGGAAACTTCCATTGAAGATTTATTGCCCAAAGACGGACGTATCTTTGTTAAAGGCGCCCCTACCCAAGGGATGTCTTTCGGGGAAAGTGTGGCCCTATGCGAGGAATCCAGGCAAGGTGCACCCGTGATCGCCGAAGGCTCATATAAGCCGGATCTTGGTCCTTGGGACCATTTGAAGGGAGCTGGAAACTATTCGCCGGCTTATACCTTCGGCGCGGTGGTTGCCGAGGTGGAAGTCGATCCTGACACGGGAAAGGTCGAAATCCTCAAACTCGTACGGACTCACGATTGCGGTACAGTAATCAATTTGTTGGGCGTGGAAGGTCAATTGGACGGTTCTACATCCATGGCGATTGCATATGCTCTTTCCGAAGTGCTTCACTATAAGGATGGAAGGCCGATGAATGCTTCTTTTCTGGATTATAAGTTTCCTACGGTGATGGAGTTCCCTGATGGGGTGGAGAACATTCATGCCGGGAGCTACGATCCGGGAGGACCTTTCGGCGCAAAGGAAGCCGGCGAGGGAGTGGTATCACCGATCGCGCCGGCCATCGTGAATGCCGTTTATGATGCAACGGGAATTTGGTTCAAAGACCTACCCCTGACACCAGAAAAGGTACTGAAAGAATTGAAGAAAAAAGGAAAAGAACTAAAATGAGATTATTTCCTTTTGAATACCGGAAACCGGCCGCACTGGAAGAGGCTATTGCCTTGCTTTCAAGCCAGGATAGCGCAAAGATCATAGCCGGGGGGACGGATTTACTGCCAAGGATAAAAAAAAAGACTCAAACCCCGAAAACGATCGTCAGTATCAAAGCACTGGCTGATTTGAACTATATCCGGGAAGAAAGCGGTGGTTTAAGGATCGGCGCATTGACAACCCTCAGGCACATAGAGCAGTCGCCTTTGGTTAGAGAGAAAGTGCCCTTTCTTGCCGAAGCGGCCCGTTCCGTTGGCTCGTTGCAGCTAAGGTATATGGGTACCATTGGCGGCAATATCTGCCAGGACAGCCGTTGCTCGTATCTTGACCATGCGTACCTTTTCGGAAAGGAAGTGTGGGAAAAATGTTATAAAAGGGGCGGAGAGTGCTGTCACGCCGTAAAGGCCGTAAAGAAAGGCAAGAAATGTTACGCAGTTTATTCATCTGATATAGCGCCGGTTCTGGTCACACTGGGGGCGAAGGTAAAGCTTATGGGCCAGGAAGGAGAAAAGAGTATACGTATTGAAAACTTTTTCTCGGGCCAGGGGGACCGTGTTCACCGGATCAAATCCGATGAGATCGTGACTGAGTTCCAGATACCCGTTTTGCCTTCTTTGAGTTACGGGGTCTACCTGAAAGAGCGCGACCGGCAAAGCATTGATTATGCAATAGCAGGAGTTGCCGTACTTTTTAGTGTCGGTTCAACATACGGTTCAGGGGAATTTAGAATCGTGCTTACCTCGGTAGGCTCCTCACCAATTGAGGCAAAGGAAGCGGAGGTTATTTTAAGCGGTAAACAACTGAACGAAGATCTTATTGACATAGCCGGCGATATGGCTTCTAAAGAAAGCCATCCGGTTTCCAATCATAATTATTCTGCAGGATATCTCAGGGATATTATAAAGGGCCTTGTCAAAAAAGCGTGCCTGGAAGCAGGCAGACTTGCCCGGCAGGGAGGTGCTGGCTGATGAAAAAAATCATTGAATTAATGGTTAATGGGGAGCCTTATGAAATAGCGGTATCACCTCACCGGACATTAGTTGAGGTTTTGAGAGAAGATCTTAAGCTGACGGGAACGAAAGAGAGTTGCGGTATGGGTAGCTGTGGTGCTTGTACGGTCCTTTTGGATGGCGATCCGATTCTTTCATGCATGACATTGGCGATAGAGGCGCAGGGAAAGGATATAACCACCATTGAGGGGCTTGGAGAAGGTGGTGAGCTTGACCCTATACAGACCGCATTCATCGATCATGGCGCCATTCAGTGTGGTTACTGCACTCCGGGAATGATCATTTCATCAAAGGCGTTATTAAAGAGAAACCCAAAACCCGATGTTGACGAAGTGAAAGAGGCCATATCGGGAAATCTTTGTCGGTGTACCGGCTATCGAATGATCGTAGACGCCGTTCTTTCAGTAAAGACAACATGATGAAGATTTCAGCAAAAAGACCTGGTAGCGTTAGAGAGCGGCTTTGGTTGGCTTCAGCCCGATAAGATAGTGCAATTTTCTATGCTTTTTTTTATAAAAAGCGAGTTCTTTTCTCTGATCCGAGAGATTTTAGCTATATGGGATGGCAACACGTAACTTCTCAATCTTTGAGAAGGGTTGAAAGCAGGCGTTGCCCCGCCCCGTCGCCCGGATACAGGGTCAGCAGTTTCCTGGTGAAAACCACCGACTGGTCCAGTTGGTTGCACATCCGGTAATGGACCGCCAGCGCATACAGAGTGTCCCTGTTTTCCGGATCGATGGCCAAGGCGGCCTTGAACCGGCTTTCCGCCGCTTTCATTTTTCCGGTTTTCTGCAATAGCAGAGCGAAATTATACTGTGCCCTTGATTGATCCGGCAACCCGTCGGCCGCTTTTTCCATGAACGTTACGGCGTTTACGTAGTCCATTTTTTCCGCAAGCAAAAGCCCCAGGGAAAAGGCGATATCGTAAAAGGTCGGGTTGTCGTCAAAGACCTCTTTCAGCAGCGTCAGCGTCAGTTCTTTTTTACCGAGGCGGTTATAGGTCATGGCCAGATTGACTTTGGCCGGATAAAACGCTTTGTTGATGGCGATGGCCCGCTGGTACTCCCGGATGGCGTCATCGGTCCTTCCCAGAGTGCCATATAGATTCCCGAGATTGAACGGGGCATAGGAAAAATCAGCCGCATACCGCATGGCGGCCTCATATTCTTCCAGAACCGCATTCAACGATGCCTGTATGGTTTTCTCAAGATACCGGGCAGGCCTTCCGGTGAGTTTCCTGGCCGCCTCGATGCGAACCCCCTTGACCGGATCACCGAGCATGGGAGAAAGCCATTCTGCCAGAAGTTGAGGGGAAAGCGCCTCAGGTAATGCCACCACCGCCGTATGGCGGAT
Organism: Pseudomonadota bacterium; assembly: GCA_043797445.1. Lineage (GTDB taxonomy): Bacteria > Desulfobacterota > Desulfobacteria > Desulfobacterales > JAFDDL01 > JAZDPP01. The sequence continues at coordinate 18,657 of JAZDPP010000170.1, forward strand.
TAACGCCTCATCGTCTGAAAGACACCGGTGCAAAAGATCCGGAACACCGGGCTGCCTTGGCAAAGCGCCCAGATCTGCGATGGCTGTGGCCCGAACGATAACCGGGTAGAGGGGGTCTTCGGCAAGCCGGATCAGTCTGTCCGGGTTTTTGGGAGGTCGGTGCCTGCCATCTGCCAGGAGGGTACCGTAATGGGTTCTTCGACCCGGTCCGTACCATTTGGTGATCATATCGTCAGCCCAGCGGGCGGTTTTATCAACATGACAGCGGTTGCAGGCATTGGGGACCCCGAGGGAAAGGGTCAGGTCCGGCCGAGGGCGCCGCAGACTGTGGTCGAGCCGGTAATCGATGCCCATATAGGTTCTGCCCGGCATGTGACAGGCCACGCACTGGGCGCCGGTGCCGACGTCGAAGAGTACCTTTCCGTCTTCAGACCGGATGGGCGTTCCGGGCGTTCCCTTCATCTTGTGAAAATGATGTGTCGGCGTATCATACTCCGATGCCCGGTGGCATTGCAAACAGAGCGGGTTGCCCTCTTTGACGGGTTTAAGGCTGTGCACATCGTGGCAATCGTTGCACCGGATACCTCTGTGATACATCTTGCTTTGGGTGAAGGAACCGTAGACGTAGACCTCGCCCTTGATCTGGCCGTCCGGAAAGTAAAGATCCGGTTCTAAAAGGGTGGGTAGCATGCTGTCGAGCAGATCGGCCTCGTCATGGGATGAGTCCCCGAGGGTGGCGCGCCTTGAATGACAGGGGGCGCAGCGTTCCACCAGGTTTCGGGAAGAAATATCCGAGGTCTGAACCTTCAGGTTAAAATCGGCGACCGGCGGTCGCGCCATTGCAGGCAGTTCCGCCCAGTCGACATGCTTCCCTCCGGCACCGTGGCAGGCTTCACAGCCCACGCTTATTTCCGACCATGAGGTGCCGAAAGCATCTTTTTCCGGATCATAGCTTTTCTTCAGGTTGGTGGAATGGCATTCCGCGCACATGCCGTTCCAGTTCTGGCCGGCGTTGGTCCAATAGAGCCAGTCATCCGGATTGATGGGTAATTCTGGATAAAGGTGATACCATCTCTTATCTTTCACATTCCATGCAATGAGCAGACACTGAAGTTTCCCCCCCGGAAACGGAACCAAATATTGCTGAAGTGGATACCACCCAAAAGTATACTTTATTTCGAACTCATCTGGAACGCCGCCCGGCCCTTGGGTATAAACGTAAAACCGTTCTCCTTTTTTATAAAATCTGGAAGTGAAACCGAAGTATTCAAACTTGGCATTGCTGAAATCACCCCGCACACTTTCAGCGGAGGCTTTCGCCATGGCCCAATGATGATCCGAGCCGGCCCAGCGCTGATAGATCTCTCGGTGGCACTCCGCACATTTGCCGCTTCCCACAAACTCAGCTTTCTTTAAACCAGGGCCGGAAGAGGCTTCTTCGTGGAAAGCTGTTGTTCTCCACAAATAAAGCGGCATTGACAATATTATCAACAGGGTTGCCACACACCCTGTCAGCATCCAGCTTCTCACGCCAGGGGGCCTTTGGGAAATACGGCCCGGTTCACCTGAAATCCACTCCGGCGCATGCGTTTTCCGGTATCCACGCGGACCGTTCGGTTGACAATGGAAAGCGCATAAATGTCAAGCGGCCGGGCGGCCGGTGCACTCAGCCTCTCCCCGTGAATGTCGAATATGGAGCCATGACAAGGACAGATAAATTTTTGTTTGTCCTCATGCCAGCGGATGGTACATCCCAAATGGGTACATTGTCGGGACAGCGCCAAAAAACCGCCGTCCGGCAACCGGGAAAGATAAAATTTGCCTTGAACAAAGGCCGTCACCGAGCCGGGTGGAAACGTATCCACGCGGCCGGCCGCAATAATGCCGGCGGTATCTTCTTTTTGAGCCAGCTTGCTGCGGGATTGGAAAAACACGGCGACGATGGCCATTACTTCCGCGACGGCAAGCCACCCCAGCCATTTCCATATGGCCGATAAAAATCCCCGCCGGGACGGCCCCATTTGCTGTGCATCTTTTATGCTTACCGACATGGTGTTTTTCCCTTTTGCGTAATTCGGGTAGTTTATCCCCACCACCATCCAAGCTTCATGTCCGGCCCTCTGAACAGGGCTCCCACCAAGGTCAGAAGCATTATCGTCGTTAAAAACAGTGTAAACACGGATTGCATCACTTCGTTTCGGGATGCATGACAGCGTTTTCGGAGCCACACAATAAGACCGAAAAGCATTCCAAATATCACTATAAGGGGAATGATTCCCCGGTAAATCGGATTCGTCATGGCCTGGCTGGTATGCACCGATGTCAACATATGTTCATCCAAGAAAACAGTGACCGGAACGAAGATACTCGATAGACCCACCGCCAGCCAGGCTGTTTTCCGACCTGTAGCGGAGCAAAACCAAATGCCGGCGGTATCCGCTTCATAGCGGAGGTAGGGCAGCGCCACCAGGCCGGCAATGCATATCGCAGGGATGACCAGAATTACCACTACCGGATGAACATGGATGAGCAATTCCTGAAACGCTGCAAAATACCATGGCGGTTTGGTGGGATTCGGGCTCAAGCCCGGATTGGCGCGTGCGTGAAGGGGTGCATCGAACAATGCGGACAAGATAAATATTGCGGCCGTGAGAACTAGTCCCGCCACGACTTCCCGAAGGACCAGCTCCGGAAACACCGGCGCCCATTTATGGGGCGCCGGCGCCCCTTGATCGGCTGAATGTCCAAGAGTCACGCCACCGGCTTTTCGAATCCGCCAGAAGTGAACCGGCAGCAGCATTAGAAAGGCGGTCGGTAACACCATGACATGAATCACGAAGAAGTTTGAAAGCGTTGCCTGCCCCACTTCAGTGCCCCCCCGAAGCATCTGCTGCAGGTAATGGCCCGCTCCCGGCACATAATCCATCATACCGGTGCAGATGGTCACCGCCCAATACGCCAGTTGATCCCAAGGCAGCAGGTAGCCGGTAAAGTTGGCGCCCAGCACCAGTGTCATCAGGCAAAGACCGATGACCCAGTTGAACCGCCGATGGGCGTGAAAAGCGCCGGTATAGAACACCCGGAGCATATGAAAAAACGCAATCATTACCAGCACATTGGCGCTCCAATGATGGATATTTCGGACAAACCCGCCGAACAGTACCCTCTGTTGAAGCGCCAAGATGCTGTCATAGGCCGTCACAGGAGACGGTTGGTAAACAAAAAGAAGAAGAAGACCCGATAAAAACTGCAGCATCAGAAGGAGCGCGGCCATGCCGCCGAGCCCCCAGGTCCGGGTCAAGGCCAGTGCTTGGGCCGGCAACCGCCGGGGATGCACGTGAAGCAGCAGGTCTGAAAATGAAGTTTTTATGTCTTCTTGGGTTTGTGTGGAAATCATTCGGGCCATAGTCAATCACACCGTTCTTTTGCTCACGTTAGGGAGCAGGTATCCCTGGTATCACGCCTACCTCATCGGCGTAATTATCATATTGGTCACGGAGGTAGTCGAACATCCCCTCGTATGCGGGATCACCGATCAGATTGTGCGTTTCCGAGGGGTCCAAGACGAGGTCGAACATTTCCCAGGTCTTGCCGTCTCCTTCAGCACCAAGTACCGAGGTCTGCACGAACACCTTGTAGCCGTTCTCGATGTAGGCCCGGCCATCCCAGATCTCCCAGCCGACACCGAAATCCGCGCTGTGAACCTCGTCCTCGTCCCCTGAGAGGAAGGATTCCATCGATTCACCTCTCAGTTCCTGTTGCGGGTTGTCTGCCTGAGCTGCCTGGATGAAGGTCGGCGCCAGGTCCATGACGGTGGCGAAAGCGTTACTGATGGCGCCGGCGCTGGTCGTACCCGGGTAGCTGGCAATCATGGGAACCCGAATTCCGCCTTCCGCCGTGGTTGCCTTGAAGAGCCGAAAGGGTGTCGCGGATACGCGGGCCCACGGCCTGCCGTAAAATACCTGCGAGCCCGGACGTCCCAGGTTATCATAGCTGTTGTAGTCCTCGGTACCGGCCGCTTCCCGCATAAGAGCTTCCCACTCGTCAAGGGACGCCTGCGGGATGGGATAGCCGCCAAGGAGCGTCTCCACGTCGTCAGCCGCCTCGGCGCCGTTGTCGGACATGAAGACGACGCGGGTGTTGCTCAGGTCCAGGTGTTCGAGCAGGCGCCCGATCTGGTAGTCCATGTACTCAACCATCACGGCGTAGATGGCCATCTCGCGGGCGCTGTATTGCTGTTCCGCGGGAGTCAAGCTTTCCCACGCGGGCAGCCCCGCCCCCCCGTTGAGTTCATCCCAGGAGTTGGGTTCAATGGCCCGATCGATGATGCCAAGGCGCTTCATCCGCGCCAGGCGTTCTTTCCGGATCACGTCGTATCCGGCAGCGTACTGCTGCTCGTAGGCCGCGAACTTCTGCTGCCACGGGTTGCCGGGTTCGAGCGCTTCAAGCGGCAACTGCAATGGCCAGTGGGGTGCTGTGTACGCCACATACGCGAAGAAAGGCTTACCATCGCCTTTGTTGCTCTCGATATACTCGATCATCTTGTCGGTGTAATACGTTGTCGAGTAGAAACCGGCCGGCGGTTTCTGCCCGATGGTTTGGTCCTCAACGTAGGTGACGTACTGGCTGTGACCCTTTACGCCAACGGGGATTGGGGATGGAATCGGATTCAAGGCATCCGCGTAGTGGCTGCCGCCTCCTTGAATCAACGCGAAGGATTTCTCAAACCCTCTGGCCGCTGGAATCGTTTCCGGCAATCCGCCGGCCACGTTTGCCAGATGCCATTTCCCCGTCATGTAGGTATGGTATCCAGCTTCCTGCAACTTCCGGGGAAAAGCGTCCACGGTGGGGAGCAGGTAGCCGGCATAGCCGTCACTGTCGAGTTGCTCCGGCGTGGCGATGAGTCTGGCCTCAAACATGGTGCCCACGCCCGCAACATGGCTATCCGTTCCGGACATAAGTGCGGCACGCGTCGGAGAACAGACGGGATTCGCGTAGAAGTTGGTCATCTGTATCCCGGAGCCGGCCAATGTGTCGAGTGTCGGCGTGTTTATCTCGCCGCCATAGGCGCCCAGATCCGAGTAGCCCATGTCGTCTGCTACGATCAACAAGATGTTCTGGCGCTTGTCGACTGCCGCCTCGGTTTCTGAACCATTGTTCGAACCGCCCCCTGAACTGCATCCGTTTATCCCGATCCACAACAAGCATAAAATGACTGCGAACAGTTTGTTGAAAAATAGGGCGCTTGGATAACTCTTTCGGTTCATCGTTGGTCCCCCTTTCTTCTTGTCTTTCTTGTTAAAAAGCGTAACAAATGAGCGCCTTGGTGAATTGGCTTGAATTTATACAGAATAACAGATGTAAAATCAGTTGCGATTTGGTATCAATGTGTAACGGGTTGTACCTACGATTTTTCTGTCGCGAAGGAAAAGGCGTGGGATTCAAACAGCTCACGGAAGATGCCGGCCCGTATATGGATCAGAGGTTTGTTCAGGACGGTTTGACCAGCAAATATCCCTCGCCCCGAACCGATTTGATGATCCGGGGATGCTTGGCATCGTCCCCGATTTTTTCCCTGATGCGGGCGATGGTAAGATCAATGGACCGGTTCAGCCCATCGTAGTCGATACCGCGTAAACCCTGGAACAGTTGTTCACGGTGAATAATTTCACCGGCATGTTTGGCAAGATATAGGAGAAGATCGAACTGCGTTGTGGTAAGCTCGATGGAAGCATTCCCCACACGAACACTTCGACTGGGAAGATGTATGGTTATCCTGCCGATGACAATTTTTCCCGGGGGGGCTTCGGACCCCCGAATCCGCAGCCTAACTTCGGATGTGTCGCCGATTCTGGCTGCGAGGCGTAGGATGGCGTTGATACGGCTGAGCAAATACCGGGGACGTACCGGTTTGGTGATGTAATCGTCGGCACCGATTTCAAGGCCGACAATCTGATCAACCTCCTCGTCCAGGGCGGTTAACATGACGATGGGCCCGCGGTAGAGAGGACGAAGCTCCCTGCAGATGGCATTGCCGTCTTTCCCGGGCAGCAAGATGTCGAGGAGCACAAGATCCGGCATTTTTGCAAGAATATGCTCGACAGCATGGGCTCCATCCTGCTCGACGGTTACCCGGAAACCAAATCGTTCCAGATACTCTCGGATCAAGCCGGAAAGCTTTTCATCATCTTCAACAAGGAAAATATGGGTTCGAGCCTTGTCCGCCCTCATCAACTCTCCTGCAGATAATGTCTTTACCATACTCGGGTTTGTTACCCTCGTAACATAATGTATTTCATTTTGGTATTATATCAGGTTTGTCACGTCTATCTGTTTACACATGGTACCATTATGTAACAAAATGTAACTTTCGCTGATGAGGGGCAAAACATGATAATCAACCGGTATGCCCTTGGCCTGGCCAATAAGTTGTGATTATAGCACCTGTGGGAAAATTGTCGGCAATCGACACGGAACCGCCATGAAGCAACAGGATGTGCTTTACAATCGCCAACCCCAGTCCAAAGCCACCGGATTTTCGACTGCGACTGCCATCGAGCCGGGTAAAGGGCTCCAGCACGGATTTTCTCGCCTGCACAGGGATACCAGGGCCGTCGTCACAAATGTCGATAAACACACCTTCCTTTATTGGCCCGTAACCGAGAATCACTTTTTGCCCGGCATAGCGAACCGCATTTGAAAGGATATTTTGAATGGCCAGTTTAAAGTAAACAGGATGGGCTGTGATACTTAGGCCGCCATTCGGAGGGTTCAGCAGTGTAATGGAAAGCCGCTGGTTGGTCTTTTCATGGTAAGCCGCGATTTCAGCGAGGGTATCATGAAGCACAATCGGCGTAACTTCCAGATCCGTGCTTAAGGTATCGAGTGTGGTCAGCGTCCGCAGTTCGTTGACCAGGAGGATCAATTCTTTAATCTCTTCTTCGATATCCCCGGAGCGTCGATGAATTTCCGATATGCTGCCGGCATCCGTCAGCATCTCCAGATGGAAGCGAATACGGGCCAGCGGTGTTCGGATCTCATGGGCGACCGCTTGAATAAGTATCTTTTGATGATTCAACAGCAGTTGGATTCGTTCAGCCATCTCATTAAAACATCTGGCTAAGGCTCCGATCGGTCTGTTTAAGGGGATGTCCACCCTGACATTCAGATTATCCTGCCGAATCCCTTCTATCCCTTCCTTTATTTTTTTCAGGTTGATGATAATGGGCAGAGACAAAAAAACACCGAGAAGAGTTACCAAAACAAACATTGAAACCAGGACATAAATATGCAATCGAAGGCTGGGATTATTTCGATACAGATGAAATGCCGGATCGATCATCAGCGCGTATGCACCGGCATGAACCGGCGCATAAAATACTTCCCTGCCGTTGAAAACACCATATGCCATTTGGCAGGGAAACTCCTGTTGAAGGGTTTTGGTAAAAAGATGTGCGGTCTCGGCTGATACCAGATCAATCCGTCTTTTGAGATCTGCCTGGAGCGTCTCAAGTCGATTTGGGAACTGCTCGATAGGTGTGCGGTCGATGGCCCGCTGAATCAGGGTTGCCATAGTGCGGGCCGGATACCAGGTCGGCCGGGCCCAAAGATACTTATAAGCGATTTGGGACACACCCAAACCACACAGCTGAGTTAGTAAAAAGGCACCGAAAATGCATAGAAACATGCGCGACATAAACTTCATAACGCCAATTCGAACCCTGCGCCGTTCGTCAAGGGTCCGGGCCGCCTGGAGGCTGCTTGGCGCAGGCCTGTTGGCCTGAGCGCGTTTTTTTTCTTGCAATAACATGTCAGAGATGACCCGCTCCAGTACATCGACATCCTGGTCTAATATCTGTGCCCGGTTTTTGGCTTTTGGTACCGCATTTTCAAAAGCCAGTTTTTTCAGATGACCGCTGATTTGGGCCATGAGGGTTTCAAATTGCCGCATAATCGTGTTGAGCAGGTTTTGCCGATTTGTGAGTATGGATTGAATGCTTTCCGCCATCTGATTGAAACAGGCTTCCACATTTCCAATCAGGCCTGAGGAAGGGGTTGTTATCCGGGCGGTAACATCCCCGTGGTAAATTTTTTCTGCAACAGCCTTAAGCGCACTCAGACGGCGAATCATGGAAAGCGTCATCCAAAATCCAATGAGGACCGATAGAACAGATATGATTAGGAAGCTTACGCAAAAGGCCGACCAGCAATCACCTGGCCGGTACATATGAAATGCCGGATCAATCAGCGCCAAGAGGCGGCCATTATGTACCGGCACATAACATACCTTATTTCCTTCCTTAGCGATATCGTATATTATCCGGCCATGGGAGAACCTCTGCTTAACCTTTTCAGGAACCGCCTCGTCCCCAAAAGGGATAATGTCAATCCGCCGGTTCAGTACTTCACCCAGGTAATCCCTTTCTTGGCTAACTACTTCCAGAGGCGTGTTGTCGATGATGTATTGAATCAAGCGGGCGCTGTGATGAACCGGATAATACGTGGGGTCGGTAAAAAAGTTGCCGTAAAAAACAAGAACCATCGTCCATATGATCATTGTGAAAACCAGTAGCCCAAAAAACATCCCTGCTGATATTCGAATGAAAAGTCTGTTCATAACGCTCTAACCATCAAATATCCCTTTTGGTGATCTCGGCACTGATGTCAACAATCTGATCGACCTCTACGTCCGGAGCGGCTATCATGACGTTGCGTTTTTCAACTTGTTTAACACGTTAAATGTTCATTCAAATGGGTCCATAATTCATGTCGCTATTGGTCGGGCACGATGGTTGTGGGCCTCGCCGGGCAATACGCAACCTCATATTCTTCTTCCAACATGGAAAGCCTCTTCCATCGCTTCTTTGACAAAGCGTGGTTCAACTGCATCACCTATCAGATACACTTCCGTTTTCGTAGCCTTCGCTTCTTCGAATAAATGATTTTCCGCAACCGCCCCGGTTGCCACAACGATGTGATCCGCATCAATGCGCTGAGTGATGCCGACTTCCATTGTGATGATCATGCCTTCAGCAGTGACTTCGTTCACCCGGGCGCTTGTTATCATAACGACATTTCTTTCCTTTAGTATGCTCAAAAGCGGCAGCCGCACGAACGGCGGGAGTTTGCCCGCTATTTCCGGAAGGGCTTCGACAATGGTCACCATTTTCCCCTTGTCTGCCAGTAGATGTGCCGTTTCAGCGCCTACCATACCCCCGCCGAGTAAGACGACTCTCTTTCCTACTTCCACTTTTCCGGAAAGAACGTCTTCATACGTGACGACATTGTTCTGGTCAATACCGGCAATATGGGGGATCCCAGGCCGAGCGCCGCAAGCGACAACCACTACATCGGGCGCAACTTCACCAATAAGGGAAGGCGTCACCGCTTTATCCAGAATTATCTTTACCCCAAGTTCCTGAACTTCTCTGACCAGATATTCGAGTAATGATGCCATAAGCCCCTTGAAGGGTGCCTTGGCGCCAATTTTCAACTGCCCTCCCAGAGACCCACTTCGCTCATATAACCAAACCTGATGTCCTCGCCCTGCAGCCACGATGGCCGCTTGCAACCCTGCCGGGCCGCCGCCCGCCACGAGCACCTTTTTCGGCTTGCCCGCCGTGTCCATCTGAAATTCATTTTCCCTTCCGGCTCTCACATTAACGGAGCAGCAAATCTCCTCTCCGGTAAAGGCGCGCCCGATACAGCGGAGACATTTGATGCAGGGAACCACGGTCTCCTGTTTGTCGTTCATCATCTTTGAAGGCAGATCGGGATCGACAATAAGGGGCCTGCCGATGGCGATAAAATCGGCTTTCCCATCCAAGATCGCCTTGTCGCCTTCCGCTATGCCCAGACACCCCACTGCAATGATGGGAATATTGACGACATTCTTGACCTCGCCTGCATGAGCCAGACCCCAACCCGCAGGCGCATAGACTGAACGGACCGAAGGTTTTGCCGATAGATGCACCGCGTCCAGTCCTGCATTCTCACCCCATATGGCCACCTGTTTGGCATCTTCCACCGTGAAGCCGCCGTCCGCTTCACTTCCGTTCTTGTGTGGCGCTCATTGTTATGTGGCGTTCATCCGACAAGCTTTGTCCGTGTTGGGGTTGCAAGAAAGATAAACGCCACATAATTAAAGTTCTCACAATGTTTTTAAGAAAGCCATTAGTCCCGCATCCTCGCTCCAACGTTTGTGGGCTTTGGGATCGGTGTTCTCGCCTACTTCGCAGTGCGCCAACGCCTTGGCTTTCATCTCCAGGTCTACTTCAGCATAGACGTTGGTCGTGTTAATGGAGGCGTGGCCAAGCCATGCGCGAATTGTATTGATATCCACCCCTGCCCGCAATAAATGTGTCGCAGTGGTATGACGGATCGTGTGCGGGCTGACTCGTTTGGTTTTCAGGGATGGCATTTGCGCACAAACCCTGTTGGCATAGCGTTCCACCATCGTGTGAACTCCAAAACGGGTGAGCGGTTTGTTGCAGCGGTTGAGAAAAACGCGCTCCGTTGGATCACGCCCCTGCACCATGGGCGATAGCTCTTTGATAGTTTGCGGCCATAACGGACAACGGCGTAGCTTGTCCCCTTTCCCGCGAATAAGCACGGACGAATGATCCCTCTGTGGCGCGTGTGCGAGGACAAGATCGGTAATCGTCAGTTGCGCCGCCTCGTCAGCGCGTGCTCCCGTGTTATAGAGGAACAACAGCACTGCGTGATCACGGCGTCCTTGGGCCGTCGTGCAGTCTGGAGCGGCCATTAAAGCATCCATTTCTGTTTTCTCCAGGTAAGTTATAGCTGGGCGGGGCGTTTTTTTAAAAGGGATGGCGCGAATTTGCCCGCACCATTCAAGATGCTCCGGGCTATGCAGGCCAATGAAGTAAGCCAACGCGTGAATGGCTGCCAACCGTTGATTTCGGGTCGAAATACCGCAATGTCTATTTTGTTCTAACTCAAGTAGGAACTGACGAATGTGCTCAGCGCCGAGGTCTGTGACCGCAAGTTGATCAATCGGCTTGTGGGCCTGTCTGGCAATAAAAGGTAGCAGCAGGCGTAGCGTGTCGCGGTAGCTGCGTTGCGTATTGCGTGCCAGGTTGCGCTCCGTGACCAAGTGCTCCAGAAGAAAACGACGCACCCAGGGAGCAAGTGATGTGTGGTTAGTCATTGGACACCTCCTTTCAGAGCATAACGCTCAAAGCGCTGCGCGGCCTGTGCGAGCAGTTCCGGGGTCATCGTTAGATAGACGGAAGTGGCAGCCAGATGCCTGTGTCCCAGGTAGGTTGATAACTGTGGTAGGAGTCTCTGTACATCTTTGCCCTCCTGATACCACGAGGTAAGCCGATGGACGGCGAAAGTATGACGCAGGTCGTGCAGACGCGGTTGGTAGTGTGCGCCATCCATTCGGATAATCTTGGACACTTGCCGGATGCGCTGGAAGGCTTTATCCATGTTCCAAATGCTCACCCTCTGGCCATTGCGTTTGACAAAGAACGGTGCGTCGTCGTTTTGTGCCTGTCCGGCTTGGTGCCGGAGGACGGCGTATTGACGGAGTTTTTGATTCAGCAGTTCACCTATCGGGACCAGTCGGGAAGTGAAAAACTTGGAGTCACGGATGGTGAGTATGGCTTGCCTCAGATCAACATCGGCCAGATTCAGACTGAGCGCCTCACTAAGCCGCAGACCCGCCCCGTAAAGTAATAGCAGCAGAGTTCGCACCATATACGGTTCCAGGAGGCCGCGATTTTTCTGGTAGGATAAAGCGGCGGCCAGCAAGCGTTGCAACTCGTCGTGTGTATATATGTAAGGCACGAATGGTTGTGGGTGTAACGGTCTGATCGTCGGTAAGGGAGAAATCATGGCCAAGCCACGGCTGAGGGCGTAACGGTAGAAGCCGAGCAGGGCGTTGAATCTTACGTGCCAGGAAGCCGTAATCGGGCCTGTGCCATTGAGAAAGTTGTTGACTTGCTCGGGTCGGATGTCATTAAGTTCAATTTCACCGCCTATAAAACGGGAAAAGGATTTGAGGATCTGTGCATTGGTGTGAAAACGTTCTCCGAGCGTTTTCCGGTAAGCGATATAATTGGTTATCCCATCGTCTAATCGCATGTCAGACCTCCGAGGTTGAAATCGGCGACCTCACGCAAATGAGCAAAATCGACTTTGGCGTAAATGCGCGTCGTTTCCAGATCACGATGGCCGAGTTGATCGCCGATCTCTTTGAGTGAGACGCCCTGATTGATTAGCCGCGTAGCACAAGCGTGACGTAGCGAGTGCGGCCCGTGATGTTCAAGTGCAACATCGAGTGGTTGCCAGCGGCGTCTGACGAGCTGACCGATGGCTCCACGCGTGAGCGGTCGGAAGGGAGCACGCATAGTGAGAAAGAGATTCCGGCTGGCCGCACGCGGACGAACTTCTCGGAGATAGCGTATGATCGCCTCTCCGACCGTGTGCGACAGGGGTAACTGCTGTACCGGCCCCTGCTTGATGCGCTTGAGGTGGAGTAGTTCGCTCTTCCAGTCGAGGTCTTCAAGTTGCAGCCGCCAGACTTCGCCGGATCGTAACCCATAGACAGCCAGTAGCAATAGGACCGCGCGGTCACGTATGTTTGTTGGGCTATCGCCATTCGTTCCGGATAGCAGCCGCTGGACATCTTCCCAAGCCGGGCTGAAAGGCAATGTTTCGTGTCGGAAGACACGTGGCCCTCTGATGGCATTGGCTAATCCGCACTGACACCAGCCTCGCTGCTCGGCATAGCGGAAGAAGGCACGCAAAATCGAGGCGTGAGTTTGCACGGTACGCCGGGCGTACCCCCCCTGTTTAATGCGGTAGAGCAAAGCATCATCAATGTGTGTGATGGTTAGATCGGAAAGCGAGAGTTGCTGACCACAGAGTTCCGTGAGGTAAATTTCAATCTCACGGCAACGATAATTGATCGTCTCTGACGACAATCCTCTTTCTTCGCGCATAAAACCAGCAAATTCGCTGATCAACTGTGCAAAACGGTGAGGTTGAGGGGCTACCCGCGTCTGTAAACGGCCGAGAAAACATAGCCAGTGAGTGGCGTGTTTAATGAACCTAGCTTTGGACAATGGTGAGGGGTTGCCTTTGCAGTCTAAAGAGAAGCCTGTCTGGTGTTGAGCCCAATGTTCCGATGCGGTCTCAATCTCCGCGGGCGTAATTGCTCCCGCGTCCGGAAGCTTGAGGTAATCGATGACGATTAACTGATAGAGAGCCATTTCCCGTAGCGTGCTCTTGGCGGCACCGTGTTCAGCACAATGCGAGAGAAAACGCAGTCGCGCTTCCAGGAGTGGACTGGTAAGTTGCCTTTGGATCGCATGCGGTCGTTCAAACAGTTCTTGGAACATAGTCAAGCCTCCTTGTGTGGAATTGAAAATTGTTGGACTTGACTTATGATAGTAGAGTTGATTTATGTGGCGCAAAATATTAAACGAAAGCATCTCCGAAATGGATGAACGCGGCTTACGCCACATAACAATGAGCGCCACACAAGATTTATTATGTGGTCGACCACATAACAACTCGATCAGCACATAGCAGCGCAGCAGGCGGTTGTAGAACACCAGATCGACGAAGAAATGCTCCTCGTCAAAGGTGAAGCGTTTCTGGCGGGCTTCGAAAAGAAAGCCCTTGCCCAGCTCGAGCAGGAAGTGTTCGAGTTTGTCGATGATGGCGCTTTCGAGGTCGGTTTCGGAATATTTTGTCTTCTCATCGAGCCCGAGGAATTCCAGTACATAAGGCTCCTTCAGCAAATCCTCTGGCCGGACGACAACCTGCCCATCCCGGGCCAGCTCCCGGACACCCTCCTTATCCCGGCTGAGGGCCAGGCGCTCATAGAGACCGGCGTTGAACTGGCGCTTAAGCTCGGGCAAAGTCCAGTTGTTGGCCGCCGCCTCTATCTCGTAGAAACTTCGTTCTTCGGCTTTATCAATTGAAATCAGAAAGACATACTGCGACCAACTCAGGGTGAAAGGAGCTTTGAATCCGGCAGATGGTGTCTGCCAAATTCGCGGAATCGCCTCGTCATCCGATTTCCCGGATTGCATCTGGGATTTTTCATCCATCGGCAATTTGGCAGATGGCATCTGCCAAATCTCGATATGCCGACCGCGGTAGGTCAGAAAGAATTTGCGCATGCTCCTCAAGTTCCGCTCGGAAAATCCCCGTCCGAACTCCTCCGTCAGTTCGGCGGCAAGCTCCTTAAGCAGCGCTTTCCCGTATTGCGCGCGTTCCGATCCCTGTTGCTCATATTCCACAATTCGCCGCCCGATCTCGAAGTTGGTCACGACCTGAATCAGATCGACGGAATGGGCTGCCGCCCGGCGGGCCGAAAGGATCATCTCCCTGATTTCGGAGATCAGCGCCTTCACTCCATCACCTCCCGCAACAGCGCCATGATCCGCTGTTCCACCGCCGCCAGCTCCCGGTCGATCTCATGCAGCGGGCGCGGCGGCTGGTACTGGAAAAACTCGCGGTTGAAATTGATCTCGTATCCCACTTTGCCGATGCCGCCGTCCTGCTCGTCGAGGGTGGTGCGGTCGATCCAGGCGTCGGATACATAGGGCCGTACTTCACGCAGAAAGTAGCTGACGAGGTCCTGCTTGAGGGGGATATTTTCAAAATCCTTTAGGGCCGGGTCGGGTTCGAATTCGATGTGTTTGCCCTTGCCGTCGGCGTGCAGGCCCAGCAGCCCTTCCAGTTCGGCGGGTTTCGTTCCGGCGGGCAAGGTTTGATCCGGAAATAGAGCGGCGACGTCCAGGGCCTCCATCTTTTGATGCTTGGAAATGACGGGCTCAGCCTCGGGATCGACCCCGGTGAACGCGTCGCGGAACAGTTTTTTCTGGACGGTTCCCTTGGCCCCTTTGGCCCAGCCGTCCACCTCCTCCGGCAGAGCCTTGACGATCTTCTGCACCTTGGCCCATACCTTGTTCCAGTCGAAATACGGCTCGCCGCCAAACGCCTCTTCCACGGCCAGCACCGCGTCGAGCAGTTCGGGACAGGTGTCGAGAAAGCGTTCCTTGGCTTCCTGGGTGATCTGGAAACGCAGGCGCAGCGGGCGCAGGACGGTGACGCGCCGGTAGCCGAAATCGCTGTTGTCGAATACCTTGCTGGTTTTGGTGTTGTCCATTGCGCCATGTTCGCGGGTGACGAAGGTGATGACGGCTTCATCCAGATAGCGGCGTTTGTTACCGAGACTGCGTTTCATCGACGTCCAGCGCTCGCGGGCGTCGATCAACTGGATCTTGCGCCTGCGGTGCGATTCCTTGCGGTTGCTGAGCACCCAAACAAAGGTGCCGATGCCGATGTTGTCCGGGTCTCCCTTGAGCTTGCGGAAATCGAGTTGGCTGTGGTTGTGGAAGCCCAGCGGTTTGCCGTCCTCATCCTTGGCCAGGTTGTTAAGAAGAGCGTCGATGTTGGGCTGCCCCTTGGCGGAAAGCTCGGCGTACCGTTTGAGAACCGCATCCTTGGTCGGTTCCAGCACCCAGTCGAACCGGCGCAACACCGTCAACGGCAACATCACCCGCTCGTACTGCGGTGGCCGGTGGTACGGTCCGCGCAGGAGATCGGCCACCGACCAGATGAAATTCGCGAGCTGCTGAAAGTTGGCTGGCGTCATGGGGTCACATCCTTATTTTCGAGATTCAGCTTGCCACTCCGGGCATTCGTCGCACAGAAAGCCGTAAATTGTTTAATAGCCAGTTTAGATGGCATCGTTTTGCCGTTTTCCCACCGGTTGACCGTGGCGAAGCTCACCCCAAGGGCGTGGGCCAGGTCTTCCTGGGAAAGCGAAAGCTGCCGCCGGACTTCCTTGATTGTATCCGGGAAATTTTCGGGCCGTCGGATCATCGATTTACCGTTTGCCGTCTGGATTCACAAAAGCTGAGACTGACGTTCAACTGCATTCAACGAAATATAACATTTGCTATGATCTGTGCAAGAAATAAGTCGATCGATTGCCAACAGATTCAGATGCCTCCATGGTAAGCAATCCCCCAGGAAGGCATCTGTGAAAAAATTTCAAGCCAAGCCCGACATTTTATCCGTTCCTCCGGTAAGCAAGAGGGGTATCCGAAACGGTTGGTTTGGCACAACTTTACCCAGTCAAACAAAAGGCTTGACAAGGAGGCCTGGCCTGATCAGACTATTCATTAACAGAGGAGGTTATAGTTATGCAACTATCTAATATTTCAGAAGCAAAGGCTCATTTTTCCGCTCTCATTGAAAAAGTGCTGGCGGGTGATTTTGATGAGTTGCCCGATGATAAAGGAAGATGAATAATGAGCAAAATTTTCACTTCAGACCCAGGTAATCCGGCAATCAAGATAGATTTTTTCCGTGTCGAAGATGCACCGGGGGTTGCCCGGCTTTTTCGCGAAGTCTACGGCGACGGATACCCCATCAGCACTTATTATATCCCGGACCGGTTAGTCGAAGAGAATGCCGCCGGTCGCATCATCTCCAGCGTGGCTCGCACACCGGCCGGGGAAGTGGTAGGGCATAATGCGCTTGTTCTTATGGATCCGGGCACTGATTATTATGAAAATGCGGCAGGAGCGGTGCTGCCTGCTTATAACGGTCAGGGCATCTTCTCCGCCTTGTTCAAGCATACCCTTGTCAATACCTCGAAATCTTTTAACATTGAGGGAATTGTCGGGGAACCCGTGTGCAATCATACCAGTACACAGAAGATGTGCTTGCAGCTTGGCTTCAAAGAATCAGGTCTTGAAGTGGAGCTGATGCCGGCGGCTGCCTATGGCAAAGAGCAGGGAGCATCGAATCGTGTTTCCGTGCTGCTCGGGTTTTTCATGCTCAAACCCAGAGCGCAAACTGTCCACATACCATTGGCATATCGGGATGAGCTGGAGTACCTCTATGCCGGTTTAGCTGTGGAACGGACCCCGATGTTTTCGGGGGATGAAATGCCGGCCGCGGGAAACAGTCAGGGCAGCATGAAGCTATTCGAGTCGGCACAAGTCGCACGGATCACGATAGATGGGATCGGACCGGATTTCGAACTATTTCTTGCCCGTTTGGAAAGTGAAGCGTGCGAAAAAGGGGCGGTTATATTCCAGGTCTGGCTGACACTCGCCTCTCCGTTTACATCTGCAGCGACGGAGATTCTGCGAAAGCACGGTTACTTTCTCGGCGGCGTATCGCCCTGTGGACGTAACGGGGATACGTTGCTGATGCAGAAGGTCTGCCAAGAACCAGTCTGGGAGAATATTGCACTCTACTCTGAGCGCGCCAAGAAAATAGGAGACATGATCAGGCGGGATTGGCAGTCCATAACCGAAAGTCAAATGGGCGCTTAAACCTTGAAAGTAAAGTTGGCAAGGATTCGGTTCCGGCCAAGATTCAATCCCGATCCATGCATGGTGATTATTTTTTAAGCGCAAAAGCATCATAAACTTCTCCCGTTACATCAAGGGAAGTATAGGTCAACCGATCAGAATCAATTTGAATCACCTGAAATAACTGCCGGCCCATCCCTGTTTTTGCCATCAACTCCTGATTACCGGCTTGCGTCGGATAAAATTTGGGCCCGCTGACCGAAATAATATAAACGGTCCCCTTTTCATTTTCCCCGGCTACCATACCATTTTTAATCGGATGGGAACGGCAGTAAGTGTGTTCATGGCCCTGCAAAACGAGATCAACCGAATACTTATCAAAAACGGGAGCCATCAGATCGTTCAAGTCCGAATGCTTCCGGTTTTCAGCCGCTTTATTACGGCGGACCGACGTTGCGTAGATCGGCTGGTGAACCCCCACAATGATCCAGGGTTGACGGTTCTCCGCTAAAATCCCGTCCAGCCATCGCGCCTGTTCTTCAAGTTTTTCGTTACCGTTGAGCATGACAAATCGGACTCCCTGGTAATCGATATAATAAGCGGTTTCTTCCAGACCCGGGGGGCCGTTTTCCGGCAGGGTAAAATGGGGCCGCCACAGGCCGAATATCCTGTAATCCGCGCCTTTAACATATCGTTTGTCGGGGTATTCGTGGTTTCCGGGAACCAACATCATCGGCGTCGTTCGGGGAATCCAGCCGAAAGCATAAAATAATTCTTCCCATTCCCCATCCTGATCTCCGTTGTCAACGAGATCGCCGGTAATGAGCCAAAATTGCGCCTCCGGCGCTTTTTTATAGGCGGCCCGGAAAACCGGTGAGCACATGGACTTTATCTCTTCCTGGGGATCACCGAAATAGACGAATGTAAAGGGGGCATGGCCTTCTCCGGCGGTTTTAAACTGGTTCCATTCACTCCAGTTTTTATCCGCCCCCACCCGGTATACATAGCGAGTCCCGGGAGTAAGATCTTTAAAAACAGCGGCATAATGATAGACAATCTCTTCTTTTCCCAAATGAACTTTTTCGCTGACAGCGCTGATCGTTCTCAAATTTTCTTTTAGAGATGAAAAATCAGCGGTCAGCGCTATCTGAGCCTTTGGATTATTTGCTTCGGCGCGGGTTCGCCAGGTGACGGCCTGTCTTTTTGAAGGCGTTTCCGTTACATTCAACATGATCCGTTCCGGCGACCCGGCATCGCAGCCCGTTAACTGAAAGTCTTCCGTTTGGGTTACAGTCAGCCTATCCGATACGCCGCAGCAACTCGTGAACGACAAGATGAAACACCATAAAAGAATGGTAAAACGAATATCGAATTTGCTATAGGAAATTTTCATTGATTCTCCCCGGTTTCCTCATCCTGATATGGCCCCGCTCGGAATTCGCATGATGCCGCTTTTCTAATATCCGGCAGAGGTAATTAAAGAAGAAGCTCCCTGTCAACCTAAATCATCACTTCAAAAGGTGAAAAAGCAAAAGACGTTTTTAAAATTTCCGATAAAATATTTATCACGGGCTCCGCCCTCGTCACCCACACGATGGAAGAGGCGCTCGAACAATGCCCGCCAACCGCCGAGGTCACCATCTACGGCCACACGGCGGCGTTTTTCCCCCTCCCCCTCTTTCAATCAAAGAGGCGCGCACCGCATAGAGACCAGAAAGGTGACCGACGCCGCGCTGATGATGGATTTCCTCAAGAATTACGGGCCGATGGTGGAGCGATTTTTCCCTCGGGCCAGCGCGGAAATTTCAATCCGTTAAGGTTAAAATTATCCCAACTATCCTGATCATCCTTTTATCCTGCCCATCCTGATTCAGACAATGTTCCTAAGGAACATCGTATTTTCTAATGCTCATGTTATTATGAAATGCATCCTTAGATCGTTCCTTAAAAAAATATATTGACTTCCTCGCAACTCATACGGTAATGGTTCCAACATGACGTGTTAAACATATTATTTATGTTTATAACACGCCTTCGCGATACTCGTCCCATCCCCGCC
This sequence comes from Pseudomonadota bacterium, assembly GCA_043797445.1. GTDB lineage: Bacteria > Desulfobacterota > Desulfobacteria > Desulfobacterales > JAFDDL01 > JAZDPP01. The sequence continues at coordinate 38,031 of JAZDPP010000170.1, forward strand.
ATTTGGCATCATCTCAAAACCAAATGGACCGAAAGGACCGGATACCGAGAGACCCGAATTGCATTTCAATTGCAGGAGATTCATATGAAAATTGACGCTCAAAAATATGATAATATTGCCCGGGGTGTATTTGCACCTGTTTACCCGGTCATTGCCCATCAGATTCTCTCCCGAACCGGCGTCACGCAAGGGGTCTGTCTGGATATCGGCTGCGGCGGCGGCTATCTCGGAGCTGCCCTGGCCCGGACCACCGATCTTTTCATCCACTTTTTCGACTCATCCGAGGAAATGCTCACCATCGCCAACCGGACCATTGCCGAAAACGGGCTGAGGACAAGGGCCGGCACACTGCTGGGAGAGGTTTCGGCCATTGCACTCCCGGACGCGTCCGTGAACCTTGCCGTCAGCCGCGGATCGATCTTCTTCTGGGAGAATTTGCCCCGCGCGTTTAGCGAGATTCACCGGGTGCTGGCGCCGGATGGATGGGCTTATATCGGCGGCGGTTTCGGCTCCAGGGAGATTAAGGAGACCATAGCGCATGAAATGACATCCCGCAATCAGGGAAACGACGAATTCAGCGCCAAGATACGCAAAAATCTGGGCATGGAAACACGCGCCCGATTCGAGGCGGCACTGGAGATGGCCGGAATCGACGACTTCTTCATTTTGCATAACGAAGACATCGGACTGTGGTTTGTCATCAGAAAAATTCCCCGGGCCAACGCATAACCCCATAACATAGGCACCCGGCATATGGATGAAGAAGCGGCAATGATTTAGGCCAAACCTGTTGGAAATGAACCTATCATGAAACCGATATGTCAAAGCGTGAGATTGGTTGCCCGGAAAAGAGGAATCAAAATCATCGGAGAGGTCTTAATACCGTTACTGCTTTGCCTGTTCACCTTTTCAGCCGGCAGGACGGAGGCTCGGGAAATTGTCGACATGACCGGCCGACGGGTCACGGTTCCGGATGTAATCCGCAACGTATTCGGCACGTCGCCGCCCGCCACCTACATGGTCTACGCGATGGACCCCGAAATGGTGGCCGGACTCAATTCCCCCTTAACTCAATCCGAAAAGCAATATATAGACCCCCGCCTCCAGCCACTGCCTGTAATCGGGGGCTGGTTCGGCCAAGGGCGCGTATCCAATCTGGAGACCCTGATTGAGGTGCGGCCCGACATCATTTTGACGTGGGTGTTCCAGCAATCGGCCCTCAACGAGAAAATTGAAGCGGCACTGAAACCATTTGGTATTCCAGTGGTGTACATCCGCCTGGAGTCTTTGGCCGACTATCCAGCGGCATTCCGCTTTCTGGGAAACCTGTTTGACCGCCGGGAACGGGCCGAGGCCCTTTGCCGCTATGCCGAGCAAACTCTTGCGGAGGTGGCCCGCACGGTCGCCGCCCTTCCGGACGGCGACCGGGTCTCGGTGTATTATGCCGAAGGGGCTGACGGCCTGAGCACCGAATGCCACAGCTCCATCCATGCTCAGCTGATTCCCTTAAGCGGCAGTGAAAACCCTCACCGGTGCAGTGACAGCAGTACCGTCGGCATGCAAAAAGTATCCATGGAGCAAGTCCTGCAATATGATCCACAGGTAATCGTTGCCCACGAACCACTGTTTTTCACCGGAATCCAAACCGATTCCAAATGGAAAACCATCCGAGCGATCATGGACGGCCGGGTTTACCGGATACCCTCCGCGCCGTTCAACTGGTTTGATCGCCCCCCCTCCTTCATGCGGCTGCTGGGGGTGAGGTGGTTGACGCACCAACTCTATCCCGAAGCCTACCCGATTGATATGGTCGCCGAAACCCGAAACTTCTATCACCTCTTTCTCAATGTAACCCTGGATGAGGCCGCCGCACGGGAGCTATTAAAAGAATGAAAGGAAGGCGGAGTAGACACCCGTCTCTCCCTGTTGCGGAATCGAATCCGACGAGGAGAACGACTCAAGGCCGATGGGACAAATAGCAAAATAACTTGAATACATTAAATATTCTGATCGGACTTGAGCACCGCGCGTGTTCAGATCCGAATAAGGAGATGGTACCTTGTCGACAACAATCGCTCAGGTGGCAACGACACTTTGGGGGACAGATTTGAATGGAATGGGAATTTTGGGCATGGTGCTCCATGCCGGTCCGATGGTACGGGCCATTATGGCCGGCCTTCTCGGTCTGTCTCTGATCTGCTGGGGAATTATCGTGACCAAAACCCTTCAGCTGAGGCGAGTGAACCGGGAATCGGAAGCCTTTGCGAATCTCTTTACAAAGTGCCGCTGGCTAAGCTCGCTCCAGAAGGAGGCTGAACGGTTCGGCGAAGGACATCTGGCCCATATCTTCCGGACGGGTTACGCGGAGCTGAATCGTGTAACCGCGTTGCTTTCGGGACGGGGCCTGAAAAATCCCCCGGGCGACGACGAGTTGCTTTGGAGGGGAAACGGGTGACGGCGACAGCGTGGGTCACACGAAAACGGGTACGGGCTCCGGAGCCAGGGGCAACGATGAACAAGGAGGGAACCGTCCTGCTCCTGATCACCCTCTGCGAAAGAGGCCGCCTTGTCGCCGCGGAGATAATCGAGCGGGCCGGGTCGGGGTTTGACGAGGAAGCCCTTGCCGCCGTCAAAAGCTCGACCTATCGCCCGGCGCGGCGCAACGGAAAACCGGTGCCCTGTAAAGCCTTTCTCCCCATTGTTTTCAGGTTGAAGGAATAAGAGATCGACTAACGCAAGACCGGCACGAAAAGCGGGCATGGAGAAGCCGCCTCATGAATACCCCTCCGCCAAGGCGGGGAGCACCTTCCTCATCATCTCAGTGTAGTCTCCCGGTAGCTTGACTCCAGGCGTTTCATCAGCGCTTCAAGGACCTATCGATAACCACTATCCCGGCCAGTCGCCCTTATTACCCCTGTTTTCGACTGAGCGGCCAGCTGGTCGAAGACCACTTTACGACCGTCAATCCATTAAGGCCACCGACTTGACTTGGACCCATACCTGCTGATCGGGCGCCAAATCCAAATCCGCCACCGCGCGTTTGGTCAAACGTGCCAAAATCCTGGAATCTCCTATCTGCACCCGCACCATTGCCAAACCAGGGTGTTCATCTTCACCAATGACATCAACCTTGCCGAGCATCACATTCTGAATGCTGCTTTGTTCAGGGCGCTTTCTGGCGAGACTGACATCCCGAGCGAAGACACGAATCCTCACCCTGCTACCGACAGGAAGGCCAGGATCGCGCAACCACAGACAACCTCCGGGAAAATGGACTTGTGCGAGGTGCCAGTCGGCATCCACGGCACCTATCGTCGCCTGCAAAATAGCACCGACCTCTTCTCCAATTTGAATCGGTAGATCGATTCTTGTCAAGGTCTCGGCCAATGGGCCCATGGCCAATACCTTACCTCCTTCCATGGCAACGATATAATCGGCCAGCCGCGCGACCTCATCGGGCGAATGGCTGACGTAGATAATCGGTATTTCCAGTTCGTCTCGTAAGCGCTCCAGGTAGGGAAGAATTTCCCGTTTTCGCTTCAGATCGAGGGAGGACAAAGGCTCATCCATGAGGAGCAGGCGGGGCCTGACAGCCAGTGCCCTGGCAATGCCGACCCGTTGCCGTTCACCACCCGAAAGCCGATCCGGTTTTCGATCCAGCAAGTGTTCGATACCCAAAAGCGCTATGGCATGATCCAAACTCGCCAGCTGTTTATCGGCCAACCGTTTCATGCCATAGCGCAGATTGCCCATCACCGAAAGATGCGCAAAAAGGCTCGCTTCCTGAAACACGTAGCCTATCGGACGCTTATGGGTTGGCAGCCAATGCCGGTTATCCTGCCAAACATCCCCGTTGAATAATAAGTGGCCCTCCGGTGCCCGCTCCAGTCCGGCTATGCAGCGCAGCAAGGTCGTCTTGCCGGAACCGGAATGACCGAACAGCGCGGTGACGCCACCGGCGGGTAAATTCAGATCGACATCGAGAATGAAGCCGGGCCATTCAAGGCGAAAACGGGCTTGGATTCCCGCCACGTCACCCTCCCTTTTTCGGCTTGGGCCGCCAGGCATAGAGCACCAGCAGCACGAAAAAAGTGAAGCCAAGCATCATCGCCGAGAGGTGATGCGCCCGGGTATATTCCAGCGCTTCCACATGGTCATAAATCTGAACCGAGGCCACGCGGGTCACCCCCGGCAGGTTACCGCCGATCATGAGAACCACGCCGAATTCGCCCACCGTATGCGCAAAGGTCAGTATCGAGGCCGTCAGAAAACCGGGGAGGGCTAAGGGAACCGCAACGGTAAAAAAAGCATCGAGCGGTGAAGCGCGCAAGGTTGCCGCAACTTCCAGCGGCCGATCACCAACGGCCTCAAAGGCCGCCTGCAACGGCTGCACCATGAAGGGCAGCGAATAAAATACCGAGGCAACCACCAACCCTTCAAAGGTGAAGGGCAAGGGGCCTATCCCCAACGCCTTGGTGAGTTGCCCCACCGGGCCTTTCGGCCCCATAATCAGGAGAAGGTAAAAACCGAGTACCGAAGGTGGCAAAACCAGTGGCAAAGCGACCACGGCTCCCACCATGCCCTTCCACCGAACCTTGGAAGACGCAAGCCACCATGCAATGGGGGTCCCCACCATGAGAAGTATCAGGGTAACAATGCCCGCCAAACGGACGGTCAACCAGATGGCTTGAAGATCACTATCGGTCAGCTGCATGACATTTTCTTGTCCAACGAGCGGCTTAAAAGGGTTCCAGACCGGAAATGGATCCTTGACGGTTCAAATTTGAAAAATAACGGCGCGCCCCTACTTGCCGGCCGCTTCACCGGGTAGGACAAATCCATATTTGATCATCACCTCGCGAACCTCTTTACCCATCATATAATCGGCAAAGCGCTTGGCCAACTGGTTGTTCCCGGCCCGTTTGAGGATGACGTAACCCTGCTCCAGCGGTTCATGAAGTGTATCCGGAATCAGCCAATACCCGCCCTGGCGCGATAGTTGGGGACTCATGGCGATCGACAGGGCGAGAATGCCGACCTGGGCATTACCGCTCTGGACAAATTGCGCGGCTTGGGTGATGTTTTCTCCATAGACCAGTTTTGGCTCAACCTTGTCCCATAGGCCCGAAGCCCGCAGGGCCTCCTCTGCACGCTTTCCATAAGGCGCATGCTTGGGATTGGCGATGGCTACATGAGCAAACTTCGGGTCAGCGAGACTGGCCAATGTCATTTGGGTGGCATCCTGGCTTGCGCTCCACAAAACGATACGCCCGATGGCATACAACGTCACCTCGGAAGCCGTGAAGCCGTTTTTTGATAATTCCCGGGGATAGGCGATGTCGGCCGAGAAATACAGGTCATAAGGTGCGCCCTGCTGGATTTGTGTATAGGCTTTGCCGGAAGAACCATATATTATTTCAACTTCATCCGACGGATTGGATTTCTTGAACTGGGATGCGATCTCATCCATGGCGAATACCAGATCGGCGGCCGCAGCAACAGTAATTTTCTCCGCATGAGCCGCTGAGGTAGCGAGCAATAGGGAACAAATCAATAACAGGGTTTTGATGCTTTTCATTGTTTTTTCCTCGTGGTTGGTTACGAAATATAGCCTTGGGCACGCGTGATGTCCTTGGCTGAATCGATTTGCGGAACGGAACAAATCCAGGCGGCGCCATTTCTGAAGCCCGAGCAGGGGTCACCGTGCAATTATTAATACTTGCAGTTGCATTTTTAAAAAATACCCTCTAAAATCAAAGCTAAAGACGTCAAAAGCAGGTTGATAGCTACATCATCCTGCTTATAACGTCAATACCTATTTTATAAACGCCATCAGATCGTTTTAAAGGATGATTCCGACCGCACCGATGCCAACAGAAAGGAAACGCCCATGACATCAGAGCAACCCAATCTTACATGCCACCTGAAAACGATGCGACAGTCCAGGGGCTGGACTCAAAGCTATCTCGCCGAGCTGGTGGGAATCAAACGGCAGGCGATTTATGACATTGAATCGGGCCGTTACATCCCCAACACAGCGGTCGCGCTTGAACTGGCACGGCATCTGGGGTGCAAGGTAGAGGACCTGTTTGAAACGGAAGCGATTCGGGAAGATCAGCCGCTGACGATTCTCGACCCACCGGCCGGCGGCAGTTCCCGGGTGACGCTGGCACGAGTCCGGGACCGCTTAGTGGGCTACCCCCTGGATGGAAAAAATGCGATGATCGACGGATTTCAGGCGGCCGACGGTATTTTCAAAACCGAGACGCACCGGGTGCAAATCATGTCCAGCGGCAAAATGCTGGATACCACGGCCCTCCTTCTCGGCTGCGACCCGGCGTTTACCATTTTAAGCGCGCATGTCACCCGGAAGGCCCCGGGCACGAGAGTTCAATGCCGTTTTGCTTCCAGTCAGCGCGCCCTTGAGGGCCTCGCCGCCGGCAACGCGCATCTGGCCGGATCCCATGTCCACAATAAGGGAGCAAGTCAGTCGAACAAGGCCTTTGCGCAAAAATTGCTGAAGGGCGCCAAAGGCATGATTATCGGATTTTCCAGAGTCGAGGAGGGCTTGATGGTGGCCCCCGGAAATCCCCTGGGCATTCGAACGGTGAGCGATCTTGCGAGAAGCGACGTCCGGCTGGTTAACCGCGACTCCGGCGCTGCCCTTCGAATCCTTCTGGATGATTATCTTTCCCGTGTGGGCGTCCCGCCCAGCGCCGTTATCGGCTACGACGATGAGGTAAAAAGCCATGCGGAGGGCGCCCATCGGATCCTCTACCGTAGGGCGGACGCGGCGCTCGGCCTTCGCGCCGTGGCGGACGCCTTCGGTCTTGATTTTGTAACGATCGAATCGGTGGGGTGTGATCTGGTCGTCCCGAGCGATGTCCTCACCCACCCGACGGTGAGCATTCTGCTCGATATTCTGCAATCCAGCGCCCTTCACCAGGAGCTCGCCTCTCTGCCCGGGTATGACTCCGCTCAAACCGGTACGGTCATCGCCGAAGTGTAACGGTTATTCCCATAAAAGTCCGGCGGCTGGAAGCATCCACTGGAAACATCCACCGCCGGAGGTGAACGCATCCGCCGCCTTAAAGCGAGCGACCCGATAAATTAAAATCGCATCCCCTGTTCAGCTAAATATTGACCTATCCGTTCAGTTCGAATAAATAACCCGGAGTTCCGGGGTTGATTTTTATTCATTATCTAATTTGACAAGGAGAAACGGATAGATGGCTGACTATTACATTAATGTGTTCCTGGATGATGAGAGACTTGGCAAGCTTACCGCTGTGGGCCTCGCGGATAAGGTGATCGAAATCGGCGGGAAAAAAGCGGTCCAGGTTGAGATGAATGCCAAGGAGCAGAAAAAACTGGCCAAGGGGTTTCCCGATCTGGCTTTTGACGCTTCCAACGCCTGTGTTTTGCCGGCTCCGGCCGACGCCACGCTGTTTGGCATCGTCGCCGATACGAAAACGCTGGACGTGATGAAATTCGCCATCATGAAGCTTTACAATCCGCTTGCCGGCAAGGCGCCGCGTTCCGCCATGCGATAAAATTGAGTGTTCATGGAATGGATGATATCCGCCTATCCACCATGCGGCAACCTGAAAAGCGTGTTTTCCGGTGTGGTTCCCCTCCGGCGGATCCGGTCTGTTACCAAGCGGCCGGGTCCGCCGGTTTCCGATTCGTCATCCCCCATTAGCCTAAGGAACATATGCCGGTTCGATTTCATCTGAGTCATACGGATCGTAACACCCGCGCCCGCGCGGGGACCCTTTCGACCCCTCACGGAACCGTTCCCACGCCGCTTTTCATGCCCGTGGGCACCCAGGCCGCCTTAAAATCCCTTCACCCTGCCCTTGCCGAGGAAACCGGCGCCCAGATCGTGCTGGCCAACACCTATCATCTCTTCTTGCAGCCCGGACCCGCGGTGGTCGCAAGACTGGGCGGACTCCACGGGTTTATGGGATGGAAAAGACCCATTCTCACCGACTCCGGCGGCTTTCAGGTCTTCAGTCTTCCCAACAAGGTCATTTCCGAGCAGGGCGTGGAATTTTCGGATGAAAAATCCGGCAAATCCGTCTTCATGGGCCCCGAGGAATCCATTGTCACCCAGAACGAGCTCGGCGCCGATATTATCATGGCCTTTGACGAATGCATCCCCTTTCCGTCCAATCATGATTACACGGCAAAATCGGTCGAACGGACCTTGAGATGGGCCAGACGCTCCCTGGACGCACACGGGAAGAAAGACTCCCAGGCGCTCTTTGGCATCGTGCAGGGCTCGATCTACCCCGACTTACGACAGCGATCCGCCGAAGGGCTCGTTGAAATGGATTTTCCGGGGTATGCCGTGGGCGGCGTAAGTGTCGGCGAGGGTCACGAGTTGATGAAAAAAGCGGTCGAATATTCGGTCCCCTTTCTGCCGGAGGACAAGGTCCGCTATCTCATGGGCGTCGGGCATCCCGAAGACATCCTTGAGGCAGTCGAACGGGGAATGGATATTTTTGACTGCATCATCCCGACCCTTTTCGGCCGCTCCGGCGTGTTTTTCACCACAACCGGCAAGGTTCGCATCAACAAAAATTCTTACCGGAAAGACCGCTATCCCATCGACACCCATTGCCAGTGCCCGACCTGTGCCCGGTTTTCACGGGCCTATCTGCATCATCTCTTTACGGTGGACGAGCCCCTGGGGAAAACGCTGGGAACCATTCATAACATCCATTTTTACATGACCCTGATGCGGCGAATGCGGGAAGCCATTCTCGAAGACCGGTTTTTGCAATTTAAAAAGGAGTTCCTTCAGAGCCTGCATTCGTTCCAGTCCAAATAGAGAAAATTTTGGGTTGCATTACGCCAGCCCCTTCCCGATCGTTGTCATCCTTTTTTATCTCCAAATGAAAATTGCAAGCAAACGGAGTTGTCATGATCCGAAATACGGGTGGTGACGGCCGGGGCAAAAAAAATTTGTAGACAAAAACAAACCCCCATTCGTCTATATGTATCAAAAGGCCACGGGATCGATGTAACAACGTTTAAATAGAAGAAGGAACCCTGTCGTGACAGACAAACATAGTTGCCATTTGGATGGGAAGGCATTGTCAATATCGCTGGTGGATGAAAACCTGCTTTCAGCCGATGACCGCACCCATCTGGCGCAATGCGCCGAATGCACCGCACCCTTGGGATGGACTTTCTTCCGCCGGACGGAAAATGGTGGCAACTGGAGAACCTCGCCCGGAGAATCGGCCTGACCCAAGGTGAAATCGATCAACTGGACCAGGCGTTCCTGGAAAGCCGAAGAAAAATGATTCAACTCAAAACCACTCTGGAGACCGAACAATTCGAACTCGAAGCGCTGATTGAAGGCGCGAGTATAAACGAGACCTCTGTTTTTTCGCAATATGAAAAACTTGAAACGGCACGCCGGGCACTGGGGATGGAACGGTTCCGTTTTTTCCTGTCGGTGAGAAAAATTATCGGGCATGATAAATTTCAAAAACTCCTTCTGATAAAACGGGAAAGAGACCGGCGCAGAGACCGGTAACATCCATTTCCCGAGAGCCAGCCCCCCTCCTTCCGCCAAAAGATAATAAGGCCTTGATCATCGTTTCGGCCAATTTCCCACGGCAGGCAGGCCGCGCCAGGGTGTTTTTGGAAGAGCGGCAGGCTGTTTGAGCGATAGCGAGTTCCTGCCGGTCTGGAAAAAATATCCTGGCGTGGCCGGTACGATGA
>JAZDPP010000171.1:0-3202 GCA_043797445.1 Pseudomonadota bacterium
GGTATCATGTTCAGTCGGGCAACCGGGGCAATTTTCTTTCGCTGGATTTCGGCCTTCGCGAATTCGGCGTGAAAGGCGATAAAGAGCGGCTTCGCCGGTACCGGCGCTTTCTGTATGAAACCGGCGCCGTCGAAAAGGGAAGGGGCGCCGCTCTCGATTCCAAAACCGTCCGGCAAGAGCGGGAAAAGGACTTCCGCATTTCGCGAATGGATCGCTTTAAGTACCGCACCCGGTATTTCACGGATTCCGGCATTATCGGCGGAAGAGCCTTTGTTATCGATACCTACCAAAAAGTAAAAGAATCATTTCAGGCGAAAAAGAATAAAGTGCCCAAGCCGGTTGCGGGCCTCAATGGAATTTATTCCCTGAAGCGGCTAACGGAGTGAGGGTTTTTCAGTGAATCATTATTCCCCGTTTAAGAAGCTTCCAGCCATGAAAGGCACCTATAAATTGTGATAGAAAAGAATTTCGACATCCCGTTCATAGCTGACCTTGCGCTTCGCGAAAAGCAGATTCAGCAGAACTACCGTCCAATTATCGCTGTCCACAAGTGGTTTGCCAGAAGACCCGGAACGCTGTTCCGTGGGTTATTGCTTTTCTGAATTTTTCGAAAAACCGCTTCACGAATCCTTTTACCAGGCACACAGTTTGAAAGGCATTAACGTCGCGGATCCATTCATGGGCGGCGGCACCCCCCTTTTAGAGGCCAACAGGCTCGGCTGTGAAATCACCGGGTTCGACATCAACCCCATGGCTTATTGGATTGTCAAAGGCGTTAAAGTCGCTTGATATTTTCTCGGTACACGGATTTCCCGTCGGGCTCGTTCAATGTGAGTCCAATTTCCCGGGAATCGTTGAGCCGAAAAAGCGGATCTGTATCGGCAGCGGCGGCTGGGCCAACATTATCGAGAAGTTCCGAAAGGCAAAAGCGTATTGTGACAGTCCGTTCGAAATCAGACACCGGGGGGGAAAAAAAGAAATCGTGCCGATAAAGGGGGAATGGATCGGTGACAACCCGAACGGCAAACATCGGGATGAAAGGCGAAGTGTTGCGCTACACTGCAAGGATGCCGCTCGGATAGAACTGTCTCCGTTTTCATTAGATGCGGTCCTCACCGACCCTCCTTATTTCGGGAATGTTCAATACGCGGAATTGATGGATTTTTGTTATGTGTGGCTCCGTCGTCTCATACGTACCGAACCGGATGCATTTGCCGATCTTTTGACAAGAAACCCCCAGGAGCTGACCGGCAACGAAGACATGGGCAGGGGGCTCGATCACTTTGCCCAAGGTCTGTCATCGGTATTCCAGAAGATGGCGATCGCGCTTAAACCTGGTTCCCCGTTCGTTTTTACCTATGCTTTACATTGCCGAAATTCGGGAAATGCATCAGCAACACCGGAATAAACGGTTTTTTGGCTTTTGGGGTCTCACCGGTATTTATTCCATGAAGCGACTCACTAAATGATCCATAGATCTGTCTGGATCAGGGGATATTTCCTGGTCATGCGCCTGGAAAATCAAGTGACGTCACCCACATTTTCCATCGGGAAAAGACGATGTCCTTCAAAGACGGGCAGTACGACCAGACGGTCCTCAAACACCTGATAGACAATGCGGTAATTCCCCTCTATCAGTTCACGAATGTCTTCTCTCAAAAATTCCGGTACGATACGGCCTGAAAGCGGCGCGTGTAGAGCATTCCGAGCACGCAATCTCAATCGTTCAACCCAGCGGTTGGCTGCGGTTGGATTGTCGGTGGAAATATATCGCCGTATGGAAAGCAAATCCTCTTTGGCTGTTTCAGTCCAAAAGAGCTTCATAACACTTTATCCAGATCATCATCCGGCAGCACCCTCCCCTGCTGAACATCCGTCATTCCTTTTTGCACCGCTTCTACGAAACGAACCTGTTCTGAGAGAAGATCGAAATCGGATGGGGAAATTAGAACGGCCGCCGCTTTTCCGTTTTGAGTTATGACAAGGGGACGGTGTGAAAGCTGAACTTCATGGAGCATTTTGGACGCCTTGCTTTTAAAATCAGACAAAGAGACTATGTTTTGGGAAACGTTTAATGGTTTCATTTTATTCGCCTTCATAATAGTTTATTCGGTACGATTTTAATATTTAATTTGGGCCAGAATTCGATTTAAATCAAGACCGAATTTTCTTTCAGTGAAAAAATATTCAGTTTCTCCGAATTAGTCCGGGAAATAAAGGTCGGCTTTACAAGGTTCTACGACAAGCGACATGGCCGGCGTGGCTATTTCTGGGGGGACCGGTTTAAAAGCGTGGTGGTTGAAAAAGGCGAAACGCTTATCAACTGCCTGGCCTATATCGATTTAAATCCGGTGCGGGCGGGGGTTTATTGCTTTCTGAATTTCTCGAAAAACCGCTTCACGAATCCTTTTACCTGGCACACCGTTTGAAAGGGATTAACGTCGCAGATCCATTCATGGGCGGCGGCACCCCCCTCTTGGAGGCCAACAGGCTCGGCTGTGAAATCACCGGGTTCGACATCAACCCCATGGCTTATTGGATTGTCAAGCAGGAAATCGAACATCTTGACTTGGAGGAGTATCTTCGGGCAGCCTATTCCTTACGGGAGCAGTTGGAAAAGGAGATCGGTCATCTTTACCGCACCCGTTGCGTTTTTTGCGGAAATGAGGATGCAAGACATCCCAAAAATGTTTTCTTATGCCACGCATGTGGGCAGTTGACCGAAACCTCCGACCGAAAAAAGCCTGGAGATTGCCGGCATTGTGGCGGCTGGGCCAACATTATCGAGAAGTTCCGAAAGGCAAAAGCGTATTGTGACAGTCCGTTTGAAATCAGACACCGGGGGGGGAGCCGGTAATCAATGGCCTCACTCAGACCGCCTAATAGCGGGGAAGATGGGAAAGATTAATCAATGTAAAAAGAGGCTGTTCACAGCAACTGCAGTAACTGGTAACTATCAGAGGTTAAAAGAAAAAACTCAACAAAAACATCCTGCGGACGAGCCCCGGATGTTCATGTTCTGCCATTCCGCATAAAGCGGTTTGCTTGGGGAAAAACATTTATTGTAGAATGTCTATTATATATCCCCGATTATAGCCCGAAAATGTCACGCTCTTTTACCAGTCGCGAAAATCCTCAGGTAGGTTAAATCGATAATAGTAAGGTATCAGAAGTCGAGAAGGTTAGTAAGACGGCCAGGCGG
>JAZDPP010000172.1:0-26781 GCA_043797445.1 Pseudomonadota bacterium
ACAGCCCGGATAGCCTGTCAAGTGAGCGGTGAAGTAATGCCGCCAGCAGCAGGAACCCGCCAAGGCAGCTACTCAGAAGCGGATGCTCATGCGTAGCTGTTGTTGGAATCCCCTTCCTTCAGGTCGGGGAGGATGTCAAAAAAGAAGCCGATATTTCAAAAAACGAAACGGCAAGGGCGGTCTGTATATTATTTGATTCCATGGCGGAATCTCTCGCAAATGGGGACAGGGTTGAAATCCGGGGACTATGCTCTTTTTTTGTCAAAGAATATGAGAGCTGCACCGGGAGAAACCCAAAGACTGGAGAGCATGTCACTGTAAAGGCGAAAAAATTGCCATTCTTCAAACCAGGGAGAGAACTGAAGGGGAGGGTGGATGGGTTCTCGATCCAGGGCTACCGCACTTGATCGTTGCGAAGCAAGTCCAGCCGAGTTGAGTTCAAGCCTCCGGGCTGCCGCTACCTTCAAGATGCTGTCCACCATCTGGACAATCGATGAAAGAAGCACCTCTCCATCCTGCTCTACGCGGGTACCGCTGAAGCGCAGCAGGGAGATTTCCGCAAATGCCGAAAGCCGAGCCCGCCCATCCCACCCACCACTATCACGCGTGAATGGCATGCGTGCCCGGATCGATTATCAGCGCGGCTGGCTTATCCACCTTGATCGCAGCTTTCTGGTTTCATTCAAAACCGCAATCGTTTCGGTGGGTCCGCCGGTAGCGATCAGGCACCATGCTATTTTTCCGGCTTGAAGGGCCCGCTTTCTGGCGGATGGAGAGTCCATTCTTGGCCGGAGGTGACAACGAAGGTAGCTACATATACACGCAATTTGAAAATCAATTTGTGCCGAACCTGAAACAGAAAGAAGGAGATAGAAGATGCAAAAGGTCAAATCAATCACAAAACTGATCGCCATTGTGTCATTAATTTGTTTTTTTGCATTGTCCGCAATTGCAGATCAAACTGACTGCCCAGGACATTTTGCTGATGGACAGGCCCCGACCCTTGTAAATCAAAAATTGGCCACCATGACCCGAGATATCTGCTATTCCGGGTTTGCTATCAAGCATTCAGGAATAACCAGAACGCCCATATATTCCGCAGAGCATCTAACCCGAGAACGATTGCAGCAGGCCCACGAAGTGGGGAGACAGGGCCAATTTCATGCTGACGTGCATTTACCGGCAGCAGAGCGTGCAGAATTGCATCATTATGCTCGTTCCGGTTTTGATCGGGGCCACGTTGCTCCATCTGCCGATATGGCTGACATCCAATCGCAGCAGGAATGTTTTTCTTTAGCAAATATGGTGCCACAGGTTCCGGCAAACAACAGGGGACCGTGGGAAGGAATTGAAGCAGCAGTGAGGAGGTTGGCCGAGAAGAAAGACGAGCTGTATGTTGTCACTGGCCCTATTTTTGGGGGTGAGAATCTCCAGCGTATTGGTGGGGCTGTAATGGTGCCAACACAACTTTTCAAAGCGGTTTACGATCCTCTGAAACAAGAGGCAGGTGCCTATCTGATCGATAATGCAGCGGATGCGGTGGCGCAAAAGATTTCAGTTGCAGCTTTGGAAAAATTGACAGGGATTAATATTTTCCCATCATTGAAGGAAGGTACCAAATCCAAGTTGATGAATTTGCCGGAGCCTAAATCGTTCAGGGAAAGGAAAAAATAAGGGAAGATAAAAATGGCAAAGAAAACGATTGACCCTTTTCGTAATGAGACTGACAGTTTGCAAATCGGAGATCTAACTATTGAAAACCGGTTGGACAGGGTTTCCGTCTATGGCAGTCTCGATATCACGCTGGACAAGGATGGTTTGAGAAAAGCTCGGCAGTTGAAGGGCATTATCGATTCAATACTTGTCGAGCTGGAAGGTTCAAAATTACCTGATCAAATAGCCACTATTCCTGCTGACACAATTTCGAACCCGTTTGCATAGTTTTGATAGGCTATTCACTTTGGTACCGTTATGAAAGACTGGCAGTTGCATTCTGGTCTATTCATTTGATATGGTCCTGAAAGACTGTGGCAAGCATTTTGAACATCGCCAAACAGCGTATCTCGCCTATTATTGACTTCGAATATACCGGGTGTTGGATTAAGCCAAATCCGGAATTCAAAAGATATTCTGGAGCTTTTCCCCCGCTGAAAAAGATCGCCAGACGCATCAATCAACTCGCCCAGCAGTTATTACGATTTATTCTGCTGCAAGAGCCAATAGATTTTCGGGCTGTATGATTGTACGGATAAGCTTGACTTCATTGAACTCAAATTAACCCTGCCGACAAGCCACCTTTTTAATATTCTCGCATCAACTGTATGAGTGCAAAGGTGAATACTCGATATCTTGCCAATACGTTAAAAAACGCCGGAATGAATATGGGCAATCGGGGTTTTCCGATTGCTTTATTTCGGACATTTTGGTAGCCTAAAAATTAGTTCTGGGGATGGAGTCCCCCTTATAACCGCCCGAGCTTGGCTGATGACTCCTACCGACAGAGATGTGCGGTGGGGTGTTTGTCATGGATGAGCCCGCAGGCGGTTTTTTGTTTCAAGGGCCGAGATCTTCTTTAATTTTTTAACATTTCACAAAATGATGCACTTATATTTGATGGATAGGGAATTACAAATGACGCGAGCAGAAGCACAATCACCGTCCTGCATCGATCGTTCGCCTCTCGCGACCCTGCTGGAAAAAACAACCGATACGGTCGTGGGACTCGGAACGGAATTCGATCATTATCGGAATAAGTTGACCGAGTTGAGCAATCGCTTTGCCGAGGGCCGATTTCACCTGGCCGTGCTCGGGCAGTTCAAGCGCGGTAAGAGCACCTTGCTCAACGCCCTGACGGGCGAGTCTATTCTTCCGGTCGGGGTCGTCCCCTTGACCGCCGCCCCGACCTTCATTCAGTTCGGTGAAACACCGAAAATCAGTGTACGCTACCAAGACAAGCGCAAGGAGACTGAATTTACCGGCGCCTCGACCGGTGAGAGAAACGCCTATTTAGCCGATTTCGTCACCGAAGAGGGCAATCCGGAAAACAAACTCGGCATCGCCGAGGTGCAGGTGGACCTGCCAGCCCCCATTCTGGCCGGCGGCGTCGTACTGATCGACACGCCGGGTATCGGCTCCACTTACCGGCATAACACCACGGCTACGCTCAACTTCTTGCAGCAATGCGATGCGGCACTCTTTTTGATCTCAGCCGATCCGCCCATCACCGAGGTGGAATTGGAATTTCTGCGGGAGGTCAGGGAAAAGGTGCCACGACTGTTTTTCGTCTTGAACAAAATCGATTATCTCGATGACCGAGAGCTCGAACAGGCCCTCTCTTTTTACAAGCGCGTTTTGACCGAGCAGGCGGACTGGGACGGCAACTTCCCCGTTTTTTGCGTTTCGGCGCGCAAGGGCATGGAAGCAAGAGCAACCAAAGATTCCCGGAAGTGGGCCGCCAGCGGCGTTGCACAGTTGGAAGCTTTTCTGGTGGATTTTCTCGCCAGGGAGAAATTCAATGCCCTGAAGGATGCCCTATCGCGCCGAGCGGCTGATTTGGTCGATGCTGTCCTGATGGAAGCCGGCATCACCTTGCAGGCATTGACGCTTCCTAAGCAGGTGCTTGAAGAGAAAATAACCCTGTTTGAGGAAAGTCTGAAGCATGCCGAAAGCGAGCGTCGACTGATTCAGGACATATTGGAGGGCGACAAGAAGCGGGTTACGGCCTTTATAGAGGAGCAGGCCCAAGGCCTACGCCAAGAAGCCGAACGGTTTTTAAAAGATATCATGAACCGGGGTGCCGGTTCTCGAAGTTACGGCAAATCCACCAACACCGGCATCCAGGATGCTTGGGCTGTAGCGATCCCAAAGTTTTTCGAGCAACGGCAGGCGGTGCTCAACGAAGATGTCAAAGTGCGTCTGATAGAAAGCCTATCGCCGCATGAACAACGGCTCGGGCAGCTTGTCGAAACGCTGCGCCACGCCGCCGCAGATCTCTTCGAGGTGCCGTATCGGCCCATGGGGCAGGAAGAGGCGCTGGAAATCAAAAGAAAGCCGTACTGGGTCTTGAACACCTGGAGCACTGATGCGCTGCCGATCCTCAAGTCCATGGATCAACGGATGGACGAACTGGTGCGTCGAAATGTGGAAAATATCCGCTGGTCCATGCTCCAAAACCTCACCATTTCCTTTGCCCATTTTGCAACCAGGATCAAAGATCGCCTGGCGGAAACCGTGGGTGCCACCAAGGGCGCCATGGAGGCGGCTCATAAGCGCCGCAGCACTCACGATGAAAGCGTTTCATCGGAGGTGGCTTGCCTGGGCGGGCGTGTCGCCGAATTGGAAGGGTTGAAAGCCGATTTTTCGGCTTTGCGGACCGATTTACCCCATGCGGTTGAGATGCCAAACCCACTGTCTTATCTGCACAAGATGGGTGAAATGCGCGCGGGCGTTCATGTGAACATACCAAGTGGCTCTTGAAAAAAGAAAGGAGATAATGGCAATGACACCAACCATCACATCGCTTTCCGCCATGGAGATTCTCGACTCGCGTGGCAATCCGACCGTTCGGGTTTTCTGCGGTCTTGAAAACGGTATCCGGGTATCCGCTTCGGTTCCCTCGGGTGCCTCGACCGGCGAAAACGAAGCCGTCGAACTACGTGACGGAGACAAGCATCGTTACAACGGCAAGGGCGTTCTGGCAGCGGTTAATAACGTCAACGAACTCATCGCGCCCAAACTCATTGGTCTTGCTCCATCGCATCAAGGTCAAATCGACCGGCTGATGATCGATCTGGACGGAACGCCCGACAAGGGCAAGCTGGGGGCCAACGCCATGCTCGCTGTTTCCATGGCGGTAACCCGGGCTGCGGCGACGGCAGCCGGTCTGCCGCTTTACGCCTATCTGGGCGGCCCAGGTGCCGTACGGCTGCCGGTGCCGATGATGAACATTTTAAACGGCGGCAAGCATGCCGACAACAGCGTGGATTTTCAGGAGTTCATGGTGATGCCTGTCGGGGCTCCGAGTTTTGCCGAAGCCTTGCGATATGGCGCTGAAACCTTTCATGCCCTTAAAAAAATACTGACCCGAAAAGGCTATGCCACCAGCGTCGGGGACGAGGGTGGATTTGCCCCGAATCTGAAAAGCAACGAAGAGGCGTGCGAGCTGATCGTCGAGGCCATCGCGTCCACAGGCTTTAAACCCGGCCGGGATGTAGCCATTGCCCTGGATCCGGCCGCCAGTTCATTCTACGAAGAGGGCCGCTACAACTTGGCCAAGTCCGGTCAGGGTCGAAAAACCAGCGACGAAATGACCGCACTTTATGCGGAGTGGATCGGTAAGTACCCCATTGTTTCCATCGAGGATGGGCTGGCGGAGAATGACTGGGAGGGGTTTCGGGCACACACGGCTACCCTGGGTGACAAGGTTCAGATCGTCGGCGACGACATCTATGTGACCAACACCAAGTTCATCGAACGCGGCATTGCCGAACACGCGACCAATGCCGTGCTCATCAAGCTCAATCAGATCGGTACGGTGAGCGAGACCATCGCAGCCATCGATCTGTGCCGAAAGACCGGCTGGAGCTATGTGATCTCGCACCGCTCCGGCGAAACCGAAGACACGTTCATGGCCGATTTCGCCGTGGCCATGGGCGGCGGGCAAATCAAATCCGGCTCGGCCTGCCGCAGTGAGCGGATCGCTAAATACAACCGGCTGCTGGAGATCGAGAGGGAACTCGGCCGGGTGGCGGTTTTCGAAACCCCCTGCAAGTGACACCCGTTTGGCATCCATACCGTGGGAGGACAGGTGGACCGCTATACCAGCTTTGAGAACCTCAAACGAGGTGAGCGCCGGGATACCGACTACCGTATTGAGCGGCACATCGGAAGCTCCGGTATCGCCATTTTGAGCATCCATGGCGGTGAAATCGAGCCGGGAACGACCCGTATCGCAGACGCTATTGCCGGGCCGGAGCACGCCTTCTACTCTTTCGAGGGAATCAAGAGCCGGGGGAATCTGGCCCTGCATATCACCAGCACCTGTTTCGACGAACCCTCCGCCATGGAGATCGTCTGCCAATCGGACATCATCGTCTCCATTCACGGCAGCGCCCGAATGGAACCGGTAGTTCATCTGGGAGGGCTGGATGTCGAATTGAAGAATCGGATTCGGGACAAACTTCGCGACGCGGGGTTTCAAACTACGGAATGTTCGGAACCGCCCTTTGGCGGGGCGGATCATGCCAACATCTGCAACCTGTGCGGTCGCGGCATGGGCGTTCAGATGGAGATCAGCCGTGGCCTGCGTTCGCTTATGTTTCGGGATCTCACTCCTCAGGGAACAGCGCACCGGACGGAAGTATTTGACAGATTTACTCAAGCGGTGCGGGAAGCTATTGAACCGTTTGCGGCCATTTATGCCGAAACCCATCCCCTCAACGGAACGGATTGAATTGGATCGTATTGAAAGGAAATTTGACATGGTTTCAACGATAAAGAATACCGTTGCCGACGAATTGAATAAGGCCCCGGCAAAGGGTGATAACGGTTTAGGCGGCTGGCTCAATCGCAATGTACTCGCCTTCGGGCTAACCAGCATGCTGGGCGATATCTGCCATGAGATGGCCACTGCGGTGCTGCCGCAATTTATGCGGGTGATCGGCGCCAGTGCCGCTTCATTAGGGTTTATTGAAGGGATTGCCGATGCGCTCTCCAGCTTCGTGAAGCTCGGCGCGGGGTTTCACAGCGACAAGATTGGTCACCGCAAGGCTTGGACGGTGATCGGGTACATCCTGACGGCGGTGACCAAGGCGATCTTCGCTTTTGCCCTGGCCTGGCCGCTGATCCTGCTGGGCCGGGTGCTGGGATGGCTCGGCCGCGGTATCCGTGGGCCGTTACGCGATGCCATGCTGGCGGACTCGGTCGAAGCCCGCTATCGGGGCAAGGCCTTCGGCTTTCATCGCGCCGGGGATACCATCGGTGCCGTGGTGGGTCCTCTGCTGGCCTTCGGATTGCTGAGCTTCGTGGCCGATCATCCCGGTGTGTTGCATTCATTTCAAAAGGTTTTTCCGCTGTTCGCCACGGCGCCCGGCCCTGAATATCGTCTCATTTTCCTCTTGACCCTGGTGCCCGGACTGCTGTCGGTGACATCCATTGTTTTTCTAGTCAGGGAGCGTAGGCGGCCGGCCAACCATACGTTGCGATTCTGGAACACCCTGCGCGCCATGCCCCGGGAGTATCGTTCCTTTCTCGTGGCGGTGGGCATCTTCGGTATGGCCGATTTCGCGCCGACCCTGATGATTCTGCGCGCAACGACTGCCCTTGAGGGGCAAATGGGGATTATGGAGGCATCGCGCATGGCGGCCCTGCTTTATCTCTTCCGTAATATCGTCTATACGGCCGCCTCCTTCCCCATCGGCGCGTTAAGCGATCGGTTTCACCGCAACCGTTACCTTGCAGTCGGATACGGGGTTGCGGTGGTTACCTTCCTGGGGTTTGCGTTTGCCCCGCCCTCCATCGGGTGGTTTATGATCTTTTTCGGCCTGGCCGGGGTGTTCATTGCCTGGGAGGATACCATTGAGGGCGTAGCGGTGCGGGACTATATCGACGAATCTGTGGCCGGAACCGCTTTCGGCGTCCTCGGTGTCGTCAACGGCATCGGCGACTTGGTGTCGAGTCTCGTGGTGGGGCTCTTGTGGACAGCCTTCGGGCCGGGTTGGGGGTTTGGATACGCGGTGATCCTGGGCCTATTGGGCACCATATTCATGGCACGGGTTCAAACAACCGGGACTATCCGTCAATAGCCCTGAGCGAAAGGAGGTTCTCATGACCGAAACCTGGTTTCTGGCGACGCTGTGGCTGGGTCTTGCATTGATTGCGACACTGCTTTCCCTTTGGCTGCGCATCGCAACAGCTCTTTCCGAGATCGTCGTAGGCACCGTGGCGCAACTCATTATCGGCGCGGTAGTCAGCAGCTCCGTGCTGGGAGCGCACGAGCCATGGATCAAGTTTCTGGCCGGCACCGGGGCCATTATCCTGACCTTTCTGGCCGGTGCGGAGCTGGACCCGGTTGTCTTCAAACTCAAATGGAAAGAGGCCACGGCCCTGGGAATCTCCGGATTCATCGCGCCGTTTTTGGGATGCGCGGCCGTTGCCCATTATTTTCTCGGCTGGGACGGCCCGGCCAGCTGGATAGCGGGCGTGGCCCTGTCCACCACCTCCGTCGCAGTCGTTTACGCCGTGATGCTGGAAAGCGGCTTGAACGAGACCACCTTCGGCAAAACCGTTCTGGCCGGCTGTTTCATTAATGATCTTGGCACCGTTCTGGCGCTGGGTCTTATCTTCGCGCCCTTTACGATGAAAACCATGATTTTTGTCGGTGTGAGTATTCCTGTCTTTTTGTTGCTGCCCTATCTTACGCCCCGTTTTTTCAAAAAATACGGCAACCGGCCGTCCGAGCTTGAAACCAAATTCTTGCTGCTGTGTCTTTTCGGCATGGGGGCTTTGGCCAGTTGGGCCGACAGCGAAGCCGTGCTGCCCGCCTACTTGATCGGCATGGTTCTGGCCGGTACGGTGGGCAAGGATCATGTTCTGATCAGACGCCTGAGAACCGTGACGTTCGGGCTATTGACCCCTTTCTATTTTATTAGGGCCGGATCATTCGTCTCAGTACCTGCCCTCATTGCGGGACCAGGCATTTTCTTCGCACTCCTGATGGCCAAGATGGTCACCAAAATGGTAGCCGTTTACCCGGTCACCAAGATCTATAAAAGCCCGGGCAAGGAAGGTATGTATACCACGCTGTTGATGTCCACCGGTCTCACCTTCGGCAGCATCTCGGCCCTCTTCGGCCTGTCGCACAAGATCATCGATACGTCCCAATACTCTTTTTTAATCGCAGCCGTGATCGGCAGCGCCGTCATTCCCACGCTGATCGCCAATGCGTTTTTTTTGCCCCGGCACTTGCTGAAAGGCGCATCACAGGAGACCCCGGCCACAACACAAACAAACGGCACCATACCCCTTTCACAAGGAGAAATCCCCCATGATCACTAAAATCCTCGTTGCCTACGATGGTTCCTCACAATCACAAAAGGCTTTCGACTTCGGCCTGGAGATGGCCGCAAAATATTCCGCCACGATGAGCGTTCTCTCCATCGCCCGCCCGCCGGAACCGCCGGTCGATGTCGAGCTTCAGGCCGTGCTGGAAAATGCGACCGACTATTTTGAATCCCACTTCGCTAAGATGAAAGACAGGGCCGCCGCCATGGGCATTCAAGCAGCTTTTGAGGTGCGTGCGGGACATCCCGCCGAACAGATCGTTCACATGGCTGAGGCTCGCAACATAGATGTAATCGTGATGGGCCACCGCGGAGAAAGCCTCATTCAGAAATGGTTGCTTGGTTCCGTGGCAAAAAGAGTCTTGAGTTACGCACACTGCACGATTATTGTAGTACGTTAATGGGCAAGACAGCGCAATGTCCGAATTTTTAGAAGCAGGAACGCATCGGGCATGACTGCTTGCGCACCCATCACTTTGAAGTCGTGAGGAGAGGGTCATCTATAATGGAAGGGCTTGCTCACACATTGATTCAGTTCAAGGCTTTATTGTCAGATGGTATCTACACACTGTTGGAAACCGGCCGACTGTTGCAGCCAGCGCTGAAAAAATTGTTGCTGGTTATGTTTGGCGGCAGCCTGGGCGCGGCAAGCCGTTACGGTGTCAACCTGCTGTCGGTGAAACTATGGGGAACGGGCTTTCCTTGGGGAACACTACTGGTCAATCTCGTGGGGTGCTTCCTGATCGGGCTGATATTTGCTCTCGCCGATCGCGTCCGATTGCTGACGCCGGATATGCGCCTGCTTTTAATCACCGGATATTTGGGTGCGTTGACGACATTTTCCTCGTTCTCCCTTGAAACCGTCAACGTTGGCCGCGCCGGCATGGCGCTTCTGCCCCTGGCCAATATCCTGATCAACAACATCGGCGGCCTGACTCTCACCTTTTGCGGCATGTGGCTGGGCGGGCTTAAATAGGAGGCGCGATGCTAAATTACAAGGCAATTGAAATTTTCACCAGCGAGGAGGCGCGTTACCGGAGCAAACCGGTGGCCGATGCGGTGATCCAGTACATCCGGAATCTGAAGATCGCGGCACGCTGCATCGTCACCCGGGGGATCGCCGGCTGCTACGAAAGCGGAGAGGTGACAACCGGCCGATTGGAAATCCTCTCCTTCAACATGCCGCTCCGCATTTACATCGTCATCCCGGCTGCGCAAATCGAGCGGGTGCTGGACGATCTGAACGGCATGGTCGGCGACGGCATTATTGCCCTGCACGATCTGAATGTGATCAGCCACCGCACACGCAATTCATTTTTCCCCCGCCAGCTCCTGGTCCGCGATGTCATGACTGCAAACCCCAAAAGCGTCACGTCCAAAAGCCCTTTGAGTGATGCGGCTAAACTGCTGCTGTCATCAATCTTTACGGGACTTCCCGTTGTGGATGACCAGGGCCGGCCCATCGGGGTCATCACGCAGGGGGATCTGATCGCAAAGGGCGGTCTGCCGCTTCGGCTGGGTCTCCTATCGGAATCCGATCAACATCGTGCCGGTAAGATTATTCATGCACTTTCTTCCCGAAGCGCGGCCGAGGTGATGACGACGCCGGCGGTCACCATCGCGGATGACCGCCCCCTGGAAGAGGCCGTGAATCTGATGCTGGCCAGGGACGTCAAACGCCTGCCGGTGGTCAATGGGGTCGGACACCTCACCGGCATGCTTTCCCGGCTGGATATCTTCCGAACGGTCATGCGGGAAGCACCCGACTGGAATTCCTTTCGGGCGCAAAAAATCGAAGTGGCACATTTAAGGAGCGTTGGGGACATCCTCCGCCGGGATACGCACACCGTTTTTCCCGAGACCACCATTGATGAGGTGATCCGGCTCATCGATCAGAACGACATTCAACGGGTTGCCGTGGTTGATCCCGAGGGCAAGCTGTTGGGCCTCATTTCAGACCGTGATTTACTGCTCTATTTCAAGCAGAAAGAGGAGGGCATTTGGAGTCTCCTCGCCAAGGTAAAACACCCCTTGAAACATAATGCCTGCCGGGGAGATTTGCAACGGTGTCTGACCGAAACCAACGCCGGCGCGGTCATGACAACTGATCTGATCACGGTCCGCGAGGAGATGCTGATCGAAGAGGCCATCGGGCTCATGACCGAAAAGGCCCTCAAACGCTTGCCGGTGGTAGACGAGACCGGCCGGTTCAAAGGCATGATCAGCCGGGATTCACTGCTGCGAACCGGCTTCGACGGACCCGCTTAAGAGGAAAAAACATTATGTTGCAATTTTTACAGGAGACGTTCCATTCCCGGATTGTGCTGCCCACTGGTGAGATAGCCGATCGACCTATTGAGATTCGCACCCATCCCTTCACGGGCCGTACCTGTCGGATCACTTACAGTCGCGGCGAGGAGCGCGAGCCGGGCGCTGAGAGCCTGCCCGCACCGCCGCCCTTTGCCACGGACCGGGACAACTGCCCATTTTGCCGGGTCCGGCTCGCTACCCACACTCCGCAGCTTCCGCCCGCGCTGTGTCCGCAAGGGCGTATGATCCGGGGGACTTCCACGCTCTTTCCAAATCTTTTTCCCTACGGCCAATACTCGGCGGTAAGCCTTTTTGACGATGAGCATTTCGTTCAGATCGGCACAGCCGGCCTGCAATCCTACACGGACAGCCTCATGAACTGCCGGAACTATCTTTTAAAAGTCTTGTTCCATGATCCTGCGGCGGTCTTCATGGCCATCACCCAGAATCACCTGCCATCGGCCGGCGGCTCTTTGCTCCACCCCCACCTGCAGGTGCAAGCGGACCGCACAGCCGCTAATCACCAGCGTTTCCTGAAAGATCGGGCGGGAGAATATCGCCGGCAATCTGGCGCGCGTCTTTTTTCTGATTACCTGCAATTCGAAAAACAGGCGGGTCAGCGGTGCATCGGTGTCACGGGTTCCTGGCATTGGCTGACCGCTTTTGCACCTGAGGGTTTTTTTGAAATCTGGGGCATTCTGCAGGGGGTCACCTCTCTGCGCCAGGCCACGGACGATGACTGGCAGACCTTGGCGCAAGGAGTTCTGAACACCCAAAAATTTTACCGCAGCCTCGGTCGCAATGGATACAACCTTGGACTGCTTCTGCTGGAAGACGGGTCGGACGATCTGGAGATGCGGATTGTCCTCACCGTACGCGGCAATTATTCCCCATGGGTGCGTAGCGATTTTACCGGTTTCGAGGTGATGCTGGGCGATATGGCCACTTTTTCCGCGCCTGAACTGACCGCCGAAAAGGCACGGCCGTTTTGGCAATACCAAACACCCCTTCCAGATCTTAAGCAGTGATTGGAAATCCAAGGTGTTTGGTATTCTGACAAGACTGGAAATACTTTAAAGACTATTGACATTGTGAAGCAATTCTCTATGAGTAAAAAAAATGGGGTAATGTGACAAATGGAACCCATCGAAGCTCTGGGTGCCAAATAATTTAAAGAGGATTGAATTTGCCTGAGAAAACTATTGGCATAAGGGAAGTTGATAGCACACACGCGTGCCCAAATTCTGAGATGGTGCTCTCCTTTGCCTATTCGCGTGCCCGCGCACTTCCGGCCGTGGTTTCGGTCTTCAGCGGACTTCAGGCCGTCATCGTGACCGTTGTGGCCAATGCGACATTATCTTTCGGATAGACTTCATTATCAGGTCGCCACTGACAATTCAAAATTCAAAAATTTATCCGATGCAAAATTGAAAGCAAAGCGGAACTAAGGAAATGATCATGGATGCCCATATATTGACAACAGATGGCTTAGAGATGGTGGTGCGATTACTGGTTGCACTCCTGGCGGGGGGAATGGTTGGCTACGAACGTTCGTACCATGGAAGACCGGCCGGATTCCGAACACATGCATTGGTCTGCACTGCATCCAGCCTTCTCATGCTTGTTACTGTATATGAAGCTCATTGGGTCAAAGCTGCCGCAGATACGGTTAAACTCGACCCCACCAGAATGGCTCAGGGCATCATGACGGGCATAGGTTTTTTGGGCGCAGGCGTAATCTTCAAGGAAGGCCTTTCTATCCGAGGTCTTACCACGGCTGCTTCTATTTGGATAACGGCGGCTATTGGTATTCTTGCTGGAATTGGTTTTTATTTTCCTCTTGCTGTGTCAGTGACCCTCACTCTTGTCATTTTATCCTTATTCCATTGGATTGAGTCACGAATACCCACCCAGGCCTATTACCACTTTGATATACGATTCGGATGTGGCTCTAAAATGTCGGAAAACGATCTGCGATCTCTAATCAAGCGTCATGGTTTCAGCATTGCTAATTTTAGCTACTGCTTTGGGGGTGAGGATCGCATTTGCTCTCACAGCATGGTGCTACGCTCTAAAGATCGGTCTGGTCCAGCAGGCCTTTCCGAGGAACTTGAGGCAACCGAAACGGTACTTGGGTTCCAAATTTTCCCTACAGGAGATTGAAAAGTTTTCTGGGTTCTAATAATTTGATAGGCTTCGCAGTTTATTGATTATTCGATTTTTCAGCTGGCCCGTGAACTGAAGTTGATCAAACCCGACATCCCAACTGTTCTCTGCACGGGATTCAGCGCTAAAAATGATGAGCAAAAGGCCAAAGCAATCGGCATTGATGGATTTCTCATGAAGTCTGTGGATCAATCCGATATGGCGCGAATGATGCGAAAAGTGCTGGATGAAGCAAAGGGGTAAGCCGCAACACTGTGGCTATGGAAATGGACTATTGCGATTTTTTCGGCGGTGTGGACAGGCAGATACATTCTTGCGGATTGAAACCGGGGTAGCGATTATATGCATACCCCGGCGTTACATTATCCGTGAATATTCTCGATCCATCGAATGGCTTCGGTGTCGCTGATTTTTCCAAGGTACCTCTGAGTTGTCGAAAGGTTCGCATGCCGGAGGATGATCTTGCTCACAATTTCAAGAGGCGCCCCGGCTCTGGAGGCATAGGTTGCAGCATGTCGGCGGAGATCATGAGGGTTGAGTTCAATTCCAATCCGCCTTCCCGCTGTCTTTGCCATTCGTCTGGCTGCGGAATAGCTGATCGGAAATATGTGCTGGTTCTGGTTCATCTGGTTTGACCGAATATATTCCCTCAGCCGATCAGCGACTTTTTTGGGGATAAACACAACTTCGGATTGCCGGCCACTTTTGGGTGTAATGAGCAGCAGTTTTTGATCATCAACGTCCATTGCGCGCAATTTCAACACTTCCCCGATACGCATGCCGCCCCGGGCCATCAATTCGAGCATCAACCGGTTTCGATTATTGTCGGATCTGAAAATTATTTCGTCGACAACATCCTTTTCCAAAATAGTCCACTGCCGCCCCTTTGCAAGTCTGAATGTTTTTTTTAGCAGGGTCCCATCGCAGGGGCTTATTAATGATGGCTCTGAAGTGGATTTGATGAAATTGAAAAATGTTATGAGGAGGGTGTATTTGAATCGTTTGGTGGTTTGTTTCTGGCCTTCAGTATCCTTGGTCAGAAATGAAAGGATCTGATCGGATGTGACGGCATTGAGATCCTGTTCACCGAACTCGGCATCAAATCTTTTCAGGACCAGTCCGTAATTCTTGGCCGTATTTTTTTCCAGCGTTCATTTTCTGATAATCCATGAATCTTGTAACGGCTTGTGATGTTTTCATAAGAGCCTCCTTTATGATTTGAAAGATTGACGGATAGGATCGAACCCAGGTAGAGTGTACCATATCGAATACAGTCTGGCTATTTTTTAAGGTTCCGGAATAGTGATGGTTTTGGCAAGCGGTGTTGCAGGGAGGGGAGCATTAAAGTCGCATCATACGGATATGGCCAAAAAAAAGCTGCGGACCTTCTGCAAAGTTACCATCCAGCACTGGTGCGTCCTAATCCGGCAGTTGTCTGAAGTGATCATCCCCATATTTTTGGATAAACACAGCACCCAGCTCAAGGGACAATAGACAAAATGAATTGTTTTGTCTAATGGCTTAAGATAAGAGCCGATAAAAACATAGCTGCGATTTCGCGCAGCCATGTTTTTTACTATCCTGTTAAGGGCACTCAGGCAGGCTCAGCAGGTTGTTGGGATGCTCTCCATCGTTTTGCGTTTTTAGATACTTGTTACCCGCAGCGCTTGTGGCGACGATGACCCATACGGAACTGCCATTAACGCTCACATAGAACTTCCATTTGCCTGACTCGATTCCGGCGATGGCCTCAGGTTGTGTCAGCTTCCAGCGGGTTCCATCTGTGTTTGTGCCTCCGACATGTGTGATGCGTTCATGGGGATTGTAGCGGTTACTTTTGTTGATGCACTTGATTTGATGAGTTTCTGTCATTGAACGATCCTCTCGTTAACCCTATAGGGGTAACCCAAAATATGTTTGACTGGAACGAGAGGGGCACTGTATAAAGAGTAGGTAGTTACAGCACCCCCTTTGCTATGGGGACGGATTCATAAAGGGAAGTGTGATTGCTTGGCGGCTGTTCACTTCCCTTTATCTTTTTGTGTCACGGCGCTGATTCCGCTTTCGCGCTCTAATTGTTGGCGGCCTCATAATATATATCCTTTCTTGAAAGGGTTATTCCCCGTTATAGGGGGAGATGATTCGGTTTTCACGGTGTTCCTTCAGCTTCATCCACCATAACTGTCGCCTCACCAATTTCATCTACCCTGTCGATTAGAGTATTATATAAAACAGTTGGCACGGCATATTTTTCATCTTCATTAAGGTTCTTCACAACTCGATAGGGATTTAAAAGCAGTACGTAGTGGAAGTCTCCAGTAACGCCCTCTGTAGATTGAATAAAACCCAACTCCTCGAGTTTTTTCATCCGGTCGTGCCATGTGTTTTCCGCTCTTTGCCCAGCAAAACCAGACTCTAAAGCCATTTGACGAGGTTTTTGAATAGTTACTGTCATCTCATCAAATGCATAGCACCACAACGTCATATACGTGTTGGAGAGTGGTTTTTGAAGAGATAGCGAATCCATTATTCGCATTATTAAGGATATTCCGCGAGGTATTGTTGTGAATCCTTTTGTTCGACCCCGTAACCATAAATTCTCGTCGGTTATCTCCGGCCAATGTTGCTGCCGGAGCCTCAGTCTTTTTTCGGTCATTCTTAAAGATCTCTTGGTCGCCATATAGCCTCCTCTTATTTTTATTAACTGTACACAACGTTTTTACATAAATCAACATATCTTTTAAAAATATTTTGTAATATCAATATGTTATAATAAACTCAACAAGTTAAGATTACCTTGTATGATGTAATTATGTTTAATTATTGTCTATGTATAATGTAAACTTAAAATATTCGATGTTATCGAGTGTAAAATTAATATTATTTATTACAGTTGGTTGCGGCCAACGGGTAGTGCTCCACGTTCTCTCTGTTCTCCACGTGCTCATGGTGCTCCCGTGCTCCGGGTAAGTGCAGAAAGGGGGGGCGGTTTTTGTCTGTACTGTAGAACGGAGAAGCTCTCGTTTAATGAATCCAAAAGCCTGATTGTGAAATAAGGATGGTTTAGTCGCAAGGTACTTGTTTGCCACATTGAAACATTAGACAAAATAGATCAAAATTGTCTAATGTTCCTTAAGCTGGGCGTGTCCGCTGGAGACTCTTATGTTATCTTTTGACTCCTTCTTTGCCATGTCATTTCTATTTTCCTTCATGCTAACACAAATGTGGCGGTAACCGGAGCAGAACCTTGGCATTGTCCATAATGATCTCCCTGCTCAAGGTCTCCGTAACATTTCGTACAACAACGAGAGAATTCTTGTAGTTCAATATTGCTTCTTCCAAGGTTATTTCATTTGCCTCACCGTATCTGTGACGAATTGCGTCTTTATCTGACGCCACATTGCTTAGCAAGCTGATATCTATGGAAACTCCAGTCATTCTATTTGCTTCTTCGCAAAGCTTCTTCAGATCATGTATATTTTTGGAAGTGCTGCCTTTCTGCCGGATGAGAAGCTTCAAAGATTTCTCCATGGCCAAATGGAGTTCCCAAAATGAGTTTGATATACCTGCTTGGCTGAGACTCAAAATATCATTGGCAGCTTTTTCAACATGGGAAGGAATGCTGTCAGCGAGGTTTTGGAGAGCATCTGATTCAATGGTGGCTGTCATCAAATTGATTCTCAATGAACGGATAGCCTCTGCGATAGCTCTCAAATCAGCCTCTAAGAATGAACGTTCCTCCGCTGACATTTTTTTGAAGTTTGGAGGACCTGTAATCCAATCGAACACATTTTCGTGCTCAAGTATTGAGTTCGGCATACAAAACCACCCACTTGTTTGGGACACTCTTTCACCGGTGACACTGAGCGGGATTTCTATCCTAAATGGCGTATCATAAATAAGTAGAACACCAAGCGCGGTGAAATCGTTTGAGTCTGATTTCATGGCTTTGCCGTACTTTTCAGAATACCAGTCGGAGATTTGATGGTAGAATGACTTAAACCAAGGCTTTTCGAACGCTTTTTCCTTAGTGTCACCTTTAATCTCCACTACGCAATATGCAACGAACTTTTGGGTTGCAGCAAGTGGTCTCTGGCGTAGTGGTGTATGTGCTTTTGCCAGTATTTCATCAAATATTGGCAACTGATATTCGAAAAAAGCTGATAGATCGGTAATTATAGGATGCTTGCTCACAATCAGTGCTCTTAATATTCATTCATAGCATAAGGGGTTCTCATATTACGTATATCATCTGACTTTGTAAGTTATACGGAAGGATACCATGGCTATTTTATTGAATTGAAACATCAATTATTTAATTTATCTAACAGGTAATTCTGTATGATAGTTCAAGGCCAATTGTCAAATTTTTTACAGAAATAAAACAGGGACCATGAAAACATTAGACAAAAAGAATTATTTTGTCTAATGCCGGAAAACGCATACCAGCAGCGGCAAGGGTTTGCAAGAGCCCGGAGGGGCTTAACTTTGGACAAAATGATGAGCTGATATATTTAGCTTGAGTTTTTATATAAAAATATATATATTCGAATAATGCACAAGGCAAAAATTATCAAAGAGCTTGAGTGGATAGGGTCAGCCTTAAAAGATTTACAGGCTTTGCCGCTGCCTGTTCGCCGTGTTTTTGGATATGCGCTTTATGCCGCCCAATTGGGCGAAAAGCCTCCCGAGGCGAAACCACTTAAGGGCTTTGGCGGCGCGGGGGTTTTAGAGCTGATCGAGGATTTTAAGGGTGATACATACCGCGCCGTTTATACCGTTCGGTTTGCTACGAAGGTTTATGTTTTGCATGTGTTTCAAAAAAAGTCAAAGCAGGGAATTGCAACACCAAATCACGAATTAGACTTGATCCGAGAGCGGTTAAAGCGAGCCGAGAAACTTTATGCCGGCAGGAACAAGGAGGATTGAGCATGAAAAAGGACCATGAAAAAAGCAGCGGCAATGTTTTTGCCGATTTGGGGTTTCCCAATTCTGAACAGGAGCTTGTTAAAGCCAAGCTGACGGTTCAGATTTATCGGATTTTAAAAGATCGAGACTTAACCCAAGCCGAGGCCGCAAAACTGTTGGGGACCACACAAGCGCAAGTGTCCGCACTTATGCGATGTCGCCCCGTTTCGGTATCCATAGGCCGTTTGATGGGTTTTTTAACGACGCTTGGGCAGGATGTCGACGTCACCGTTAAACCGGCTTCACGATCCAGTGAGGGGCAGCATGGGCTTATGTCCGTAACGGTGCATCCCACGTGATGACCGACTCAAAACACCTTGTCTCCTCCGAAGATGAAATCTTATGGTCGCCACCAAGGAAAACCGGAACGAGGCTCGCGACAAGTGCCTTTTTTCGTTGATGTTACAGCAGGACTTGTGTTCGCCTTCAACAACTTATGGTTCACCTAAAATCAACCTGGGGATAGAATGTGGCTATGTTATTGGACTATTGCGATTTTTTTCGGCTGTGTGGACTGGCGGATTCAGTCTTGTTTGAGATCCGAACAAGGCCTGCTGAAATGGCATCTTGAAATTGCCCTCTGCGGGAACTGAAAAATTAACAAGCAATGTCGAGCCCGGAACCCAGTCTGCACATTTTTAAAAGGTGTCGGCCTGGTGAAGGATTTGGCAAGTTAAGTTGCGGGAGTGTAATTTTATAGCATGTTGCCGCACACAAGATGTCTTTTCAGGTCCGGTGGTTTGTAGTTGCGCTGGTGAGAATTTCATGCATCGGCAAAGAATGAATAGTGGGTTCAGTGGTAGCAAACACCTCGGCCATTGGAATCGGAAATCGAAAACCAGCGAGGATGTGTTATAAAATCTATCGATTATCGATTATACAACACTATCTAAAACAAAAAATAATCTCAACTTCACATCCCGAAAACACAATTGTTTGGATAAACTTTCGTGAGTAAACACGGTACTTGTTTGACTATGTTGGCAGTGTAAATAAAATTTATGCCGGTCCCAGTGGCGCCACGGTGTCCGCTGTCAGGGTAATCGCTCCCCAGTTTTGCTCCACCCTTCCGGAAAGAAGATACGGTCTTCCCCAATCGATCATGTGGCAGAACTTATCGTAAATTTTTGGGAAAAAGGTGGTTTCAACGATACCGGTTTCGTCCTCGAAGGAGAGAAATTCCATCGGCTCCCCGTGCTTGGTGTGGACAACCTTGCCGGTTATGAGCCATCCGGCCATGCGAATGCGATTTCCCACATATCGGTCGAGATTGCGGGCCTTGGTGACGTCCTTGTTTTTGAGGAGAGTTTCGTAGAGTGTCATGGGGTGGTGATCGCAGAGAAAGCCAAGAACGGCAAATTCCCGGCGAAGTCGCTCCCGCTCGTTGTCCGGTGGCAGGGAAGGCAGGGGTATCGGCGACAAGGGTTTGTCAAAGAGGGACGGGACCGTTTTCCGGGTTTTCTCAGCCGCGGCCAGTGCCCAGATGAGAGGGCCGCGGTGGGTGCCCCGACCAAAGGCATCAAGGGCGCCGCAGTGAATGAGATGCCTTGCTTCGGCATCGTCGGGCCGAACGCGAATCAAAAAATCGGTCACGCTTTGAAAGGGTTGGAGCCGGCGTTCGGAAACAATCCGTTCCTGCGTTCGTGCCGAAAGGCCCTTGACGGAGAGAAATCCCACGCGAAGAGTTTTTCCTCGCCCGATCCACCGGATATCGCTTTGATTCACATCCGGCGGCAATACGGTGAGCCCTAAACGCTTGGCTTCGGAGACATAGGCAAAGGGGGAGTAAAACCCGCCCTGATTGCTGATCACCGCCGCCATGAATTCAGCCGGGAAATGGGTCTTTAGCCAGGCGGCCTGAAAAGAGACCCGGGCATAAGAGGCGCTGTGGGGCTTGCAGAAGGAATACCCGCTAAAACTCATCATCATCTCCCAGGCCGCTTCGATCTCCCGGTCCGTTACCCCCAAGGCGAGCGCACCGGCCCGGAACTGCTCATGGTAGTCCCCGAGTCGTCGGGCCTTATCCTTTTTGGACATGATTTTTCGGAGCCCGTCGGCGTCCACGTCGGAGAATCCGGCAAGCGCCACGGCGGCTTTGGAAACGTCCTCCTGGTAGACCATGATGCCGTAGGTCTCATCGAGCACATCCGCCAGAAGCGGATGAATCGGCTCCCAGCTCCCACCGTGAAGCCGACGAAGGTATTCCTGAATAAAGGTGTTAGCCGCCGGCCGGATGATGCTGCTGTGAATCACCAGGTGCTCAAAGTCCCCCACTCGTGCTTTTTGCTGCAAGAGACGGGTGGCCGGGCTTTCGATGTAAAAGCAGCCCATGGTGTCCCCCCTTGCCACGGTGGCTTTTGTGGCCGGGTCCTCTTCTGGTTCCCAGTGTGCCTCGTCGATGGTGTCCCCGTTGGCCCGAAGATTTTTAATCGCATCGCGGATGACGCCGAGGCTTCGGTTCCCGAGAAGATCGATTTTGACGAGACCAGCCGCTTCGGCGCCGTCCTTTTCCCACTGAATGATGGGAACGCCCTTGGGGGCGGTTTCAATGGGCACGTAGGTATCGATGGGACCGGGGGTGATGATGATGCCGCCGGGGTGAACGGAAAGATACCGGGGAATCCCGATGATCTTTTGCGCAAGGCTCAAAATCTCCGGCCAGGGGGGCGGAAACTCAAGGCCGCGCAGCCGGGGAAGTGTCTTTATCCGGTTTAAAAGATCCCCGTCCGTATCCATTGTTTCCCAGAACCAGGGGAGCTTTTTGGAGATCCGACCGATCTCGCCGTCCGTGAGCCCGTAGACCTTAGCGATCTCCCGAACGGCCATGCGTGGTTGAAAGGCCACGTGATTACAGACCATAGCGGCATAACCCGCATGCTGGTGAAGGACCGATGAGAGGACGTCGTCCCGCTCATCCCAGGCAAAATCGACATCGATATCGGGTGGGTCGGAGCGGCCCGGATTTAAAAACCGGGCAAAATAGAGGTTGTGCCTGATGGGGCAAACATTGGTAATGAAAAGGGCGTAGGCCACAAGAGATGCCGCCCCACTGCCCCGACCGCAGATCCGTGGGCTGCGGCTTACAATGTCTTTCACCACGAGAAAATAGCTCGAAAAGCCCATTTGGCCAATGATACGAAGCTCCTCTTCCATCCGTTCAACAACGGTTTCAGACAAATCATACCCGTAGCGCTCTTGAGCCCCGGCATAGGCGGCCTCCCGCAATAGAACGTCAGCCGGGCGACCTGTCTCATCGGACCAGGGGGGCAGTACCGTTCCGAAACAAGGACCGGTAAAGCTCAGTCGCTCGGCCAGAAGGTGGGTTTCCCGGAGCGCTTCCGGCCAGAGCGCAAAGCGTTGTGCGTAATCGGCCGGTGTTGCCAGCCAGGCATCTTCGGGGGCGACATCCTGTGGGGAGAGGCGAGTGAGCGTGCCGTTCGTGTCGATAGCCCGAAGCAACCGGTGAACGGGGGCATCCGCCGGTTCAATGAAAAAGCTTCCCGGTGTCGCAACAAAAGGGACGCCGAGATGCCGGGCCGTTTTTTTAAGCGCAAAAGCCCGGCTTTGGGCGCGTCTCGGCGCGCTCGCGGCAACTGTTATTCCGGCCTCATGCCAGGCCGTCAGAAAATCGACTGATTGGGTCAGAAAGATAAGTCCTTTTGAAAGGCCAATGGCCTCCGTTTTAAGATCAAAGGCTTTTTTTTCATGGGCATGGCGGCGGGTGATGAGGCGGCAGAGATGCCCATAGCCGATTTGGTTTTCCACCAGGCAAACGGCCCGCTGCCCCGTTGCCGGATCGGTGATCTCCGCGCCCACGATCGGAGTGATGCCCTCCTCCTTGCAGGCGGAAAGAAACGGCCAGAGCCCGTATAAATTGTCCGTGTCGGTGAGGGCGATCCGGTCATAGCCCTTGGCTTTCGCTGCGCGGCAGAGGGCCGCCGGTGAGCCGGTGCCCCACATGAGAGAGTAGTAGGATCGGGTGGTAAGGGGGATCATGGGGTCACCCCGAGCGTTCTTCCCACCCGAAGGGCATTGATCCCGAAGCGGCCGCGAACCGCATCCAGCGCGGTCACAAGAGCGCTTCGTTTCTTTTCGGCATTTCTCTCCGCGGCAAAAAGCGGGAGCTGGGCCGGAGGGAAGGTTAGGCGGTCGCAGACAAGGCGAAGATGCCGGACCCGGACCCGGCGGACCCATGCGGTATAAAGCACGGTTCGGGCAGCCTCAAAGAGGATGATATCATTGGCCGAAGCGGGCCTGATGGCGGCGGACCGGACGTGCTGGATGCCATCTGTATAATCGATAAAAACGCCGATCCGCCGGGCGGTGAGACGCCGCCGCCGAAGTTCCCGGCCTGCCTCCTCCACCAAAAAGTAAAGCGTGCCGCTCATGACCTCCGGGGCATGGGTGTCGGTCCCGAAGGTGTGATCGATCGCCACCAGGGGGGGCTTTTCTGCCATGGGGAGAACGGGAGAGGTGTCGATTCCCCGCACCGTTTCGTGGATCATTCCGGCTCGGTCGCCGAAGGGGATCGAAAGTTCGGACAGGCTGAGGGCGGCGACATGGGCGGCG
Organism: Pseudomonadota bacterium; assembly: GCA_043797445.1. GTDB lineage: Bacteria > Desulfobacterota > Desulfobacteria > Desulfobacterales > JAFDDL01 > JAZDPP01. Next base: position 23,073 of record JAZDPP010000172.1, read on the forward strand.
TGGGTGAGATTCAGCGCCCGAAGCTGCAAGAGATCACTCCGTTCGATACCGGGCAATAAAAAAAGCGGTAGCGGGGAGAGAAAGGCCGCCTCCTCGCCGGCGCCCACAATATATTCTCCGGTCGGTTTTACGATCCTTGTGGCAACCTTTGCGACCAGCTTATTGGGGGCAACGGACCAGATGGGTGTTAACGACAACTCGGTTCTGATTCGGCGCTGGAGACGCCACGCGACATCAATGGGCGGTCCGAAAAGCCGCCGGGTGCCGGTGACATCCATGAAAAGATGCCCGTCTTTCTCCCCCGGATCGATGAGGGGGGAGTAGGGAAGTGCCTCCTTTAGAAGAGCACCCATGGCCAGTGCGTAGCGGTCGAAATGGGGGGGAAGCACCTGAGCGTCCCGGCACCGGCGAAGGGCCGATGGCAGGGGCATTTCCTTTCGGACCCCTGCCCGGTAGGCCTCCTCACTCATGTCGTACACCGCCGCCCGGGCCGCTCCTGCCGGCGCGATGATGACCGGTCGGTTTTGGAGCCTGCGATCCAGCGCCCGCTCCACGGCCACGGCAAAGTCGGCGATGTTCAAGTGGATAATGGCGCGCTCCATTATTTCCCCACATCAAATCCTTGTTGGGACAGAAGTTCCGTCATGCGCCGGGCGTTTTGGGGCGCTTGTCCCCGGACATGGTTGTTGAAAAACAGCACCCCGTTCCGGGCCTGTTTGATCATGCGGGGGATTCTCTCCTCGACCCAGTCCCGAAGTTCTTCATCGCGGTAGTTGTAATCGAATTTTTTCTGCATATTGCCCGAGCGCCAGCCCTCCATGTTTCTGCCGTGAAACCGGATATAGAAAAGATCGGGGTTTGTGACCACATCGAGCGGCGGCAGCAGGTGGGGAAGATCCGGCTCGTCCACGGCAACGAGAGCCACCTTCCGGCGGGCAAGCTCGTCAAAGACGCGGTCTTGAATCCAGGATCGATGGCGAAACTCAACGGCCACCGGCAGTCCGGCCAGCTCGTTCAGAAGGGCCGCGAGATATTGCCGGTTTTTAAGGCTTCGCTCAAAGTCGGGAGCCAGTTGCACTAGGATGGCCAGAAGCTGTCGGGACTGAACCAGGGGGGAGATTCCGTCCCGGTAGAGAGAGACCTGGTTTCGCCACTGGTCTGGATCGACCTCATGGGTGAGCGTGCGGGTGAGTTTTGCGGCAAACCGGAACCCGGCGGGCACCAACTCGCGCATTCGCGAAAGCGGGGCGGCCTTGGGTATCTGATACCAGGTATAGTTGAGTTCGGTGACAGGAAAAGTGTGGGCATAAAGCCCCAGCATGTGCGCAGACGGGGTTTTGGGTGGATAAAACCCGGCCTCCATCCACTCCGGATATGAGTAACCGCTCGTGCCGACCCAGAGCCGGCCGCCTTTTTCGGAAGATTTTGCGGTCATTCAAATGGTCTCCATCACTTCTGGCCCCCGATGGATACCGATGACCTTGCCCTGAATCAGCACCTCGGAAAACGGGTAGCGCATGGGCTTGTACCGGGGATTTTCCGGTCGCAGTTCAATGTGATCCGGATGGAGGAAAAAGCGTTTCACCGTTGCCTCTTCACCGTTGATGAGGGCAACAACGATTTCACGGTCTTGCGCATACTGGCGCGGTTCACAGATGGCAAGATCCCCGTCATGCATTCCGGCATCCCGCATGGAGTCCCCCTTGATGCGAAGAGCAAACAAATTTTGCCCCCGGAAAATTTCGGTGTCGAGCACCACGCTGCCGTCCCATGTCTGCTGGGCGTACAGGGGGAGCCCGGCGGTGACCCGGCCGATGATGGGTACCTCCCGCCAGCGTTGCGGACCCGATGGCTGTTGAAGACGGTTCAATAGGTAAAGGCTTCGACTGTAACGCCCGTCGCGTTTGATGTGCCCCTTTCCTTCCAAGGCTCTAAGACACTGGGCCACGGCCGTGTGGCTGACGCCAAGATCGCCAGCGGTCTGCCGAAGGCTGGGGGCTTTCCCATCGCGCGTGATCGCCTGCTCCAGATAATCGAGAAGTTGCTGTTGCTTAGGGGTCAGATCCGTGGGCATAATTCCCTCTAAAATGACAGTTGAAAGTTGATAGCACTCTTTTTCCCGATGTCGATTCCCATTTTATGGGACCATAATGTAAATGTCAATGTTAATAAAATTGTAAAGTAATGTTGAAACCTGTTCCCCTTCAGTTGCCCAAATTCAGCCTGTCTCTTGTTCATTGACACATTCCCGGTTTTGAAATGAGGACTATTGGTTACAATGTGGACCATTTTGTTGATATGGTAGTGGCCGGATAGTGGCTATGGTAATGGACTATGCGATTTTCCAGGCCGTGTGGAATGGCGGATACATTCTTGCGGATTGAAACCGGGGCAACAGTTACGCGTGCCCCGGAATTATCTTATCCGTGAATATTCTCGATCCATCTGATGGCTTCGGTGTCACGGATTTTTCCCAGGTACCTCTGAGTGGTCGAGAGATTTGCGTGCCGAAGGATGATCTTGCTCACAATTTCAAGAGACGCCCCGGCTCTGGATGCATAGGTTGCAGCATGCCGGCGGAGATCATGAGGGTTGAGTTCAATTCCAATCCGCCGTCCCGCTGCTTTGGCCATTCTTCAGGCTCAGGCTGAACTCTTTTCGTTATCAAGATAACTATTTATCATAATCTCATGATTTCGGTAACCTTTTTGACCTCAAAATTTTGACTCTGCAGATCATTAAAATATGCTTCAAAAAAATCTTGGTGAATAAACGCCAGCTCCCATCCCTCGTTTTCCAAATTGCACCGGTAAGCGGTCAAATCACAGACCGAGTCGTTGGAAAAAATTCTTTTGGAAACAACAGGGATGGCGCCTTGGAAAAATCCACCGCATTCCGATAAGAAAAAATAATCGCTGATGGCTCTTTGTAGGCTTTCAGGAAGACAAGCGTACTGTATTTCGCAGGCTACAGGGAAAGTGTTTTGGGGCATATTTTATTGCCAGTCCGTTGTGTGTTGTGGCCAAAATGAGGAATTTCTCTCATCAAAATTTCAGCGAGGATACCTCTTCCTTCAGGTGGAGGAGGAAACGCTGCCTCCCATGTTGCAGTTGTAGCCGTCGGCACTTTGCAGTAGGGAACAGTATTTCCAAGAAATTCCCTGCACCGTGCCATCCTTTGTCTTGATATTGAAACTTCCGGACTTGCGCACTGCCACCCGGCCTACATACGATCCGATCTTTTTCCCTTTGCCGACCACAGCTTTAACCATGTCGCCGGTCTTGAAGCCTTTGACGACTTTCTTTGATTTTCCGCCGGTCCGGGGAAAACCAAACCGGTCAACCCGACACATCTGCCTTGACCCTCTGCCTGTAGCGGCAATGATGAGGGGGGCAAGCGTCTTTGCGATATGCACACACAGGCCTGACTCGCCAACGCAGACGGCATCGAGCCAGTGTTTTTTGGGGTATCCCTGTTTGATCCGGTTGTGTTTGGTCCTGCCGCCGGACCAGAAGGAAGCCGGCAGGCCGAACTCTTTTAATCGGTTGCCTATAGCATGCCGGATAGAGTTGATGGCGGCGGCATCTTTTAGCGGGGCTTTGGCTTGGGCGAGTATCCGTGCCAATCGTTTTGGATCGTGCGCAAGAAACGCCCCGATATCACCTGACCCCTTGGATAGATTGCATGGTGTACACGCAAGGGTAAGGTT
>JAZDPP010000173.1:0-18127 GCA_043797445.1 Pseudomonadota bacterium
AAACAATACCAAATATTGAAATGATCGAAATCCAAAACATCGCATTCACGCACATAAGGGTAACAAGTTTTGGTCATTTGCATTTTGGTGCTTTGAATTTGTTTCGGATTTCGATATTCGGATTTCGGATTTTCTGCCATAAAAAGCACGAATTTCGGTAGTAAGATACTAACACCTAACACCTAACACCTAACACCTAACAGCTAACACCCTGTTCTCAATCGTACCGATCTTTTCGATGGTGCAGGTCACCAAATCTCCAGCTTTCAGCACCAGGGGGGGATCCCTGAAAAACCCCACCCCCGAGGGTGTTCCTGTGGCGATAATATCTCCCGGCGTCAAGGTGATATCCTCGCTGATGTCCGCTATGATGTCGGCGAGGTTAAAAATCATGTCCCGCGTATTTCCGTCCTGCATGAGCACACCGTTGACATGAGTGGTGAGTTGCAGGCGCCGCACCGAATCGGGCGGGCCGATTTCATCCGGCGTCACAAGAGCCGGGCCGGCCGGTGCGAAGGTATCAAAGGATTTTCCACGAAACCACTGGCCATCCGAGAATTGTGCATCCCTTGCCGACACATCGTTAAACACCATGAAACCGGCAATATGAGTGAAGGCGTTTTCTTTTGTTATTCCTCTGCCCTCTTTTCCGATGACAATGGCCAGTTCCACCTCCCAGTCAATCTGCGTGCTGCTTTTTGGAAGCCGGATGGGATCAAACGGGCCATTGAGCGTATTGGCGGTTTTGCAGAAAAGCAGGGGCCGGGCGGGAATTTCCAGACCGGTCTCCCGGGCATGTTCTGCGTAATTTTTCCCGAGGCAGATGATTTTTCCGGGCCGGGAAACGGGGCATCCGATCCGGATGTCCATTATTACGCCCGGCGCGTCGACCTTTTCCACCTTTTCGAGCCAGCCGTCCCTGAAGAAAGTTTCCCCGATGTCGGGGATACCGGGGAAAATTGCCGTTAAATCGACAATACGGCCATCCCGCCAAAGTCCGGGTTTTTCTGTTCCTGTTTTACCGAATCGAATTAGTTTCATGTGGGGTTCAGTGTCCTAAAGATTCATTCCTGCCGAAAAAAACAAGATAATTTTAATCGCGTAACCCTGATTTCGGAGCACGGCCTGTAGGGGCGAACACACAGGTTCGCCCCTACGGGGTTGCGGGTGCGGCCAGCGTTGGGTTTATAGGGTCCGTTGGGTCTGCCCGTTTTCCTTCATCCTTCATCCTTCATCACTCAATGGCGCTATGCTTTCCCTCTTGATACCGCTTGTTGGCATACCAGTTCATTTGCCGGCAAATGCCCCGAATGATGCTGACCTCGCGGGCCCGAAGCTGAATCCGTGTGAAAAAAATACGCAATTTATTGATCCAGTAATCGGGATTGTCCGGTTTTAAATAGTCGATGCGGACGAGGATATCTTTCATCTCCTCGTACATGCCGTCCAGTTCGTGCCGGGTGGCAAGACGCGGGGCAAAGGCTTTGGACTTTTCCCGGCCTGCGTTGAAAAGCTCATAACACATGACCATGACGGCCTGGGCGAGATTGAGAGAGGAAAAATCAGCCGTGGGGATATTTACCAGCTCGTGACAGAACCGGATATCCTCGTTGGTGAGCCCCCGGTCCTCCGGTCCAAAGACGATGGCAATCCGGTTTTGATCGGTGATGGAAATGAGTTTTTCCGCCAGAATGGCCGGAGACGCGATCACCGGGCGTTTTCCCCCCAGCCGGGCGGTGGTTCCGACGACATAGGAAAACGGTGCCAGGGCCTCGGCCAGGGTTTCAACATACTCCATTTCTTCCACCACATCCATGGCGGCATGGGTGGCCATCCGCAGGACTTTCGTCAGATCACAGTTCTCCGGGTTCACCACGATCAGCCGACGGATGCCCATATTGCGCATGGCCCGGGCGGCGGCCCCGATATTTTCGGGAAACCGGGGCTGGGTGAGGACGATGGCAACGTTTTCCAGGCGAATCTTTTCCGTCATCAGCCGACAATTTCAAAGCTGTTGAAAAAATATCCGATTTCAAACGCCGCGGATTCCGGAGAGTCGGAGCCGTGGACCACGTTCTTTTCGATATCGGTAGCAAAATCCCGGCGAAGGGTTCCCTCGGCGGCTTCCTTATAGTTTGTTGCGCCCATGATGTCCCGGTTTCTCTGAATGACGTTCTCCCCGGTAAGCACCATGACGACACAGGGCCCCGAGGACATGAAGTCCGTAAGACTTCCGAAAAACGGACGCGCCTTATGAACGGCGTAAAACCCTTCGGCCTGGGCCCTTGTCATGTGAATCATTTTCATGGCGGCTATTTTGATACCGTTTTGTTCAAACCGGTCAATCACTTTTCCAATCACATTTTTGGCGACGCCATCGGGTTTGATAATCGACAATGTTCTTTCCATGTTCACTTTCCTTTCGTTTAAAAATGCGCGGTTGCGCGGGGTTCGGTATAGACTGTTCGGACCGGATTATGGGTTCAATTTTAAGTTTCCGGTGCCATACCAGATGCCCCCCGCCAAGTCAACGTGTGTAACGGCGGGGCCAGGGTAACCGAATTTCGCTTTTGCGGGCTGTGCATTATTCGTTGCCGGGTTTCATGCACTCACTCTGGACGTATGTCCATACGCCCCTGCACCGGTGGCATCACCTCTTCGATTAACTATAAATGCGCCAAATGCGGTCACCCTGAGGTTGGGCTGCAAGGCCATTGACAGAAAAACAGGCTTCATTATATAAAACCGCAAGTTGCGAACACCAACCGCATCATGGAAGAAAGGACGCACATGCCGATTTACGAATTTTACTGCAAGGACTGCCATACCCTCTATAATTTCTTTTCGAAGACGATCAACACGGATACCATTCCCCGCTGCCCCCGGTGTAAAACGGATGCGATGACCCGCCAGGTTTCCATGTTTGCGGTTACCGGCCGGGCCTCGGAGACGGAAGAGGGGGATCTTCCCTTTGATGAGAAGAAAATGGAAAAGGCCATGGCGATGCTGGGAAATGAAGCGGAAAACATCAATGAGGATGACCCCCGCCAGGCGGCCAATCTGATGCGAAAGCTTTCGGACATGACCGGCATGGAGCTGGGGCCCGGCATGCGGGAAGCCCTTCGTCGCATGGAGCAGGGGGAAGATCCGGATCAGATTGAAGCGGAAATGGGTTCCCTGCTGGAAGGGGAAGACCCTTTCATCCTGCCCGACGTCAAGGGAAAGGGGGGCTTGGCCAGGCGGGACAGGCCGGCAAAGGATGAGACCCTCTATGATCTGGAATAGAAGGCGGCACACCCATATAAACCATCCCGGAGCATACTTATGGAACATACTATTTTGGATCGGATTAAAGTCGTAACAGGCGATATCACCCGCCTTGACGTCGATGCCATTGTCAACGCCGCCAACACGTCTCTTTTGGGCGGTGGCGGCGTGGACGGGGCCATTCATCGGGCGGCCGGCCCCGAACTTTTGGCCGAATGCCGGACCCTTGGCGGCTGCCCCACCGGCGAAGCCCGAATTACCAAGGGCTATCGTCTTCCCGCCCGGCATGTCATCCACACGGTGGGGCCGGTTTACAGGGGAACCCCCGCGGATGCACTTCTTTTAACCTCCTGCTATCAAAACAGTCTCGTCCTCGCGGTGGAACACCATCTTGCGACCATTGCCTTCCCGGCCGTCAGCTGCGGGGTATATGGATATCCCATCGAGAAGGCTTGCAAGATCGCGGTCGATACCACCTGTGCCTTTCTTATGGAAAACACCACCGTCACGGGCGTTTATTTTGTTCTTTTTTCGGAAGGCCATGAACGGCTTTATCGTAACTATCTTGCACAGCTTTCCGTCTGATTTTCGGGAAAGGTTGCCATGATCCGCAGCTTCTGGTAAGTATGGGAAATACTGAAAGGGGAGGGATGCCATGGAGCAGGTAATTAAGATCGACAGGGCGGGCGAGATCCATCTCCCGCGGGAAATCCTTGCCACCCTTGATCTCCGAGCGGAGGATCGTCTCATGGTGACAAGCAGCGCTGACACCATCGTCATTAAAAAAATCACAACTGGTACTCTCGGGGAGAGATTCCGAACCATGGCGGAACGAGTCTCCCGACAGTTCGAGGAGAGGGGGGTAACGCAAGCAGATGTGGCTGAGGCTGTTACGTGGTCCCGAAAATAGTCCTTGACACCAACATCATCGTTTCCGCTTTCGGGTTGTTGCCGCCGATCCGAGTGACAACCGTATCCTTGAATGTGCCGCGGCAGGGGGCTGCCGATATATCGTGACCGGCGACGCGCATCTCCTTAACCTCGGAACATTGCGGGACATTCAAATCCTCACGCCGGATATGTTCCTGGCCCTCCACTCCGCCGGCCCCTCGTAAGAAAATATAGCAAAAAGCAAAGTGAAAAAATGAAAATGAATGTTCCCCGCTCCCCTTCGCTTTCGGGATTCATGTAAACCTATTTTCTGCCTTCTGTGTAATTTATTTCCTATATGGGAAGCCAATTACATAGGTTTCTCTGAGACCCGTTTTCGGACGATTCGCATGAAAAACAATAACCTGTTAATTTTAATGCCAAGATGCAAAAATAGGGTACCACATTGTTCTTAAACGGTACTGGTACGAAAATTGCTTTAATTTTGGCAATTATCCTGAGCATTCGAATAGATACAAAATATCCAGTCCCTGTGGCAGCGTGTAAATTTGGTTTCAACCACGCAGAAAATACCTGTGTTTGCTTCTGCATGGTTTTCATTCTTGCTTGAATTCCATGCTGCAGGGGAAAATGGTGAAACTACAGCTACCTGATTCGGGGATAGCGCTATGAAATTATTAAGCAATATCATGAATCTGGAAAAAAAGGAATCGGGCTCATGGCTATCATGAGTAGAAGGCTATCCAATCGATTTGAAAGGATGAATCAGGTGGTTCCCAGAGAGGCAAGAGGCGTTACTGCTTTTCCGGCCAGACAAAGGACAGAGTTGTCTGGGTACGATGTTTGACGGCGATGTTGACGATAATACCTTTATTTATTTGATAAATTTAATACTACAAAACCATTTTTTTGTTCTGTTCATGACCCTGTGTTGCCTTCACATTCACATAAAAGGCTCCTTGGCCCGGCCGTTGAGCGCTGTCAGCGGCAGAGGCGACGGTCATGCGGAACTTGTCGGAGGAAAAGCTTTTTTTATCTTATTTTACTGTGGGTTTGACTGCGAACACCTTGTGGTGTCTTGACAGAGGATGGACGGCGGGAAGTTTTGAATTCAGCCGAAAGGAGAAAAAATGTTTCGAAGATGGATTTTTGTTTTTTGTTTGGGGGTTAGCGTATGCTTTGGTCAGCAGGGCGCTTTCGCAGGGGTAATTAATGGTGATTTCTCTGATGGTTTAACTGGTTGGATAACGGGTGGGATTACAACGAGCGATACTACCCCTGACGTAGTGGCAACCTGGGGCGATGTCGAAGTTACCACCGACGAGGAAGTATTTTTGCGCGATGGTACAACTTCGGGCAATGGGGTGCCGTATTACAGTTATTTGTATCAGGGAGTTATTCTTTCCTCTGGTTGGTACACGCTCGAGTTTGACTTTAAACAACCGACTTTCTCAGACCCGAAGGATTTTACTTTTCCGGATTCTTTTTATGCTAGTGTTTTCTTCGCCGGAGAATTGTCCTCATTTGACCTTTTTAATATGCAGTATGGTGATGATATTTTGCCTTTGATTGCTTTTGAGAATGGCGAAGTCATTTTTGATAACGACGGGAAAACGAATACAGACCCCAATTTAAAAGGGACAGGTTGGATTCACTACGGCATAACCTTTCAAAATAATTATGCATTTGTAATACCGACATTTGAAATCTCTGATTATGACAATGACCCAGGCAGCAGCGTAGTTTTTCTCGATAATATTAGTATCACTGAAGCCACAGCCCCCATTCCCGAACCGGGAACCTTTTTGCTTCTATGCGCGGGGCTTGTTTTTCTAACGGTTATGCGTGGTCGGCATAAAATGAATCTTCCGGCATAGTGTCGACTCCATTCTGCTCAATAGAAAGGTTTTTCAATCCTTGATATTTCATCGTTTCCAAACAAAAACGATCTCTTTTTGGCTTAGCGCACACTGACGTTGTGGGCTGGGATTCAAACGCTTGTTCAAGAATCAACTATTGAACACAGGATCAGCGGCGGGCATGAAGATAATGAGATTCGAGAGGCGGGCAATTTAACACCCGGATGACAACTTAGGAAGGCTTATTCAGCAGGAGTCCAACAATGAAAAAAAGAACGATCCTTTGCTTCTCTACCATACTCCTTTTCATTATCATGAGTGATATGACAGGGGTGTTCCCCCCTGCGAATACGCCAGTAGTCTGGAAACAGGTCGGGGTCTGTTTTGCGGAAATTATCCCCGCCGTTGATATGTCGGCCAATGTTCAGGTTACAACCTCCAATGCCCGAAGCACATTGGACAGACAGACGCGAAAGGTGACCCAAACAGCTGATGTAACTATTAAAAATTCTTCCAGCGCCACCATTCTTTCTCCCCTTTGGGCCGTTATCAATATCTCCACAACAGGTGTAACGATGCCTGTTTCCACGGGCACCTGGACTGGCCCTGAGGGGATATGGAGCCCGGCAAAGTATTATTTTGATCTTTCCTCATCTGCCGGTACCGACGGCCTGATGCCCGGCGAGTCCGTTACATTTAAGGTGACCTTTGTTCATTCGAGCACGATCCGCTTTACTTATAGTGTACCTGTTTACGGTCCCGCCGCGTCGTCGCAAAATATCTCCCCTGTCGCCAATGCCGGTCCGGATCAAACCATCACCCTGGCGTCCGGCGCCACGCAAGCGGCCGTCACTCTCAACGGCAGCCAATCAAATGACAGCGACGGTACGATAGCAAGTTATAACTGGTCCGGCACCCCCGAACCAAACGACGTTGTTACTCCCAGTATAAATCTTGGACCGGGCACCTACACCTTTTCATTGGTGGTAACCGACAATAAGGGCGCCCAAAGCGCACCGGACACGGTCATTGTTACTGTAGTCTCTCCGAATATTCCCCCTGTTGCAGATGCCGGTGAGAGTCAAATCATTACGTTGCAGCCCGGTGCGTTGCAAGCGGTCGTCACCCTCAACGGCAGCCTGTCCAAGGACAGGGACGGTACGATAGCCGGTTATAACTGGTCCGGCCTCTCCGGTGCCCCAGACCCGATAGACGTTGTCGCTCCCGAAATGGATCTCGGACCGGGCACCTACACCTTTGTGTTGGTGGTGACCGACAATAAGGGCGCCCAAAGTACACCGGACCAGGTTATTGTTACTGTAGCGGATACCGGGGGGCCGCCCCAAATCAGCCTCGACCCGCATCCCTCTTCCGTCACCGAAGGGGGGACGCTTTCCTTTAATGTGAGGGCCACGGATCCGGATGGAGATGCCGTGACCCTGTCCGCCAGTCCGAAGATCGAAAACGCCACCTTTACCGCAACGAGCGGGCAGAATGCGATCGGCACCTTTTCGATGACGCCCGGCTTCGACCAGCAGGGGAAGCAGGCGATCACCTTCAAGGCGATCGATCCGTGGGGACAGACGGCCACGGTCACAGCCGTTATCGACGTGGCAAATGTCAACCACTCTCCGGTTCTGACGGTGCCGGCGCCATTGAGCGTCGATGTAGGCAAACTTCTGACCGCCACCTTCACGGCACAGGATTCGGACGGTGACAGCGTGCTCTTGTCCATGACAAATTTGCCTGAAAAAAACGCCATCTTCATTCAGGCCACCGGAACGCTTGCTTTTTCTCCGGATTATGATCAATCCGGCAGTTATACCGCCACCTGTTCGGTCACTGACGGCGTTGAAACCGTTACCGCCCCTGTCATTATTACGGTCAATGACATTCCCGGCGGCGGAGGCAACACCGCTTTGGAGTTGAAAGTGAATCCGGTGCAAACCCCGACACTCCTGTCCACCGCACAGATCAGTGGTACCGTAAACGGAAGCGGCGGCGCTGTGCCGCCCCGGATCACCTCGGCCGTCATTTCCGGAATGATGCCCACCGGGGCCCGGCAGGGGGAAACCCTGGTAGTTGTTCTGACCGGTCAGAATAGCGGCACACTTGCGACGCATTTTGTTTCGGGAAAGAGCGATGCCGATTTCGGTGACGGGGTGAGCGTTGAGAGCCTCACGGTGGTCAGCCCGACCGAACTGAATGTGAATCTTAAAATTGCGGATAATGCCGAACCCGGGTTACGCCAGGTTCAGGTGGTAACCGAAACGGAAACCGCCTTGGCGATGCCGGCGTTTCTTATTTCTCAGGGCGGTGTTTCGGTTACAGGGAAGCTGGTTGATCCGGATACGGGTGTTCCGCTTTCCGGCGCGCTGGTGATGCTGGAGGGGACCGGATTTTCAACCACCTCCACGGCGGACGGCAGCTTTTCCTTCACCAATGTGCAAAGTGGCGATTATACTGTGATCGTGAACGCTCCGGACCATGAATTGATCCGACTGGCGCTCACGGCCGGGACCGTCGGTGCTTACGATATGGGCGATATCTCGCCCGCGGTCAATGCCTTCACTCAGACCCAATTCCCACCGATTTCCCTTCAGGGGGTTTTGTCCCGGAGTTTTCTCTCATCCGATGATCGGCGAACGATTGAAGAGCTGGAGAAAGTCGTCTCGGACGCCATCTTATTGGTGGGCGGCCGGGACATCGGGCTTCTGGATGAATACGGCAACCAGCTCAATCCACACGTGAAAGAAACGCCATATTTTCAGATGAAGCAAAATGCCGTAAAGACCATCGCCATGCGGATGAAAGTGGAGTCTCCCACCACCCTCAGTCAGCTTCTGTTTGCATTTACCAATACGTGGCCCTGGCAAAGAAAACCTGATGTGCTGATGTGGCTTTACGCGATACAGCAGGTGGTTAACGATGCATGGTCAAATCCCTTCTCGCCGGAAAATAGATTGTTTATTCTGCTGTTTAACAATGGCAAGACCCTGACGCCCGATCCGCCGGTTATTGTTCCGGACCTGCCGCTCAATGCGCTTCAGGCAACGCTTCTTCGCCTGTCCTTATTTAAAATGGCCGCCCAGCTCATGAATCCGAGTTCCGTATTCAATCATTTGCCCCCTGATTACTTCTCCCGCGCGGAGGGCCTGGACCGCGACGTTTTTCTTGCTTCCAAATCGGTGCCGGGTGCTGATAGCAAAAGCATCGGTCGGGAGCGCTCGGTCTGGCGCCATATTGCATCGTTGTTGCCGGTTTTCCCCACGGAAGCCCATGCCGTTGATCTGATCGCAAAGGCCGCCCGGTCCAAGGAAAATGGCTGGGTGGGCTATCAACTGACGCTTGACGGGGCGAGCAGCGTCTTTCCCAACGGGGTGGGGGTAACACTGGAATGGTCGGTGACCTCTGCTCCCAATGGGAGTCTTGGAAACGCGCAATTTCGAATTATCGGAGGCCTTTCGGGGGCGCGGAAGCGAAAGATCGGTTTTCTGCCGGATGAGGCGGGAGAATATACGATTCAACTGGTTGTCAAAACCGTGGACCTTTCCCCTGCCCAGGAAAGCGCGCCTTATGAAATAACGGTGGTGGCGCGTCATTTTCCCTGTGATCCGCGGGGTCTTGATCCCGAGTGGGAGGATGAGGAGGTGGTCAACCTGGAGCGGCCCTGGACCAGTGTCATGTGCACGATGGCAACCGATGAGGCCGTGGCCACCCTTGGCGGAGTAGTGGATGACCTGGTGGCGAGCGATTTGAAAACCATTATCCTGGACAACTTCGATGCGATCGGGATCGACCTCAGCTATGCGGATCCCGGCACATCTACCGCCGGGGATCTCGACAGCCGGCTGAAGGCCAACAAGATGTTCATGGAGCGTGTCGAGGTCGATATTAAGGCTACCAACAAAAACCTGAAAACCAACCCGACGGCGTTTGAAAAGTACATGCCGGACGCCATGGAAGCCAGCAAAGACAATCCAACGAGTTTGACCAAGATCAAGGGCATCGTCAAAGAGCAACTGCTCGGCACTTTGAGCTATTTTCAGGATGAGGCCGACAAGTTGGGCGAATCGATCATGTACGCCTTTATGGATATCATGATCGATAAAGCGATCGTAAGCTTCAAACCGTCACCGCCGAACATTCAGTATGTCGATGTGGTCGATGCGGACTATGATCCGAACAAGAAGATCGCCCTGGTGGTCTTCCGGCGCTCCCCTGACGATCCGGGGCTTGCGGTTTCAGAAGCCACGAAGAGTAACCGGCATTTCTACTATCGGTTATGGCGTGAAAACCGGGGGGGGTTGACGCCGGTCTCGATCGGCCCCGAGGGGAAGCGCATTGTCGACGGACCGGTTCCGATGGAGGAGGGCAATCCCAACAGTGATCTGTTGCTGTTTGTCGATCCGCATCCGGAAGAGGGGCTCAACCGGTATTTTCTCCAGACGCGCCGGCTAATTGGAAAAACCGTGCCTTCCGTTACCATGTGGAGCGACGCTGAATTTTTCTTCGCCAATTACGTGGTGGGCGGAGTCTGTCCGCCGGCTGCGGTCCAGTACAATTTCTCCAAGGGACTTATGGAGCGGGGCTACCGGATGCTGACGGAAACGAGGCTTCAGGACAGCGACATGAGTGCCCCGGAAGCGGTGTATGTGCCGCGGCCGTTTGAACGGCCCAAGCCCATCTCAAGTCTTGCCAAATCACCCGACCAGAGGCTCTATATGAGCCTGCCCTGGGCCAATGCGGTGTTTGAGTTCAAAGGCGCCAATGTGGTTCCCTATTTTAACTGCGGGTTCATGAAGCCGTATCAGACAGGATTTGCCATTGATGCCAACGGCTATTATTACTCGGTCAACAGTGCCAGCGAAGCGCAGTTCGGCGGCAGGATTTTCCGTTGGGTTCCGGGCAGTACCTCCCGGGAGTTTTTCGGCGCCGTCAATTATTACAGCCGCGATTTGAATATCGCCCATCCCTCGGCGGTGCAAAGCATGGTCGCGGGGATCAGTTGGGGAAAACACGGATTGTTTCTGACCGATCTGTATTCCGGTACATTGCGGTACCTGGATATCCCGGTTACGGGAGAATTGCCGCCGGGAGATTTATTCCATAACTGCACGCATAGCCTCGCGGGCGCACCGGATATTGCCCCTGAACCGAAGTCGAGCCTGACGATTCAGCGCGGAGGAGATGTGCTGATGACCCAGGGTGACAACGTCTTCCGGTACACCAAGTCGGGCGATTTCGGAATGATGTTCACTGCACCCAGCCCGTTTCAGTCCCTGACGGGAATCGACACGGATGCGATCGGCAATTTGTATGTGGCGGATTCCACGCTGAAGACCATTACCGAAATTCCGCAGGATTCCCAGCATGCGGGGTTTTATAACATGCTCAAGGATGATCCGGCAATCCGGAGTCTTTATACGCTTGCAACAAATATCGAAAGCCCGGGGGAGCTTAGAATCGGCAGCCGGGGAAGCGCGCTGGTCTGGTTTGACGGGAACGGGTATAATTCCCGGCAGTTTGGGCTATCGGGACGGCTGATTGACGGCGGTACCAGAGCGCCGGTCGGCCTTGCGCGAATAAATTGTGAGGCCTGGGGAAATACGCTGGATGTTCAGACCGATGATTACGGGGTATTCCATCTTCCCGGGCTTCGGGTGCCGGATGCCACGCCGCCCAGTGTTACACTGCTGATTCGCGACACCTATGGCAGGGCCATGACGGTGGTGATTAAATCGCTCGACAGGGAGGGGGAGACCTTTCTGGATCCGCTTATTTTTTCGCCCGAGCCGCCCCCGACGCCTTCATACGCGCCGCCCGGTACAACGCCACCGCCGCAACTGGTGTCCGTGCCGATTACGCTGCCGGCTCCCGATTCGGTTCCGGGTCCTCAGCGACACAAGCCGTTGATTACCCCTGTTCGGGTGCCGCATCGCTCGGCGTTGACCGCCCCCAGCGATCCTCAACATCTCAACGGCTTGAGGGCGCCAAAAATCGAGATCGTCAGCCCGGCCGATGGGTTGAGCACCAAGGAAACTTCGATTGAGGTTTACGGGGTCGTCAGTGATCCGCAGGTCGTTCAGGTTCAGCTGTATGTAGGTGAGACAGCTGTCACCGTGCCGGTCGTAGCAGGCGTTTTTAAACACGTCGTGACCCTGAAAAAGGGAGTCAATGCCCTTAGTGCCTCGGCGAGTGTGTCAGACGGTAGTAGTGCCACCGCCTCCGGGCATTCAAGCGCCAACTATGTTGAGGTGGTCGAATCGGCGCCTCAGAGTCATTGCATTTCCGGGATTGTGATTGATACCGAAACGGGGTACCCGGTCGTCAATGCTCAGGTCAGTCTTCAGGGGACTGGTTTTTATGCCTACACCAACAGCTTGGGGACCTGGTTCCTCAATGATGTGCCCACCGGAGCGTTTGTTGTGGATGTATTGCCCTAGCTCTCATGGTCGAGAGGGGGAAGGACCGGGGATGCGGTTTGGAACATAATGATGAACGAAACGAAACGGGAATGGATGCCATGAATTTTTTTTATGCAAACACTCGGAAGGCAGTTGCCTGTGCTTTGGCTATCGTGCTGCTGCTGTGCGGCGGCATGGCTCAGGCCGGAATCAGTGTGACCGTGACCGGCCCGGCCGGTTCGGCCAAGACCTTTCCCGGTGATAGCGGCGCTTTTGACGTGAACCTGCCGCTGGCAAAAAATTCGGTCAATAATATTGTGGTAACGGCTCAGGATGATAGCGGCAATACCGCTTCAAAAGAGCTCTCCATTACGCAGGTTTCCCTGGACCAGATCGTCGTTTCCACGGTCAGCTCCGAGCGGTTGAGTGTGGAGGAAGTCAAACAACTCGTGGCCGATGGTGTTATCGATCTCAAGGACCCCCAAAATTACAATGTCTCGACCTTCGATATCGTTTTGACCATTGACAAGAAACCGGTTTCCATTTCTCTTCCCATTGCCATTCCCATCAAAGAACCCGAGCAGATGGGGTATGAAACCTATAAAATGCCTTCCGGGGACAGCAGCAGCGGCAAACCCACTCCGCCCCCGGTTCAGATCGTCGTGTTCGAGCTTCAGATGGCGGAACCTTCGGCACCCGGCGCGCCGGCTCCCCCTCCGATTCCGGGCGTGATCATCATCGAAGGCAATATCAAGAGCCTCAAGGAGTTCTTTTCGGTCCGGCTGCTGTTGATGAATACCTCCGGCATTTTCACGCTCAGTGATGTCATGGCCGAAATCAAGCTGCCCGAAGGCAAGCTGTCCAAAGTGCTCCCGGCGGATGGCCTCAACAGCTTTGGGGATATTCTGCCCGGAGATGGTGGTCAACCCGGTCAGAAGGAAAAGGAATTCATCATTCGGGGCGATACCATCGGTATTCATGATGTAACGGTAAGCTTCGGCGGCACGGTGACCGGTCCGGGCATCACCACCCCCATTGCGTTTAACGGCAGTGCCGTCACCAACGTCGAGGTCAAGGGACCTCCCACCTTTCTGGTGGAGGTGACCCATCCGGATAGTGTGACAGCCGGTACTCCTTATGAGCTGGCTGTGGATATCACCAATACCGGAACGCTCACGGCCATGTATGCGAGTCTGGAGCTGGGCGTGGGCGCGGATGCCAGAATTGAAACCTGCACGGTTAATGGTGCGGGTACGCCGGTCTGTGAATTCACATCAGGGCCTGCGGTGCGCCCGTTCGGGCATATTGAACCCGGCCAGACGGTTCGCGAAAAATTTATATTGAACCCGCTTGTCAGCGGCGCGATCTCCTCCTGTGTCGCCGCCTCGGATCAGAATATTACCCTGAATGTCTATGCCGGTAACCTGGGGTGCATGGTGGGCCATTATGCGCCGAAGACCGGCATCCTTGACGGCATTCCGACCGTGACGGTGGTGCCGGTTTCCAACACCACCGGCATCCATGAAGATTCGGCCGTCACCGCCTTTTTCAGCGAAAAAATGAATACCGCCTCCATTATCACCGGTCAAAACGGTACGTTTAACGTGTTTAACAGCGCCGGCGAGATCGTGCCGGGGACGCTGCGATTTGAAGCGCTCTTCCAGTACACGGAGAAGGAAAAGACCGTCGCCATCTGGCAGGTCAATGATGGGCTTACCAATCGCCTGGCCCCTAACGCCACCTACACGGTTGTTGTGATGCCTGAGATTTCCGATTTGGATGGAAATCCTCTGGCGAACCGGTGGGAGAGCAGTTTTAAGACCACCGATACAGGTTTCAATGATACCACGCCTCCCACGGTTTCCCTGTCCGTTGCGCCCCCGGTCGATCCCAGTGCCGTTTTACCCGGCCAGATCATAAAGATTAACGCATATGCGTCTGATGCCGGCAGCGGCGTTTCCCGGGTTGAAATGCGCCTGAAGGATATGACCGTTCCGGGTGCCCTGTTTGAACTGATCGGCCAGAAGACGGTTTTCCTGGGCGATACCCCGCCCTATATTTTTGCCATTGACTCCGGCGGTTTGATACCCGGTCATACTTACCAGGCCATGGCCACGGCCTATGACGGCCGGGGCAATGCCCAAAACAGCACCCTGTCGCTGATCATGCTGGCCAGCGCCGCCCCTCCCACGGTGACGCTGCCGGGGGGGGGGCCGGCAGAGGTTCTTCAGGGGATCACCATCACCTTGCAGCCGACGTGCAGTCCGGCGGTGCGCACGGTGGAATACTTTTTGGACAGCGCCGCCTCCCCGTACAAAACCGTCACCCTCTCTCCGTTCCAGGCAAGCCTTTCCACGCTCGGTCTGGCGCTCGGAGATCACACGATTACGGTTCGTGCCACGGATGGCCTTGATCAGCAGGGAAGCGCCAGTTATAGTTTTAAAATTATTCAAAATCCAAATGCGCCGGTGGTCAATTTCACGGGCGTGGTCGACGGCGCAAAATATGTGACCGGCACATCCATTTTAATCACCGGAACCGCCGATGATCCGGTTGGGATCGCAACTATCAGTTATCACTTGGATAATCCTGCAAACCCGCCCCTTTATACCGGCTTTTCTCCCATTTCCTTGAATACAACCGGCATTCCCCAAGGCAATCACACCGTTTATATCAAAGCCGTTAACAATCTAAACATATCAAATGATGTGAATGATCCGGCGGCGGCGTTTGAATTCATTATCGTGGCGGTTGGTCAAGGACCGGCACCGATTGCGCCGGTCATAACGAGCGTCTGTTTTCCGACGGGCGGGCTGGTCACGTTATCCGGCACCAGTGTGCCCGGAGCAAAACTGGTTGTTACCAACGTGATTTCGGGCCTGTCCGTTACGGTTTATGCCAATGGCGCAGGCCAGTTTACCGGTCAGCTGCCCGGCGAGGAGGGACATCAACTGTCAGTGGTGGCCTATGATTTGGGAGCTTCTCAGGATCCGAGCCCGGCTGCGACAGCCATCGTTCCGGTGGCGCCGGTGCTGCTTTCTATCGATGTCAGCCCGGTCCAGATGACGCTCAGTACCAAAGGCGCATCCGCCCCCCTCAGTGTCACCGGCACCTATGCGGGGGGCGCAACCGCGGATCTGACCGGCGTGGCGACATTCTCGTCCACTAACCCGGCCGTGGTTTCGGTCGGCGCCGAGGGCAGAGTTGTCGCTCAGGATTGGGGCGAGGTGTTTATTACCGCCACTGTTTCGGGCCATCAGGCCCAGATGAAGGTCATTTCGAATTTTGTCAGCCTGACCGGCATAACGGTCGAACCGTCTCCCGTTAATCTGGTTTCTCTCGGAGAGACCCGGACGCTGACGGTCACCGGCTTTTACAA
The DNA here is from genome assembly GCA_043797445.1 of Pseudomonadota bacterium. GTDB lineage: Bacteria > Desulfobacterota > Desulfobacteria > Desulfobacterales > JAFDDL01 > JAZDPP01. The sequence continues at coordinate 15,804 of JAZDPP010000173.1, forward strand.
TCACGGATCCCCCCAGGTGTTATCCGGCGGTATCTCCTTTGTTACGGGCAATGCCGCTGTCGCGACGGTCAATTCTTCGGGGGTTATTACCGCGGTGGCAAACGGAAACACCGGCGTCAGCGTCTTATATCCGGGGTTACCCGCTGTCGGCGTAACCGTAACGGTTAACACGGCTCAAGACACACCGCCGACGATTGAAATCCTGAGCCCCGCGAACGGAACGATTGTCGAAAGGGGAGAAAGTGTTTCCGTGACCGTCCGGGCACAGGATGCGGTTGGCGGCGTTACCGGGCTTTATCTTGAAACCAGTGGTGCGACCGTGCACGCGGACAGTCGGCAGATAACGCCGCCGAACAGCCCGGTGACCCACAGTTTTGTATTTACGGTATCCAATGCCGCGGTAATCGGCAATACGATTTCCGCGACCGTATGGGCAAGAGATACCAGCAACAACACCTCTCCGGTGGCGACCATCACCCTCACCGTCGCGGATAAAACCAGCCCGTCGGTCACGATTACGGCGCCGGCGCAAAAAACGGCATATAATTATGGCGACACCGTGAATATTACGGTTGCGGCGGAAGATGCGGTCGGCGTGAGCCTGATTCGATTTGAAACCACCGGTGCGCTGATTCGATCCGGTTCAAACCCGATTCCGGGATTCCCCACGTCCGCAACCGCCTCTTTCAGCTTCCAGATTCCCTACGGGGTTTCGGCGCCCGATGTGCAGATCCGGGCCTACGCCATGGATGCGCAGAGCAATGAAGGTGCCGCAATTCCGGTAGAGATCATCCTGACCGATGCGGATATCACGCCACCGGCGACGATTATTACCGCGGTCGCTGATCCGGGTGCCGGCGCAACCGCCACGGTGGCCTATCAAATCACCTCCGGTCTGACGGATCTTGACCATGTCGAACTCTATTTCCGGAGAAACGGCATCGGAACCTTCAACCGGTTTACCGATACGGATAGCGACAATCCGAAGGGGCATTACACCCCCGGTGCTGGCAGCAACCTGGGGAGCATCGTCTTCAATTCCACTAAAATGGGCGGGGACGGCACTTATGAATTCTATACAGTGGGCGTGGATGTGGCCGGCAATCGCGAGCCGGCGCCTGTAAACGGCAGCGAACAGATTCTCGCCGATGCATCCAGGGTATTTTCATCCGGGACCCAATGGAGTGTAATCAACGCTTCAACGGCGATAGCCGCTGGAAATACAACCTATGATGGAAAAAACCTGCGAATCACGGGCCCCGGGGTTGTCGTCACGCTGGATGGCTCGCACAGTTTCCAAAATGTGGAGTTGTTAAACGGCGCCAGTCTGACGCATTCGGAAACCACTGTCAGTGAGGCCTTTGCGCTCAACTTTTCTGCCTGGACGGTAAGCATCGACAGCAGCAGCGCTATTGATGTGACAGGCCGCGGTTATTTGGGTGGAAATAAGGCGGGTCTGGGAGAAACGGCTCATACCTCTGGTTTTGCTGCAGGTTCCCGGAGAGGTAACGGCGGCAGTTACGGTGGCCTGGGCGGTCATTATAGCAGTGCCGGTGCTGATGACAAGCCGAATCCGGTCTATGGCGATTTGACCAACCCCATGGATTTGGGCAGCGGTGGCGGCGCTTGGAGTGGGGCGGGCGGTGATGGCGGCGGCCGGGTGTTGATCAATGCCGTCAATCTGGTCCTGGCGGGTAAGATCCGCGCTAACGGCGGCTTCAGCAGCGGCAGTGCTTCGGGCGAGGGCTCGGGCGGGTCGGTGAACCTTACGCTTCGGACGTTATCCGGCTCTGGTGCGATTCAAACGGATGGCGGTACCACCAACGGCAGCAATCATACCGGCGGCGGCGGCGGGCGCATAGCGATTCGCCATATCGATGTGTCGACTTTCGTCATAGCTGGGCTCACTGCGGCCGGGGGGGACGGGTATTACGGCGATGGGGCTGCTGGAACCGTTTTCCTTCTCACGGAAGGTCAAGCCAATGGCCAACTCATTATTAATGGTCAAGGTGCCAATTCACCTTATACCGATCTGGTGCTTCCCAGTGGTCATACATTTGATACGATCATTTTACAGAACAACGCCCGGGTGATTGTTCAGACGCCTATTCAGGTATCGGGCACGCTGCGGCTGACCGGCAATTCCATTTTGACGCATGCCACTGCAAGCGAATCCGGGCTGAAAATAGAGGCGAACCGGGTAGAGGTGGAGGCGGGTAGTGCCATTGACGTGACGGGCCGGGGGTATCCGGGGGGGAATCATTCGGGTTATGGAGAATCCGGCGTCACCCTGGGGAACCTGATCGGTTCGACAAGAGGATGTG
>JAZDPP010000174.1:0-18637 GCA_043797445.1 Pseudomonadota bacterium
TCGCATGTAGCAAGTAACTGGCGGCAGCGTAAGCCTTGAGGGGGATCAGATGGAAGCTGCGGCACTGTTTGAACGTGCTGGCGCGTGAGTTTGCCGCAGCTGGAATCTGATCTTCCTCAAGGCTGAAGCGGGTTATAGCACTACATGCGATTGCCCTCAGGGCATGGGGTAAATGGCTGGTTTTTGTCACGGAATATGTGATAGAATAAAAGGAAGGCGGATGGCGCTCGGGAACAATAACGAGGCTCCTTAACATGTGAACGGCGTATTGAGGCGATGAAAAATACAAGTTTCTTATTGGTGGATGATAACACTTGGGCAATTAAAGAGTTGCGGGATGCGTTACGCTATTTTGGATACAGGACGGTGGAGGAGACGGACCTGGCGGACGAGGCCTGGCGGATGCTCCGGTTTCGACGTTATGATTGCATTATTGCGGAAATGGAGATTCCCGGAACCTCAGGGCTGGAGCTATTGAAAAATGTGCGCCAGAGTGAGCGGTTTCATAATTTGCCTTTTTTTCTGACCAATTCGGCTTTTGATAAGGTCAAAGTCGTAATTGCCGGACGGGAAGGCGTTACGGGGCTCATTGTGAAGCCGTTTGATCTGCAGAATTTTCGGCAGAAAATAGATATGATCGGGGTGGAGCAGGAAGAGGCCCCCGTCATTGTTGAGAAACGCAACGCCCTGGAAGAGGGGCTGAAGCTGGTTGAGAGCAAGAAACCCGAAGAGGCGCTGAAGGTCTTTGAAAAGCTGGTGGAACAGGGGGAAACCGCTGAGATGTACTACAATATCGGCTACATCAAAACCTCCCAGGGGAAATACGGCGAGGCGATCGCGGCGTTTCGGAAGGCAACCCAGCTGGATCGGTTATTTGCGAAGGCTTACGAGGCTATGGGAAGAGTTTACCAAAAGCTGGGGCGAAAAGCCGAAGCGGAAAAGGCGCTGCAAAAGGCGGCCGATATCTATATGAGCAAGGAGAAAGTCGAGGATGCCGAGGATATTTTGAAAGAAATCATGGAAATCAATCCGGATTCAGTAAATATTTATAATAGTCTCGGGGTGCTTTCCCGGAGGAAAGGCGAATTTGAAAATGCGCTCAAGCACTACCAGAAAGCGCTAAGGATTCATCCCAACTCTCCCCATATTCACTACAATATGGGTCGGCTTCATCTCGATCTCAATGATCCGGGAAAAGCCAAGCTCTTTTTTACCAAGGCGGTGGAACTGGACCCGTCCTTCAAGGAAGCAAAAGAGGTGCTGAGCGCCATTGAATTGGGCTCTTTTTAACGGTATTTGGTCTACTTGATGGGAGACAGGCGTATCTCCCACTCGACGGGGGCGTCCGGATCTGTCAACTTGACCTCATGAATGCGCACATGACTGAGCATTTCCCTGAGATGGGTCTTTGTGTGAACCCCCGATATCAGGGTGCCGGCGTGAATCTGGCCGCTGACGGTCACCGCGGCGACGGCTTTCCGGGTTTTGGCCCATTCGATAATGGACTGCTTTCCTTCTTTGAGTTCCGCTAATTCTTCTTTCAGATGTTTTCGCTCCAATTCGATCTCTTGCATCTGTTTCTCTATCTGGTCCTGTGTTTCGAACATCACGGAAAGCTCCGCTTCGGCGGATTGCGCTTTCTGATCAAGCTCCTGAATCTTTTTTCCCGCGTTAGCGACTGCGCCGGCGGGGGCTGTGGTCTTGAGTTTTTCGAGGCCCGCAAGAATAGATCGTTTTTCCACCAGGGAGCGATCCTGTACCTGAGCGAGTTGGGTAATTTTCTGATGCAAATTTTGCTCCTCGACATCCAGCATCCCCAGTTTCGCTTTCAGTTGATTTCGCTTTTCTTCACGTTTTAGGATAGCGTTTTTTATGCCCGCTATCTCCTGTTCAATATGGGCATCCACTCCGATGGCAAGTTTGCAGGGAGGTGACATTTCGGTGCCGATATCCTTGGATTGAATGCCCTGTTTGGCGGAGATAGTCGAGGCAAATATTTTCCCGCCGCCGACGATGCAACTTCCGCTGGTTTCGATGGTTGAATCGGCAATTTCCTTTGTGACGGTGATATTGCCATAAGTGGATATCTTGGCGTCTTTGATATACTTTGCCTGAATATTGCCCTGGCTGTTGATCGTGGCGCCGATTATGCCGCCGGCTACCGTGATATCACCGGTGACCTTGATATCGGCCTCCGCGATTTCGTTGGCTGTGAGATGGTGTCCTTTAACGCGAAAACCTGACTGCACGCATCCTGTCACAATGATGTTGCCATCAAAATCCACATGCCCGGTCTTAAAGTCCAGGTCACCGTCAATCTTAAGTTCTGTAAGGACAGACACGCGGCCGCCAAAGGTTATCTTCGGCTGCCCGGCGGTTTCCGCCGTCAGTCTCAGGCCATCGACCGACAATACCGTCCCGGCACCATTCCGTAAATTCTGGTCCAATGATTTTGGGGGAGCCAATTTTGCCCCATACACATCCACGCCGGGTTCTCCCGGTACGGCGGGTATCTTTTCGGCCAGCAACTCCCCTTTATTGACATGGGGGAGTTGTCCGCGGTCCCGGTAATCAATGATCCCGACCGTCTGCGTCTTATCTGATTTTTCCCCGGTATCCATGTGATATCGAATCGTCGCATTTGTTCCCGGCTTTGGAGGGGTTCCGTGGGCTACGGTTAAGGGTTTTCCTTCCAGAGCGTCGGTTTCCATGTAAGCGATGATTTTAGGGTCCGGAAGGATGCCGTGCGTGATATTCCCGGCGGCCAGCAGCTCATGAACATAGGAAACGCTATTGGCGACTCCCCTGCCGCCAGCCGGGCGAATTATGGCGGTTAACCGGTCTTCCGAGACGATCAGCTCGAACTCACCATTCTGTGCAAATCCCGCCTGAGATCTTGCTTGCATTTTTTCTTTTTCGGATTCAGTGATCGCCGGTGTTATCCGCTTTGAAGGTATTTCCGTGCCGGAGACGGCGTTCTCCCCTTCCATTTTTAAATGACCGGCATGAGTGGGGCCAAGGCGACCTTGCGCGGCCAGCACGGTTTCTTTCTGCTCAGGGGTCATTTTTCCGGTTTCAACTAAAATATCACTGACCCGTCGAATGGTTCGATATTGCGTAAATGCGGCGGACTGAGATTTCAATGCCGCTTCGGCATCCGCGGGAGAGATCATTTTTTTGTTGATGGCAACGGTGCAGAATCCGTTGCTCAACTGACTGACTTGCCAGTATTTTTGCGAAAGATTCAGAAGTTCCAGCTGCTCTTCGGTGATGTAACCTTTAGCAAAGAGTATTTTATCAAGGGAGATCTCTTGTTCCGGGAGGGAATGGGTGGTCGTCTGAAAGGTCAGCGCGGACTCGAGTTGCTCCTGAGTGATGAGGCCATACTTCAAAGCAAGCTTACCGACGAGGGGATAGGTTTTGCGGGAGTCTCCGTCGGTGGCCTTGAATTTGGCGCCACAGCGTTTGCAGCTTACCACTTTTCCCATGAAGCTATCCGGGAGTTTATAAACGGTGTTGCAGTTGGGGCATGCGGTCTTGTGGGTTTTCTCTTCAGTCATGGCAGCGACTTTCCCGTGATAAAGGTCCATTGTACTATGAGAATTACCGCAATCGTCAGCGACCCCCCCGCCGTCACATCCCCTAATCGGTTGATCGCTGACCTCTTGTTGTTATTTTAGGCGGTTATATATACACTGTGAAAAAAAGTCAACAATTGAAATTTACTATGTCCGGCATCATGAAACCCTTGCTTCGTGATTTTGAGTCATATACAGTTTTTTGCGTGTCGGGCGCTTGCCGATTAATTCGGGCTTGATCTTGGTTTCGGTCACGCCGGGGTATTTTTGGGAAGCCCGGCAAGAACTCGCTATCGCTCAAACAGCTTGCCGGGCTTCCAAAAACACCCTGGCGTGACCTGCTCGTCACTCCGGTTTGGCCGAATCGATTATCAAGGCCGTTCATTCGCTAACGGTATGTCCGGCTTGTGATGACTATTGAAAAAAAGGTCGCCCCTTCGGGGGGGTACTGAAAATAGTCCCCGTTTAACGGTGTTAGGGTTACCTGAATGGCAGCTATCGTCCTATCTCTCGGACTGATTTTGACCGCTTATCTCCTGGGGTCCATCCCCTGGGGGCTTGTTTTGACTCGCTGGGTGGCCGCTGAAGATATTCGAACCCGGGGAAGCGGCAATATCGGCGCCACCAATGTGGTACGAGTGGCCGGAAAAGCCATCGGTGCGCTGACCCTTGTGCTGGATATGCTGAAAGGGGGGCTTCCTGTTTATTGGGCGCTTGGAGTTATCGATCACATTCCCCACGCCTGGGGGGAAATGCTCGTCGCCGTGGTGGCGTTATCCGCATTTTTCGGACATTTATTTCCACTATTTTTAAGATTTAAAACCGGCGGAAAGGGGGTTGCCACCGCTTTTGGGTGTTTTTTGGCAATCGTTCCGATCGCCTGTGGATGTGCGATGGCAGTGTTTTGTTTGATGGTCTGGCGGTTTCACTACGTCTCAGCGGGATCCCTCGCCGCCTCGCTGACACTGCCCGTTTTTATCGCCTTTTGGGGGAATTCCAACTGGTTGATTTTTGCCGCCGTCGTTATGGCCGTGTCTATTTTCATTCGTCACGCGGCGAACATAAAGCGGCTTCTCAGAGGGACAGAGCCCGTCTTTGGGACATCGCTGAAAAAATGATCGGCCTTGATCATCGTTTCGGCCAGTTTCCCACGACAGGGAGGCCGCGCCAGGGTGTTTTTGGAAGAGCGGCAGGCTGTTTGAGCGATAGCGAGTTCCTGCCGGTCTGGAAAAAATACCCTGGCGTGGCCGATACGATGATCAAGGCCAAATGATCCGATGGCTTCCGCCTTGAAGCTAACTTTACGCCAGTATCAGCGTAATCGCACCGGCCAGCACGAAATGGCTTTCCACGAGAAATTCCAGTCGAATGCCCGGAAGCATTTTACCTCCCTCGTGTTTCGTTAGGACGATAAACAGGAAGACCGGGCATACGGCCAGTGCAAAGCCGAGGGATGAAACGATTTGGAGAGCCGCGGATACTTGAAGCATAATGAAGAGGAAAATAAGTGTTGCTTTCAGCAGAAGCCGGGTCCGATTTTCTCCCAGAAGGACCGGAATCGTCTCTTTACCGACAATCCGATCCCCCTGAATATCCAGAATATCAAAGAAGGCGGTACGCACAAACACCATCCCGGCGGCCCATAAGAATATCAGCAGGGCTTGAAGGCTTACCCGCCCGGTTTCCGCCAGGGACGGGAAGATCGCGGTGACGACTCCCCAGGCGATCGTAATCAGTATGGTTTTTGAACCGGGGATATCCCGAAGTCCCCGGTATTTTTTATTCATCAGCCCCCTGGGCGCCAGTTGTGTATTGTATAACAGACCGGTAACGCTCATGGCCGACAACATGAGAAAAGGCGCCCATCCGACGGTGGCGGCCGTGAGGAGGCCCGCGGCTCCGGCACTGATGGCAAGAAGGGTGAGAAATGTTTTGTGCGTGTTATAAAATAGCGCTCTGTCTGGGTCCTTGTACCGGTCAATTTTTCTGCCCGTGAGATTATTCAACAGATGCATGGACAGAACATACAACAGGGCGATAAGGACATAAGGGAATTGTTTTTCAATGCCTTGCATCCGGTTGCAGGCATAGCAAAGGCAACCGGCGCCGGCGGCCACGTAGATGGTTGTGAGAAGCAATGTTCGCTGCAGCATGCAGATGCGGTTCCAGAGGCCGGGTCCGCCCGGTTTGGGAAGGGCTTCCAGGTACCGAAAGACTTTTTTGGTTACCCAGTTCGGGGTCGATGCGCCCGCGGTGATGGCGATGCTTTTAATGGAAGAAAGCGCTTCCCCGTCCAATTCCGCCTCCGTTTCAACGTGATAGGCGGGAACACCGGCTTCCCGTGCCAGCTCGGCTAACCGTCGGGTGTTGCCGCTGTTGCGTCCTCCCACCACGACGACTGCGTCGACGGTTTTGGATAGGTGACTGATTTCATCCTGCCGCTTTTGGGTCGAGTCACAGATCGTGTCAAACACCTTGTAATGGGGATGGCGCCGGCCGGCCCATGCTTTGACGGAATCAAAAACCGTCATGCTTTGCGTCGTTTGGGCGACAATGATCGCATTTTCAAAAGGGGGCAGGGCGGCGAGTTCGGCTAAGGTCCCGGCCACAAAGCCTTTTCCTTCGGCATAGCCTTGTAGCCCGATGACTTCCGGGTGCTCCGGGTCTCCGACAATGATGGTGGCGCCGCCAAGTTTGGCGTGCCTGGCGATAATGGTCTGGACCTTTATCACTCGGGGGCAGGTGGCGTCAACGACGGTGAACCCGGCGGTTTTCAAGGCTTCCTTTGCTTCCGGTGGAACACCGTGGGCCCGGACAATAACGGTCCCCGTCCCTTTTTCAGGGATGGCATCCAGCACCGTAACCCCTTTTTCCTTCAGAAGATCGAGAACCTGGGGATTATGGATCAGGGGGCCATAAGTGTATATCGGACCCTGATCCTTATTCGCCGCATCCAGCGCAACATCGACCGCCCTTCGAACCCCCATGCAAAACCCGGCGGTTTTGGCGATGGAAATTTTCATTTAAGCGTCAGGTCGCCTGGGTGAGAAAGATTTTATGGTCCACGAGAGAGAGAGAAGAAATCCTTGCTTTGAGAATTTTCTGGTCTCCGAAAATACTCGTCAGGCGAAGGCCTTCACCTTCCGGCTCCACCGTATCGACGGCTTCCATGATCAACTGCTGTTCGTTTCCCGATATCAGGTATGCATTGGCTTCACACATGGCATGTCCTCTTTTATGGTTTGGGTTCCGTGTATTTGGTTAAATAATCTTTTATCAGCGCATCGATCAGATGCGGCAATGGCATGGGAGATGCTCCCACAATTTCTATATTCTCCTGAGTCAGAGGGATCAGGATTTTTTTAGCCGGGCAGGAAGCAATCGCTTCGGCCATTTTGAGCGTAACCTCTCCCATCATGGCGTGGGGCAGGACAATGCCGATGGGGCCGATCAGGATATCCGCCAGAAGGCAGGTCCTGACAATCGCATTCTCCCCGGAGGCGCCCCGGTTGGCGCCGGCTTTCAGCATCTGGGCGGTGGCAATGGCATTGGTTCCCAGAGCGATAATCTCCAGAATCTCTCCAAACTGTTGCTTCAACTGCCGGATAATGGCGCTGCCGATACCGCCCCCCTGGCCGTCCATGACAATGATTCGTTTCATATCATCCTATAGTTTGTTTATTTTTTGCATATTCCGGCGTTCCCTTTTGGGAGGCCGGCGGCCCGGCCCTTTTTTTCGCGTTGTCGGCGTCCAGCCCCCCTCATCCTCCGTGCCGGATAGCATCTTCCCGCCATACAGGGCGTCGTTAATTTTTTGTTCAAACTCCAGCGAACCGATAGTCGTTGCCCCCCTGGCGGAAACATACTGTATAATATCACGATCCGAGCTGACCACCAGCGCTTTTTCTTTTTTTCGGGCAGCCAGTTGTTTAATGACGGAATCGGCGGACTCTCCTTGATGGGAATAGGTCACTTCGATTCCCTGAATACGCTCCGGGGATAACAAGATATCCGGCGCGGATGCGCCATCGAACACGACGGTAATCCGGTGGGGGGAGTTGCGTTTGTAAGCGGCCAGGGTATCGAGCAGCGCCTCTCTGCCGAGCTGCAGCTCCTGCCGGTCGAGAATGCTCAGCCGGTGGGACTGGCGGATCAGGTTATACCCGTCTATGATGATGTGCACGGACATGAGGAATCGCTCAACTATATGCGCTGCAACAGCTCCAGCAACCGGTTGAGGTCGTCGTTGCTGAAAAAATCGATTTCAACTTTCCCTTTTTTCCCCCGTCGCGCAATACGGACGCGCGTACCGAAGCGGCGCGATAATTCCTCGGCCAGGCTCGATAGGTGAATCGCCTCTGTGTTTTTCAAGGCCTTTGGGGACGGTTTCGGACCTTTTCTCAACTGCCGAATGAGTGCTTCCGTCTGGCGGACGGAAAGCCCCCTGGCGACGACGGTTTGCCACGCGGCCAGTTGTTGAGCGGGCGTCTCCGCGCCGAGAAGCGCCCGGGCATGCCCCATGCTGAGGGTATTGTCGAGTATGTTTTCCTTTATCGGATCCGGAAGCTGACGAAGCCGCAGCGAATTGGCCACGGCCGGCCGGCTTTTTCCAACCCGTTTGGCCGCGTCTTCCTGGGTCAGATTGAATTCGGTCATCAACAGGTAATAGGCCTCCGCCTCGTCCAGCGGATTTAAATCTTCCCGCTGAATATTTTCAATGATGGACATCTCCAGGAGCGCCTCGTCAGGGATGTCTTTTATCACCACCGGCACCTGCTGAAGGCCCGCCATTTTAGAGGCGCGAAGGCGCCGTTCTCCGGCAACCAGTTCGTATCCCAGGCCGTCTCTTCGGACCAGAAGGGGCTGAAGGATTCCCTGTTCCCGGATCGAGTCACTCAGTTCGGCGAGCTCCGAATCGGCGAATCGGTGGCGAGGTTGGTATCGATTAGGCCGGATCAGTTCAATATCACACAGAAAATAGTTCTTTTCGCTAACATTTTCAGTGTCCGATGTTATCGGAAGAAGGGAGTCGAGTCCGCGTCCTAGTGCCATTTTTCGTCTTTTCTTGATGTCGATATCCGGTTTCTCGTTGCCCGTTATTGCGTCCATCGGTAACCTTTGTCAGTGGGGATGTTAAGATTAGATAATTGTCAGATTCGGCCCAGAATTTCGTCGGCCAGCGACTGATAGCTTTTTGCACCCACTGAAGCGGCGTCGTACAGCATGATCGGCTTCCCAAAGCTGGGGGCTTCGCCAAGCCGGACATTTCTCGGGACCACCGTTTTAAAGACCAGATCCTTGAAAAAAGCTTCCGCGTCTTCCGCCACCTGCTGCGCCAGGTTGGTTCGCTTGTCATACATGGCGAGCAAAATGCCGGCTATTTTGAGTCCGGGATTGAGACTTCCCTTGATCCGTTTGACGGTCTGAAGAAGCTGACTGAGTCCTTCCAGGGCGAAAAACTCGCATTGAAGGGGGATCAGCACATAATCGGCCGCCGTCATGGCGTTGATGGTCAACAGGCTTAAGGACGGCGGGCAGTCGAGAAAGATGTATTCATATGCATCATCAACATCCGCCAGCAGCCGCTTTAACGCCGTCTCCCGTTGTGGATCGCTCATCATTTCGGGTTCAAAGCCGATCAATTCCATACGGGAGGGGATCAATTTGAGGGCGGCTATTTCCGTATCGACGATGAGCGCTTTCGCTGATGCCTGACCGATCATGCCGTGATACAGGGTTTTTTCGAGACCGGCTTTATCGATTCCCAACCCCGTTGTGGCGTTGGCCTGGGGGTCACAATCCACCAGAAGGGTTCGTTTTTCGCCCAGGGCCAATGCCGCGGACAAATTAATGGCTGTTGTGGTTTTCCCAACGCCGCCTTTTTGATTTGTGATACAATATTTTTCTGCCATAGCGCAAGACACCTACCATAAAAAATGGTATTTGAAAAGGGGTTAAGAGTGTGCCTAAGATACACCGTATTGGTGTTTAATAGCCGCCTGCTGTTTTCAACTAGGGGGAGCGGATGGCCAATTATGCGGATCGCATTCTTTTTGTTTGTAACGATCAGCGCAGTTTTTACGACTTTTAAAGATAGCCGCGGCGGATACCTCGAAGATGCCGCTGGTGACCCAACAGTCTCCACTCATCGGGAGTAGTAATGATCTTAATACGTAACGTGTTGATGGCAGGGGCGTTTTGCCTGTTTCTGACCCTGGCCGCGGTGATCCAAAGCGCCTTCGGTATCACCGTACAAGAGGAGGAGGAACTTGCCAAAGAATTTTTAGAGGTGGTAAAAAAGCACTATGACGTCATTGAAGATCCTCTCCTCGTCGCGTATGTCAACCGGATCGGCAACCGGGTACTGGCCGGGTTTTTACCTCAGCCGTTTCCCTACCATTTCAACGTGATTCGGCAAGAGGTGTATAACGCTTTTGCCGGACCCGGCGGGAATATCTATATCAACAGCGGGCTCTTTGCCGCCATGGACAATGAAGAGGAGCTCGCCGGCATCCTGTCCCATGAAATTTCCCATGTGTCAAGCCGCCATATCTCGGAAAAAATTGAGCGTTCCGGCAAGGTTCAGATGGCGACCCTGGCAGGTGTGGTGGCGGGAATATTCCTGGGGATCGGCGGGGGGGGGAGCGCGGCGAGCGCGCTCACCATCGGGTCCATGGCCGCCGGGCAATCCGCAATGCTGGCTTATAGCCGGGATGATGAACGCGAGGCGGATAAGGTCGGACTTCAAAAGCTCTACGCGGCTGGCTATACCGGTAATGGCCTGTTGACCGCGATGAAAAAAATACGCGCCCAGCAGTGGTGGGGATCGGATGAGATCCCTTCCTATCTGACGACCCACCCGGCTTCCGAGGAACGGATTATCTATATCGGGAACTGGATTGCCTCCAATGCCCCGGGCGTTCAGGCGAAGCCTCGGGATGATTTTGATTTTAAGCGAATGAGAACGCGTCTGATCGCCCTTTATAGTGATGAAGAGCAGGCCCTTCGGCAATTTGAGGCTGAAAGTCGCGACAAGCCCGGAGATTTCTTGGCACAGTATGGTTACGCTCTGACCCTGGCTCGTCACGGGAACCGGAAGGATGCAATTCCGGCCTTCAAAAAGGCGTTGGAGTTGCGTGCGTTTGACCCGTATCTGCCAACGGATCTGGGGCAGGCGTATTTCCTGGATGGAAACTATGAAGCGGCGCTCAAAGTCCTCAAGGGAGCGGACGGGACTGTGAGCGATGCGGGGCGTTCCTTCTACATCGGGCGGATTCAAATGGAAATGGGGCAGACAGAAGCTGCCCGCAAGACATTTGAACAACTGGTGGCGGATTCCCCCGGTTTTACGGAAGCGCTCTATTACCTGGGGGAGGCCTACGGCAGACTGGAAGTGATAGATGATGCTCATTTTTATCTGGGGCTGTACTGCAAGGAAAAAGGCGATGTGCGAAAGGCGGTGTTTCATTTAGAGCGGGCACTTGAAAAAGCGACCACGTCTGAAAAGAAGGAAAAAATCGAGGCCGAATTAAAGCCGCTGTCAAAGAAAAAATATAAGCAGGATAAAGAAAAAGCCGAAGAGGAGGAAAGAGAGCGGGAAGCCGAAAGGCAGCGGCGAAGAGAAAGAGAGAGAGAAGAGGAAATTCAGAGGGAAAGACAGAGAAGAAGCTAATGACGCCATCCTCTTCATCTTCGTGCCCTTCGTGTTCTTCGTGGTTGAATTCACAAGGTTTTCATAACCACGAAGGGCACGAAGCACACGAAGATGACGCGGTCAATACTATATCCGGTCAAAGTGGGAAAACTGCATGGTAAAGGTGCCCCGTCCCTGGGTGGCGGAGCGAAGCGCCGTGGAATAGCCGAACATTCGCGCCAGCGGGACGACGGCCTTGATGATCTGGATTCCGGCTTTCGGGGAAATCGATTCGATTTTTCCCCCTTTTGCGCTTAGCTCCCCGATGACTTCTCCCATGAACGCTTCGGGGACAAAGACCTCAACCGACATGATCGGGTCGAGGAGAAACGGTTCTCCATTGCTCAGGGCTTGCCGGCTGGCCATGGAGGCGCTCACGGTGAAGGCAAGCTCTGTCGATCCGGAGTCCTTGACGCTGCCGCCTGTCAGGATCGCTTCCACGTCCACGACGGGGTATCCCATGAGAGAGCCGCTCTCCAGGGATTCCATGATCCCCTTTTCGATGGCGGGGATGAAATTGTTCGGAATGCTGCCTTCGGCGGCTCTTGATTGGAAACTGTTGCCGGCCCCCCGCTTTCTGGGGCGAAGCGTCAGATTCACCTCCGCAAAATGGATCTGCCCGGCCACCTCCCGGTCAAAAACGGCGGTTCCGGTCCCTTCCCGCGAAATGGTTTCCCGATACATCACCTGGGGTTTGCCGACATTCACGCGGGTGTTGAATTCCCGCTGCATCCGGCTGATAATAATCTCAAGATGCAATTCGCCCATCCCCGAGAGGATGGTTTGCCCCGTATCCTCGTCGGTTCTTACCTTTAGGGTCGGATCTTCTTCAACAAATTTCTGAATAACCTCCGCCATTTTTTCCTGGTCGGAATGAGTTTTCGGCTCAACCGCAATCGAGATGACGGGTTCGTAGAACTCCATTTTCTCGAGTATCACGGGGTTATTGACCGTGCAGAGCGTATCTCCCGTGGAGGAGGCTTTAAGTCCCACCACGCCGACGATACTGCCCGCTCCCACCTCTTCGACCCGCTCCCGTTTATTGGCGTGCATGAGCAGGATACGCGACAGTTTTTCTTTTTTCTGAAGCACCGGATTATAAACGTCTTCACCGGATTTCATGATACCGCTGTAAACCCGGACAAAGGAGAGTCTTCGCCCTTCGATCATGGAGACTTTGAAAATAAACGCGACAAGAGGAGCCTTTTCCCTGGAAGGGCAGTCCACGAGCTCACCGGATAGGGGGTGGGTTCCCTGAACCGGGGGAACATCCACCGGGCTCGGCAAAAAGGCGATGACGGCATCGAGAAGGGGCTGAATGCCCTTGTTTTTCAACGCGCTGCCGCACAGCACCGGTACCAGTTTCATTCTGATCGTTGCCTTTCGAATGGCTGCTTTCAGCGTTTCCACGGATAGCGGGGTTTCCGAAAGATAGGCTTCCATGACGCCATCGTCGACTTCCGCCAGGGTTTCTACCAGTTTTTCCCGGTACGCCGTTGCGGTCTCTAAATATTCGGGATCGATATCCACGACTTGAAAGGTGGCACCGAGGGTGTCATCGTTCCAGACCACCTGTTTCATTTCCAGAAGATCGATGATGCCTTTGAATTTTTCTTCCAGGCCGGCCGGCAGCTGAAGAATCAGAGGGGTCGCATGCAGGCGGTCAACCATCATGTCCACGGTACCGAAAAAATCAGCGCCGATGCGGTCGAGTTTATTGATAAAGGCCATTTTGGGGACCTTGTATTTATCGGCCTGACGCCAGACGGTTTCCGACTGGGGTTCCACGCCGCCAACGGCGCAAAACACGCCGATCGCACCATCCAGAACCCGAAGGGATCTTTCGACTTCAATGGTAAAATCCACATGACCCGGCGTGTCGATGATCTGGATATTGGTGTTTCGCCAGAAGCAGGTGGTGACGGCGGAGGTGATGGTGATACCGCGCTCCTGCTCATCCACCATCCAGTCCATTACCGCCTCGCCGTCATGTACCTCTCCCATCTTGTGGGATCGGCCCGTGTAATAGAGGATTCTCTCCGTGACGGTGGTTTTTCCGGCATCAATATGTGCGATAATGCCGATATTCCGAATGTCTTCAAGTTTGGATTTATTTTTCATCGTATGATCAACATATTTGCGCTAAAGGGAAAACGTGAGTCGATGTGCCCTGCCAGGGTTTGCGCTTCCCGGCCGCCGATAAGCAGTTTAACCGCTTTTATCCGGTCTATGTTTAAAATTAATGAGTTCACGATGGAATATATGGAAACCGTTTCCATTCGGACGCCCCCGGGGTGATGTTTTCGTATGGCGTCACTGAAATCGACATAAGCGGTTCCCTCTTCAGTTACGTAAACGCTCTTTAAAACCGTTTCCTTGGGGAGTGTTCGCATCAGATCCCGTTTCGGTCCCTCAATGAGTGCCTCGACAATCGATTTCCCAACCTCCGCCGGATCATTTTCCCGAGGCAGAATCCTCTCTTCCGCCGTCAGGAACGTATGATCGGTGGTGGCGAAATACAGGTGAGCCGTCATTTGCAGCGGTTGCGGATCGGTCGATGCGAAAAGGGGGGGGCTCGCCGGGAAAACACCGGACAGGCTCCACAGAGCGACAAATACCAAAACGATTGATGGAAAACGGCGTCGTCCCCCCTCTTTTTTTAGCGTGGCTTTTTTTTCGTTCCGGCCGGCCGTCTTTCGCTCTATCGGAATCATCTTTCCCCTGATCCGTAACCGCAGTTTATAAAAACAATCACTTTTAGGCCAATACGCATGGCATGTCAAGAAAGCGTCAACATCTTCAATGCCGGCGCATGCATTAATAACTATTTTTAAGGCGCTAAATATCCAGAAATTTTTGTTGTACCTGCTTTGGGGCATTCGTTGCTTTTTTCTTTCGGCTCCTGGGGAGGCCGGCAGGGAGGGGCGGGGTTTTGACCGCGGAGTTTTCCCATGACCCGACAAACGCAGGCTGAGGCCTGTCGTCGTACGTGACGCTGATGGTCGTGTCGTTCACTTTCCGAATTGCCCGCATCTCATTTATCAGCAGCAGGGTTTCCTGGTTGGTCACCACGGGAAAACCATAAGGGGCATTCCGATGTTTCAAGGGCCCCTTGGTCTCGATTCTATTCCGGATAAAATCGAGGTGAGCGGCGAGCCTGCTCTCGATCCGCTCGTTTGAAAAGGGGATGAGGGTGTCGAGGCGGCTTAGAATGACGGGTAGAAAATCAGTGAAAAGCTCAAACCCGGCGCTGTTTCGGCCGGCGGCCATGGCGGCGGCCATGGTGGCGCCCGTGCCGAGAAAGGGGTCGAGGACGATATCTCCCTTCACGGAAAACATGTTGATCAGCCGGTAGGGCACCTCAAACGGATAGGCGGCGCTACGATGCCGGGCATCGTTGTCATTGAGTTTTTGAGTGGTCCCTTTAAGGTCCATCCAGACATCCGAAAACCAGTGATTGCGCTCCTCCCAGAAAAAGGCGCTTGCCCTCCGGTTCTGTTTATCGTCGTCGCCCGGGAACTCCCGCTTGCCGCCTTTTCTTAAAATGAGAATATGTTCATGCTCCAAAGTGACATAGGCGCCCGGTGGCATCATGCCGGACCCCATGAATTTGTTGGGCGCGTTTGTTTGCTTTCGCCAGAGGATTTCCGGCAAGGGGGTAAAGCCGATTTTGAGCATCGCGTTAAGGATTCTGGCGTGGTTCGGGTAGAGAATAAAGTCGTCACCCAGGGTTCGAGTGGCGTCCCCGATATTGATGCAGGCAATCCCGCCGGGTTTCAACACCCGGTACACCTCCCGCCAAACCGGGTCGAGGAGCCGGTGCATCAGCTCAAAGGCCTCCATACCATGACCCGCTTTAAGGGCGCTTAGCGTGGGCGTGCTGTGCTGAACAAATAGCTCGTCCCACATTTCAATCATGGGGTACGGGGGAGAGGTCACGATCAGAGCGACGCTGCCGCTCTTCAGCACATCCATCCTATTTGCATTTTGAAAATACAGGTGGTGAATCGATTCCATAAGCGTTCAGTGGATTGGCGCTAACCGTTCCCGCCGCCTTTTTTGTTTGGGTTTTCTTTTTAAGCTCACAGCCAACGTTCCCCACGCGATCAACCCCGTAGGGGGCACGGCGCGCCGTGCCCCTGCTAATGGGAACCGACCGGTTTCAGCCGCTGATCAAACATTTTCCCCACTCCGTATTCATCCCGGCGCATGAATTTTTCCCTGGCCGGCCCGATAATCTGCATCTCGGGGTATTGTTGCTGGACGCGCTCGGCTATTCTCATCTCTTTGGTGCACCCGGTGCTGAAAGTGGCATCCTTGCCGACCCATTCCGGGGGTACTTTTTTGTCCATCAGCCGGAAAGCCTTGGCGATATCGTCGTAGGTCTGGAACCGCCAGATGTCGATATAGCCGCTGGTTTGAACAATTTCCCACATATACATCAGATCATCGGCGTCCATCCCCGGCTCGTAATATTCGGAGGGGTTGATGATGAAGGTTTTGTCCAGTTGCTTTTTTAGAAAATGGATGAAAACCGTCATGATTTTTTTGGCGATTTGGATTTTTCCGGGAATCGAGCCGATAATACCGCTGTAAAACACAACCGTCATGCCGGCTTTCTTGGCGGCAAGCATCTGGTCGATAATCGTTTTTGCTTTTTTCCCCAGATCCGCATGGGAAAATTTTTTCAAAGACGGATGATGAGGCCTGAAGTCAACGGAAACACAGCCGTTTTCATCGGTCATGATGTTGTATATGTCCTGAGTGAACTCAAACCGGGTTTCAAAAAACCGTTTTCTCTGCCGGTAGCCTCGGGTGACCACGGCATCGACTTCCTTAAAGATCCTGGCAAAGGTTGTGGAGACCAGCAGCAGGTTCAGCGCTTCGTGCGTGCCGTCCGAAAGCACCAGAATGTCATTGTCCTGGCGAAGGATTTTCACCAGATCATTTTTGCGAAGTTGCTTATCCTGAATAAGATAAGCGCCTTCCAGATGCTTTGCCAGAACCTCATCGTGTTCGCTATCGTAAACATGAGCCTGGGTAAAACGGGGGCCTTCGAGAAAGGCGATAACGATCTTATGGCCGAGTTGCGTGAGATACCGAATGATCGCAAGATCAACGATCACCTCCCCTGCCTCATTGGCGAGCCAGAGAATCCTGCGACCCGTCTTGGCCGGGGTGGCATCGAGTTCGTCAATGCCCAGTAAAC
Organism: Pseudomonadota bacterium; assembly: GCA_043797445.1. Taxonomy (GTDB): domain Bacteria; phylum Desulfobacterota; class Desulfobacteria; order Desulfobacterales; family JAFDDL01; genus JAZDPP01. Next base: position 16,481 of record JAZDPP010000174.1, read on the forward strand.
GGATCAGGGACTCCAGACCGTTGCCGTTGATGGGGCGCTTGAAGATGCCAAGGAAGTCTTTTACGCTTTTGGATTCCGCCGCCTCTTTCTCCCAGAGACCCTTTTCGCCGGTCAAACTCAAGAGTCGCCGGAATTCAAGTTGCCGGGTTGCCCGCTTAATTTCAGCCAGGTTGGCCGGTGGCTTTTCAAACTCGCTGATATCCCAGTGGTTTAGAGCCTCATTGAACGCATCTGAGCGAAGCACGATTTCCGTGCGCAGGTTTCGTGTCCTCTTTTCCTCGGCCCAGGGGTCCACGATCTGGGTTCGGTTTAAGAAGATATGAATGAGTCGTTTTTCCAATCGGGTCGGCAGGACCAGCTGGTCGCGGGTTTCATGCTCATATTTTAACCGGACCAGCTCCTGAAGGTATTTTTTCTCCCTTTCGTCCTCGATCTGCGCATCGATCAGTTCATAGATTTGCTCCAGCACCGATATGTACATTTTTTGGATATAAGCGGACCGTTTTCGGCTCATAATCTCGTTAAATGTCCGTTCCGAACACGGATAATAGCGCTGATACTCATCCAGGTACACCATGAACCGAATTTGTTCCGGGCTTCCCACCTGGGCCGGAAATGCAAAGTGGTCCAGATGGTTCTCCAGAAAGAAGGTGGTGCGCCAGGCTGCTTTTTCCGGGTCCGGATCATTGGAACTTTGGTTCGGAGGCGGATCCGGTGGTGGTGCTGCTTTTTTCTTCGGTGTCATGGTGTTTCCTGAAAATCCGAATTGGTTGATTCTTTGATACGTTTAAACGCGCGCCGCCACGAGGTCACCTACTTCGGTGGTTGAATATCCCATCCGGCCCGCGCCAAGACTCTTTATTTTGGTGGCGGTAATCTCCTTGACGGCGGTTTCTATGGCTTCCGCGGCCCTGTCTTCGCCGAGAGTTTCAAGCATCATGGCCCCGGCACAGATGGCGGCAAGGGGGTTAATAATGTTTTGACCCGTATATTTGGGCGCCGATCCACCGATGGGCTCGAACATGCTGACCCCTTCGGGATTGATATTGCCGCCGGCGGCAATCCCCATGCCACCCTGGGTTTCAGCGCCCAGATCGGTGATAATGTCCCCGAACATATTGCTGGTAACCAGGACATCAAACCACTCCGGACTCTTGACCATCCACATGCAGGTGGCATCGACGTGATAGTAATCCCGTTTCACCTCGGGGTAGTCCTTTCCGCCCACCTCGTGAAACGCTCTTTCCCACAGATCGAAGACATAGGTCAGTACATTGGTTTTTCCCACCAGCGCCAAGGTGTTTTGATCCGCCTTGCCGCGCGCTTTTTTGCCATGCTTTTGAGCGTAATCAAAGGCATACCGCAGGCAACGTTCCACCTGAAACCGGTTGTAGACCATCGTTTGCATGGCCACTTCCTGCGGGGTGCCTTTCATGGCGACGCCGCCGATACCGGTGTATATATCGCCGGTATTTTCCCGGATAACGACATAATCGATATCTTCCGGCGTTTTATTTTTAAGCGGGGTTTCCACCCCCGGATATAGCCGGACCGGACGCAGATTGATATATTGATCCAGTTCAAAGCGTATATGAAGAAGGATTCCCTTTTCGAGAATGCCGGGCTTTACCCCGGGATGCCCGATGGCTCCCAGAAAAATCGAATCGAATTGTTTCAGATCCTCTATTGCCGAAGCCGGAAGGATTTCTCCCGTGCGTAGATAGCGGTCTCCGCCGAAGTCGAAATCCGTCATTTCCAGCTTAAAATTAAATTTACCGGCAGCCGCCTGAAGGACCTTTTTCCCCTCCGTGACGACTTCAGGTCCTGTCCCATCGCCCGGAATAACGGCGATTTTATACGTTTTCCCCATGGTGCTCTCCCTGCGTTAAAAAAGTGTCTGATATGAAAAGTCAAAGCATACCGGGCCGTTGCAAAATTTGCACACTATAGGACATCCGATATATCAGGTCAATAGCAAAACCGGGAGGAATCAGGGCAATCGCATGAAGTGCTACAACCCGCTTCAGCCTTGAGGAAGATCAGATTCCAGCTGCGGCAAACTCACGCGCAAGCGCGTTCAAACAGTGCCGCAGCTTCCATCTGATCCCCCTCAAGGCTTACGCTGCCGCCAGTTACTTGCTACATGCGATTGCCCTG
>JAZDPP010000175.1:0-24384 GCA_043797445.1 Pseudomonadota bacterium
TCGCATGTAGCAAGTAACTGGCGGCAGCGTAAGCCTTGAGGGGGATCAGATGGAAGCTGCGGCACTGTTTGAACGTGCTGGCGCGTGAGTTTGCCGCAGCTGGAATCTGATCTTCCTCAAGGCTGAAGCGGGTTATAGCACCACATGCGATTGCCCTGCTGGTCTCCAGCGCTGGTTCACACCTGAAAACTTCGATTTCTTGCAGAACAACTTATATTCTATACGTTTCGGGGGCTTCAAAAGCCGCCAGTGGGAACGATCCATTGAACGCTGATCGCTACCCACAGGGTTATCGGCCATTATGGTCTCTTGAGGTGATCGGCAACGCTCCATCCTCATTGAACGCGTTCGACAATGATCGCCTGGCCATGGCCGCCGCCGCCGCAAAGCGATGCCAGGCCACAATTTAGCCCGCGTTTTTCCATTTCGTGAATGAGACTCACCACCAAACGACACCCGGTGTTTCCGATGGGATGCCCCAGCGCAATACCGCTGCCGTTTACATTGACGAGGTCACGATTCAGTCCCAGCTCTTTCTCCACGGCAACGGATGGAGCGGCAAATGCCTCGTTGATTTCAAAAAGTTCAATGTCGGAAAGCTGATAACCCGTTTGATGCAGCAGTTTTTTTATGGCATCAATGGGGCCGATTCCCATGAATCGTGGATCAACGCCGATGGCCGCGGAGCCGGCCACGCGCCACTGGCGGGTCATGTTGAACGCGTCGGCCGTTTCCTTTGACATCAACAGCACCGCGCTGGCGCCGTCATTCAGCCCGGAAGCGTTGCCGGCGGTAACGGTGCCGTCTTTTTTGAAGGCGGGCGGCAGATGACTCAAGTCCGCCAAACTTGTCTCCGGACGAGGATGCTCATCCGTGTCCACCACGATATCCGGTTTACCCCCCCGGCCGGGAATCACCACCGGTACGATTTCATCCTTGAACCGGCCCGTCTCCAACGCTTTTTTCGCCCGCATCTGGCTGATTAGAGCAAATTCGTCCTGGTCACTTCGGGAAACGTTATATTTTTCCGCCACATTTTCGGCCGTCATCCCCATGATCAACCCGGTGTGGTGATCCATCAGCCCATCCCAGATGCCGCTGATTTTCCTTTATAAAATATATTTTCCGGCTGCGGATATCTCCGCAGCTATTTCCCTGTTGATCGCAATCCCGTCTATCGGCATATACTTCATCAAGTCATCCAATCGGCCTCGTAACCGCAAAAGGTCCTTGCCTGTTGCCGCCGCGGAAAGAACCTGAGACGCCCACAGGCCGATTTTTTCGATCGAACTGTAACTGAATGCTTTTGCCATCTTCATCTTTCGGCCCGCAGCCTTTTCTCCTTCCTTACTCTCGGCTTTCTTCGCCCGCAGCCAGGCGCTCTCCATCGCAAAGGCGTTGATAGCGATGTCGGCCAAACGACCTATAATTTCCTGCTCTTTCAAAAGCGCATCTCCATATTTTTCCAGGGCCGCTCCCAGTGAAAAAAAGAACACATCCTTGGCCGCTTGAACGAGATCCCCGGTATCCACCCGGTCCGGCAAGCCGGAATCGATGGATTTCGTTATGCTGGCGATCACATCAAGCAACAGGAATGTCTCTTTGCCTTCTTTTCGCATCAGCAGCGCCGGAATGAGGGTTCGATTGATCTCGTTGGTTCCCTCGAAAATTCTGAATATGCGGGCATCCCGATATAACCTTTCAATGGGGTATTCCGCGATGAACCCATACCCCCCATGAATCTGCACGCCTTCATCGACCACATACGCGAGTACTTCGGTAGTGAATACTTTGTTCAAGGAGCATTCGATGGCATACTCCTCAATCCCTTTGGCGATAATTCGCCCCCCATCCGGCCCCGTGATATCGAGGCGTTTCATCATGTCATCGATCAGTCCCGCGGTTCGGTAAAGCATGCTTTCGGAAGCGTAAATCCGTTGGGCCATTTCGGCGATTTTTTCCTGAATCATCCCAAATTGACTAATGGGGGTCTTGAATTGCCTTCTATCGTTGGCATAGACTGCGGACAGTTCCAGCGCGTATTTAGCCGACCCCAAACAGTTCGCGGCGGCTTTCATGCGCCCCATGTTCAGGATGTTGAAGGCTACCACATGACCCCGGCCAACCTCAAAAAGCAGGTTTTCAACCGGCACTTTCGCATCGTCCAGGAAAAGGGTGCGGGTGGAAGATCCCCGGATGCCCATCTTCTTTTCCTCTTCTCCGGTTGAAACGCCTTCGCTGTTTCCGTCCACAATAAAGGCGCTGAACTTATTTTCGTCAATTTTTGCAAAAACGATGAAAATGTCGGAAAACCCCGCATTCGATATGAATTGCTTGGTGCCGTTTAACATATAGAACTTTCCATCGGTGCTCAGTATCGCTTTTGTTGTGATCGCCAAGGCATCCGATCCCGCGTCGGGCTCGGTCAATGCATAGGCGGCCCTTCGCTTTCCGCTTGCCACATCGGGCAGATACTTACTTTTCTGAGCGTCGTTTCCGAAATAGACAATCGGCAGACTTCCGATACCGACCTGACATCCATGGGCGATTGCAAATGAACCCGCTCTGCCCATCTCCTCGGCAATGATAACGGAGGTGATTTTATCGACATCAATGCCGCCGTATTGTTCAGGGATATCCGCGCTCAGGAGCCCGAGGGCTCCCAGTTCGCTGATCAATTCGGATATGAGCGCCGCATTTTTTTCTTCCAGTGTATTCATCCGGGGTGTAACTTTTCTGGCGATGAACCCCGCAACGGTTTCGGCAATCAGTTTATGTTCCGAAGTAAAATCTTCAGCTGTATATATATGTTGAGGTTCGCTCGCTTCTCGAAGAAAGGCCCCTCCCTTGATAAAGTGATCCATGATATTTTCCTGTTTATTAAAAGGTTATATGCCATACCAATATTATTTCCCCTATTGTAGACTGAACGACCAGTCGCCAATCAAACAAAAAAAAGGGTTACCCCTCCAGCTAAGCAATGCCTCTGAGGAGAACACTGCGCATCTTTTTGACGAAAGCGATCGTGTCCAAAGCGTCCCCGAACAATAGCCATTCCAGCAGCATCCCGAAATTGCAGGCAATCAGGATGTGGGAATAGATTCCGGCATCCACTTCCGCACTCAGCGTACCCTCCCGTTTCCCCTCTTCTATCATTTCCGATACAAACCGTAGATATTTCTCGAAAATCCCCCTGACAACCGTTTCCGCTTCCGTATGGCTGCCCACGATTTCCCCGAGAAGCGTGGTAACCGCTACGGACAGCTCTCGATTGGTGCGGGCGTATTCGGTGGCGCATTTAATAAACACTTTGAATTTACATGTGAAATCACCGGTACACTGTGACACCTCCGCCATCAGCCCGTTTAGAAATTCCGCCTCGAACTTTTTAAAGATGGTCACCAGGATTTCATCTTTGCTTTTGAAATACCAATAGAGGGTGCCGCGCGCGATCCCGGCGGCTTCCGTAATCTCCTTGACCGAGGTTCCCCGAAAACCGTTTGCCAGAAAAAGCTTTGAGCTTTCAGCGATAATGGTTTCCTTGACATCTTTTCCGGCTGATTCGGCCATGGTTGCTCCTGTAGTAGACTGAACGTTCAATCTAATTAGCAAAGGTTTGAAGATCTGTCAAATAAAAATTTGGTGCATCATACCGCATCTTAATTTATATGCAATATTACATGTAAATAACGCTTGACAGATGGGGCCTATTTGGCTATACCGGAAACACGCCGTCTAATGCCAAGCACACATTTTATCCGCTCAAGAAGCACTGCCGCCGGTGGGGAGAGGTAGGAAAACAGTCCCCATCTATTGATTACGATGTAAAATTACATGTTAGTGGTCCGGTATGAGCGATTTTCAAAATAATGAATGGGAAATCCGGTCGAGGGTCTGGCTTGAGAAAAACGGGGTGACCATTATCGGCGAAGGGCGGTTGGCCATCCTGCAAGCGATTGACAGTTTTGGTTCTTTAACCGAGGCGGCTAGAGAAACGGGCATTTCCTATCGCAGAATCAGAGGCGCCATCCGTGAGATGGAATCCGCCATCGGTCGGCCGCTGGTGCTGACGGCAAGGGGTGGCCAATACGGCGGAGGCGCCAAAATAACGGCCGCCGGTTACGAGATGATCGATCGATTCCGAAAGGTCCTGGAGGGAAACCAGGAAACGGTCAACACACGGTTTCGAGATATTTTTTCTTAAATTTAAACCCGATCGGCGCTTTTTGCCGATCGCATATGGGGGAAGGAATGAAACCATTCGAGGAGCTGTTGGAAGAATCCGTTGCCGCGCACGGCCATCTGTGCGCGGGGCAGGTAATTGGGGTGAGAATGGCGATGCTGGGGTGTGAACTCATCGGTATACCGGATCCACATGCTGACGAATGGCGGAAGAAAATTATGGTGTATATCGAAATAGACAGATGCGCCACGGATGCGATCGGCAGCGTTACCGGGTGCAAGCTCGGGAAGCGGACCTTGAAATTCAGGGATTATGGGATTAACGCGGCCACCTTTGTCAATCTTGAAACCGACAAGGCGGTTCGAATTGTATCCACGGAATCTTCTCGTCATCAGGCTTCTTTTTATGCGCCGGAGGAGTCCGATGAGAACCGTCGGCAACTGATCGGGTATATGCGAATGCCGGACGATGCCCTTTTTGATATTCAGGCGGTCAGCGTTGTTATTCCCGAATGGGAGATGGCGGGACCCGCCCGCAGAAAAGTGGTTTGCACCCGGTGCGGCCAGGTGGTGCGGGATGGACGGGAAGTTCGCGTCGGAGAAGATTTCTTATGCAAACCCTGCGCGGGAGACACGTATTTTCTTCCAATTACGACCAAAACGAGTCAGGAGGTCATGTCATGATGCAAGTCGGCCGTTCTTCCCGGCGCCATGTTTATGATTGCCGATCTCAAGGGGGTGCCGGTGCTGGGAATTCCGGCCTGCGGACTTTTTTCCAAGGCCACCGTGTTTGATCTGGTGTATCCGCGAATCCTCGCGGGAGAGCGAATCACTCGGAAAAACCTTGCCAAGTTGGGGCATGGCGGGCTTTGTTTGCAGTGTGACCCTTGCCGATACCCGGATTGCTCCTTTGGAAAGAGCTTCTGATTGCATTTCCAAAGATTCCCTTTTAGTATTGCGCAAGACAGCCTGAACATTTTCAATACGAGGGGCTGAGCGAGTGGTCAACCGGGGAGATGTTGAAGGGTATTTTTTCCAGACCGGCAGGAATTCGCTGTCGCTCAAACAGCCTGCCGCTCTTCCAAAAACACTCTGGCGCGGCCTCCCTGTCGTGGGAAACTGGCCGAAACGATGTTCAAGGCCGATAAAAGGAATCCGGGTGATGCGGCACGATGATGATTTCGATGATGTGACCGGCGTGATTCTGGCCGGTGGCAGAAGTTCCCGAATGGGAAGGGATAAGGCGATGCTGAAGGTGGGAGAGGAGACCTTCTTTGATCGAATTCTTCGCCTGATGCAATCTTTCTTCCCACAGGTCATCATTGCCGGTAATCGGCCGGATTTGATGCGTCCGGGGGTGCCGTACTATCCGGATAATTATCCCGGCAGTGCTTTGGGCGGTCTCTATACCGGGCTGTTTGCGGCGCAAACCGAGAAAATCTTTGTTTCATCCTGCGATATACCGTTTCCATCTCCCGATATTATTCGAATTATTTTATCGGAGCGTGGCAGCTTCGATGTTGTTGTTCCAAAAACTCCGGATGGATTTGAGCCGCTTTTTGGTCTGTATCATAAAAATTGCCTGCCGCCTATGCGCGATATGCTGGAGCGCAAGGAGTACTGTGTCTTCGATTTTTATCCCCTCATGCGGGTTCGATATCTGAGCGTGGCGGAACTTCCCCCGGATTGGCGGTGGTCCCTGATGAATGTCAATACACCAGAAGAGCTTAACTCCTTGCGGGAGAGCGTGAGGAGGCGTACGGACTCGGGAGCATATTCGCGAAATGCGGTTGTTCGATGATACTGCGAATCGTTGCCATATTGATAGCCGGTTTTTCTACCATTTTAGTCACCTATGCCATCCCGCATGGTTACGGAAGGACGAAATATGACGGATGTTGGCGTGGATGATTGCCCGATGCCGGTTCCTTTTCGGGAAAAGATCTGGATCACGATATTTTTGGCCTGGCTTTTTTACCTGGGATTTGTGACCCGGGTCATGTTTGCACCGCTGATGCCGGCCATTGAGAAAGATCTGGGAATCGGTCACAGCGAGGCCGGATCATTATTCTTAATGTTGTCCCTGGGGTATTTGATGGCGCCCCTTTGTTCCGGGTTCTTATCTTCCCGGTTTAACCATCGGGGAAATCTGGGCGCCTCCGCATGGTGTGTCGGATTGGCGTTACTGCCCTTCGGGTTTGTCAATGCCTTCTGGGCGCTTCGGGTATTGCCATTGATTATTGGACTTGCGGCCGGGGTGCATTTGCCCTCCGCCATCGCGACCATTACCGCGGAGGTTCGAAAGCAGGATTGGGGAAAGGCGCTGAGTGTTCATCAGGCAGCGCCGCCGTTGGCCTTTGTAACGGCTCCGCTGATTGCCTCCCTGCTGTTGAACTGGTTTTCCTGGCGGTATGTGTTAATCAGCTGGGCGGCGTTGGCATTGTCTTCGGCGCTCGCCTATACGCTTCGGGGAAGCGGCGGCGACTTTCCGGGGCAGATGCCGAGCCTTTCCAATGTTAAAGCCGTTCTATCGAAGTATTCCTTTTGGATCATGGTGTTGCTTTTCGCCATGGCCATGGGGGGCAATGCCGGTATTTATGCCATGCTGCCCCTTTTTTTGGTGAACGAGCATGGGATGGATCTGATACTTGCCAATTCGATATTGGGCTTATCCCAGGTCTCGGGTCTTTTAATGGTTTTTGTGGCCGGCTGGATTACCGATCGGGTGGGGCAAAAACCTGCCATGATGGCCACGCTGCTCACCGCGGGGATAGCGACGGTTCTAATCGGAACACTTAAAGGGGGTTGGCTGGTGGCCATGATCTTTGTTCAACCGGCCATGCTGTCCTCCTTTTTTCCGGCCGCTTTTGCCGCACTCTCCGGAATTGCCCCTCCATCGCTTCGTAGTGTCACGAGTTCGCTCGGGCCTCCGGTATCTTTTCTGATAGGAGGCGGCATTCTGCCGGCGGTTATCGGATATATGGGAGAGCATTATACGTTTTCCACGGGTATCGTGTTGGCCGGGGGGTTCATGCTGGCCGGTCCCATTTTGATTTTTTTTCTAAAGTTGGGACAGTACGATAACCAGGCAGGGTGCTGATACGGACGGCTGCGTTGCAGGGAGGCGGTTATGATCGAGGTCACTGCCAGGGCCACGAAGCTCATGGCCGAACATTTCAAGGACAAAAAGAAGCGACCCGTCCGGCTCTTTGTAAAATTGGGAGGATGCGGTATTCGAAGCTTTGGCATTGCGCTTGAAAAACCCACGGAATCGGATGCCGTATTCACAATCGACGGTTTTCAATACATCATCGATAAAAAGTTGCTGGAAAAGGTCGAACCGGTCAAAGTGGATTCCGATGGCTTTGGTTTCCGGATAAGCGGAAGCGGCGTTGCACCCCAGCATGGCTGTGGTAATTGCGGGTTTGTATGCGGCGATGGCAATCGTTGCCTGGGTGACTGCGTCGCATGTCCGCACAAATGCGGGCATGGCATCCGATTGTTGAGAAAGGAAAATAAAGCGCCTTGACAGGCCTTGCGCGATCTTTTGGTATGATTATTGGGCCTTGATCATCATATCGGCGACGGCAGGGTATTTTTTCCAGACCGGCAGGAACTCGCTGTCGCTCAAACAGCCTGCCGCTCTTCCAAAAACACCCTGGCGCGGCCTCCCTTCCGTCGGAAATTAGCCGAAACGATGATCAAGGCCAATATTTTACATGTATCTTTAGACGGTTATTATTTTTATCCCGACCTGGTATGTTAGCCCTTTCCCTTGATCAACCCGTGCGTGACTTATAAAGCTTATAAAACAGATGCTGAAAAAAATTTTATGGGCAATAAATTTTTATTTGCCAAAAAGAAAATCATATGCTATTTTACATGCAAAAAGAGGTGGGCAGCAGCGCAAATCTATCAACGATCTTTTATCACCGTACGAAGATAGCAAAATAAACCAGATAGAGAGTTCCGTTTATAACATGCAATATTGCATAAAATGCTGACCTTCCAGCGCGTTTTTGCATGATTTCCGAGCGGGTAACCCGGCTCCCGGCAAAGTTTCCGATCATCCTCATTCGCTTCCGCTGTATATACCTTGGATGTGGACGGAATTAAATGGGATTCAATAAAATATCAGATAGATGGATCTTCCCGGCGGATCCGTCTTCGACAAGTTGCCAATAAGCCGTGGAATGGAAAAGGAGAAGAGACGATGAGATGGGGAATGGTCATAGACCTCGTGAAATGTTCCCGATGCCACGGATGTGTTGCTGCTTGCAGAGTGGAGCACTTTCTTCCGTTGCGGGTTGCCTGGGTAAAACTGATCGCCAGTGAATCCGAAGATGGTGGGGTTGTTGATATCACCACCTTTCCGGTGCGATGCAATCAATGCAAGGAGGCGCCCTGTGTGGATGTGTGTCCCACTGAAGCAACCCAGCAACGAGCGGACGGCATTGTATGGATCGATGCCAACAAGTGCATCGGGTGTCGCTATTGCGTGATCGCCTGCCCCTATCAGAATCGGACATTTCTATCGAAAGACAAGGATCCGGGCTATTTCCCGGGGTATCCGAAGACCAAATTCGAAAAGATGGGCGCAAAGCTCTATCCCCACCAGGTCGGCACCACCATGAAGTGTAATTTTTGCATGGAAAGAATCGATTACGGTCTTGAAAAAGGATTGAAGCCGGGGATCGATCGCGATGCCACGCCGGCCTGTGTCAATACCTGCCAGGCAAGAGCGCTGACATTCGGCAATCTGGATGATCCGGACAGCAACGTTTCGACCCTCATCAGAGAGCGGCGTGCCTTTCAATTGCAGGAGGAATATGGAACGGATCCTTCCGTATACTACGTGGACGGCAAGATCGGCGGCAAATCCAATATTGCGCCGGAATCGGCCATGACCGGCAGTCATATTCCCCATCTTAGCAGCGTTGAAAAAAGATCCCGCGAAATTTTTTCACGGTTAAACAAAAAATAACAGGAGGCGTATCCATGACCAAGACACCTCGGCATTCCGCCCGTCAATGGATGGTAACCCATGAATGGATGGTTAACCCGATGCAGCAGACCGACTGGATTCAAGGTCAGGGGGTGCTGATCTGGCTGGCGGAAGTTTTTTCAAGCCTGGGAACCGGGCTCTATCTGGTATCCATATTCGTCAGCAGCTGGTGGGGGGCCTTGATCGGGTGGTTCATCATCGTATCCCTGAAACTTCCACTGCATATTCTCTACCTCGGCAAACCCAGCCGGTTTTGGCGGGCCATGCCGCCTTTCACCAATGCATGGAAAACCTCCTGGATCGCCAGGGGGTCTTTTTTTACCGCCGTTTACACCTTCTTCGGCATATTTCAGCTCGCAACCAGCTATGCGTCTCCGAACAGCGGGATCGACCTTTTAATGAAAATCGTCGCCGGATTCTTTTGCGTTTTGACGGCCATGTACTGCGGCTTTATGATGAGTTACTGCAAGAGCGTTCCGTTTTGGAATACAGGGCTTCTCCCCATCGTGATCCTGAACGCCGGTATCGCCGATGGAATTGCATTGTTGATCGCTGTGGGCATGATTACGGGCGGTGTTGACTTCTCGACGATGGAAGCCGTTACCCGCATATTGCTCCTGGTCAACGTGCTTCTGATTGGAACACTCATCATGAATGCCTTTTATCAATCCGATACGGCGGGTCTTTCGGCAAAAGAGCTGTTGGCCGGTCGCGCGGCCGCACCGTTCTGGGGGGGCGTCATTGTGCTTGGCATCCTTTTACCGATGGGATTATCCCTTCAGACACTTGTGGCCGGCGGTTCGGGAGCTCACGGATTGATGATCGCCGCGGTCATCGCTCATACCATGGGTGCGTTTGCGTTAAAATATTGTATCCTCAAAGTCGGCATTTACGAACCGATCCTGCCAAAGGCTAAAATCAAATAGCGTGAATGGCGTTAAAGGAGAAAGAAATGAGCGAGAAAAAAGTGGTGATAACTACCTGCAAAAGCTGTCATGGCGGTTGTGGTGTGAGAGTTACCGTGCAAGATGGGGTTCCCATCCATATCGAAGGCAATCCGGAGTCTCTGACCCGCGGCACCATGTGTGCCAAGGGCTTATCGAGCATTCAACATCTGGATAATCCCTACCGGATTCTATATCCGATGAAGCGGGCCGGCGCCAAAGGCGAGGGAAAGTGGGATCGAATATCCTGGAAGGAAGCGCTGGATACGATCGAATCAAAGATAAAAGAGGCCCAGTCAAAATACGGTCCTGAATCGCTTGCGGTTTCCCAGGGCACCGGCCGCGGGTATAATCGCTACATCCATCGCTTTGCCAGATCGATGAATACCGCCAACGTGATCAGCCCGGGCTATGTGTGTCACAGCCCGCGCCTCGGTCTCTATGGTCTGGTAACGGGCTACGGCCGGCTCTATTGCGATTATCATGGATGGGGCGGTGAATTTCCCAAAACCCAGATCATGTGGGCCAAGCAGCTCGAGATCAGCAGCGCCGACTCCGAAATGTGCAACTGGTTCATTCAGTCTCTGGACTACTGCAAGAATCTCATCATCATCGATCCCCGGACCACGGCCTATGCCTCCCGGGCCACGTTGCATCTTCAACCCCGCCCCGGTTCGGACTGCGCGCTGGCAATGGGTATGATGAATGTCATTGTCAACGAAGGACTGTGGGACAAGGAATTTGTCGACAACTGGAGCTATGGGTTTGAGGAGCTAAAAGAGAGAATCGCCCCCTTTACACCGGAAAAAACATCCGAACTGACCTGGGTCCCCAAGGAAAAAATCATTCAGGCCGCGAGACTGTTTGCCATCGATACGCCGGGCTGCATTCAGGTCGGCAGTTCCTTGGAAAGACAGGCCAATTGCGGCCATACCCTTCGGGCCATCATCTGTCTTTTGGGTATGACCGGCAATATCGAAAGACCGGGCAGCATGATGAGCTGGGTGCTGCCGGAAACCGAGCTGATCGAAAACTTCTTTCTGGAGTTGCCGCTGACGCCGGAAATGCAGAGCAAGATTATCGGCATCGACAAATTCAAAATGGGTGCCGCCCGAACGTGCAATCCGGATACCATGGTGAAGGCGATTTTGTCCGGAAAGGCCCCGATTCAAGTCTGGTTCAGCGTCGGGGGGCAGCAGATCGTTCATATGGCCAACACCAAGGAGGTCGTGGCGGCCATTGAGAAAGTTCCGTTTATCGTCCATGTGGATCTCTTCATGGGTCCCATGGCCGAGGCGGCCGACATCGTACTTCCCGCGGCGCACTGGCTCGAGATGGATGACGTTTACGACATGCATCCGCGCTTTTTCATTGAAGCCCACAACAAGGTGGTCGAACCGCCGGGTGAAGCCAAACCGGATGCCTGGATATTCAACGAGGTCGGAAAAAGGTGCGCGCCCGAGCATTGGTTCGATACGTATGAGGAGATGCTCGATTACCAGGTCCGAAAGGGCATGGGCGGAAACATGAAATGGAAAGACTTCAGCAAAAACGTCGTCAGTGGTTGCTGGGGAAAGGATCAGGTCTATTACAAGTACAAGACCGATTACTGGCGGGAAGGTGGCGGATTCCCAACCGCTACCGGCAAATTTGAATTCAAATCAAAGCGCTTGGAAGAACTGGGATACGACGGCCTGCCGGTGTTCCGGGAACCGGGGGAAAGTCCCTACCGCACCCCCGAGCTGTTCAAGGAGTATCCCCTGATCATGAGCAGCGGCTACCGCCAACCCTTCTATTTCCTGGGGCAGTACCGAAATATTCCCTGGTTGAGAAGTTTCATGGAGTATCCCATCGCGCAGCTTCATCCGGATACCGCCGCCAAATACGGTATCAAGGATAACGATTGGATCTGGATCGAATCGCCGCGCGGCCGTATTCGGCAGAAGGCCCGCGTGTATCCCGGCATTTTGAGGGGCGTTCTGATGGCGACCGGCAACTGGTTCTATCCGGAAGAGCCGGCCAAAGGGTATCACGGGGTGTTTCTTTCCAACCCCAACGTGTTGACGAATAACAATCATTTGGATCCCATGTACGGCTCCCCCGATTTAACCTGTTTGATCTGCAAGGCCTATCCCTGTACGGAGGCGGATTTGCAGGAAGAGGTGTTCAGAACGGAAGAATTCGGCTATGTGCCCAGAACCACTGAAAAGTGAGCGATTTTTTTCGGCGCAACCCCGATGGCAGTGCCATATGAAGGCAGTAACGGCAGTCAATTATCATCATTATCGCTGGCGATCGTCTAACTTCGGTAAACAGGAGGAATGAAAGTATGAAAGAAAAGAAGAAGACAACGGAAAGTCCGGCAACCTCCAAATTCAAGCCCGACAAAACGGTTGTCAGGGCGCTGGCTCTGGGTGGTTTGCTGGGGGGGTGCGATCCGTCGTGTGTCGATGTCAAGGATGGCAAGATCGTGCGCGTCCGGCCCATGCACTTTGACTGGAAGTACGACCGGAAGACTTTCAATTCCTGGAAATTCACGAGAAACGGGAAAACGCTCGAGTCCAATTTCAAGGGCATGCCGTCTCCCTGGTCACTTTCTTATAAAAAGCGGACTTACTCTCCCAACCGCATCAAATATCCCCTAAAGCGCGTCGACTGGGATCCCAACGGAGAGCGCAATACCCAGAACCGCGGGAAAAGCAAGTATGTGCGGATCTCATGGGACGAGGCAACGGATATCATCTCCGGTGAGATCAACCGTATCATTAAGCAATACGGCCCGCTGGCCATTTTAGCCCAGGGCGACGGGCACGGCGAGTGTAAGACCATCAACACGCCGCACGGTCATCAGGCCAGAATGCTGGAGATGCTGGGGGGCTTTACGCAGCAGGTCCGGAATCCGGACAGCTGGGAAGGGTTCTACTGGGGATCGAAGCACGTCTGGGGTCAGGGCATCGTCGGCATGATGGACCCATCGGATAACTGCGTCAAGGACATGACCGAAAATTGCGACATGGTGCTCTTCTGGGGCTGCGATCCGGAGACGACCCCCTGGGGCTTTGTCGGTCAATTTGCCAGCCGGCTCAGCTTTTTCTGGACGCAGTGCGGCATCAAGCAGGTGTATATCTGCCCGGATCTGAACTACGGCGCGGCCGTTCATGCCGATAAATGGATTCCCATTCTGCCCAACACCGACGCTGCCATGCAGCTTGCCATCATCTATATGTGGCTGAAGGAAGGCACTTACAAAAAAGAGTATGTGAAGACGCATACCATCGGCATGGATAAGGTGGAAGCCTACGTTATGGGCGAGGAAGACGGTGTTCCGAAGACTCCGGAATGGGCATCGAAAAAGTGCGGTGTTCCGGAGTGGACCATCAAGGCGCTGGCCCGTGATTTCGCCGCTAAAACGACTTCGATCGCCCATTACTTCGGCGGCTCGATGTTCCGCGGACCATACTCACACGAACCGGCGCGCCTGGAATGTATTCTCCTCGGCATGCAGGGATTGGGCGGACCGGGGGTTCATCAGACCCAGATCACCTATGGCGGGATGCCGCGCGCCCAGCTGCTCAAAAGCACGCGTTTTTTCAACCCCTCTCTTCCCGAGCGGTTGACGAAACCGACGCTGACAACGATTCGCGCCTGGGGAAAGCAGCTAATCCCGAAGACCCTGATCCATACCGCCATTTTGAATCCGCCGCTCAAATTCTGGGGCAATGGCGGCATCGAGGAGATGGTGGAAGATCAGTTTGTCGAATACAACTATCCCATCGACAAAGATAAGGGCGGCACCGAGATTCACATGATGTGGACCGACACGCCGTGCCGCATCACCTGCTGGAACTGCGGGAACGAAACCATTATCGCCGAGCGGAGCCCGAAAATCGAATTTATCGTCGCCCAGCATCCCTGGCTGGAAAACGATTGCCTCTATGCCGATATTATTTTACCCACCAACACCAATATGGAAATAGATGATATCGTCACCAACACCCGTCAGGGCACGCAGCACCACAGCGTCATTCTGCTGGATAAGGCCATCGAACCGGTGGGCGAATCCAAGAGCGACTATGAGGCCGTGCTGGAAGTTGCCAAAAAGCTCGGAAAGGGCGACCAGTTCAGCGAGGGCAAAACCGTCCGGGATCTCCAGCAGGAGGTCTTTAGAAACATGAGCCTCGACAAACTGGTAACCTGGGAAGAGTTTGAAAAGAATCAGTATGTGGTATTGCCCACGGCCGAAGACTGGGAACAAGACGTGGTCGCCCTGAGGCCCTTCTTCGATGACCCGGAGAAAAATCCCCTTCCCACACCGACCGGAAAGCTTGAGTTTTACTCCGAACGGATCGCGAAAAACTTTCCGGATGACCTGGAGCGTCCGCCCATTCCCAAATGGATCGAAAAGAGCGCCATGCATGATGAGCGTCAGTCGAGCTGGCGGGCCAATGCCTATCCGCTCTTGCTGATGTCCAATCACGGTCGCTGGCGGGTCCATTCCC
The DNA here is from genome assembly GCA_043797445.1 of Pseudomonadota bacterium. GTDB lineage: Bacteria > Desulfobacterota > Desulfobacteria > Desulfobacterales > JAFDDL01 > JAZDPP01. The sequence goes on from JAZDPP010000175.1 coordinate 14,631, forward strand.
AGGCCGATGATATCTCCTGGAGCCGGGAAGTGATCACGTGTAAAGTCAGGGGCTGGGACGGATATATGTACGAACCGGTCTGGATTCACCCGAGTGAGGCCGAAAAACGCGGCATCAAAATGGGGGATATCGTAAAGGTCCACAACGAACGGGGCATCGTGCTGTGCGGCGCCCGCGTCTGGGAACGGGTGATGCCGGGCGTCGCCTATGTGGATCATGGGGCCCGCCATGATCCGATTGCTCCCAACGTCTGCCGGGGGGGGGCTATCAATACCATTTCGGGCGAGGGTATTACTTCCAAACGCTGTGTGGGGCAGGCGACGAGCGGGTATCTCGTTGAAGTCAGCCTCTGCACCGGCGCGGATATGGACAAGTGGAGACGGGAAAATCCCGAAGCATTTGAACGCGAGTATGATCCGGCCGCGGGCCTTCGGTTTGAGGGCTGGCTGGATAAAAGGGGGTGCTAAATGAAGGTATTTGCCATTGATCTTTCAGTGTGCAACGGATGCTACTGCTGTCAGATCGCCTGCAAGGACGAGCATGTGGCCAACGACTGGACGCCATACGCCAAACCACAACCGGACACGGGTCAATTCTGGCTCGGATTGACCGAACTGGTGCGCGGCCAGGTGCCCAAGGTCAAGGTGACCTATATTCCCAAGATGTGTCATCACTGTGACGATGCGCCTTGTATTGCCGATTGCGAAGTCGGCGCCATTACAAAGCGTGCCGATGGTCTCGTATTGATCAATCCGGATAAGTGCACGGGCTGCAAATTATGCAAGGATGCCTGTCCGCACAATGCGATTTTCTTCAACGAAAATCTGAATATTGCGCAGAAGTGCACGGGATGCGCGCACCTTCTGGACAATGATCCGGAGTGGAAAGTGCCCCGATGTGTCGATCAGTGTCCCACGGCGGCACTTCGTTTCGGCGAAGAATCGGAGCTCGCCGATTTCATCAAGGGGGCGGAACTGCTCAATCCCCAGTTTGGCACCAAGTCCCGGGTTTATTACAAGGGCTTGCCCAAGAAATTTATCGCCGGTACCCTGTATGACCCGAAGGAAAAAGAAGTCATCATCGGCGCCAGGTGCACCTTGAAAGACACCGCCTCGGGGGAGACTTTCACGGTGGAAACGGATAATTTTGGAGACTTCTGGTTCAACGGTCTCAAGGATGACCGTAGCTTCACCCTGACTCTGAAAAAGGGCAAGGTGACAAAGACCATTGATCAGGTATCCTCGAAAATCGATCTGAGCCTGGGGGATATTCCCATGGCGCTCTAAAAAAAATTAAGATAGAGGTTGTGTTACATCGCCCTTCCTCCGCATTTCAGCGGGGGAAGGGCGATGTTGTTTCTTAGGGGCATCGAGTTCCCCGCCCGCCCTAAAGGCATTAAGGCGGTATTTCGAGAATTGCCCTCCAATATTTTCGTAACAATTTGTTATTTATTTAAAATAATGAAATTAATTGCTCCTCTGCGTAAGGGGGTGATATACATTAAGTATTCCGAGGCGAGACTCACAGCGAGGAAACAAGGTGTTTCTCTTTTTATAGCCTGGCGCCCGGAGAGCTCGAACGGGGGAGTCGTCCATGGGGCTTGGCAAAAACTTGGTTTTCCGTATGGCAAAAGCGGTTCTTTCAGTGACGCTTTTTGCGCTTTTGAGCGGCGGATACTGGTTCTACCGTGTCCAGGAGCTGAGAATGCGGGAAACAATCGAGTCGAATCTCGCCGAGACCGCGCAGCTGAAGACGGATCAGATCGTGGCCTGGCGGGAAGAACGGTTGGGAGACGCCGGCGTTTTGCAGGAGAACCCGTTCACGGCCCGGAGCGTGGCCAGTTTTCTTTTAGATCCCCGTGACGAGATTGCCGGAGAGCTTCTCACCCTCTTTCGAAGTCTCCAAAAGCAATATCACTACGAAGACATTCTGCTGGTCGATCCGGACGGGCGGGTTGCGTTGAGCCTGAGTGGAAAACAAAAGATCCACATCGGATACATTGATGCGCTGGCTGCCGCGTTGCGCGATCGCAGGCCCGCATTTACCGACCTGCACACCGATGAATCGCATCCGGCCCCCCATGTTTCCGTGATCGCGCCCCTCCTTGGCGGCAACGGAGACGCGCAACTCCCGATCGGCGCGATCATCCTGATGAGCGACGCCTCCCGGTACCTCTATCCCCTGATCCGCTCCTGGCCCACCCGGAGCAAGACCGCCGAAACGCTGCTGGTGATGCGCGACGGCGAGGATGTGCTCTTCCTCAACGATTCGCGCCAACATCCGGATTCGGCGCTGAAGATGCGTATTCCCCTGAACCGCGCAGAGGCGCCCGAAGTCATGGCCGTGCGGGGCCGGCAGGGCGTTGTGACGGGAAAGGATTATCGCGGGGTCGAGGTCGTATCGGTTATCCGGCCTGTTGCGGACTCAGGCTGGTTCATGGTGGTTAAAATGGACGCGGCCGAGGCCTACGCCGAATGGCGCTTCCGTTCGGTTCTCATTCTGGTGATGCTTGCGGGCCTTTCGGGAATAGCAATCCTATCCGGACTGGCGGCCTGGCAGGGTGAAAAAAAGAAGCACTATGAGGCGATGTACCAGTCCGAGGCCGCCCGGCGAACGACCGAGGAGGCGCTTCGCCAGAGCCAGGAGAAGTTCCGCTCCATAGTGGACAATATCGGTATCGGCGTATCTCTGATCTCACCGGAAATGGAGATTTTGGAGTTGAACCAACAGATGCGCACCTGGTTTCCCGATATCGATATCGACAAACACCCCCTGTGTTACCGGGCGTTCAATAATCCGCCCCGGGACCGAATCTGCGATTATTGCCCCACCGTCAGGACGATCGAAGACGGCCGGGTTCATGAGGCGATGACCCAGACGCCGCAGGCCGGGGGAATTCGCAACTACCGCGTCGTTTCCTCGCCCATTCTGGATGATGCCGGGCGGGTGGTGAGCGCCATCGAGATGGTGGAAGACGTCACGGAGAAACTCATCCTGGAAAACCAGATTCGACAGGCCCAGAAGATGGAGTCCATCGGCCGGCTGGTCGGCGGGGTGGCCCATGATTACAACAACATTCTGAGCGTAATTCTTGGTTATGCGGAAATGGCCATGGAAAAAGCGGGTAAGGTTCACCCGCTGCGGGCGGATCTCGAGGTGATTTTCAATGCGGCGAAGCGATCCGCGGACATCACCCGGCAATTGCTGGCCTTTGCCCGCCGGCAAACCATCGCCCCGAAAGTGCTCGATCTGAACGAGACCGTGGAAGGGATGCTCAAGATGCTCCGGCATCTCATCGGTGAGGATATCGACCTGGCATGGTTGCCCGAAACCGCACTTTGGCCGGTAAAGATGGACCCGACTCAGATCGACCAGATCATGGCCAACCTGTGCATCAACGCCAGGGACGCCATTGCCGGCGTTGGAAAGGTCACGATCGAGACGGACAATGTCTCTTTGGATACCGCTTACTGCGCGGAACATATCGGCTTTTCCGCCGGCGAGTATGTGCTGCTGGCCGTGAGCGACGACGGAGGCGGTATGGACAAAGAGACCCTCGATAAGATTTTCGAACCGTTTTTCACCACCAAGGAGATAGGCCGGGGAACCGGTCTGGGGCTCTCGACGGTTTATGGTATCGTCAAGCAGAATAACGGGTTCATCAATGTTTACAGCGAACCGGAGAAAGGAACGACTTTCAGGATCTACCTGCCCCGGCACTCCTCCCCGGTGGTAGCGGACTTGAAAGAAACCGTGACGGATATCCCGCGCGGCGGCGGTGAGACCGTGCTGGTGGTGGAAGATGCCCCCCTGATCCTGGAGATGGCCCAAAAGATGCTGGAAAGGCTCGGTTATCGGGTTTTGACCGCGGGCGCGCCCGGCAAGGCCATCGCTCTCGCCGGGAAACACGCCGGCGGGATTCATCTGTTGATGACCGACGTTGTCATGCCGGAGATGAACGGTCTGGACCTGGCCAAGCGGCTGTCGGAACTTTACCCCGGTCTCAAGTGCCTGTTCATGTCCGGTTACACGGCCGACGTGATCACTCACCGGGGCATTCTGGACGAAAGCGTCCATTTCATTCAGAAGCCGTTTTCCATAAAGGCGTTGGCAGACGGGATCAGAAAGGCGCTGGATCAGCGATAGCGGGCCATCGATTTTTTATGAAATGGTGGCCGCACCTGCAACCCACTGGGCCAACAGTATAATGGCAATCCATTATTTCGATCCTGGCCTTTAAATCGAGCGTTCCATCTCTTTGCCGACAGCGATGTCACTGCCGAGGCTGAATACTGAGTCACCCGCGACTTCATCCTCAAAGGTATTAAGGCGGAGAAACTCGAATTCCGGGAGGGGTCGATTTATGGGAATCCGTATCTCAGAATCCTCAGAAGTCAGCTTTTGAGCGTGGAGCGGTCGATGAGGCGAAGAAGGGCGCGATGGCGGCGCGATGAGCAATGGGATGTGTTATTGTAGCCTTTCGGATATCCAGAATTTTATTAAGGACTGGCGAGTTACGCCAAGGCGGCGGGCTTCTTGGTCCAGCCTTGCAATCATCCATGAAGGGAAATCCACGTTTACCCGTTTTTGCCTCAATCCGGGACGCTCGATGTTCCCAAGGTCGCAATGCTCCAACACATCATCACCGTTATCAAATTTTTCGTCAAATTCTTTTGCTGTTATCGTTTTCATAAAGCATAACCTCGTTTTTTCTGGATCTCCGGACGGAAATTATTCTGATGTTTTCACCTCTATTGGTGATCACCGCCGTCCAGGTTTTCCCGGAAATTTTACCTATAGTAAGCCATCGTGGTTCATCTGTGGCAAAAACCGGGATTTCAATTCTGTCCGGATCATCCCACAATTTTTGGGCTTCGATAAAGTCCATTCCGTGCTTGGCGTTGTTGCTTCGGCTTTTTTCTGAGTCAAATTCAAAGGCAATCATGGTATAAAAAAATATCCTTTTATCGGGTGTTCGTCAACGAGAAACCTTTTGACACCGCAAGTGCCCTGTGGCAGGGCGGAGGTACCTACACTCTCTCTTCGGCTACCGTCAATGGTGTTGAACCATTGAACCACACGGTGAAGGATTCGTGTTAATCCTTTGTCATACCGTCAACGAGTTCAGGCGGTTAAGCCGGTTGTTTTCCCATCTCGGTTACCAGTCGGATTGTTTTTAAGTGCGCGTTGATTGTTTCCCTGATAAACGGCAGATCGTTCAGATACGCCTCGTTTTTCCATGCCGCCGCAAACCGTTCCACCGTTCTCCCGGCGGTTTCAAGGACCAGTTTTTCCGCCAGCTTTGCCCTGGCGGCAAAGTGCGATAGGTGGTCCAGAGACAGGTCCGCCATTTTTTTTGTTTTGACCAGATTCAGGGCGGTGTTCGCATCTTTTATATAGGGGATCGTGGACACAAAATCATAGGCCGGTGCCAGCACGGCTTGCCGGCGGTCCGGGTATATCAATGACCAGTTTTTAAGATGCATGTCGGCGTTTCCGATCAGCGTATTGAAAACCAACCGCCGGACAAATTCGGCGATATCTTCTTGCCCGGACTCTGCCAGGATGACCTGCGCGAGGCCTCGATAATTAGCCCTTTCATATTTTTTTTCGGGATAGACGCCAAAGACCTGCGCGAAATCCTCGGCATGAACCGCCGCGCCGGCTTCGGTTCGATCAAAGCGCTTTATCACAAACGCCTGACCCTTCATATTCCGGATATCATCGGGCAGGCCGGATAGATGATCGATGGGAATGAGCCCGATTTCGGGAACATGGATTCCCACTTTTGCGGCCAGATTCATCATGGCAAACTCATTTTCCGGAACGGCTTCAAAGGAGGTCGACGGCAATTTGACGATCCATGAGCCGCCGCTGCCTTCCGCCGGTATGGTCAATCCGCCCGCTGCCTCCCGTATGGCCGAGAATTTGAGCTGGACCCCGGCGAGTGAAAAATGAAGGACGCCCTTTTGACGATTCGCCCCCGCTTTGTTTTTGTCCGCTATCGCCGGAATACTCCCATCCTTCATATCCTGTATTGTGACGGCGCCGGGCAGATCCCGCCCCAGCGCCCGAAGCAAAAAGAATTCCCGGCTGTCCTTTACGCCCGCTCTTTTTGCGAGATAGGTCCGCAGCGGGCCTTCCGGCAGAAGGTTCGCAAAAAACGGCGGAACCCGGGCCCGTGTCGGTTTTATATCGGTGACAAGACCTCCCATGGGCGCTTTAAACGATAGGCTGAGCGTGTCTCGAAGCGGATCCTGGATATAGCTTTCGTCAAAGGCGAACACGCTCTGGTCCCCCGCCAGCAGGGTCAACGTCCCGATGGGCCGTTGGTGCAGAAGGACCCGCAGTATAGGCTCAGCCATCCTCTTCTTCCTCCTCGCCGAGCTGATACAGGGGCGTTATTTGCGGTGAAACGGAGGTGCGCGTTGTTTGCCGGATGAGGCTGTCGACGAAGGGCACGGCCTGACGCGGGATGAGCATCACCTCCAGATCGAGCGCCCTTGCCAGTTCCAGCAGGTTGGAAGTTTGCAGATCCGTGAGGCCGTTTTCGATTCGGGACAGTCGACTTTGCGGCATTCCGATCGACCTGGAAAAGGCGCGTTGAGACAAGCCTTTTTTTTCACGGGCCGCTCTTAATTTCCCTGTCAGCTCCAGGATTGAATATCTCATGCGAAAAATACCTTATAAAGCATCGTTAGGCGATAATGATATTCTATAAGGCATCGAAAACGGGGGGTCAAGACTTCATCCAGCAAGGGAACATCGCTCTATCACTTTTTTTCCCGGGCGGCATGAAAAACCTCCCGGCAATGCCGTAAGGGAATAATAGAAGCCGAAACCTTGCGGCTCGGATCTCCTTCCGCCGGTTACCGTCTCGCCGAGGCCCCGGGCCCTCATGGATGACAGGCCCGGCAAGACGAGGGTGTCCCCGGGATGTTTCGCCGGAAGATTTCAGCAGGTGGCGTGAATATAGACTTCCAAAAGCTGGTTACCCAGTTTTTTCGCGAGATGCTCGAACAGCTTTGCCTTGTTTTGAGCGGATTCCCCCAGCGCATTCAAAAACGGATCCTTTGCGATTTTTAATATTTCCGAATCGGCGCCGCAGGTGGCCGATGCGGCGAAATCCTTTCGCTGAATCAGCGCGGACCAACCGAATATCTCGCCGGCTTGCTTGGCGGTATACAGCTGATCCTTGCCTCGCTCCATGGTGACACTGCCTTTGAGCAATACATAGAAATGATCCGCCGGATCACCGATGTCAAAAAGCTTCTCTCCCTGCTTGCAGGAGATATGAACCGCTATGTCCGTCACGGTTTTGACGAACCCGATATCCATTCCCCAAAACAGATCCCCTTGCGTAAACCGCATAATTGACCTCCCTTTACCTGTAGGTGTTGACCCTTGCATATTGCCTTGGCGGCGGAACTGTTCAGTATGAAAAAATTAAATATTCCATTTGGCCGAAAACGCGCTGAAGATGACTCTTGATTTAGGAAACCTTAAGGCTCCTGCTCCTCCGAATCGTGAGGGGCGGAGAGAAGATAAGGCCTTCCCTTTTGCGATGGAAACGTGTCAAAATCGTCGGACGCATCGGCGGAGTCGTGCTTTCCGTTTTTTCCCTTGACCAGCTCGACCAGCTGGTGCGCAAAGGATTTCATTTGTGCCGCTTCGCCGTTGAGTTCACGCGCGGAGACAGCCAGCTGATCGGCGGCGCCCGCGTTGCTCTGGGTTACCCGGTCCATCTCGGATACCGAGCTATTGATCATTTGCAGGCCTTTTGCCTGTTCATCGGATGCGGTGGCGATTTCATCGACCAGCTGACCCGTTTTACGGGTGATTTCCATATTGCCCTGGAAGGCCGTCTGTGTGGCGGTCGCGGACTCACTACCATGCCGTACCGCCCGGAGCGTGTTTTCAATCAGTGTTTCCGTGTTTTTGGCGGCTTCAGCCGCCCGCATGGCAAGATTGCGAACCTCATCGGCCACAACGGCAAAGCCCGCCCCTGCCTCGCCGGCCCGCGCCGCCTCAACGGCGGCGTTGAGCGCCAGAAGATTCGTCTGAAAGGCGATCTCATCAATGTTTTTGATGATTTTGGCGGTATCCTGGCTCGCCTGATTGATTTCGCTGATCGCTTCCACCATCTCATTCAAATGCATATTGACGGTTCCGACGGTCTGCTGAGCCTCCTTCATCATGATTCTTGCCTGACCGGCATTTTCGGAATTCTGTTTGCTCATGGTGGAAATTTCTTCCAGCGCGGAAGACGTTTCTTCCAGGGCCGACGCTTGCGCGGAAGCGCCATCGGCAAGAGAGCCGCCCGAGGTGGCGACTTCGCCCGATGCCTCTGAAATCCGTTCCGCGCTTGAATTTACGCCGGCAATGACCGCGTTGATGGAGCCCACGATCTTGCGGATTGAGACGATGGCATATCCGATTCCAATTAAAAGCGCGGCCGCCGCAAAGCCAAAGATCATGCGCAGCGAGAAGTCCGTAACGGCTTGCAGCTCGCGGATGCTGCTATCCGTCATGCGGGTGCAGATGTCGTAGAGGTCGGCGGTAAGTCCATTCATCAGCGCGAGGGATTCCTGCTGCTGGGTCACAAAGGCATGGTGGGTTTCCAAAGATGCCCGCAGATCCTTCGCTTCCTGTTTTATTTTTTCCGAAAGTTTGATTAATTCAGCACTGGATTCGATTTGCTTTTGCCATTTGGCAAACGCTGTTGTAAACGTCTCTGAAGCTACTGTGACCGTATTCCAGTTCTTTGCCGTGTCTTGCGAAAGATAAGACGTGGCATAGATTGTCAGATCTTTAGCCGCGCGCTCCATTTCCTCGTGCAAGAGAAAGCCCAGTGCCACGCCGTCGAGAAGGGGTTTATAGTGCTTTTTGATGTCCTCGACAGGGGTCAGCTTTTCTTTCTCGATGTCGACATATCGGTTGAAAGCGGCTTGATAATCCACAATCTTTTTTTCCGCGGATGTAATCTCCGTCGTGATGGCCGTACCCATGGAAGCACTGCTCTTGATCGAGGTTGCGGCGGTCAGGCCATTGCCGAGTTTTTCCAGCGCCTCCGCGTGAGACTTTTTGCTTCGCTCTTCATCCGCGGTGTGAATCCCCAATAAATATTGATCCGTGGACTTGCTGACGTCCGCAATGATGTTTCGGAAGTGGGCGATTGCCTTATGGGCATCCATTCCTCTCGTCATCCGGATCAGGCCCAGATAGCTCACGCCTCCCAACGCGGCGATGAGGAGCAACAACAAGACGGTTCCTAAAGCAATCCGTTTCCCGAGTGTCATGTTTAATGCCATAGCTTTTCTGTCCCCAAAATTTTAATGTGTTTCCATTGCTCTGACAGTGTTCACAGTACTTTGGAGCTCATGGGCCATTTTTAAGACGGATTGGCTGCAACGCCCACGGCATACAAGCTTTCCCCGGCGTTTCGAGGCCGGCACAAGTAAGATCAGCCGGCTATTCGAAGAAAGATGCGATCTGTTTTCCGGCGGCTCCCTTCGTGAGCAATTCGAAATTTGTATCGCACATAATTCGCGGAAGCGCAAGGATTTCAACGCTATTTCAAAAGGATATTTCATCAGGAATCCATGCCCGATTTCCTAACCCGGACAAGCCGGAACCAAAATTCGAAATCAGAATATCGAAATCAGAAACAATACCAAATATTGAAATGATCGAAATCCAAAACATCGCATTCACGCACATAAGGGTAACAAGTTTTGGTCATTTGCATTTTGGT
>JAZDPP010000176.1:0-3718 GCA_043797445.1 Pseudomonadota bacterium
AAACAGGCCAAACAGGTGGTAGGCCAGGCCAACGCATCCATGAGCCAGTTGACGCTCTCCATGCAGGAAATCGCTACCGCCAGCGAAGAAACTTCAAAAATCATTAAAACCATTGATGAAATCGCCTTTCAAACCAATCTGTTGGCCCTGAACGCGGCCGTCGAAGCCGCCAGGGCCGGAGAAGCCGGCGCCGGATTTGCCGTCGTGGCGGATGAGGTCCGGAATCTGGCCATGCGGGCTGCGGATGCCGCTAAAAATACCGCCGCGATGATTGAAGGCACCGTAAAAAAAGTGGATCAGGGATCAGGGCTGGTAAAAACAACAAATGATGCATTTCAGGAAGTGGCCGGCAGTGCCGATAAGGTTGGGGAGCTGATCGGTGAGATCGCGGAAGCCTCCAATGAACAGGCTCAGGGGATTGAGCAAGTCAACATCGCGGTATCACAAATGGATAACGTCACCCAGCAAAATGCCTCAACCGCCGAGGAATCGGCTTCGGCCTCTGAAGAGCTGAACGCCCAGGCCGAGGAGATGAAAGGGTTTGTCAGCCGGCTGGCGGTATTGATAAGTGGGAACACTTTGGTGTCACAAAGCCGATCCGGAAGTATCCGCCCCCCAAAATCCAACGGACGTTCCACCCCGCCGCAAAAAAAGAGAACACCCCGTGTCCATAATCCCTCCGGGGGGAAAAACCTGGCGCTGCGCCAGCCCAAAGCGCTTCGCCCCGATGATATCATTCCCATGGATGAGGACGATTTTAAGGATTTCTGATCCCGGAAATCTTCAGGATTGTGTCAGTTAAGGAGGAGTTAACCCATGAAGCTTTTCCGCGTGCAGTCTTTTATGCGTCCATTTATTTCCGTTTTAATGGAGAGTTTAAAAATTTAAATGGAGGATATTCATATGTTGTGCGACAACTTTAACTTATCGTCCAAACTTGTTTTTCTTGTATCAGCCTTTATTGTTATCTTTGCCTTATTTACTTTAATTTCCTACAGTACGCTGAACCATCTGCGTGTCAACGGACCTGTATATGAACAGATTGTTGTAGGAAAAGACCTTATAGCGGACATTCTGCCACCACCTGAATACATCATGGAAACGTATCTTGTAACGCTCCAGATGCTTGGAGAAATGAATGAAGCAAATGTCAAATCGCTCATTGAGAAAGGGAATGTTTTAAAAAACGACTATCTCACGCGGAATAAATACTGGAGGAATGCCCTTCCTGAAGGGCGAATTAAGGACGTGCTAATCCAGCAGTCCTATACTCCGGCGATGGCTTTCTTCGATCTTCGGGACAATCAATTTATTCCAGCTTTCCAGAAGGGTGATAAAGCAAAGGCGACCGAACTCGCTTTCAGCGCCATGTTAGAACAATACGAAATACACCGAAAAGCCATCGATGAAGTCGTGAAATTATCGACTGAGCAAAATACCAACATCGAGGCTATGGCTGCAGCTACCATCAAAACGAAAACGATTGTCATGATCCTTATAGCGTTTATCGGCATTCTAGGACTATGCATGTTGGCATTATTTATCACCCGTAGTATAACGCTGCCCATCAAACGCATTATCGATGGTCTGCAACAAGGAGCTGATCAGGTGGCTTCGGCTGCCGGTCAGGTTTCATCAGCCAGCCAGACCCTGGCAGAAGGTTCTTCAGAGCAGGCAGCGACAGGAGAAGAGACTTCATCGTCTCTTGAAGAAATGTCCTCCATGACCAAGCAGAATGCCAGCAACGCCGGACAAGCCGACTCCCTCATGAAACAGGCCAATCAGGTGGTGAATAATGCCAACACATCCATGGGCCAGCTCACCACCTCCATGCAGGAAATCTCAAAAGCCAGTGAGGAAACTTCCAAAATCATCAAGACGATAGATGAAATCGCTTTCCAGACCAATCTTCTGGCTTTGAATGCGGCTGTGGAAGCCGCAAGAGCAGGAGAAGCCGGGGCCGGATTCGCGGTTGTCGCCGACGAGGTTCGTAATCTGGCTACGCGCGCTGCGGATGCCGCCAAAAACACCGCTGCATTGATCGAAGGCACCCTGAAGAAAGTCTCGGATGGGACAGCTCTGGTAAAGTCCACTAACGATGCCTTTAATGAAGTGGCAGGCAGCACCAGAAAAGTGGGTGAGTTAGTAGGTGAAATTGCAGCGGCATCCTCTGAACAGGCGCAAGGTATCGAGCAGTTGAACCTTGCGGTCACGGAAATGGACAAGGTTGCCCAGCAGAATGCCGCAATCGCTGAGGAATCGGCTTCGGCGTCCGAAGAACTAAACGCTCAGGCCGAGGAGATGAAAGGGTTTGTCAGCCGGCTGGCGATATTGGTAAGCGGGAACACATTGGTTTCACAAATCCGGTCCGGAAGGATCAGCCCACCGAAATCCAATGGGCGTTCCACCCCGCCGCAAAAAAGGAGAATACCCCTTGGCCATACTTCCTCCGGGGGAAAAGACCTGGCGTTGCGCCAGTCCAAAGCGCTTCGCCTCGATGATATCATTCCCATGGATGAGGACGATTTTAGGGATTTCTGATCTCGGAAATCATCCGGATTATGTCAGTGAAGGAGGCGTTAACCCATGAAGCTTTTTCGGCTGCAAACTTTTAACCGATTCGTCTGTTTGCGTTTTTTTCTGATTCCCGTGACGGTGTTCTTATCTTTTTTCCAAAGCGTTCTTGCGACCGTTGCATTGGGTCTCAATTCATCTGTGGACCTCACGGCAATGAGCATTGAAGAGCTTCTGAACATTGAGGTGGTGTCCGCATCAAAAAAATGCAAAAGCTGTCCGAAACGGATGCCGCCGTGTTTGTGTTCAGCCAGGACGATCTGAAACGATCCGGCGTCACCAGCATTCCGGAAGCCCTGCGGATAGTGCCTGGCATTCAGGTGCCGCGCATCGATGCCAATAAATGGGCAATCTCCTCCCGGGGGTTTAACGGTCGGTTTGCCAACAAACTGCTGGTGCTGATGGATGGCCGCAGCGTCTATACGCCGCTCTATTCAGGGGTTTTTTGGGATGTTCAGGACACGTTGATGGAGGATATCGACCGAATCGAGGTGATTCGGGGGCCGGGTGCAACACTTTGGGGTGCAAACGCCGTCAACGGGATTGTCAATATTATCACCAAAAAGCCGGCGGATACCCAGGGATCTTTGATAGCAGCCGGCGTGGGAACGGAGGAACGGGGGTTTGGCGCCGTTCGTTATGGCGGCAGCGCCGGTCCGGATATCCGCTACCGGCTGTATTCCAAGTATGTTGATAAGGATGGTGGCGAGGACATCACGGGGAAAAACGGCGGGGATGCATGGAACTCCTTTCGGACGGGATTTCGAATGGACTGGCGAGACGAAATAAGCCTTCAGGGAGACGTTTTCAAGGGGGATTCCGGCGGCAAAGTCTATTTTGCAACCCAAATGCCACCCTACACTCAACTCCAAAATGACAGCAGTTAAAACACCGGTGGTCATCTTTTAGGCCGATGGGACCATGCCATTTCCGACAAATCGAAGATATCTCTTCAATTTTATTTAGACCCGGAAAAGGAGATAGCGTGCGGCTCTCTTTTTGAATCCTTCATGACCGGCTATTTCGAGCCGGGAGATGTGGAAAAAATCGGAAATTTTTATAGAGAAATACTTGCATCCGGCAATTCAAAAGAAGGATTGGAGCTGCGGTTTTCCCCGGCAGGAAACGCCGCCGCCGAAGAAGA
>JAZDPP010000177.1:0-74817 GCA_043797445.1 Pseudomonadota bacterium
CTTGATCATCGTTCCGGCCACGCAAGGGCATTTTTTCCAGCCCGGCAAGAACTCGCTGTCGCTCAAACAGCTTGCCGGGCTTACAAAAACGCCCTTGCGTGACCTTCACTCCATTTGGTGGTGGCCGAAACGATGATCAAGGCCGCCAAACCCATAATTTTATAATGCGGCGTGCCGGAAAAATCGTAGGGGTGGTTTGCGACACGTTTCCCCCCCTACGGCCGGATTCTCCCTGAACAGGACCATTTCCGGCGGTTCAACGGGGATTGAAAAAAAAACACCACCATGTTATTGAGAAGACATGTGAATTTCAACAGCGCGACTAACCCGGGCACTCATCTTAATAAGCAGGAGTTATGATCAAAGACGCATCGGAATCTCATGATCAGTTCATCAGGGCGCTCATGAACATCAGCCGGGCGATAACTTCCGAGATGTATCTGGAAGATATTCTAAAGCTCATCGTCATGGTGACGGCAAAGGTGACCGGGGTGGATATTTGCTCCCTGTGGCTTCTCGACGATAGTGTCACCCCCCCGATGATGCGGTTAAAGGCCACCCAGGCCATAGACCCCGAATATCTGGTGAACCGCTCGTTGAAGATGAGCGAGGGCGTTGTCGGATATGTTGTCTCCAACAAGCGGCCGCTCATCGTGCCCGATGTCCTTGAAGAGCCGAAATTCAAGGAAAAAGAGATGGCCAGACGGCTGGGACTCGTCTCCATGCTGGGGGTTCCGCTTGCGGTGAAGGAGGGCCGGGTGATCGGGGTCTTGAACTGCTTTACGGCCCAGCCGCATAATTTTTCCGAAACCGAAGTCAACCTGATTCAGACCGTGGCCAATCAGGCGGCGGTAGCCATCCTGAACACGGAATTGATGGTGAAATCCACGGTCATCCAGGAAGAGCTGGAAACGAGAAAGCTGGTGGAACGGGCCAAGGAGGTTCTGATGAAAAAGCGTCAAAAAACTGCGGAAGAGGCCTTTCAGTGGCTCCGTAAAAGAAGCATGGATACGCGAAAACCCCTTCGACAGGTTGCGGAAGCCATTCTTTTGTCCGAGGAACTCGACTGAAAACAGCTTTCCCGTTTTTTTTGGATGGGTTGGTTTCGTAAAGGAGAATAATTCATATGTGTCGTCTGTTTGCCATTACAAGCGATGAGCCCTTATCACCGATGGTCGCCATCGAATCGATGGAAGTGATGCGGGAAGGACACGACGGCTCCGGCGTCGGATTGCTGCTTCGTGATCTGGGCGGTCCCTTTGAGGAGATGAAGGAGGCGCCGATTCTATCCGGTATTTTCAGCGATACGGGGATTAAGCGGCTCGATGCCTTTATGATGGATCTCGGGTTCATGACGAAGTTCAAGTTATCCATCAAGGCCTCCAAAACACCGCCGGAGGGTACGCCCCGGCGGGATATGTATCTGATCCGGGCCTACGAGTACCCGGAAGAGTGGGAGGGCGCATCGGCCGAAGTTCTGTCTCAACGGCTGCTGGAGGTGAGGCTGAAGCTGCGCAAAATGGGGGAGGAAAAAGACGATATGATCGTCTATTCCTTCTGGCCGGATGTGATTATGCTAAAAGAGATTGGGGACCCGATGGCGGTCGCAAAGCATCTGGGGCTGGATCGGAAGGAACTTCAGGCCCGTGTGATTCTGGCGCAGGGCCGGCAGAACACCAATTACGCGATCAATCTCTATGCCTGCCACCCGTTTTTCATTCAGGGCTATGCATCCATGACCAATGGCGAGAACACCGCGTTTATTCCCATCCGGGAATATTTAAAATCCCGGGGATTTCCCGGCTACTATGGTTACCAGTCCGATTCCGAGGTGTTTACCCATATTCTTCACTATACGGCGACGAAACTGGAGCTGGGGTTGGAGCACTATAAACATGTCGTCACACCGCTTCAGGACGCCGATATTGCCGTGCATCCGAATGGTAATTTTTTAAAGCATCTGAAATATACCTGCCGGCAGCTCATTATCGACGGGCCGAACTGCGTTATCGGCAGTCTGCCGGATACTACGCTCTTCATGCTTCAGGACCGGAAAAAACTGCGTCCCGGCGTGGTGGGTGGCCGGCCCGGGCTTTTTGCCTTTTCTTCAGAAATATGCGGCCTGGACGCCGCCATCCCGAACCGCGATAAGAGCAAGGACTTTCAGCCCATGTATCTAGATACGGCGATTGTGCGTCCGGACCGTCAGGAGGTTTCCCTATGTACCCAAAGCGCGCCATTACCCCTTCCACACTGAGTATCAAGGATCTGCCCTGGCAGATCCTCTGGGATTTGGATAAGTGCACGCTCTGCGGTCAGTGCACGGCCGTATGTCCCGTCAATGCCATTGAGCTCGGCGTGTTTCGAAAACGCGAGGTGAAAACGAGTCTGAACATAGCGATTTCACCGGAAAACGCATTTCGAATCTGGTACGGCATTCGGCAAAAACCAGATCCGGCCTATAAATGCGTCGGGTGCGCCATGTGCAATATGGTGTGCCCCAATGACGCGATTCGTCCGGTGCGAAGCGATGAAGTCGATAAACTCCGGTTTCACATGGACCGGGGCGGGCAACCCCGGCGTCGTGGCGGGCGCCGTAACAGCGGCGAGAGTCTGCTGGATCGTATCAAATTCATTCGCATCTCCATGCTCACGGACCCCGCTCTCGATGCCGGCCGGCATGAGTTTGAATTAAAAACGCTTCTCGGACGGCTCCTTTCACCGGAGGAAAACCTGAAACACCTGAAGCAAAACGGCTGGATTCCGCCGGTCCGGGAGATCTATCCGCTCATAATCGGCGGCATGTCCTTCGGCGCCCTGTCTCCCACGATGTGGGAGGGGCTTCAGATGGGGGTGGCGTATCTCAACGAGGAGCTGGGAATGCCGGTGCGTATTTCCACCGGTGAGGGGGGGTGTCCGCCAAGACTTTTGCGCTCGCGGTTTTTAAAATACGTGATCCTTCAGATTGCCAGCGGCTATTTCGGCTGGGATGAAATTATTCACGCCATTCCCCACATGAAGGAAGACCCCTGCGCCATTGAGATCAAGTACGGACAGGGGGCAAAGCCAGGCGATGGCGGGCTTCTCATGGGATCGAAGGTGAACGCGCTCATCGCCGCCATTCGGGGCGTTCCGGCCGGCGTCAATCTGCCGAGTCCGCCCACCCATCAGACCAAGTACTCCATTGAGGAGGCGGTCGCCAAAATGATTCAGGCCATGAGCATGGCCTGGGGATTCCGGGTGCCGGTGTATCCGAAAATTTCGGCCACCTCCACGGCGCTGGCGGTGTTAAATAACCTGAGCCGAAATCCTTACGCGGCGGGTCTTGCCATTGATGGTGAGGACGGGGGGACGGGGGCTGCCTACAATGTCTCCATGAACCATATGGGGCATCCCATCGCCAGCAATATCCGGGATGCCTATCTGAACCTTGTCAAAATCGGAAAGCAGAACGAAATCCCTCTCTTTGCCGGCGGCGGTGTCGGAAAGACGGGGAATCTGGCCGCCAATGCTGCGGCCCTCATCATGCTGGGCGCGAGCGGTGTTCAAACGGGAAAATACATGATGCAGGCGGCGGCCGGGTGTCTGGGATCCGAAAACGACCGGTGCAATATCTGCAATATCGGTTTGTGTCCCAAGGGAATTACCTCCCAGGATCCGCGACTCTATCGCCGGCTGGATGCCGAAGATGTGGCGCAGCGGGTGGTCGATGTCTTTTTGAGCTTCGATATGGAGTTGCGGAAAATATTTGCACCCCTGGGGCGATCGACTTCCCTTCCCATCGGCATGTCGGACGCGCTTGGAATCGATGACGCGGCGGCCGCCGGCAGACTCGATATTAACTATGTGGTGTGAGGGGGATTCAGGAACAGCTCATGAGCGATAAATCATATCATCGAATACTGGGCAGCGTGAGAGGAAGCCGGCTCAGCTCACGGGTCCTTGAAGAGCAGATTCAGATGGCGGTGTCCATGGGATACCGGCTCCTTGAAGTGCGCGCCCATGGTCAGCACGGCATCGGCGGAAGGCTTTGGAAAGCCGGTGAGGAAACGGTCCGGCTTCGGGTTACCGGACACTCGGGGCAGCGGGTCGGGGCCTTCGCTTATGCCAACACCCGAATTGAAATTATGGGCCCGGCCTCGGATGACGTGGGCTGGCTGAATGCCGGCGCCGAGATCGTGGTCCACGGAAACGCATCGAACGGCGCCGCGAACGCCATGGCCCAGGGAAAGATTTTCGTTGCCGGAAATATCGGCTCCCGGGGCATGACCATGACCAAACAAAACCCGCGTTTTGATCCTCCCGAGCTCTGGGTGCTCGGCTCGGCCGGCGATTATTTCGGCGAGTTCATGGCCGGTGGCATTGCCGTGATATGCGGTCACAATCCCCAGACGCCGGACAATGTGCTGGGGTACCGTCCGCTCGTGGGAATGGTGGGGGGGAAGGTTTTTTTCCGGGGGCCTCACGCCGGTTTCAGCCGGGAGGATGCGAAACTCGTTCCCATTGATGCATCGGACTGGGCCTGGTTAACCGAAAACCTGAAACGCTATCTGGAAAAAATTCACCGGACCGAGCTTCTTCACCCCCTGTCGACTCCCGAGCAGTGGCAGTTGCTGGTAGCCCGGTCCGCCCGGGAAAAAAGCGGTGGCCGGCAGCGGGCCATGTCCGATTTCCGGAAAAACGTTTGGGACCGGGAGCTGGGAGAGGGAGGACTTATCGGAGATCTGACCCGAATCGATCGAAGTCCCATTCCGCTCATCGTAACGGGTCATCTCAGGCGCTTTGTTCCGGTATGGGAAAACAAGAAATATGCGGCGCCCTGCGAGGCATCGTGTCCCACGGGGATTCCGGTGCAGGAACGATGGCGCCTTGTACGGGAAGGCCGGGTGGATGAGGCCGTTGACATGGCGCTCGCCTATACGCCTTTTCCGGCAACGGTTTGCGGGTATCTCTGCCCGAACCCCTGCATGAGCGCTTGCACCCGCAGCATCGGTTCCATGGTTTCGGTGGATGTCACCCAGATCGGCAAAGCGAGCATTCGGGCCAAAATGCCGGAATTACCGGATCTCAAAGGCGGGAGAGTCGCTGTGATCGGCGGCGGACCGGCGGGAATTTCGGTGG
This sequence comes from Pseudomonadota bacterium, assembly GCA_043797445.1. Classification (GTDB taxonomy): domain Bacteria; phylum Desulfobacterota; class Desulfobacteria; order Desulfobacterales; family JAFDDL01; genus JAZDPP01. The sequence goes on from JAZDPP010000177.1 coordinate 5,122, forward strand.
CCTGGCAGCTTCGCCGGCAGGGAATTGAGGCCGTAGTCTACGATATGACCGAGACCCTGGGCGGAAAAATCAGCGCGGTTATTCCGGAAACCCGGATTCCCAAGGTGGTGGTGGAAGCCGAACTGGATCGGGCAAGAGCGGTGATTCCCCATGTCCATCTCCGGCAGGCCCTTGAGAAGGAGGACATGGAACGGCTTTGCGGGGAGTTTGACTATCTCGTTATCGCCACCGGTGCTCAAAAGCCCAGGACACTTCCGGTACCCGGAAGCGAGCGAATGACGACCGCGCTCGATTTTTTGACCCTGGCAAAGCGAAACCATGTCAAACCGGGAAAGAGGGTCGTTATTATCGGCGCCGGAAACGTAGGGTGTGATGTAGCGACCGAAGCCGCACGATTGGGAGCGACGGCCATTACCCTGATCGATGTCCAGGAGCCCGCCTCCTTCGGGAAAGAGCGGGAGGAAGCCGTGGCTGTGGGGGCAAAATTCCGCTGGCCCTGTTTTACCAAGGAGATCAAGGCCGAAGGCGTTGAATTGAGAAGCGGTGAAATGCTTCCCGCCGATACGGTGATCATTTCCATCGGGGATCAGCCGGCGCTTGATTTTTTGCCCGACGCGGTCACCCTGGAACGGGGGTTTGTGGCGGTGAACACGGTTTACCGGACAACGGACGAAAAAATTTTTGCCATCGGGGATGCCGTCCGGCCGGGGCTCATTACGGATGCCATCGGGGCCGGCCGGAAGGCGGCGGCGGCCATCGGCGAGCTTTTATCGGGCAACGAGCCGCAGTCCCGGGATCGCGGGATGATCGATCGCTCCCGGGTAACTCTTGAATATTTTGATCCGAGAATCACCCAGTTCGACGGCATGGAGCAGTGTGGCGCCAATTGTTCCTCCTGCGGGGCGTGCCGGGATTGCGGCATCTGCGTCGAAATCTGCCCGGAAACCGCCATTCGCCGGAAGCAATTGCCGGCCGGGGAGTACGAATATGTCGTGGATGAAAACCGGTGTATTGGTTGCGGGTTTTGCGCCCAGGCCTGCCCCTGCGGCGTCTGGGATCTGATTGAGAATACGCCGCTGGTCTAAAGGCCGTCGCATTTTCCAATATTCTGTTTATCTTGCGCTTTATCTTTCTGCTATTTCAAACCGCTTATTCTTTACGGTAATCGTGGTTCGGCCGTTCTCATCTTCCAGGAGAACCGAGAGTTTCATCAGCGCGTTCGCTGAAAATTTTACCGGCGCATCATCAATTGTCAGGTAGAGATTGTCTTCCCGGATGTAGAGTGTGTCGGGGGTCAATAAAACCTGGCGTTTGGTGTTCAACGTGAGGATGATGCCATCCTCGATCCTGACATCAAAGACGAAGAGGGCCGTGTCCTCATGGGGAAAATAGACTTTTTCCTGAAATTCGTCCGTCTCCTGAAAAAGATAATATCCGTCGGCGTCTTTGCGGATTACGGAATGAAAATAATCGATTACTTTTTTATGCTCGAATTCGCCGTGCTGGTTGTGCCAGCGTCCGTTTTTATCGAGCCAAAAAACAGCATCTTCCTTGGGAATGGTTATTTTTTTCATTGATTCAGCCTGTGTTATCGGTTCCGGATTAAGGTGCTATCTGTACCGAAGTGATGGACAGGTGTCAATAAGGACAATGGGAATTGCCAGGGCGCATTGTAAGGGCGGTTCGCGAACCGCCCCTACGGGCGCGTTATTGAATGCTTGTCTTTCATCCTTAAATTGATTAGGAACATTGATCAGCTATCAGCTATCAGCTATCAGCTATCAGCTGACAGCTGACGGCTGACGGCTGACGGCTGACGGCTAACCGCCAACCCCACAGATCGAAACAGTAACAAAGAGGACCCAAATGGCGCAATTACCACCGTCTGATTTCAAATCCGGCTCCTTTTCCCAGCGCTGGAACAGCCTGTTTCCGATACTGACACGGATGCTGGTGTGGCTATTGTTTTTTTTCATTTTTTACATTCTCAGATCCTTTTTTTTGCTGATATTTTTCACCTTCGTTTTTGCCTATATTCAAAACAGCAGCATTAAAAAAATAGAAAGGTTGATACCGCATCGAACCGTCCGGGTTTTTCTCGTCGCCACGGTGATGTTCGGCACCCTCACCGCGGTGGTTATTTTCCTGGTTCCAAAAGTTAAAAGCCAAACCGAGTTTTTTGTCAGCCAGTTTGCCACCTATATCCGAAGGGCGGACCAGGAATTTTTCAAACTGAGTGAAAAATATCCATTGCTTAAAGAAGTCATTCCGGTAGCAAAAAACGATGCTTCCGGTAACGCGGGGGAAAATAAGAACTCATTGAAAAATTCTCCCATTGTCTCCATCATTCAGCAAATGGCCGGCATTAGAGAAGAGGGGGCGGTCCTTGAAAAGGTCAATGAAATCATCGATAAGCTCGGCAAGATCAGCGGTAAAATCGCATCGGTTACGTCCGCGTTTCTCCTCTCGCTGTTGTTTTCTTTTCTGATCGTGCTGGATTTGCCCAAACTGGGAAAAAGCGTTGCCGCGCTTGAACACACCAAATTACGGTTTATCTATGTAGAAGTGTCCGAAAATATACGTGATTTTGCCACGGTCCTCGGCAAGGCGCTGGAAGCCCAGTTTTTTATCGCCGTTGTCAACAGCTTTTTGACCGCCATCGGCATTTCCCTTCTCGGATTGGGAAAAAACCTGGCCTTTCTTTCGGTCATCGTTTTTTTCTGCAGCTTTATTCCGGTTGTCGGCGTCTTTATCAGCTCTCTGCCGATATGCCTCATTGCCCTGCAAACTTCCGGGCTTCAGACGATGTTTTTATCGATCCTTTTGGTGGTCATCATTCATCTCATTGAAGGATACGTATTAAATCCAAAAATATACGGCTCGCACCTGCGGATTCATCCGGTCATTGTGTTGATCATTCTCACCATCGGGGGGAAACTGTTTCATTTCTGGGGACTGATATTGGGCGTGCCGGTTTGTACCTATGTTTTCGGGCATGCCATTCACACAAAGAAGCGTGCCCCTGAATTCGGTTGGATTCCCGAGGTCGCCGACGCGGGAGAGAGGGAGGAGCCACCTGCTTCCAATTCGTCTCTATAAAGGGGGTAACTTTGGGTTCGATGTCATTGAAGAAGCGGGCCTGGCGCTTTTTGTTCATTGCGGCGATAACCGGCAAGTCTGCCCCGTATGGGATTAAGTCTGCGGATCACTGAATGCGGGAATCTTTGGGCCATCGCGTCCATCGTTTCTGTATCGATATTGTCCAGTTCCAGCTCGTCCTCAACGGGGAGCGATTTTCTAAGATGCAGGGTGTCCAATACCGCTTTTTCGGGTGTTGCGATGTAGAAATCATCAACTCTCATGAATCCTGAAAAAAGGATGGGGGAAATTTTTGAAAATTCGATGGTGACGCCCTGGTACTCGATATTTCTACGTTTTCCAACCGCCGAACTTAAGGTGATGATCGAGCAGACCACCGGCGATTGCAGGCTGATGCCATGATAATTTAAGGCCCATTCACCTGATACATAGGCCGGAGGACGGAGAAAACAGCCGACGGTTTCCACCCGCGGAAAGCCATACAAAAATGAATTGATATAATGGCATCTCATCAGCCGATGAATCAGCCCATTTCTCAGCGCTCGGGATAAAAACATGGCAGGGTGAGGCAACAGTTTTTCCACATCTTCCATGCGAAATAATCCGGGAAGAAATTTTAGCCGTTTTAACGTGGATTTTTCCATTGCCGTCATTTCCAATAACTCCGGCAAAAATTCTGTGCCTGAAGCTGAGTGCCGATCTGCTGCAACGTGGGAATAAACCGGTCGAATGCTTCCGCCTGGTATGCGGATAGAATATCCGGCGGAATGAAGCGGGGAAGATCGATTTTGAGCGCAGTTTTAATTTCTGACAACGAGTCGGCTTTCTGGAAAAAATCCAGTTCACGGGCCGGATAAAATTGAACCTGGTACATCGATAATTTATTTTCAAGCAACCGCCAGTTGACGGAAATCCCCAATTGACTGACGATCCACCAGAGATCAAAGATGTCCCGTCCCTTGAGATAGGGTCGTTCATAGAGGGCTCTGATTTTATCCGTCAGTATTTCTTCCAGCGTCTCCACCAGAATAATGGTGCTGGAATAAGGTAAATAGAGATGCCCCGATGCCATCAGCCGCGATACCTGCGGCAGATCCCTGAATACATATTTCTGAAAACCGGGTGTTTGATCCGGTTGAAGGGATTCGAATTCTAACTTGACGGCAATTCGCTCCCGCTGTGAAGCGGGCCGGTAAATAAAAAGTGTTTTAACGGCAGTTGCCCGGTTGCCCTTAATTTGCTGTTTAGACTGGCCAGCGCCAAACTGAGCGATACAGGCGCGGGACGCTTTGGTAATGACCGGCTTCAGAAACGATTGAATTTTATCAGGTGATAAACGGGTCACAAAATCCAGATCTTCTGAAAACCGGGGGCCGCCATAGGCCCATCGCAGTGCGGTACCCCCCTGAAAAATGATATGCTGAGACCCGGAATGCCCATACAGCGAATCCAGCAGCAGCAACTGAAGCAATTCGGATTGCCTGACCCGTATTTCGGTGTATGCAGGTGTCATCGCGGATCTTGTACTTAAAATGGATTAATATTTCATGGGATCATGCTATCGATTATTATATTTAACATTTTTGTATAATAACGTCAACAATTATAACAAAGTGCTTCCCCGAAAAAACGACACCCTCTTCGAAATTGTCTTGGCGTGGCCGAAACAAGAACTAAGGCCAAAATATGAAACGGAAGTTGTCAATCTCAGTCTTATCAACGAGACTCGAGAATATCCGCAGAAGATGGATCTGTTCAGGATTTCCCCGCCATTACCACCCGGTTACGGCCTTCATTTTTCGCCCTGTAAAGCGCCTCGTCCGCCGCTTTACAGAGTGAAAATCCGTCGTCACAGCTGGAGAGGGCGGCAATGCCCGCGCTGAAGGTCGCCGAAAAAGAAGTTTCTCCGACCGGGAAGCGAATCGAAGCGAAACTTTCCCGCAGATGGTTCAGGAGTGCAACGGCCCAGGCGATATCACAGTCCGGGAGGATGAGAGCGAACTCCTCTCCCCCATATCGGCCCACCACATCGCTGTTTCGGAGTCTCTGGCGCAGCAGGCGCGCGAGCGTCACCAGCACCTGATCCCCCACGGGGTGGCCGTAGGTATCATTGACCCGCTTGAAGTAATCCAGGTCGATCATCGCGTAGCAAACATCAGCGCCTTGACGACGGGCATGCGCGATCATCGTCTCCAGGTATTCCTTGATCGTCGTATGATTGTACAGGCCCGTCATGCCGTCTCTTATCATCAGGGAGCGGATGATTTTCATCCGCTCCGCCCGCCCGGCCACGGCTGAAATCAGATGCTCCGGCGAGATCGGTTTGGTTAAAAACTCATCTCCACCCATCCGAATGGCATGAAATTGTGTGTCGGCATCGGTTTCGCCGGAGAGATACACGATCGGGATGCTAAACGAGGCGCCGATCTGCCGAATGGTTTTGGCCAGTTCCATTCCGCTGCAACCGGGCATATACATATCCGTCAAGATGAGATCCGGTTTAAAATTGAGAAGCGGGGCCATTACCTCCAGGGGATCGTTGACGGTTAGCGTTATCATGCCGGCATCCTGGAGGATCGAGGCATGCAGTTGCGCAAGATGGGGATCATCATCCACAATCATGACCCGATAGGGCTCCGGAGTGTCCGCCAGCGTGAGGCTATTGAGGGTGGCGCAAAGCTCCGTGATATTGACCGGCTTAACGAAATAGGCGCTGGAACCGGCGCGCACCGCCGAAAGCCGGCAGAGAAAATCGTTTTGTGAGGAGACAAATACCGTCGGAATGTCAAGGCCGCTTTCCATGCGCAAGGTTTTCAGGGTTTCAGATCCTCCCATGGGTTCCCGGGGGAAGATCTGGTCCATCACCATCGCATCCGGTGGACAATGGCGTACGGCCGTGCGTAGCGCTTCAAGCGCGTCGAAGGCGGAGACCTTGAAACCGAAGCATTCAATCTGAGCGGCCAGATACTGGCGCTGATGGGGATCATCATCACAAAGATAGATGGTTTTCGGGGTCTTTTCGCCCGAAATTTGAGCGAACGCCGCACTCTTTACGGGTGACATCTCCATCTCCTGGGGCGGAGAGATCTTCCCCGCCTCCGCTTCCATCAGCGCGAGGCACTCCCGCATCCGCCGTTGCCAGGATTCGTCGGGAGGCCTATCCGCGGCCATCGTTTCTTTTGCCAGATGCTCCGCCGCATCCGCCGCGCCACTAAGCCCGCTCAAGCCAAAGGAGGCGCTCGATCCTTTCAGGGTGTGGATGCGGCGATGCAATTCCGCCGGATCATTTTCACCACGAGGGTCCAGGATGAATGCGTTGTAAACCCTCCGGATCATTTCCAACTGGATGGGGATCTGTTTGATATAGGCGTTGCGGATCTTATTCAACTTGTCCGCGGCGAAAGAAACCCGGGTGCTCACGATATACCCTCCTTACGGGAATGCGACAGAAGAGAATCGATCAATTCCGGCAGCGTCTCCTGCAATCGCTCATCCTTTGTTATGACCGCATCGATATCCGGATGGGTCGCGGCCAGGGGAGCGGCAGCCTCGCCGGTCAGAAGCACAAAGGGCTGCGGGGCACCCTGCCCGCGAAGCTCGGCAAAAAGCTGAATTCCGTCGATAAAGGGCATGTTCATATCCGATACGACGATGGCAATTTCGGGATGGCCCGCCAACTTCTCCAGGGCATCCACTCCGCCTTCGGCAAGAAGGACGCTGAATCCGGCCGACTCGAGGATGAACCCCGTGAGTTGCGCCGTGAAGGGGTCATCATCCACGACCAGAATGGTGGCGGGGATATCCGTATCATTCATAAAAAATTCCTCCTCATCCGATCAGACCGCGCACGGTGTCGAGAAGATTCGACTGGTCGAAAGCGCCTTTCACGATGTAGGCGTTGGCTCCGACCCGAATGCCCCGCTTCTTGTCCTCTTCCTTTTCCCGCGAGGTGACGATAATGATCGGAACATTGCCGTACTGTTTATCATTCCGAAGGGTTTCGGTCAACGTGAACCCATCCATTTTCGGCATTTCGACATCGGTCACGATCAGATCATAGTGTTCGTGCCGGGTCTTTTCGATGGCCTCTTCCCCGTCACCCGCCGTGACCACGACATAGCCGTAAGCCTCCAGAATGCTTTTTTCGATTTCCCGGGTATTAAAGGAATCATCCACCACGAGAATCCTCGTGTCGCGGTCCTTTTGGCCGGCGGGCGCCCTTTGGCCGGAAACGGTTACCTGCCGGGCGGCCCTCAGCAGCTCGGGCCCATGAAACACGTTGATGATGCCGTCTTCCGGCCCGATGGTGACGCCCGAAACCATCTTCAGATTGCGCAGATGAAACGGCAGGGGCTTTACCACCATTTCCTCCCGCCCGATAATGCCGTCCACGATGAGGCCCAACCTTTCATTTCCATCCTGCAGGATGACCATCAGTACTTCCAAGCTGGTATTGACCGGTATAACCGGCAAATTTACTATAGCCGCCAACAGTTCCACGGGGATCAGCTCCTCTCGCAGTCGAACGGCGCGCTTGTTGACGATTCCAATCAGCTTCGCCGCCGGAACGGAATGCACCTCGACGATCGATGTGGCCGGAAGCGCGCAGGTCTTGCCGGCGACCGAAACCAGCAGGAGCGAAAAGACGGCCAGGTTGGGGGGAAGTCTCAAGAAAAATGTGGTTCCCTCTCCCGGCCGGGAATCGATCGAGATCGACCCTTTCAGCTCATCGACAATATTTTTCCGGACCACATCCATTCCGACACCGCGGCCGGAAAGATCGGTAATGATCCGGCTCGTGCTGAAACCGGGCGTAAAAATGATATCGTCGATTTCGGCCCGGGACATTCCGGCAAGCGCTTGCGCCGTTAGCAGGCGTTTGGCGAGGGCCTTTTCCCGTATGAGGTCGGTGGGTAACCCCGAGCCATCGTCACCGAGAGCGATGGTGACACATCCCCCATCGTAACAGGCCGACAACCGGATGGTTCCCCGGGAGGGTTTCCCGGCCGCGCTCCGCTCCTCAGCGCTTTCCAATCCATGGTCCAGTGAATTACGGATCATGTGGAGAAGAGAATCGCCGATCTGGTCGATAATTTTTCGATCCAGTTCGGTTTCTCCCCCCTCCACCACAAAATCGATCTCCTTGCCGTGTTCTCTCGAAAGATCCCGAACAGTGCGCCGAAGGGGATTGAAAACGGTCGAAAGCGGCTGCATCCGTAATTGGAGCGAACTTTCCTGAAGATCGGCAACGAGATGATCCTGCATCAGCATCATATCGGACAGGGCACGCATGGCTTGACGCAGGGAAAAGCGCAGGGTGGAGCCAGCCGCCACCAGCGCTTCGGCGCCAACGTCACTCTCCTTTTCCGAATCAAAGCGTTCCGCGACAGTCGCCAGGTGACGGGCCAGGGCGCGCTCGATTTCACGAATCCGCCCGACATGGGCACGGAATTTCCCCTGCTCCGAAACAATCTCTCCCATGAGCCGGATCAGATCGTCCAGTTTGGCGGCTCGGATGTGCAGATAGTCCACCGACTGAGTTTTCCCGGCGGGAGACGTGACACCCCTCTCATCGGTCATGGGAATCGATGCGGATGGTTTCGGGTCCGGCGCTTCGGCGCAATGTTCTCCGGCCTCCCCGATTACCGGCAAAGCCGGGGGGTCCGAAGGGGCCATTGATGCGGCAACCCGGGAGAGCGCCTCACAGAGCGCGGCCGGGGCCGGAGGGAATTTTTCTCCCGATGATACCGTTGCCAACAGGGCCGTTAGGGCGTCCACTCCCCGGAAAAGCATATCCGAAACCACGGTATCCGGAAAAATCCTGCCGCCACGCAACGCGTCGAGTACATCCTCCATCCGGTGGGCGAGCTCGGCGATGCCGGTGACTTTCATCATCTTGGCCGATCCCTTGATGGTGTGGGCCGAACGGAAGAGACCGTTCAGCAGCTCTCGGTCTCCGGGGGATTTTTCAAGATTGAGGAGTCCCTCGCTCAGTCGGGAGCAGTGTTCCCGGGTTTCTTCCACGAATCGGGCCAGGAATTTAGAGGCGTCAAAGGCCATGGTCCTTATCCTTTCCCTTTCAGGAGGGTCAACTTGTGCCGGCAGATGACCAGAAACGGCTCCGCCTTGATGATCAGCGGCGGATATTCCCGACCATGATCCGCAAGGGACCCGGATTCCAGTACCTTGAGGGCAGCGCTGTAACCGCTGCGGGCCGGCTTCCAGTCCTTTCTGGCGAAAGCGAGCTCCGCCATGTGAACATGGGCGAGCCAACAGGAGGGGCTCAGATAAATCGCTTCTCGAAACCTTTTGTGGGCCTCATCATCGTTTCCTTCGTGCCGTTCGATGATTCCGAGCATGAGATACGCTTCGAGGCAAAACGAATTCAAGGATAGAGCGGTTTCACAGGCGGCGCGGCTATCCTCGAACCGGGAAAGGGTCAAGAGGATGCTGGCCGATAGGACATGGGCCTTTAAAAAGGCGCTATCCGAAGCGATCAGGGTATCCAGAACCGATAGGGCGTCGGTGAAGCGATCGGTGACGGCTAACTCCAGCGCATCGTCAAAAAGCGCCTTGACCGTTTCGTCTTGTCCGGAGGCAATCGGTTGAACCGGCCGGTCGGGCACCGGCGAAGTCCTTCTCCCGGGGCTCCCCTCTCCGGGGCGCCGCTCCATGGGCATGGGGCGGACGGGCGGGCGGGGAAAGGCCGTTTTGGTTTCTTCCCGGAACGGCGGATGGCGCCGGGTGCTCCGTCGCTCCTCGATCGAGAACCCCGGGAGTTTTCGATAGAAAAAGAGCCCTTCCTGCTCCACCAGCGTCAACACACCGATATCATGCTGCAGCGTTTCGGACGCGCCGACCATCAGGCATCCCCCGTCTCTCAGCAGGTCCGCGAGCCGGGTGAAGATATTTCGCTGCACCGGAGACGGAAAATAAATGGAAACATTCCGGTAAAAAATGATGTCCGCGCCGAGCATGGAGGCCGGATAGAGGCCGCTCATCAAATTCACCACCTCAAAGGTCACCGAATTGCGGATCCCGGTTTTGAGTTTCCACCGGCCGGATTCACAAGGTTCAAAATAACGGGCGATGAGGGAGGCGTCGACACCGCGAAAGGAATTTTTGCCATACATGCCGGCTCTTGCGACCTCGATTGCGGGTTCATCGATGTCAACCCCCGTTACGGAGAAAATCTCCGCGCTCCGGGGACCATAACGCTCGCGCAGCATGATGGCGATGGAATAGGGTTCTTCCCCAGTGGCGCATCCGGCGCTCAGAAGCCGCGGAGGCCGAGAGGGGCTGATCGCCAATAGTTCCGGAATCAAACGGTCGACGACCAGATTCAAATAGGAGGGCTCTCTGAAAAAATACGTCTCGTTGACGGTGAGCAGTGTCACCAGCCGGTCAAATTCAGCCTGATCCCGAACGATCAGGTTAAAATAAGCATCCGGATCACTGGTGCCGCTGGCTGTCATCCGCTGACGCAACGCCTCGCTCAATGTCTTTTCACGCGTCTGCGAGAAAGTAAGACCGCAGGTGTTCAGAATGAGGGATTTAAATCGGGACAGGTCCAAAATGTCGCAAGGAGCGGAGAGCATCGGGCCGTCATCTCCCCTTTCCGCCGACCAGTTGCATGATGGCGGCCGGTATGTGATTCAAGGGCATGACGCTGTCGATATGACCGCCTTCAACGGCCAGCCGGTTCATTCCATACACGACAGAACTTCTGGCATCCTGAGCGATGGTAATTCCGCCGCCGGCCCTGATGGCGGCCATGCCGTCAACGCCGTCATTCCCCATGCCGCTGAGAATCACGCCGACAGCCCGATCGCGATAGGCGGTGGCAACACCGGAAAGCAGGGCGTTGCAGGAGGGGTGATACCGGTCTCCGTCCTCCCGACGCTTTAAGAGGACTCCCTCCCGGCGAATGCATACAACGGAAAATTCGGCCGGATTGACGTAAACGGTGCCCGAAACCAGCCGATCCCCATGGTGCAGCTCACATACGCTAAGCGATGTACCGCCGTTTAACCATTCCACCATCCCTGTCGTGAACCCGTCCGCAATATGCTGGGCGATAATAATCGGAACCGGTAAATCGGCCGGTAACCGGGAAAGAATCGTGTGAAGGGCCTGCGGTCCGCCGGTGGAGGCGGCAATGGCGATAACTCCGGCATTCACGCCGGCCGTTTTTGGGATTACCGCCGGCGCTCTTGCCTTTCCCGGCCCCCTGTTTTTGGCGGCCAGATAAGCGCCGATATCCACGCTCGATAGCATTCGCACCTTTTTTACCAGTTTCCGGGCGCTCTCAAAACTGATATCCGGCTTTTCGACAACATCCATCGCCCCTTTGGAAACGGCGGCGAATGCGGCACGAACACCGCTTTGCGCGGTAATGACCAGAATCGGCACCGGAAATTCCCGCATGATTCGTTCGATCGCATCCAGTCCGCCCAAAATGGGCATTTCAATATCCATGGTGACCAGATCCGGCTTCAGTTCCAGAACCTTGGCAACCGCATCCAGGCCGTTAACCGCTTCGCCGACAACGCTCACTCCCGGCTCCGAATTCAAAACGGCGCAAATGAGCTCGCGGGCAAAGGAACTGTCATCCGCCACCAGAACCCGAATCGGTCGATTCGAGGTGCCGGAATTCATGCCTTCCTCCCCGAAGCGGTGGATAAGGGTATTGCCGGGTCCTCTTTGAGTCTAAACAGCATCACGAGGGATTTTAGTTTTTCGGACAGTTGCGCGAGCTCGCCGGTAACGGAATTGACGGTCTGGACGGAATCGGCGGAATGATGCATTCCCTGCTCGATATCCTTCAAGGCGAGCAGCACCTGGCCGCTGGCGATCTGCTGCTGCTGAGTGGAGAGAGATATTTGTCTCGCCGCACCCGTCATCTCCTCAACGCTGTCCACCACATCGAGGAGCATCTCGGATGTTTGGGTGGCATAGGTTTGCCCCTCCCGGGTCATATTCGAGGTTTTCTCGGAGGACATCACCAGGCGATTGACCGCGTCCAGAATTTCATTGATCTTTCCTTCGATCTCCCCGGTTGATTCTACCACACTGTCCGCGAGCCGGCGAATCTCCACCGCCACCACGCCGAATCGCTTGCCCGCCTCTCCGGCGCTGGCCGCCTCGAGCGCCGCGTTGAAGGCGATGAGCTTAGTCTGGTTGGCAATATTATTGATGATCTCCATCACCTTGGTGATCTCCTTGGATTTTCGCCCCAGGGCCACAATCTCGTTGAGATTGGTCTGAATATCGCTACTGACATCGTTTATTTTCCGGTTGAGGATTTCCACCTCTCCCGCCCCCCGCCGCGTATCCTCCAGGGTCTTATCCGCCCGTTCGACAACGCCCTTGCTGTGCTGGGCGATCTCGTTTGCCGTTGAAGAAAATTCTTCCATGGTAGAGGAGATTTCCACCACGGCGCTGGAAAGCTCGGTGGTAAAGCTCGATTGCTGATCCGTCGTCGCGGAGATCGTTATTGCTTCCGCGTTTATTTTTCCGGTCACTTCGGAAACCATCGTAATCACCTGGTGAAGATTCAGGACATGCTCATTGAACCAGCCGGCAAGCGCGCCGATCTCATCCGTGGTGGTCACCGGAACGCTCAGCGTCAGATCGTTGTTGAAGTTCTTGATGGTGTCGCTGATCGCTTCGACGGGTCCGCTGATGAAGCGACTTACCAGATACGCCGCTCCCAACAGCAGCAACAGGGACAGCGCTGTCAATATCGCCAGGTACTGGAGAATGGTGGTCGAAATTTCTCGTTTTATCCTGGCGTTGTCCTTCGCAACTTCCCGGTCGATGTCGTCGATATAGATGCCGGTGCCGATGATCCAGTCGGTGCCGGGAATTCCCTTTGCAAAAGACAATTTCGGGATCATCTCCTTTTCTCCCGGCTTCATATACATATAATGCAGGAATCCTTCCCCTTTTTCCCGGACTGTTTTGGTGATTTCCCGCAATATGAATATGCCGTTGGGATCCTTGAGTTCGCTTTGATCCGTGCCTTCCATTTTTTGTTTATCCGGGTGGGAAACCATAAAATGGTTAAAGTCGTTGATCCAGAGGTATCCGCTGGCGCCATACCGCATTTTCCCGACGGTTTTTTTCATCTCATCAGCGGACATGCCGTTCAGTAACGCCACCGCCATTTCGACAAACCCTTTGATCTGTTGTTCTTTCTCGGAAAGAATTGTCGCCCGGTAGGCAGCGCTGCGTTCCTCTCCCCGCGAAACGATGTTCGAAATGGAAACAATTGAAATGACGATCATAAAGACCAGCAGGGATACGACCATCAATCCCAGTATTTTCTTGCGCAACGACATTTTCATCGGTTTCTCCTTAACGCCGCATTTCCTTTCATTCGGTTTTTCCTTGCCGGGTTTTGATCATTTTCTCGGATCTTTGCCTTAGAAGATACAAAAAATCAATTAGCAGAATCTTTCTTTCGCCCCGGAGCACCACGGCCCACATCCCCTTCGGCAGGGTGAATGGCGCCATGATCCGGGGAAACGGCCGGAGCTCATCGATTTGGACATGGATGAGATCCTCCGGACCGTCGATCATCACGCGGGTCTTCCGGGCGTCCTCCGTTCGGATTGTCAAAACGGTGGGGGTCCCGTAATTGACACCCTTGCCTCCCATGCCGAGAGCTTCATGGAACCGGAAAAAATCCCCGGCTTCTTTTCCGTCATAGGCTGACATTTCCTCGATCTGCGCCACATCGACACCGAACCGGACGCCGGAAAGAGAAAAAAGAAGTAAATTCAGGCCGATGGTGGAAAGAGGGTCGGGGGGAAGGCTCATAGCGATATCTTGGCCGCTAATTTACCGATATCGAGGAGCGTCGCTGCTTTGCCGCCATGCTCCAATTCTCCGATCGCCATGTCTCCTACGGCGCCGCCCAGCGTCGAAAGCGGTGGTTTGATGGCGCTCAAAGGGATATCGACGACGTCCTCGACGGTGTCGATCAGGACACCGGAGCGGAAATCCACTCGACCGGTCAGGGCAATCAGGCAATCACCGGACCCGGTTTTCTCCTCTCCCAGGAAGTGGCGGATATCGACTACCGACTCGATATCTCCTCTGACATTGATCAGCCCCGGAAGATAATCGGGAAGGCCGGGGACCCAGGAGATGGGGCACGGGGGAAGGATTTCCTTGATATCCCGGCCGTAAAAAGCGTAGCGGTTTCGGCCGGAGGTGAAAATGACAACCTTGACCTGTTCTTCTTGAACATCAAGGGTCTCTTTGGCAGTGTCGCGCCGCTGGAGCTCCCGCAGGATCCGTTCGCTTTTAAGAGGCTCATCGAATGGCGCCATATCCGTCTCTCCCAGGTGGACCTATTTTTTTATTTAAAAAAAGGGGCTTGATCATCGTTACGGCCACGCAAGGGCATTTATTCCAGCCCGGCAAGAACTCGCTGTCGCTCAAACAGCTTGCCGGGCTTACAAAAACGCCCTTGCGTGACCTTCACTCCATTTGGTGGTGGCCGAAGGGATGATCAAGGCCAAAAAAAGAGCCCCTGTACAGCGCCGGACTGTAGGAAGAACACGCTTGCATGTCAACGAAAAAGTCACCCCGAGTCAATGGCTTAAGTGGATTCAAATGCTTTTCAGTGCTCTATTGCCGGTATACCCGGGAGGTTTTGCATCTCCACCGGACGGAACCGGACAAAGAGGGCTTTACGGAGGCGGCAAGCCCTACGGATACATAAGCATCAGGGCCGTCGCATCGGCCACGGTGATGAATCCGGCCGGATATAGCCCGCCCCCCACCATCAGGAGAATCAAAAATCCCACGATGCCTCTTTCGAGGGATGAAATTTGAAGGGGGGCCGAAGCCTCATTCGGCGGGAGAAGATAGGCCGCCTTGAGAAGGAAGAGATAGTAATAGAGGGAAATGACCACATTGATCATGGCCGCCAGAACGAGATAAAAATGCCCTGCTTGCATCGCGGCGGTAAAAATCATGAATTTTCCCGTAAACCCGATAAAGGGGGGAATTCCGGCAAGACTGAAAAGCGAAATCATGAGTGCAAGCGCCAGAATCGGGGAGCGCTGGTGCAATCCGGCCAGATCGTTCACCGCCGGATTACCCCCGCCGTCGGGAGCCACCCGGATGACGATGAGAAAAACCGTCAGTTTCATCAGGAGCAGCGCCAGCGCATAAAAAACCACTCCGGATTGTCCCGCCGGCCCCACGCTCAACACGCCGATGAGAATATAGCCAGCCTGGGCGATGCTCGAGTACGCGAGAAGCCGTTTGAGATCCTTTTGGCCCAGAGCGGCCAGGTTCGCGATGGTCATCGTTGCAACGGCCATCATCGTCAGGACCGGCGTGAGGGAGCTGTTTGCCGCCCCGCTGACGGCAACCGTTCGAATGAGAACCGCGGCGGCGGCAACCTTCGAGACGGTTGCGATATAGGCCGCCACCTGGTTTGCCGCCCCCTGGTAAACATCCGGCGCCCAGAAATGAAACGGAAACACCGCCAGTTTGAAAAGAAACCCGCTCAGGGTGAATAAAAGCCCGATCACCGCCATCGGCCGGTCCATGAGACCGGGAAATACCTGAAACAGATCCTTCACGTACAGGGTGCCTGAAGCGCTGTAGAGAAGGGCGAGACCGAATATCATCAGGGCCGAGGCCGAAATTCCCGTTAAAAAATACTTTACGCCCGCCTCGATCCCCATGTCCGGATCCCGGTTTAAGGCCACAAGGATATAGAGGCAATAGCTGGAAAGCTCCAGCGCAATATACATACTCAGCAGATGCACGCCGCTCACCAACAGCATCAGGGCCAGCGTCGAGGTAAAAAGCAGCAGATAAAACTCGGGGTGATGGCGGGAAGCGATCCCTTTGAGCTCCCCGCACAGGTACATGACCAGAAAAAGCCCGGCTGCCAGAAGTATTTTAAAGACCTGGGAAAAAAAATCGACCCGGTAAGCGGCCGCAAAAAGATCCCCCTGCGCGGTCAGGGACACCAGGCACACCCCGAGACCAACGCCGGAAAGAAGTACCGCCATCCGGTAATCCCGAACGGGCCGTGACGCCGATCCCATGCTGAAAACAAGAAAGATCGCGGCGGAGAAAAACATGAAAAGCTCGGGGCCGAATACAAGCAGGTTCATCATGGTAACCCCTGAATAAAGGGAACGGAGGCCGTCTCGATGACGTCGAGCAGTAAAAAGGGAAAGAGGCCGAACAGAATCAGCACCGTCACCAGAAGCATTCTGGGAATTCCCTGGGAAAAGGAAACATCCGGAAGATGAGCGTAACTCTCATTTTTCGGGCCATAAAAGGTCCGCTGCACCACCCGAAGCATGAAAAGCGCGCTGAGCGCCAGGGCCAGAATCGCAAAAGCCCCCCGTACCGGGTAAACCCGGAAGGCGGAGAGAAACACCAGCAGCTCCCCCCAGAAACTGGCAAGGCACGGCACTCCCATACTCGCCATCGAGGCCACGATAAAATAACCGGAGGCCACGGGCATGATCCGGCTCAGTCCGCCCAGCTCCCCGATCTCTTTCGTGTGGGTCCGGTCATAGATATAACCGACCGAGGAGAAAAAAAGCGCCGTCATGACGCCATGGGCAAACATCTGAAACACGGCGCCATTGAGCCCGTCCACCGTCATCGTCGAAAGGCCCAGCCCCACAATGCCCATGTGGGAAACGCTCGAATAGCCGATCACATATTTCAGATCGGTCTGCCGCAGACCGGCCAGAGCGCCGTACACGATGCCAACGGCCGCCAGAAACGCCATGAGGGAAGACCAGTACCGCCATCCTTCCGGACAGAGAAAAATGGCGACCCGAAGCACCCCGAAGGCGCCGATTTTCATGAGAACTCCTGCATGCACCATGCTCACCGCGTGGGGAGCGGCCACGTGCCCCACGGGCGACCATGTGTGAAAGGGCCACACGCCGGCCAGAATGCCGAATCCGATATAGAGCGGGATAAAGGCAAATCGCTGCTGCTCCGGAGTAAAAGTTCCCGGCCGCATGAGAGCCGTTACGGCAAAGGTGTTCAGGCCCGAGGCGACATAGAGATATAATATGGCCGGTAAAATGAGCGCGCTTCCGGCCAGGAGATAGAGCATCAATTTGGTGGCGGCATATTCTTTCCGGGTGCCGCCCCAGACGATGATGAGCAAATACATCGGAAAAAGAGACACATCGTACCAGATGAAGATGAAGAAAAGATCCATGCTCATGAAAAGTCCGAAGACACCGGTCACGAGTGCGAAATAGAGCGCGAAAAACTCCTTTACCCGGATCTTTAGCTCCCACATGGTGAGAACACCGGTAAAAAAAACGATTCCCGTCAAAAGCAGGTTGGGAAGACTGAAGCCATCCACCGCATTAAAATAGGTGATCCCCAGCGACTCAACCCAGGGTATCTTCTCCACGAACTGCAAACCGCCCGAATGGGTGTCGTAGGCAAAAAAAAGATATCCCGCGAGCACCAGCGTGGCGCCGGAAAAAAAAGCGGCGATCCATTTGATGCGCCGGATCTGTTCCTCCGGCGTCAACATAATCAGGACCAGCCCGGCGACACAGCTTAACAACATGATAGAAAGATAGGGAAACCCGTCAGCCACCATGAAAGACCCTTTTTATAAGAAAAAATAGAGTGCCAGAAGCACCATCACCGCAAACATCGCCAACAGCCGGTACTGAATCATTCCGGTGTGCAACAGAGAAACCAGCCGGCCGGCCGCCGTTATGCCCCTTCCCATGCCGTCAATCCCCCCGTCGATGACCCGATGGTCATTTTCAGCGCACAGGCGGGAAATTCCCCGATCGAGGGCCTGATCCACCAGCCACCGGTATAACCGGTCCAGATACCACCTTTCAGCGAAAAAAGCCGATAGCGATGGGACCCGTTCCACAAATCCTTTCCGGGAAGCCCGCCGATGCCCGAATTCGAGCCAGGCGATTCCCACCCCCACCCCGGACAATCCCACGCATAGATAGGGAAGCCAGGAAATATGCCGGTCCGCTCCGGGGGCCATCACCTTTCCCGGCAAAAATGTTTCAAGCCCCCCCTGACAAAACCCCAGCAACAGGCTAATGCCCGCCAGAACAACCAGAGGCCCTGCCATAAAACCATAAGCGGCGCCGGAATGCCCCTCGGCATGATCGGAACCCGCTTCCAATCGATCTGGCGCTACCAGCATGAAAATGAGGCGAAACGTGTAATAGGCCGTGAGAAAAATGCCCAGAACCGCCGCCGCCAGCCAAATGGGATTTTCCAGATGCGCCAGTGCCAAAACGATCGTCTCTTTGCTGAAAAATCCGGAAAAAGGCGGCAGGCCCGCCAGGGCCGATGCGCCGATAATAAGACAGATAGTCGGAATTCTGAGCCGCCGGCTTCCCCTTCGGCCAAGCGTTACGGCGTCGTTGGTGTTAAAGGTATGAATGAAAACGCCCGAGCACAGAAAAAGGAGCGCTTTAAAGCCGGCATGGGTAGTGAGATGAAAGATGCCCGAAAACTGGCTGCCGGCGGCAAGTCCCATGATCATGAGCCCCAGCTGGCTGATGGTAGAGTATGCCCAAACCTGTTTGATATCCCGGGTTGTCATCGCCATGGTAGCGGCCAGGAGCATGCTGATGGTACCGATGGTCATAAAAACGCTCATGGCCATGGCGGATTGACCGAGAAAGGGGAAAAGGCGGCCAAACAAAAACACGCCGGCCGCCACCATGGTAGCCGAATGCAGCAGGGCACTGACCGGAGTCGGCCCCTCCATGGCATCCGGCAACCAGGTCATGAGCGGAAACTGGGCACTTTTTCCGATAATGCCGCCGAATATAAGAATCGCGCAAAGCGTCAGGAGTCCAGGGCTCATCCGGGCGGCCGTTATCGGATCGTTCAGTTCCAGTATATTCAGGTTTCCCGCGGCATAAAGGACGAGCAGGAGCCCCAGGAAAAAGGCCACATCTCCCGCCCGGGTCATCACAAACGCTTTTTTTCCGGCCTGGGTGGCACTGAACTTTTCATACCAAAAACCGATGAGAAGGTAGGAGGAAAGCCCCACCAGCTCCCAGAAAATATAGAGTTGCAACAGGGTGGGAGAAAGGGTGAGGCAGATCATGGCCCAGGCAAAAAGGGACATGAAGGCGTAATAACGCGAAAACCCGGAATCCCCTTCCATATAGCCGATAGAATAGATCTGAACCAGAAGGCAAATGGTTGTTACCACGACGAGCATCAGCAAGCTGACGGGATCGAGGAGAAATCCAAAGGGAAGAAAAAACGCATCCGAGGCGAGCCAGCGGCCCGTGTATTGAAGCGGCGCCGCCATATGCCAATTCGAAAAGAGAAGAAACGTGGCGCTCAGAAATGAAACGGCAATGGCCACAAGCGACACGATAGCTGAAGCTTTTGGCCGCGCCCGAAGGAAGAGCAGAATCACCCCAAAAGAAATAAACGGCGGAAAGCCCGCCAGAAGAGCTGCCGGCAGGTTGAAAGACGACAATAAAAAATCGGTCATCGGTTTCCTCTCTGCAAATCGGGGGCAACCGGTATGGGAACGCCACCGACGTGCAGGCACTATTTCAAACGATTGAGACTTCCCGGATCGACCGACCCGGTCCGTCTGTATACCCAAACCATCAAGGCCAATCCCACGGAGACTTCGGTGGCGGCCAGCGCCAGAATAAAGAGCACCACCGCCTGACCTTCCAGCTGTTTCCAGTGCAATGCCGCTCCCACAAAAGCAATGGCGGCGCCATTTAACATGATCTCAACGCCCAGCAGCATCATGATCAGGTTCCGCCGGGCCACCAGCGTGAAGATGCCGATGAGAAATACAAAAGCCGCCAGCAAAAGGACATGACTGAAAGGAACGATCATGATTTCTTCCCGATTTTTTCCAATGGTTGTTTCCCGTCCCGCGGCCTGCCCAACAGAAGTGCTCCCACGAGGGCAATGAACAACAGCAGGGAGGTGATTTCGATGGTAAGCCAGTGACCGGTAAAAAGATAGGTTCCAAAGACCTTTGGCTCGGCCCACGCGGTCTCAAGCGGAACGCGGCTGCCCGGATCTGTTCCGACCAATAGCCCCGCCAGCAGTAAAAAAGCAATGCTCAACACGGTGGCACAAACCCACTGAGACCTCGGGAAAAGAGCCGTACCGGTCTTTTCGACCTTCAGCATCATCACAATGAAGAGGAAAAGGATCATGATGGCGCCGGCGTAGACAATGATCTCAAGCGCTCCCAGGAACGGCGCCCCCAGGAGATAAAACAGCATGGCGCTGCCGAAAAAGGACATCACCAGATAGATCACCGCATGGACCATGTCCCGGCGGGTCACCGCGAGGAGGGTGGCGAGGATAATCCCGGCGCCGAGAAGATAAAAAATGATGGTGTATATGGTCATACCCCCCAGTCAAAAGTTAAGAGACAACGTTACTAAGTGCATGGTTTCCTAAATACGGTGACGATTTTTTCCCTCTTCATCTTCGTGCCCTCCGTGTAACTTCGTGGTTGAATTCACAAGGTTTTCATAACCACGAAGGGCACAAAGCACACGAAGATGATGCGGTCAATACGTTATCGAAATTGTAAAATCATGTACTAAGCAAAATGGAGCTCCCGCCGTCACGGCAGATTACTCCTGACATTCACCGGTTTTTCTTCCTTTTCATGGCTCCCTTTTTCACCGTCCCGCGTCACGATACCGGCATACCGGTAAAAATTATACGTCTGATCCTTTCCGCAGTGATCCACCAGCAGATTTTCCTTTTCCGCCACGAGACTCAGTATATCCCGCTCGCAGGTTTCAAAAAAGGGGGTCAGCTGAATCGCGGACGTGGGACACGCCTCCTCACATAGCCCGCAGTAGATACACCTCGCAAAATTGATGCGAAACCAGGCGGCATAACGCCTTCCATCGGCCTGTTCCGCCGACTGCATGGAAATGCAGCTCACCGGACAAACCGCTGAGCAGAGGTAGCAGGCAACACAGCGCTCCTTACCGTCCGGATCCCGGGTCAAAATAATCCTTGCCCGCGTACGGGCCGGGAGTGGCCGCTTGTACTCCGGATACGACTCGGTGATGGGTTTTCGAAACAGATGCACAAAGGTGGTCGCAAATCCCCCCGCCAGGGCTTTTAGTGCCTCAAATGCCGTGCTCATAATTAACCGCTCTTAATTCTAATTCATAATTCATAATTCATAATTCTAAATGTATCATCACCGCCCCCGTCACCACAATATTCACCAGGGCCACCGGCGTCAGCACCTTCCATCCGAGCGCCATCAGCTGATCATAGCGCAGGCGCGGCAGGGTTCCCCGCATCCAGATCATGACAAAGGCCACCGCCATTATTTTTATGAACAACCATACCAGGGGCGGGAAAAACGGCCCCCGCCATCCGCCCAGAAAAAAGACGGCAATGAGCGCCCCCAGCACCTGAATATGAACGTATTCTCCGAGAAAGAAAAGCCCGAATCTCATCCCGCTGTATTCGGTATGAAACCCTGCTCCCAGTTCGTTTTCCGCCTCCGGCAGATCAAAGGGGATTCGTTTGCTCTCCGCCATGGCGCTGATGAAAAAAATGACGAAAGAGACCGGCGCAACAAGAATGAAAGGGTAGTGTTCTTGAGCAGTTACGATATCAACGAGACTGAAGGACCGCGCCAGCATCACCACGGGCACGAGAGAAAGCCCCAGGGAGAGCTCATAACTGATCATCTGGGCGGCGCCCCGAATTCCCCCCAAAAGGGCAAACTTGGAATTGGAAGCCCACCCGCCGATGGCAACCCCGTAAACGCCAAGAGAAGAAAGGGCAAAGACGTACAGCAACCCGACATTGATATCGGTAATGACCAGCGGTATTTTTCGAACCCCGAGGCTTGCATCGGGTCCGAGCGGAACAACGGCAAACATCAACAGGGCCGTGAACGCCACCACCGCCGGCGCCAGCAGAAAGAGAGTCCGATCCGCCGCCTCGGGAACGATATCTTCCTTGGTAATCATCTTGATGGAATCCGCGATGGGTTGCAGTAACCCGAACCAGCCCACCCGGTTGGGCCCGAAGCGCACCTGAAGTCTTGCCAGCAGTTTTCGCTCGACCCACACGAGATAGGATGCCACCAGCAGCAGCGCCGCCAGCACGATACCGAGCCTGATAAGCAAGAAAAAAAATCCGGCGATCCAGCTCCACATGGTACATCCCCCCCGTTAATAAGTAGTTGGCTTCAATCCGACTCGCTCACCTTGATGATCTGTCCGCTCTTCAACGTCAATTTCCGCACGGGACTATTGGCCAGTTCCCGATGCCGGGGAAGAAACAGGATACCGGGAGCCATATTGCGGCGCACCTGAAGCGTTACCTCCACGGTACCGCTTTCCAGCTCAAGGGCGACGCGATCCCCGTCGGAAAGCTGCTGCCTCTCCGCGTCCCTCGGATGAATGAAAAGGCAGGGATCATCTCCGAGCGCTCTCAAATGGGGCGAAAATGCCGACAAATCCACCGTGCCGAAGGTCGAGGCCACCGGCAGCAGGATCAAGTCCTCGACCTCATCCCGTGGCATTACCATTTCCCCCGGCCATTGCGATGCAAAGGGCGTTCCTGTCGCGCAGTTGGGCAGAATATGAACCCCCTCAACCGGAAACGCGGAAATCGAAGGCAAGTCCTTAAACGCCGGAAATGCTTTCGTCAGCCAGCCCCACAGTTCCTCCCGCACGGAGACACGCTCCGGATCCCGCGTTCTATCCGCCAGAAGGGCTAGCGCCAGCCAGGCCGGCAGCGAGTCCCCTCCCGCGGTTCCAGCCGCGAAGTCCCGGGGTGGGTGACTTCCGGCCCCGCTTTGCAGAATGGGCACCCCCCCCCTGTAAACAGAGGACGTCATCTGTGCGCGGCCTTCCTGGTTAATGAAAACACCCCCCGCCTCAAAAATCGTTTCGGTGGGGATAATGATATGGGCCCTTTTTGTCACCTCGGAATGGATATAATCCAGCACCACCAGAAGATCGAGTCGATTCAGAGCCTCGGACAACCGTTCAAGGTCCCGGAAATGCAGAAACGGATCATTTTCAACCACGATGAGGGCACGTATTCGACCGGCTTCGATATCGGAAATGATTTTTTCGAAAGCACCCCCTTCACCGGGAAGCAATCCGGCGCCAAAGGCGTTGGCGCCGGGCATGAGATAAAACAGCCCGGCGTCCTTATTCATGGCCTTTAGAAACAAGGCAAAATCGGCTGCAAGCCCCGGTGTGGACCGGGTGACAATCCGCGTGCCGCAGACGAAAACCGGGCGTTTGCTGTTTTGAAGCTTTTGCACCGCGAAAAGAATTTCTTCCCGAAGCGAAGAGGCCATCCCCTCGGGGGCGCCGGCGGCATCGTAACATGCCAGGGCGGCCGCTCCCAAAAGCCGCGCCGTATCACGGGATACCACCGCCTTGAGCAATGCCCCGAGAAGGGGATTGAGCTGATCCGGAGCAACCGGCAGATGATGGTATTCAAACGGCAACACCACTGGCCGGGGGTCCATGACAACGATCTTCGCGCCCCGTCTTTGCGCTTGCCGCATTTCAAAGGCCAGCATGGGCGCCTCATTGATGGGATCCGCTCCGATCACAAAGATAAAGTCGGCATCCGCCACCTCCCCGAGGGAAATCGCCACATCGGGCGTCAGCCGGGAAATGGCGGTACGGACTTTAAATTCCAGGGCCGGATCGATAAAGCAGGTCAGGTCTTTCCATTTTTTCATCCCGCAGATTCGAAGAAGCATGGCATGCGTTTCCATGCTGCTGCGCAGAGACCCCAGGCAGGCGACGGTGTCGGCCCCCGAGTGCTTTTCGATTGCCTTGAGTCTCTCAAAAACCTTTCGACAGGCCTCATTCCAATAAACGGGTTTTCCGTCAACGGTTGCCTGTCTGGGTCTGGATTCAATATTGGCATAATAGAACCCGTATCGGCCCCGATCACAGATGAAGTGACCGTTAACCTGTTTGCTGAATCGTGCCTCCAGACGTACGATTTCCCGATACCGGGAGTTGACGGTGGTATGACACCCAAGGGAACAGTGAATGCAGAGGGAGGGGCCTCGTTCATAATCCCAGCGCCGGCCCTTGAATCGGGATGGCTTATCGGTAAAAACCCCCGTGGGACAAATGTCCACCAGATTACCGGCAAAAGGGCTCTCCAGTGCCCCGTCCCGGAAACGGCCATAGCTGATGCGATTGCCGATCCGCAGAACACCGAAATCCGAGTACCCGGTCAACTCCCGGTAATACCGGACGCACCGGTAACAGTGAATGCAGCGGTTCATCTCCTGCGCAATGAGCGGCCCGAGGTTCTGATCCGGATAGGTCCGCTTGAGACCCGGATAACGCCGAATGCCGTGGCCGCCCGATACGGTGAAGTCCTGAAGCAGGCAATGCCCGCCTTCGTCACAAACGGGGCAATCATGAGGATGATTCATCATGAGGCATTCGATCACGTATTTTCGAAACTCCAGGGCCTCGTCCGTCGTGGTGGATACCACCATGCCATCTTTCGCCTCGACCATGCAGCTCATCTGAACGCCCTTAACCGGTCCCTCCAGAAATGAAACCGCACACACCCTGCAGGCGCCCACGGACCCCAACGCCGGATGATAGCAAAACCGGGGGATCATGATACCGAGCGTTTCCGCGGCTTCGATCACCCTGGTTCCGGAAACGACCTCTATTTTTTGACTGTCGATAACAATGGTTGGCATTGCCGCTGCTCGTTCTCTTTCCAATGTAGTTTGATATTTTGGCCTTGATCATCGTTTTGGCCAATTTCCCACGGCAGGGAGGCCGCGCCAGGGTGTTTTTGGAAGAGCGGCAGGCTGTTTGAGCGATAGCGAGTTCCTACCGGTCTGGAAAAAATATCCTGGCGTGGCCGGTACGATGATCAAGGCCGATATTTTCAAAATACCGTTTGTTTCCATGTCGAAGAACCGACTCTTGTTTCCATTCCGAAAGACCGACTCGGTTTTGAAAACCGAGTCGGTCTGCCGCCCTCACCTCTCACCTCTCACCTCTCACCTCTCACCCCTACCGGGCATCGACGCTGAACAATATGCTCCCGAACCTCATCCCCGAAAAACCGCAACAGGCTCTCCAGAGGCGCCGCCGCGCCGGGGGCAAACGCGCAAAAGGCGCGATAAAGATGAGCGCTCATGCGGGAGAGCATGGGAATGTATTCCTCCCTCCCCTCGCCCCGCTCAATGCGAGTCAGGAGCTCCCGGATATAGGGCAGTCCTTCCCGGCAGGGCGTACACCACCCGCAGGATTCCCTGGCAAAAAATTCGATCAGATTCAAGGTCACGGCCACCATGCAGGTCTTTTGATCCATGACCATGATGGCGCCGGTGCCGAGCCGGTTTCCAACCCGTTTTAATGCCTCGAAATCCATCTCGATATGATAATGCTCCGGCGTTAAAAATCCCGTGGAAGCTCCTCCCGGAAGACAGGCCTTGAATTCGGAGCCGGTTAGCATTCCCCCGGCATGGACTTCAATGATCTCGCTCAGCCGAACCCCCAGCGGAAGCTCGTAACATCCCGGCCGATTGACCCGGCCGCTCACACAAAACAGTTTGGTTCCCGCGCCGCTCCCGGTCAAGGCGAGACGTTTGAACCACTCCGGCCCGTTTCGGATGATGTGGGGAATGCAGACGAGCGTCTCGACATTCTGAATAACGGTGGGCTGACCCCAAAGGCCCTTTTCAGTGGCATACGGCGGCACCTGCTTCGGATTGGGACGCTTTCCCATCAGGGCGTTCATCTGGGCGGTGACCTCACCGCAGATATACCGTCCCGCACTCCGGTGAACCTCGATATCCAGGGAATAATCGCTGCCGAGGATACTTTTTCCCAACAATCCGGCATGCGTTGCAATTTCAATTTCCCTTTCAAGAATTCCGGCCGCGCTTTCATATTCCGGCCGGATAAAGATGATCCCCCGCTCCGCGCCGGCCGCGTACCCGGCAAGGATCATTCCCTCGATCAGCATGTGGGGGTCCGCGTGAATCATCACCCGGTCTTTAAAGGTTCCGGGCTCCATCTCGTCCGCATTGCAAATGATATACCGGGGGTAGGGCGCATCTTCGGCGACGCTCATCAGCTTGCTTCCCGTCGGAAAGGCCGCGCCGCCCCGCCCCAGGAGCGCCGCATTCAAAAGCACCTGCTGAATCTCTTTTGAAGACCGGGTTTTCAGCGCCTCCTCGAGCGCCCCGTATCCGCCGCTCCGCCGGTACTCGGCGAGTGTCGCAATACGATCCGGCTTTCGATTCTGAAACAGAATTTGCGGATATGTTGGAATCATAATTCAACTGCCCGAGCCGGATTGCGCTCTCAGCTTTTCGAGAATGTCGTCGATTTTTTCCGGTGTCAGCGGTCCATAAACCTTCCGGTTTATGAGCATCGCCGGAGACCGGTCGCAATATCCGATGCAACATACCGGTAACAGGGTAAAAAGGCCATCGGGCGTTGTTTCCCCCATTTCGATCCCCAGCTTTCGGCTCAGATGCTCTCTTAAAGACTCATACCCGCCCATCCAGCAGATCATGCTGTCACACAGATGGATAACGTATTTACCGACCGGTTCCCGAAAGGTAAAGGTATAAAAAGTAGCCAGCTCTTCCACCTCAAGGGGGCTCATCGAAAGAAGCCCGGCGGCCTCCTCCACCGCCTCATCCGTCAGCCAGCCATAGTGTGCCTGCAGGGCATACATCACCTCTACGACGAGCTCCGGGGGATGTTCCACCGCCGCAATCCGTTCCGAAAGCGTCTGCCTTATCTTCAGCGGGAGCATGTGATTTCCATCCTTAACTCCTATCTGTCAATATCCGGTAAAATATAATCCACCGACCCGATGATGGTAATCAAATCGGCGAGGGTCTCCCCCACTGCCAGCATCGGCATCACCTGCACATTGGCAAATCCAGGGGAGCGAATCCGCAAGCGATAGGGGTAGCCCAGCCCGTCACTGACCACATAATACCCCTGCTCCCCCCGGGGTATCTCGCAGGACATATAGGCCTCCCCCTTGGGAATTTTGGGCCCCTGGGTCACATTCACGAAATGATGGATCAGGCTTTCGATATCCGTCAGCATATCTTTGCGATCGGGAATCACGAACCGGTAATCATCGGTTACGGTCCGCCCCGCGGGCATTGCCGCGGCTGCCTGCGAAATGATCCGCAAACTCTGTCGCATTTCCTCCACCCGCACGAGATAGCGGGCATAGCAATCTCCCTCAATGGCCGTGGGAACCTCGAAGTCAAAATTTTCATACCCCGAATAGGGGAATTTTTTCCGCAAGTCCCAGGCAAGCCCGCAGGCCCGCAAATTGGGACCGCTTACGCCCCAGTCCATGGCCTGCGCTAAGGAAATCCGACCGACTCCCTTGGTCCGGGCTTTAAAAATCGGATTATGCCGGATAAGACGTTCATATTCATCGAGTCGCCGCGGAAATATCCGGACAAAGGCATCCACCGCCTCTTTCCAGCCCTCCGGCAGATCGGCGGCCACGCCTCCTATCCGGAACCAGGACGGGTGCAATCGGCCGCCGGTGATCATCTCCACGATATCGAGAATCATCTCCCGTTCCCGAAAGGTATAGAAATTGGGCGTCATGGCCCCCACATCATGGGCGTAGGTTGCAAACCAGACGAGATGATTACTCAACCGGAACAGCTCACTCAGCATCACCCGAATAACCTGGGCCCGTTCCGGCACCGAAATGCCCGCCAGTTTTTCAACCGAGAGCACATAGGGAAGATTGTTGGCGGCGCCGGCGAGGTAATCGACCCGATCCGTGTACGGAATAAACTGGTGCCAGGTCTGGCGCTCCGCGATCTTTTCCACCGCCCGGTGATGATAGCCGATTTCCATCTGAAGTTCCGTGATCTCTTCACCGTCTAAGGCCGCAATATAGCGCATTAACCCGTGCGTACTGACATGATGGGGACCGATATTCAGGATCAGCGGGTATTCCCCGGCCGGGGTTTTAATGAATACGCCGCCATCGAGGGGCTGTAACCGCCGGGCATGAGCCTGGGTATAGGGGGTCAATTCGGTCGCGCGACCGGGGTGATCTTTGCGTAAGGGATGACCCTCCCAGTAAGAAGGCATCAGAAGACGTGTCAGATTCGGGTGTCCATCGAAACGAATTCCGAACATGTCATAAACTTCCCGCTCATACCAGTTGGCGGAGGGCCAGATTCCCGTGACACTGGGCATCCGGGGGCTTTCTCCGAACAGAAGCACTTTTAACCGCAACCGGCAGGGTGGGTCGAAAGAGAGCACCTGGTAAACGAGGGTCCAATCGCCATATTTTTCCCGCTGACGTCGCGCGGATTCATCAATGGCGGTAACGTCTTCCAGACGCTCAAACCGGGGCGTGGCGCCTGTTTTAAGATATCGCAGCACCTCCAGCAGGTGCTCTGGCGCCACTTCGAGGGTGAGCATGTCGGAAGCATCGGCCACGAGCCGTAGCGCATCGCCAAAGCGCTCCGTCAGGCTACGGCCAAGCGATGTATCCACCTGCGTGAGGGTCCTGCGATGGGCCGGCGGGCTCCACATCAAATCGGAGCGGCTCCCGTCAAACACCGGCGGGAGAGCAGAGGTCCCGCGGATCAGCGTTCCTTCCATTCCGGGACCGCGGGGGTCACTGGATTTGGTCTGTTTATCCACAAGGATCGGACGCTGAGTGCCCTGAGTACCGCCCGGAAGATGAAACACCGGGCGAGCGGGTTTTTCTTTCGAAGCGATTTTTTCCTGCAATGCCATCAGTCCGTGCAATACGGCTTCCGGCCGGGGCGGACACCCCGGAATATAAACATCGACCGGTAAAATCTGATCGATTCCCTGCACGACACTGTAGGCATCGTACATGCCGCCGCAATTGGAGCAGGAGCCCATGGAGATCACCCATTTGGGTTCCGCCATCTGCTCATAGAGCCGCAGCACCACAGGGGCTATTTTTTTAAACACGGTACCGGAAATGATGAGAAGATCCGCCTGCCGGGGAGATGGACGGAGCACCTCCGCCCCGAAACGCGCCAGATCGTAGCGCGCCGTGAGCGCTGTCGCCTCCTCCACAAAGCAGCAGGAAAGTCCGAAGAACATGGGCCACAGACTGTTCTTTCGAGCCCAGTTGATCAGCGTGTCCGCGCGATCCAAAAAGAGGGTGTTCAGTTTTTCCGGTATCCCGCTCCCCAATCAAGCCCTCCTTTTTTCCAGACATACGCCAGCCCGGCAATCAGGACCGCGATGAAAAAGGTCATCTGAAACCACCCCCCCCACCCGAGCGCCTCCCAGCAGATGGCCCAGGAAAAGATAAACGCGCCTTCCACATCGAAAAGGAGAAAAAAGATGGCTACCAGATAAAAGGGAACCGGGTAACGCAGACGGGCGGAACCGGTGGGAATAATGCCGCTTTCATAGGGGATCAGTTTGGCGGGATCTTTCTTCTTTTCTCCAAGCCAGGAAGCGATAAAAAGCAATATCGCAATCAGAGCCATCACCATCACAGTATAGGTGACCAAACTGAAAACTCCCGGCTCCCAGGGAGATAAATGCATGTTGTGAATCACTGGCTGCATATCGCTTTCAATGCATCCTGTTTTTCGAAGTCACCCGCCCGCAACAAATCCACACCCATCGGCATATCTACATCCATAAAACAGCTGCTGTTCATAACGGCACAATCCAAAGACTACCTTCCGGTTTTCACCCGCCGATTTCCGCACAGCGGCCCGTTATTCCCCTGCAAGTGTAGGAGGACAGGTGCGGATTGTCAATTTTTTTTAAAAATAGGAACATTCCCCTGTTGGGCGGCATCCATCAATTTTTTATCAAGCGTTGCGATAGGCAATCCCTTTCTCATTGCGAGATCCAGATAGGAAGCATCGTAACTGGACAGGTTGTGCGCGCGAGCCAGGGAAAAAATTTCCTTCACCATCCTTTCAGGGGATTCCTGTTCAACGATAATGGGAAGATTGGCGAGCAATGTTAAAAAACGGATGCTATCCGCCTCGCTGATTCTTTTTTTCCGTTCAGCCACTAATAATACATTGCAAATTTCTAAAGGCCAGATTGCTGGAACCACTGCGGCGCATGTCTCAAGGCTGTCGAGAATCGTGTCTGAATATGGATTTGATTCATCCTCGAAACACCATGTCATTACAATGGAAGTATCAATAATAAATTCATCCACCATCCTTATTTCCTTCCTTCCGCGATCATATCCTGAATAGGAAGTCCTCCAAGTGTATGTTTTTTACGGAATATTCTCAATTCATCAATAACCTTTTTCGTTTCCGTCTTTCTTAACTGCGGGGGGGGAACCAGGACAGCCACGGGCACACCATGTTTGGTGATGGTGATATGTTCCCCCTTAATGACACGTTCAAGAAGCTTTGGCAGATGCGTTTTGGCTTCATATGCGCCAATTGTTTCCATGATCTCCCCCCCCCTTTCCATCCATTGCAAACTAGTCTGACATAAGTCTAAACAAGTCCTGCCGGCCTGTCAAAAAGTATTTTTGCTTGACACCTTTCGGCGGGAAAGATATGGAATCCTTCATGCGAATGAATGCTCGTTCGCTTTGGCTTCCAAATGGGTTTCATTGCCGGAAGCCTGGAACTATGGACCCCGGGGAGGCATCATGACCACCACTTCAGAAAGCCGGCAGCGCCAGATCCTCAATGCCGCGGCGGCCTGCTTCGTACGCCGCGGTTTCCATCAGAGCACCATGCAGGAAATTTGCCGCGAGGCGAACCTCTCGCCCGGATCGATCTATCGTTACTATCGCGGAAAGGAAGAGATCATCGCCGTTCTGGTGGAAGAATCCTGCGCTGATTTCCTGTCTCTTTTCGACGCCGGTCGAGACCGTACGGACATCGCCCGGGCTTTTAACGACCTGATCGATGCCGTCCTGGAGAAAATCAGGGATCCGGCATTGTGTTGCCTGCATATCGAGGCCAACGCCGAAGCCCTTCGGAATCCGCGGATGACCGGGATTGTTGAACGAAGAGATGCCGCAATTCTCTCGGCTCTCGCGGATATGATCCGCCAGGCCCAGTCGAAAGGCGCCATGGACGAAAATCTGGACCCCGACATGAGCGCCGAAATAATGGTGGCTCTTGTCAAGGGACTGGCCATGCGAAAAGGCATCAACCCAAAACTTGATACCATGGCCCATGGCCCTATTCTGAAAACCCTGAGTGCCCGTTTCCTGCAAACGAAGGTGGTCTGATTCCATGGGAGATGAAAATCCATGCGCCGAATTTTGAAACGAATAACGATCGGAACGACGCTTCTAACTCTCTTGTCCCTGCATTCAGGGGCGGCGGCAACCGGAGATGTGGAAGGTGGGGTGGCCGTTGAAACCATCACCGCCTCCCCATCGGTTCTGACCGAGACGATCGATGTGGTGGGAACATTGACGGCCAAGCGACGCGCCGATGTCAAAAGCGAGTATGCCGGGATCATCCGTGAAATTTATTTCACCGAATGGGTGGACGTCAAATCGGGAGATCCGCTTGCCCTCCTGGACACCCGTGAACCGGAGGCGATCTCGAAACGGGTCGGGGCCGCGGTGGAAATGGCCCGGGCCGATCAGCTTCAGGCCAAGGCCGCACTGGCGCGCGCGGAACGAGAGTTCGCCCGGCTCGAAAACCTCAAAACCGCCGGCCTTGCCACCCGGCAGAGCCTGGATGAAGCCGCCACTGAGCGCGAAGTGGCCCGGGCCAAACGCGATGCCGCGGAGGCACAACGCAAAAGTGCCGAGTTTGAACTGGACCTGGCCCGCACCCGCCTCTCCAAGACGTTGATCCGCGCACCGCTCGGCGGCGTCATTGCCGAGCGCGGCGTCAATGTCGGAGATCTGGTCGGGGAAGCCGGAAGTAACCGGATCCTCTTTAAAATCGTGGATAACCGCCAGCTCGATCTCAAAATAACGGTACCGGCGCGGTTTGCCGGAGAACTGCGCATCGGCATGCCCGTTTCCTTTTCGACCGCAAGTTTTCCGAACCGCACCTTTGAAGGCAGGGTGGCCTATATCAACCCTTCGCTGAACGAAGTAGACCGGTCCCTCAAG
The DNA here is from genome assembly GCA_043797445.1 of Pseudomonadota bacterium. Classification (GTDB taxonomy): domain Bacteria; phylum Desulfobacterota; class Desulfobacteria; order Desulfobacterales; family JAFDDL01; genus JAZDPP01. The sequence continues at coordinate 37,330 of JAZDPP010000177.1, forward strand.
GTGGTGGCCGAAGTGCCGAACGACCCCGTGACGCTACGAGATGGCATGTTCATCACGGGGCAAATCGTACTCCGGGAACGCCCCGATGTCCTTCAAATCCCGCGCGGCGCGCTTATCACCTGGGACATGAACGCTCACACCGCAGAAATCTATGTTGTGGAGAACGGGGTTGTCCTTCGCAAACCGGTGGAGACCGGCTCGGTCAAACAGGATCGGGTTGAAATCATAAAAGGGCTCAAGGCCGGAGAACGAGTCGTCAGCGCGGGGGGGTTCAACGTCTCGGATGGCGCTACCGTTAAGGCACGGAACATGAATTAGCGTATTCGGGAAACAAAAATGCCGAATTACCTGACGGTGGGTATAACCCCACCTTTGTAGGGGCGAACCTATGTGTTCGCCCTAATCACGAAGGGCGAACACATAGGTTCGCCCCTACTCGAAGGATCATTGATGCTGCTATCCAACCTATCCATCAAACGTCCGATTTTCGCATCGGTCATGATGCTCTCTCTCGTGACCCTGGGTTTTTTTTCCTACCGCCGGTTGGCCGTGGATATGTACCCCGAAGTCGAGGTGCCCGTGGTTTCCATCGTCACCCAGTACGAAGGGGCTTCCCCCGAATCCGTGGAGCGCGAGGTCAGTAAACGCATTGAGGAGGCGGTCAATCCCATTTCGGGTGTGAAGCATGTGGTATCGGTTTCCCGCGAGAGCGTCTCCACGGTGGTGGTCGAATTTCATCTCGAAGTGCGATTGAACGATGCCGCCCAGGAGGTGCGCGCCAAGGTGGCCGCCATTCGGGGGGATCTACCCAAGGAGATCGAAGAACCGATTATCCAGAAACTTGATTTTCAGGCCATGCCGATCGTCTCTCTCTCCATGCGCTCCGAAACCTTATCACCGCGCACACTTTCCACCCTGGTCGAGAAAAAGGTCAAGCGCCGCCTGGAGAGCATTTCCGGCGTAGGAAAGGTGGATATGGTCGGCCTCTCCACCCGCGAGGTAGAGATTCGCATCGATCCGGCCCGCCTGGATGCGCTGGGGATAGGGGTGGACACCGTTATCGCGGGCCTTCGCTCCGAAAATGTGAGAACCCCTCTGGGACGATTAAAGTCCGGAAACCGTGAATATCCCTTGCGCATCTCGGGGAAACCAGACGCCGTGACGCAATTCCACGGCATGGTCATCGGCCGGAGCGGGAATCGGCCGGTAACGCTCGATGAGGTGGCGGAAGTGGTGGACGGCATTGAGGAGCAGCGCTCCCTTGCCTTTGTCGACGGCGTTCCGGCGGTCGGGCTCGATATCCTAAAGCAGTCCGGGGCCAACACCGTCGCGGTGGTCGATACGGTCAAAAAGGCGCTGGCTCAGCTTCAGGCGGAATTGCCGCCCGAGGTCACAATCGAGATGGTGCGTGACGGCTCGATCATGATCCGGGATTCCGTCGAAGATGTGCAAAAGACCATGATCGAAGGCGGTGTGCTGACACTTCTCATCGTCTTTATATTTTTGAATTCCTGGCGCTCGACGATCATCACGGGGCTCACGCTCCCCATCTCCGTCATCGCCTCCTTTATTGCCATGAACTTCGGCGCCATGACCTTGAATGTCATGACCCTGATGGCACTGTCTCTGGCCATCGGGCTGCTGATCGATGACGCCATCGTGGTCCGGGAAAACATTGTGCGCCATCTCGAGCGTGGCAAGGATCATTTCAGCGCGGCCCGGGACGGCACGAGCGAGATCGGGCTCGCGGTACTCGCCACCACCTTCTCGATCGTCGCGGTCTTTGTGCCGGTCGCCTATATGAAAGGCATCGTCGGGCGCTTTTTCTTCCAGTTCGGCATCACCGTGACCTTTGCCGTGCTGGTGTCGCTCTTTGTCTCCTTTACACTCGATCCGATGCTCTCCTCCCGGTGGATCGACCCGGATATCGGCCGCTCGGGACGACGAAACCCGCTCTACCGGCTGCTCGACGGCTTCAATGCCGCTTTCGAGAAGCTGGCGGAGCGGTACCGGAATCTCATCGGCTGGGGACTCGGCCACCGGATCACCGTCATCGTCTGCGCGGCGATCGCGTTTATCGCCGGAATTGCGGTATTTTCCTCCCTGCCGTCCGTTTTCATGCAGGACTATGACCGCGCCGAATTTCAAATCAACTTCACCACGGCCCCGGATGCCTCGATCGCCGAAACGGCCGCTCGTCTGGATGAAATCACCGCCATGGTCAAAACGCTGCCCGAGACGCACCACACTTATGGCACCATCGGCGCCGGGGATACCGGTACCGTGCGAGACGGCATGGTCTATATCAAACTGACCGAGAAAAACGAACGGTCCCGCAGCCAAAAAGAAATTCAGCACGAGGTGCGAAAGCGTCTCGCGGATATTCCCGGCATTCAGCCCTCGATTGCCGAAGTCGGCCGGCTCCATGGCCAAAAGCAGCTCGAGGTGAATATCCGCGGGGAGGAGATTCCCAGACTCAAGGCCTATGCCGCCCAACTCAAAGCGGCCATGCGAGACATTCCCGGAATTATGGATCTGGAGGTGACGCTGGAGCACGATATTCCCGAGCTCCAGATTGAGGTCGACCGTCAGCGGGCCGCAAGCTTAGGTATCATGACCGATCATATCGCCGGCACCGTCGGCGCCCTCGTCGGCGGACAAGCAGTCTCCACCTATGAGGACGAGGACGGAGACGCACTGGATGTCCGCGTGCGGCTGCCGGAAAATCTTCGCCGGGATCTCGCCCATGTGGGACAACTGAACCTCAACGTCCCCCAACCGGAGGGCGCCGCCGGCCTGATTCCCCTCGGAGATCTCATCCGGTCCCGGCAGAGCGCCACACCATCCGAAATCAATCGGCGGGATCTGACGCGCCAGGTCACCCTTTCCGCGAACCTCGACGGGATCGATATGGGCTCCGCTCTCCAGGAAATTAAAAAACGGGGCAATGCGCTGAACCTGGCGCCGGGGTACCACATCATCTTCTCCGGCGAGGCCGAGGACATGGTGGAAACCTTCGGCTATATGGCCGAAGCGCTGCTGTTAGCGGTGATCTTTGTCTATCTCATCCTCGCGGCGCAGTTTGAATCCTTTATCGAACCCCTGTCCATCATGCTTTCGCTGCCACTGTCCATCGTCGGGATGGCCTTGATGCTGCGCCTTACAGGAGACGCCATCAGCATCATGAGCCTCATCGGGCTCATCATGCTGATGGGCCTCGTGACCAAAAACGCCATTCTGCTGGTGGACTACACGAAGATCCTTCGGGCAGACGGTATGGAACGGACCGAGGCCCTGATCACCGCCGGCCGGACGCGATTCCGGCCCATCCTCATGACGACCCTGGCCATGATCTTCGGCATGACGCCGCTGGCCCTCGGCATCGGCGCCGGCGCCGAGATGCGGGCGCCGATGGCAAGAGCTGTGATCGGAGGGCTCGTAACCTCGACCCTTCTCACCCTGCTGGTGGTGCCGGTGGTCTATACGATGCTGGATGATTTTTCGGCATGGATGCGACGCGGCCGGAAAAAGCCCCTGCCGAAGGGTCATGGGGAGACAACCGCGGAGAAAGCGGAAGGAAGGGATGAAGAACCGACTGAAAATGCAGCCTGAAAAAGGATCGAGATGGGCGGGAAGCGGACGGGACCGGGTTCAACCAGATGATAACAGGATGGGCGGGAAAAACACGATGAATGGGATGGACAGGATAAGAGGCGAATGGCCACATAAAAAACACCTCGCCACGCTGGTGGCAATGATCATGATCTTGTTATGGATGATCTCCGCACCGCTTCGAGGCGATGCGATGGAGGGAATAAAGGGGATCACCCTGCCCCGCGCCCTTGCGCTCGCCGCAGAGCGGAACCGGGACATTCAAATGGCGCTCGAGTATCAGAACCGGGTTCAGGGAATCTATCTCGAAGAGCGCGCCGCCGCGCTGCCACAGCTGACCGTTCAATCGAACGCCGGTCTTTCCCGTGACGAAACCCAGCGCGCCATGGCAAAGACCGTGCCCGTCGACCGCGAGAACTGGAGTGCCGCCGTTGGACTGCGCCAGGTTCTTTTCACCTGGGGCCAGGTCGGCGCCGCCATCCGGGCGGCCAAAATCGGAATTCAAGGCGCAAAAGACCAGATCCGGCGCTACCGGCAGGCGGTCGCCCGGGATGTGACCGTGGCCTTTGAGAATGCGCTTTTGGCGAGAGAACTGGTCGACATCGCGCGGGATACGCTGGCCCAAAGACAGCGGCATGCCGAGGAGTCAAAACGCAAATTCGAGGCGGGGACCGCCACGGATTATGACGTGCTGGCAGCCGAGGTCGCGGTCCAAAACGCCAGGCCCGATGTGATCAGCGCGGAAAATCTCGTCACGATTTCTCTCGACCACCTGGCCTTTCTGCTGGGGCTTGAGGGACGAAAACTCTCCATCGACGGAACGCTCGAAACCGAAGCGCGACCGATACCCGATTATGACCGGCTCGTTGCCCTTGCGCTTGAAAAACGGCCCGAACTGGTTGAATCCGCCGCCTGGATGGGCATTCAGCAGGAACTCATTACCGTGGCCAGAGCGGGAAATAAACCCCGTCTCGATTTTCAGGGTTCCACCGGCTGGGGAAGTCTCGAAATGGGGAACAATCGAGAGGAGGGTGTCATCGCCACGGGGGAAATCGTCATGACCTTTCCCTTCTTCGACGGGTTCCGGACCGATGGACGGGTGGTGCAGGCGGCCAGCGAGCTGCGCCGGCTGGAAATTGCCGATGCGAAGCTGCGCGATGAGATACGCGTCCAGGTCTCCGAGGCGCTGAGTGTGCTCTCCGAATCCGGAGAAATTCTCACCGCCGGCCGTGACACCGTCCGCCAGGCCAAACGCCTGCTGGAGATGGCGGAGAAAGGGTTCATCTATGGCGTCAAAACCAACCTCGAGGTGCAGGATGCGGAGCTGAATTTGCGCCAGGCACGGGGGAATCTCGCGAAAGCCACTCGCAACCACCTGGCTGCCGCCGTCACCCTTGACTGGGTCACGGGGGTTATTGAATTGCCGGCGGTAAAGGAACCGTGAGGGGTCAGAAAATCAACTTGAGCGGCGTGATCGCCTTTTTAAGAGAATCGGCTATTCCCAAAAATACCAGCCTCATTGAATCATCATGTCCAGATCCTTTTTGAAAGATTCGATGCTCGGGACTTTGAGTGCTTTTTTCCGTAACATTTTGAGCAGATGCAGGTTGTCTATTGCGTTGACTGCCTGAATGATATGCGAGGGAACAATATCAAAACGTTCCATCAAAAGATCCATCAGGGCATCTTTCGAAGCCGTCAATTGACCCTGTTGAATGCCTTGTTGAAATCCCTCCTGTTTAATCAGCTCATAGGCGGCGGATTCAATCATCAGGTCCCTCCTTCGGCATATTTTCGATCAGCGTTGACTGGCTGACGTCCAGATTCAGAAATCTGCGAAGGATTTCGTCCCGGCAAGTTTCGATCAGAACTTTAGCAGCAATGTCATACTGGTGCATGGCAAGTCCTTGAACACAGCTCGTTTCAACATAACCATGATCGCCGGCGTATTCAATTATTTCCTCTCTATCTTTAGAAAATAATTGAACTTTTTATACACAATGTAGCTTCATATGGGAGTCAAGGGGATTAAAGATAAGGACTCGCTTTTCGTAAAGAAAAACGCTGACATTTGCAATAGCAAATCGGGCTGGCGTCACGGTAAATTTGTTCTAATTCGACGGCGTGGGCATGGTTTTAGTCGCCAGAGTGGCCACGGCGGTCATGTATTCCGACATCGCTCTGGCGAAAATGTCGTTATGATTGGCGCCGGGAACCGCAAAGAGACTTTTCTCCGCGGCGCCGCTGGCTTCATATAGCGCCCGGCCATCCGAAAAGGGGATGATATGATCCAATTCGGCGTGAATGATCAGCGTCGGTTTGGTGAATTTTCTGATCTTTGCCAACTGCCCGAATCCGATTGCCTCTTCATTGGCGGTGATTTCAGGGGGGGCGCCCAACAATGCCAGCAGGGGGCCGGCGAAGGCAAAACCGCTTTCGATAATAAGGCCGTCCACTTCATTCCGATGCGCGGCGGCAAGCTCCAGGGCGGATGCGCTGCCCAAAGACCGGCCCATCAGCAACAAAGGACCGATGTAACGGTTTTCCGAAAGCCAGCTTTTAACGAAGTGAAAGATCACATGGCAATCGGCCATCATGGCCGCAACCGTGGGCCGGCCGGTTGACGTCCCGTACCCCCGGTAATCGACGGCCAAAAAATTGATTCCCAGTTTATTGTATATCGGCCCGAGATCATGATAATCGGACACGATTTCACCGTTCCCGTGAAAAAAAAGGATATTGGGAGAGGCCTTGTCCTTCAGGTGAAAACAGGCGCCGATGGCGACATCCTCTGTAATGGGTATCTGCTTGAAAACGGCTCCGGCACCGGCCGGATTCTCTCCCCACTCGGGGCGCGGGTGAAACAGATACTGGAGAATTTCAGGCTGGTCTATCAAGGAAAAATCGTTCTTCGTCTGTTCCGTCATATCTCCCCCCTTGGCAAAAGCTTAACAACCCTCGGTCCGGTCAGATTCAAAACGCTGTTGAGGATTGTAGCCCATGATCCGGATAGTTGTCACGAAGCATTTTTCGACTTTCCTCGTATCGCTTCGTATCCCTTTGGTGCCGCATCTTGAAATTTAAGTTGAAACACGATATCCAATGTTCCAGATGTCAACGGCTCCATTACCATGATACCCGTTAATGATAAACAATTGATGCTCGGTGATGGACATAAAACGGCAAGTTTTTGCGAACGGCTTATTGATATTCGCCCCCGATACCTGAAATTCAAGCTGGAAATTTCGAAATGGAAAAACCTCTGAACCCCCTGAATCCCGAACTCCGGATAGCCGAGGAATTTGTCCGGCACACCAACTGCCATATCTTTCTGACGGGGAAGGCCGGCACCGGCAAAACCACCTTTCTCCACGACATCCAAAAAAAGACCCACAAGCGCCTAGTGGTGACGGCTCCGACCGGTGTCGCCGCCATCAATGCCGGCGGTGTGACCCTGCATTCTTTTTTTCAGATGCCGTTCGGCCCGTTTGTGCCCGGCAGCGAGATGCAAACCGGCCGGCACAAGCTGAGGCGCGAGAAAATCAACATCATCCGGAGCCTCGACCTGCTGATCATCGATGAAATCAGCATGGTCCGGGCCGACCTGCTCGATGGCGTCGATAGCGTTCTGCGGCGATACCGGCGCTCCGAACTGCCTTTCGGCGGGGTGCAGCTGCTGATGATCGGCGATCTGCACCAGCTCTCCCCCGTGGTCAAGAATACGGAATGGCAGCTCCTTCAACCCTTTTACAATTCACCGTATTTTTTCAGCAGCACCGCGCTCGGCCGGACAGAGCTGATTCCCATCGAGCTGAAACAGGTCTACCGTCAATCAGACCCGCACTTCATCGAACTTCTCAACTGCGTCCGCGACAACCGGCTCGATCCCAAAACGCTTAAGACACTAAACTCCCGTCATGTTCCGAATTTTTCGCCCCGCGACGGTCAAGGCTATATTACCCTTTGCACCCACAACAGCGGCGCCGATGCCATCAACGACGCCAGACTGAAAGCCCTGCCCGGTAAAAGCCGCGCTTTCAATGCCGAGCTCGGCGGCGATTTTCCGGAGAACGCCTATCCGAACACCCCCCACCTGGAAGTGAAAACGGGGGCGCAGGTGATGTTCGTCCGCAATGACATGTCGGCCGATAAAGCCTATTTCAACGGCAAAATCGGCAAAATCACCGGGATATCGGGGGATACCATCGAGGTCCTTTGCCCGGGGGATACGGACCGGATCAAGGTCGAGAAAACCACCTGGGAAAACATCGAATACACCGTCGATCCGAAAACCGCCGAGATTTCACAGAAGGTCATCGGCACCTTCAGTCAGTACCCGCTGAAACTGGCCTGGGCCATCACCATCCACAAGAGCCAGGGGCTCACCTTTGACAGGGCGGTCATTGACGCCCAGGCCGCCTTTGCCCCCGGCCAGGTATATGTCGCCTTGAGCCGTTGCCGAAGCTTCGAGGGCATGGTGCTCAGCTCGCCGCTGACCCCGCTGGCGGTGAAAACCGACCCGACCGTTCAGCGTTTCGTGACCGAGGCACTGTCCCAAACGCCGTCGCTGGAAAAAGTCGATGCGGCAAAAAACCGCTACCAGCAACAGCTGATGCTGGCATGTTTCGGTTTTGACAGACTGGACTGGCTGATGGGCCGCCTGACGGGGCTTCTCCTCGGTAATCGCGGCGTCATTCAGGTCTCGGGCAAGGGGGATATCCGGGATGTCCGGCAACGGGCCACGTCGGAGATTTGCACCATCGGCGAAAACTTTAAGCGGCAGTTACAGGGAATGTTCTCCGACAAGGGCCAACCGGCCGATGATCCGGCCATTCTGGAAAGACTCGCCAAGGCGTCCGGCTATTTTCAGGAAAAATTTGCAGCCCTCCTCACCCCCTATCTTGAAAATGTCGAGGTGGAAACGGACAACAAGGAAATTCGCAAAAAAATAAACGACACCGTCAAGCAGTTGAGAGAGGAAACCGCCGTGAAGCTGGCCGCGGTCGAATCCTGCCGGGACGGTTTTTCGCCGGAGCGGTATCTGCGGGCGCTTTCGGCCGCAGCCATCGACACCGGGGAAACCCGGCCGAAAACCGGAACCGCCCTCTATTCCGAAAAGGACGTCGGCCATCCCGAACTCTTCGACCGGCTGCGGGAATGGCGCCGGAAAAAAGCGGCAACCGAAGGCCTCGCCCATTTCCAGGTCATGCACCAGAAAACCCTGGTGCAGATTGCGGTCCATCTGCCCGACTCCATTGCTGCCCTTAAAAAGATCAAGGGGATCGGTCCTCGCATGGCCGAACTTTACGGACAGGAACTTACGGCCCTGGTGGCCGACTATCGACGAGAACACGGAATACAAGAGGTGGCCCTGCCCGAACCCGCTGCAACCGCACCCTCACCGGAGCGAAAGACGCCTCCCCTGGTCAAAGAGGACACCAAAAAGGTCAGCCTCGCCATGTTCGAGCGCGGGCTCACCCTCCCCAGGATTGCCACTGAGCGGGAGCTGGCGCTCTCCACGATCGAGGGCCATCTGGCCTTTTTCGTGTCCTGCGGTGAACTTGAAATCGGCAAAGTGGTGGCGGATGAAAAACGGCGGATCATAACCCAACAGATCGCCGATAGCCCGGATAAATCCTTAAAGGAGCTGAAAATGGCGCTGGGAGATGACTGTTCCTACGGTGAAATCAGGCTGGTTCTTGCCCACCTCAAACATCTCGAAAACCGATAAGCCCCTGATCATCATATCGGCCACGTCAGGGTATTTTTGGGAAGACCGGCAGGAACTCGCTGTCGCTGAAACAGCCTGCCGCTCTTCCAAAAACACCCTGGGCTGGCCTTCCCGCCGTGGGACATGGGCCAAAACGATTATCCAGGCCACCGATCAACTATTATAAAATTCTTTCTTTTTGTCTTTTATGGGCTTCCGCTACAAGGTCCATTGACTCCATGATTCTTCGCAAAACGTTCTGAATGCGATCAAAGCGTCATTGACGGGAAGCAGCGTTGACCTGCTATCCGGAGGCCCCACTTTCAATGAATAAGGAGGGATTGCTGGAATTGGAACCTATAATTGATGACCTGACGGATCCCTTCAGGCGCAAGGGGCTGCAAAAACTGAAGTATCCGTGAGAGGAAGTTTCTGTATCCGGACTCTACTTTACTCTTTATGCATATCCTTCCCGCAGCCAGAAATGATCTCCGAAGCCCCGGTGATATCCAAAAGGTTTTTGTGGATACTTCGCCAATCAAGCCCGAGGTCAAGCGTTTTCACTCGAATTGTGTGACCACGAATATTCCAAGCCAAATCGACTTCATAACCATTGGCAGGATAAAGCAGCAGGCCTTCGGCCATGTTATCCGGATAATCTCTTATTTCCAGGCTACTCAAATAAGTATGGATCTGGTAAAGGTTTCCCGCATTAACTTTGGGTTTCCCTCCATATTTTGATTTTAATGCATCGGCATAATATTTAGTGTCGATAATCAGCGTATGCAGACTGGAACGGAGACTTATATCTGTGTACATGGCTGGCAAAAATTTGAGATCCTCTTGGCGCCCCGGATTGAGAGCCTCAGCAGGCCAATTCAAGCATTCAGCTTTAACGTCGTAGGTCACTTGTTCCTTTGCAAGAAAATTGAAGACGAACTGCTGAAAAATATAGCGCATGCGTTCCTCATCACGCAAAAAATCGAGAAACCGGTACCGGCCGTCATGTTCGTCCGGTATCGTGGACCCGACGATTAGCTCGCATACATGCAACAGAAAGCGGTAATAACGATTATTCTTGTGAAGGGTGACACGCGAAAAAACAGCCCGATTTAACGGAATTACCCGGATAACGGATAATCTGCGGTAAATCCCCCGGAGTTTTGCTTTTAACGAACCGTCCAGGTTTTCCACATAGAGAAGCCGCCGAATGGTGCTTTTAAGAATTTGATTGTGAAGAACGTCGTGAACCAACTCATCAAACCGGCATCTTACAAGGCCCTTGCGATGCAGTCCATGCAGCACTGTATAGTCGAAATCAATTTGACCGTGTATGAAACCGAGTGTTTCTTCCCTTTCCAGATACCCTCTATCAAGTCCTTTTCTAAGGAGACGACTCACGCCCCGATACAGGACATAACCCAAAAGGTCCAGAGCATTTTTGAAATCGATTGAGGCCATATCAGCCATCTCGCCTTCGTCAAAACGATTCCAGGCATAGCAGAGGAGAAAGTATATGTTTAGAATGGGGATCATCCGGCTATTGTCATCAATCTGTCAACCCACTCTTTCGCCACTTTCGGCTGGTCAAACCAGTACTCACGAAGTAGCGGTGCGATTTCTGTTTCAATGATGCGCCGATACCCAGGACCGTCAAGCAGAGCCGTTTTTTCCAGGCAAAAATAACTGTGCCCGATGGAAAAGCCGGGTCCTAAGCTATCCGTATCTTCGGAAATCTTTCGATTAAGTTCTTTAAAAGCATCCGTGATTCTTTGGCAAAGCCCGTCTCCACCAATGACAGAGAGTCTCTGGCTGAGTTTTTCGTTTCCGAAAGCCGGTACCAGATCGATAAAGGAAAATCGGCGCCTCAATGCATAATCGACAAGAGAGAGTGATCTATCTGCCGTGTTCATCAGTCCAATGATATAGACGTTTTGGGGAACGGAGAATTCAGGTTCACCTATCCGCTGGTAAACAAGAGGAATAGCGTATTGCGATGACCGTTTGTCATGCTCGATCAACATCATCAACTCACCGAGAACTTTCGAAAGATTGCCCCGATTTATTTCGTCGATGATGAAAACATATGGCCGATCGTCCTTCCGTGCCTTCTCACAGAATTGAAAAAAGATACCGTCCTTAAGCATGAATCCGCCATCCGGTGATGGCCGGTAGCCTTGGACAAAATCTTCATAGCTATAAGATTGATGAAATTGGACCATCCGTACCCTTTGGTCATCCTTTTCCTCCATCAGGGCAAAAGCGATACGCTTGGCTATAAACGTCTTGCCCACTCCCGGCGGACCCTGCAGTATCACGTTTTGCTTTATTAGCAGAAGTTGAAGGATGTTCCGAAAGACGGTTTCATCCATAAAAAGATCTTCCATTGCATCATTGATATCGTACGGAGGCGTTGGGGGAGCCAAGATGCCCTCTGTCAGATCCTTGATAGCCACAAATTCGTCATCTGTTAGAGAAAACAGCGTTCCCTGGTTATTCAAGAGAGGCTCGCATTCCGAAAGGCGATCATCTATTTTCAATTCGTCCCATTGAGGTTGTGTATCAAATTGTTGAACCACCTCACATTCAAAACTTTCGTCCTCGCTTAAAGGTTTTGTAGCTTTTAGGAGACTCGTAATTTGCCGAACTGGCGAACTCACATAGGCCAGAATCTCATCTTCCGGTTGGATTTCTTCAAAATACTTAAATATCCGCCGCTTTGTACCATTTTCGTTACGGGATTTGAATGTTTCTCGATGTCCGATGGTCGCTTTTGCTACATCCCATTGGGACGGATTGCAATTGACCCACCAGTAGTGTTTCTTTGATGGCGGTGGCGGTAGAGCACCTATCAGCGCCATTAATTTGGCGACATGATCCGGGTAGGGTGTGAGGTTTGTCAGGGTTTTCACCGTCAGGTTCAGCCCGTGTGGCAGATCCCAAACCCCATTTTTTTCCCATCGAACACGACGTACATGATGGTAATCCATTCGATCAGGACGATATTCGTACCCACCATCGACAACCCCCACGCCTATGATGACCCGCCGACCTTTCTTGGCGAGGATGGTATCCCCTGGTTTTACTTCATTCAGCCACTGCCATAATGCCAAACTGTCATTTCGGGGCTCCCTGTCGGGATTACTGGCCTGTTTGATAGCCGCCGATATTTCTTCTCTGGAATTAAACTTACCGAGATCTGAAATCTCATTCCCACCGATGGCGGCAATACCGTCCCGGTAAAAAGCTTCCCAAAATACAGCGTTTCGCCCGGGCGCGAATTCCCAAACGCCCTGTTTGCCTTCAGGCGCCAGGGGCAATTTTTTCCCCAGATCTTTCGTTTCATAAAGCCAGCTAAAAAACTGGTCGATCTCCAAACCAATAGGAGCTTCAGTTCGTTTGCCCACAATCCGGCTGTAAATCTCGAAAATTGGCTGGATGGCCCGATTGAATTTCGCAAAACGACGGGCGGCATCATCCCCTCTCACAAAACCAGGATCAATCCCCAAAAACCGGGCAGCTTCTTCATCTCGTTTATTGAAAAAAACATGGGTATCGGCATAGAGCTGCCCTATAATCTCGCCCACCGAGCTGGCACCCAGATATTTGCTCGTTGCGGAATCGTCCGTTAAAAACCATCGCATCCGCTCTTCAACGCTACCCTCTCCATGCGCTAATTTTTGAAAACTATCTCGATATTGTTGGATACTATAGTTTTGATTGCCAAATGCTCGGGCTCTGGCTAACGCGTTTGTATGCAATGAATGAATATGGTCGCCGAGTTTCTGTATTTCAGCCCATTCGAGTTTTTCCAAATTTTCTGGTTGGAAAAAATTTTGCATAAATTTCCAATAACTGACAACAAACTGGCTTTCAGCGAACCAAGCATTGGCAATTTCGCCAAACTCAAGAAGCAGGCCTTCGAGATCATCCGGGTTGATCCCATCTGACGATTGATTGTCAGCGGATTTAGTTCGTGATTGGAAAGCTTGAAATGACGGATACTGTTTTAAAAACTTGGTATCGACACGGTCAACTCCTGATTCAATGACACGTTTTCCCTCTGCGGTAATCCGCATAAGACCGCGCTCCGGGTAGTCCAAAAGACCCGCTTGTTTAAGATAGGATCGAGCCCATGCAACGCGGTTCTCGAACACACCTTGATGCTGACTCGGGAGCAACTGAGAGCATTCAGCAGGGGTAAGTACAAACTGTTCCGATAAAGCCTCTACAACATCCTTCAGCCGATATAATTGTCCACTGCCCAAGTGTTTCAGAAGGGGAAGCATGCAAGATTGAAAATCAGGTATTGACATGGAAATTCACCTCAAAGCTTAAATGATACCAGTTTTTTCATTAATTGGATTCTCGTTTCCAGATGTTCTGGCATCCGGGCTTAACTTGGAACGTCCGGGGAAATCTTTCTATGGATACCATCTCCTGTTCGCACACTCAGGGCAAGCTGTAAGGCCCGAGAAACCGATCCCCATCGAAATGGATAAGGTGAGAGGGAGCCTCGGCAACCCATACCTCCGTTTCCCACGCAATCTCACCAAGATATCGACTCATGGTTACGCGATTGGGGAAAGCCGTAACAAAGACCAATCCTGCCTTTGCTCCACAGAAGAGCCGCGCCAACTCTGCGTGCCGCTTGCTATCGACCGGCCCGTGACTTGTGACGGACTCAACCAAGAGGAGCCAATTGCGCTCCTTTACATAAAGCACGACGTCCGGCATCTTACCGTGTGAATCGACATTGATGCCCATTTCGGATAATAAAGCCGCATCAAAATAGCCCCATTTGTCACCCGTGTCACCCGCGTAGATTAAAACACTACCGGGCGCAAAACGCGGCCCGAAGCTTTCAATGATCGCCCGGATCAACTCACTGTGCTCCCCCGGGCTGAGGGTGATTTTCTTTCCCGGCGCGATCCGAACGGGAATACGGTTGTGCTCGCACATCTTCGCGTATTGAGCGGTCAACGTTTCTCGCTGACCCAGAAAATCCGTCAACTTATCCTGCCATGCCTTTGTTCCGAAGGAGCGCAGTAATTCCAGTGTTGCGGACTCGATCTGATAAACGGCCTTTGGACTGTTCACCGGCCTATCCGGCTTATCCGGGTTATAGGTCGCAATCCCGGCAGCCACGAACTGATGCATGGTTTGACGGCGCACAGTTTCGCGTGTATTCGGCGCGTACTCTTTCCGGTAGTACTTCCGAGCCCAATCCATGATCGGCGTGATACCCATAAGCGGATTTTCCGCCAGCATCCATTTTTTTCCGGGTGTGAGATTCAAAAGCGCCAGCAAACACAAGGCGGAACGTTCGTTTTGTTGCGCGCGCGGCAGACCAAGTGAGATAAGGATCAGATTCGCTTCATTGATGTGTTTCTTGAGTTTATCCGTCATTCAGTTAAACTTTCCAGTTTTTCGTCAATCAAGCCCTGCGTTTTCCCACCACTGCTCATGGCCCACTCCCCGAGGGTGATCAGGGCCTTGCGGCTCGGATACTTCATACGCCTGAGATCGGTTGCATTAACCTGAGTGTGGCCATTAAAGCGGCGGAAGTTCTCATCAACAGCGGTTGTGCTCAGGAACACGGCCAGGCCATGCGCGAGGGCAGCGGGTAAACCGTGCTTATCTGAATGAAAAACATTCAGGTGGTTCTCGAAACCCAACATGTCGATACCGTCAAAGTCGTCTATCCGTACCACACTCGCCACGATCCGACGATTCTCTTCCTTGGATGAGAACCGACGCACGACACAATAGTCCCCGGCCGGATAAAGCCACTTTTCTGTTTCCGGGTTCCGTTGAATGGCATTGGGCTTCTTAATTCCGGTCTTGGGCCATTCGACATGCCAACCGCTGAAATGACCGGGGTAAAGCAGCGGAACAGTACCCGGTCCGGGCATGTCTCGTAAATGATCTTTCAAGCGAAAATCCACCACAGGGCCGGTCGAAACCATGACACCGATATCCGTCAGCGAGCACCGTACCGCTTTCGACAGTTCAATAGTATTTGTTTCCATTGAGGTCGGCACATGGATGAACCGCTCGGGATCATCCGGCAATACGATGCGGTTAAAAGGATGCGTATGGGTCACGAGATCATCAAAGCTGTCATCAGTCGATGTCGAGACTGTCACATCCCCTTGGTCCCCTCCCCGTTCAATCATAATGATAATGTTCTCTTGCAGCACGCCATCATCTTTGAATGCGCTGCTTCGCGAGTTGAACAAATGCATGTGGCGAATTGCAGCGCGTCGCAAAACAAACTCACGAAACGGACGATAATAAGGCCCATTGCAAAAGCTTCGGGGGATGATCGCAACCAGCTGCCCACGATTGTCGAGAAGCGATAGAGACAGTGCCACGAAAGCGGAGTACAGGTTGACCGTCTCAATGCCGACACGGCTCAGAGCAGCACGGTATGTTGAAATATTCCGTATTTTTTTATAAGGGGGGTTCAAAATGGCGTGCGTGTATTTGGGAAGCGCTTTGGCAAACAGGTCTCCACGGATTGAACCGGCCGCCGCTGCCACGAAATCTCCCCCCCGGATAGCGGATACGACATTCAGACGCGGCTTATAAGCTTCAAGTGTCTGATATAATAACGGATGCAAGCATTCGTCGATTTCAAAGGCATCCGCTTCAACCCTCTGGAAATCAAATCCGCCGCAAACCCACCTTTCCAGAAAGGCCGCGGTGAGGGTACCAATTCCCGCACCGGGGTCAAGCAAACGGCAGCAACCCCGTGTTGATTGGCCAAACAGCCCGGCCATAAACCGGGCCGTTCTCGCGGGTGTGAGAAACTGGCCCAGCTGCGATTTTCGGATTGCGTCGGTGGATTTGGACACCCGTAACCGTGATCGTTCAACTGATTGTTCAACTGCTGATAGCAACGATGCGTCTCCTCATTTATGAACAAAAACCGTACTCACAGGCGCCCATTTTTCCCGAAGCCTGCGCAGGGTGACGGTGCATCCCCCCGGATAAAAAGTGGTAAACCGACTCGGTTTTAAAAACCGAGTCGGTTTCGATACGAACACAAACAGTCGTACAAATTGCGATGCACCTTAACGGCCATCGGTCCGGTCAGGTCCAAAACGGTGAAGAGGATTGTAGCCCATGATCCGGATAGTTGTCACGAAGCATTTTTTGAGTTCCGGCGCCTCGCCTCGTATCCCCTTAGCGCTACGTCTTGAATTTTGAATTAAGACACGGTATCCACTATGCCAGATGTCAACGCTTCCATTACCCTTCCTGCGGTGAACTTGAAATCGGCAAAGTGGTGGCGGATGAAAAACGGCGGATCATAGCCCAACAGATCGCCGATAGCCCGGAAAAATCCCTAAAGGAGCTAAAAACAGCCCTCGGGGATGACTGTTCCTACGGCGACATCAACCTGGTTCTTACCCAGCTCAAACATATCGAAAACCGATAACTATTTACAATTTCTTTCTTTTTGTTTTTTGTGTGCTTCCGCTACCAGATCCATTGACTCTCTCCATGATTCTTCGCAAAACGTTCTGAATGCGATCAAAGCGTCATTGACGGGAAGCAGCGTTGACCTGCTATCCGGAGGCCCCGCTTTCAGTGAGTATCTGGAAAGACATTGGATATATTCCCTTCGTTTTTCCTTGGGTATCATAATCGGCGGAAATCCAGCCTTCAGTACCGGAAGATTCGCCACAAGTCTTGCCATTCGACCGTTTCCATCAAAAAAAGGGTGAATCCACACAAAGGCCATATGAAGATCCGCATAGGCAGTGACGGCTGCCCCCCTGCCTTGCCCCGTTGATATCATCGAGTTTAGAAGTACCATCCATTCGGTCATTAAAGACGGAACATCAGCCGGTGTCGCGAATTCATAAAAGAGCTGCTTTTCTCCATCGACGATGTAAGTACCATTGGGCTCTTTCTTCCAATTTCCAACCGGTTTATACACTTCTAAAATACTGGCCGTTTGGACCGCCTTATGCAACAAAAACAGATCGGATTCGGTTATCCCGGAGCCGCGTTGCACCATATAGTAAATCAAATCGATAGCACGTGCATGGCCGACCACCTCCTGGTGGTCTTTTAAGGATTTGCCGGAAACCGTGAGCCCCTCCGCTAATACGAATGCGGTTTCGCCGAGGGTCAGCGAATTTCCCTCAATCGCCGTGCTGCCATGGGTCCACAGGTTTCCAAGTTGCGCTATTAATGCCTTTTTTATATCCGCATCCAGGCCTGATAGGAATTTAAGCACGTTTACACTCCATACCATGGGTAAAGTATTCAGTATTCAGTATTCAGTATTCAGTATTCAGTATTCAGTATTCAGTATTCAGTATTCAGTATACGCCATAAAACGGGATTATGATGAATGGTTCATATCCAAATGCAGGCATTCATGCGCCAATCAACTTGTTCATACGGACTTGTTTATACGTTTTTTGTAAAAATATCAAAATACTATTTCACATCCCCCCAATAGTCTTGACACACAAGCCTTTCTTGAATATAAACGCCCCATGGAAAACTACATTTTTTCAATAAGATATCCTAATCGTCCCGGAGAAGGGCCGGCCTGATGCGAGCCATGGATTACATCAGCATTGCCGGTATACTGCTTAGCCTCGTTGCCATCGTCGGCGGTCAGGTTCTGGAGGGGGGAAGTATCCACTCCCTGCTGCAACTTGTCGCTTTCTTCATTGTTATCGGCGGCACCATGGGGGCTACCATGTTGCAAAATACCCTTCCGGTATTCATGAAGGGAATGAGATTGCTCAAATGGGTGTTCATGCCGCCGGTGGTCAATACGGATGAACTGATTGAGGAAATTATTCGCTGGAGTCAAATTGCCAGAAAAGAGGGATTGCTGGTATTGGAACCCATGATTGATGACCTGACGGATCCCTTCAGGCGCAAGGGGTTGCAAAAGCTGGTCGATGGCGCTGAACCGGGGCAAATCCGCAAAGAACTGGAGATCGAAATCAACACCTACGAAGAGCATCACCGTCAAGCCGCCAAGGTCTGGGAGGGGGCGGGCGGGTATGCCCCCACCATCGGCATCCTCGGGGCCGTCATGGGGTTGATCCATGTGATGGAAAACCTGGCCGAGCCATCCAAACTCGGCGGCGGCATCGCTGTCGCCTTTGTCGCAACCATATACGGAGTCGGCGCCGCAAACCTTTTTTTTCTGCCGGTGGCCAATAAACTCAAGGTCATTATCGCTCAGCAGGTAACGATGCGGGAGATGTATATTGAAGGACTATGCGCCCTGGCCGCCGGAGAAAATCCCCGGAATATTGAAACCAAGCTGCGAGGTTACCTCGTGTAGAGGGTTCTTGCGATGCGGAAAAAAAAAGCCGAGGAACACGAAAATCACGAACGCTGGCTGGTTTCCTATGCCGACTTCATTACGCTGCTGTTCGCCTTCTTTGTCGTCATGTATGCCATCTCCTCTGTCAATGAGGGAAAATACCGGACCCTGAGCAATTCCCTGGTCGATGCGTTTAAAAATTCCCCGGCCAGTGCTTCCGCTCTCCGCCTGGAAATGGAATCTCCGGGAAGACCGGCGCCGAGCGATGTGACCGAACCCTGCCCGCAGACGCAAATACCCGTGGAAATGGGTGACCCGGAACAGGAAGCGCTGATGAGAGGAATTGCGACGGATATTCTCAAGGTCTTGCAGCCGTTGGTAAATAAGGGACATGTTCAAGTAGCGCAAAGCCCTGTCGGGGTTTCCATCGCGATCAATGCGGGTGTTCTCTTTGAACCGGGGCAGGCGATATTGGAAAAAAATTCGATCGAGGTGCTTCAGGCGGTCGCTAAGGTAGTGGCAAAAATTCCCAATGCGGTGCTGATCGAAGGGCATACCGACAATGTCGTTATCAGCACCCCGGCGTATCCATCCAATTGGGAACTTTCAACCGCCCGCGCCTGCAGCGTGGTACGCCTTTTCATTGAAAACTATGTGGCTCCGACCCGGCTGACGGCCATCGGTTACGCGGACCAGCGCCCCGTGGCATCCAACGCCACCAATGAAGGACGTTCGCGAAACCGGCGCGTAACGCTGCTGATTGAGCCGAATACGCCGAATACGAATAAGAGTCGAATGGGGGATGCCCCCCCTTATGACGATCCGCTGCGGGAATTGGAGGGCGCCAATTAGATTATGTCAATTAAATTGTTGACAAAAAAGGATTAATTTGGCTTACTTCCCTCATCATATAAAAACAGCTTCCTGCCTTTTTCCATGGTTCTTTGAATTCTGATGGGTACAGTTTTTTTTTGGCAACTACCTCCCCAATTTTTTTTGACTCACATTCCAAGGAGTATCGTATGCAAAAAAACAAACGAAGCATTTGGATGGGAATTTCCGTAGTACTGAGTTTAACACTGATGCTGGCCGTGTATCCGGGTGTTGCCTCAGCGGCCGGTAAGGAAGCCAAAATCGGTCTGGCCTTCAGCATGACCGGCGCCGCGGCCGGGTATGGCGCTACCCAAAAGAACGGTGTGCAACTGGCGGTGGATGAAATCAATGCCGCCGCCGGAGCCGACGGTCTCAAGCTGGTACCGATTTTTGAAGACGACGCCAGTACGCCCCAGCAGGGAACCAACGTGTTCAACAAATTCATCAACGCAGACAAGGTGTCCATCATCCTCGGACCGACGCTGAGCAACACCGCCCAGGTAGCCGACCGCATCGCCCAGGAGGCGGGGGTGCCGGTGCTCGCCATCAGCAACACGGCCAAGGGCATCACCGATATCGGTGATTTTATCTTTCGCGACTCGCTCACCGAAATGGTGGTCATTCCCAATACCATCAAGGTCGCCAAGGAAAAGCTTAAAGTCAATAAAGTAGCGATTCTCTACGGCAACGATGACGCCTTCACGAAGGCGGGCTATGAGGCCTTTAAGAAAGCCCTGCTGGATAACGGCATCGCCATTTTGAATGAACAGACCTTTGCCAAGGGAGATCGTGATTTCTCTCCGCAGCTGACCCAGATCAAATCCCAGAATCCGGATGCCATCGTGGTATCGGCTCTCGTCGAGGAAGCTTCGGGAATTGTCAGTCAGGCGCGAAAGCTCGATATTCCGGTGTCGGTTCCGATCATCGGCGGCAATGGCTTCAACTCGCCCAATCTCATGAAAAACGCCGGTGAGGCCGCCGAAGGCGTGATTGTGGGCGCCGCGTGGAATGCGAGTGCCGCCACCCCCATCAACCGCAAGTTTGTGGAGGCTTACAACAAAAAGTTCGGCGTGATGCCCGACCAGTTCGCCGCCCAGGCCTATGCGGGTATCTATATCGCCCATGAGGCCATCAAAAAAGCCCCCGCCCCCGATAACCGAAAAGCCATCCGGGATGCCCTGGCCGGTATCAAGGGCCTCGACACGGTCATAGGGACCTTCTCCTTTACCGCCGGCCGCGATGCCGACTGTATACCCGTTGTTCAGATCGTCAAGGGTGGCAAATTCATGGTTTTTGGCGAATAGACGGCGCCCCCATGAATCTTCTGCTGCAACAGCTGATAAACGGTCTTTTTATCGGCAGTGTCTATGGGCTCTTTGCCGTGGGGTACACGCTGGTTTTCGGGGTGCTGGACATCCTGAATCTGGCGCACCCCGCGGTGTTCACGCTGGGCGGATTGAGCGCCCTGTGGCTGGTTGAAAGCGCAGGCCTTGCCATCTGGCAAGCCTTTCCCATTGCCGTCCTCTTTGCGGGCCTTCTCGGCATACTCCTGGACCGGGTGGCCTTCGCCCCCTTACGCGGACGAGCGGACACCTATTTTTCAGGCCTCATATCCAGCATCGCCATGGCCATCATGTTTGAAAGTCTGGCCATGGGCGTATTTGGCGCCCACACCGTGCGCTTTCCGGTCAATACCGTGACCCCTCATATCTGGCGGTTTGCCGGCGTCACGGTTACTTCGCTGCAGGTAGAAATCGTGGCGGTGGCCCTGCTGCTGATGGTGGGACTCACCCAATTTTTAAAGCGCAGCCGCACGGGAAAAGCCATCCGGGCCGTGGCCGAAAATGAACGTATGGCGCGTCTCTTAGGCATTCATGTGGACGGGATCATCTCCTTTACCTTCTTTATCTCCTCCGCGCTCGGCGGCGCCGCCGGAATTCTTTTCGGCCTTTACTTCGATTCGATGTCGCCGGACATGGGACGATCGATTGAACTCAAAGGGCTTGCCGTCATCATTCTGGGCGGCATGGGAAGCATTCCGGGCGCGATTGCCGGGGGACTCGCCTTTGGACTGAGCGAGGTCCTCACGGTGGCCCTCACCGGCACCTCCAATCTGCGAGATGCCGTCGCCTTTGCCGTTCTCTTTGTCATCCTCCTGCTGCGGCCATCCGGGATTCTGGGCCGCGGCCGGATACGGGAGGCCTAAAGCGGAAAATGGCGCAACTCTCCTATTTTTTTGCCGTTTACGGCAGCCTCATCAACTTCATCGGCATCAATGCGCTACTGGCCTTGAGCCTCTACGTCACCCTTTCGGCGGGTCAGCTCTCGCTCGGCAATGCCGCCTTTGCCGGAATCGGCGGCTACACGGCGGGCATCCTCACCACCCAGCTGGGCGTTCCCTATGGTGTTGCATTGATAGCGGGCGCCCTCGCGGCCGCCCTGGTGGGATTTTTGCTGGGGCTGCCGGTTTTACGCCTGCGGGGCGTCTTTCTGGCCATCGCGACCCTCAGCTTCGGCGAGGTGGTCCGCATCGCCGCCATCAATCTTAAAATCACCGGCGGCGCGGAAGGGCTCCTGGGCATGCCGACCCGGACGAAGACCTGGATCATCTATCTCATTGTCATCGGCGTCGGCTATTTTCTCGCAAAACTTCGGCATTCCCGAACCGGCTGGAGCTTTCAAAGCATCCGGGAGGATGAAACCGCCGCGGCCGCCATGGGAATCAACACAACCTATTACAAGACGCTTGCCTTTACGATCGGGGCCTTTATCGCCGGATTGGCGGGCGCCCTGTACGCGCATCTCAACTACATCATTTCGCCGGGAGAATTCGGGTTTTCAGCTGCCGTGAATCTGCTGATCTATTGCATCGTCGGGGGGAGCCGGGTGTGGTATGGCCCGATATTCGGCGCAACGCTGCTCACGGCGCTACCCGAGATCCTGCGCGGGATCGGGGTCACCGCCGGCCCCATCCGCATGTTTGTCAACGGCTTGATTCTGCTGCTCGTTATCTTATTTTTGCCCAATGGCCTTGTTTCCCTGTTTCAGCGCCGCAAGGCAATTCAACCCGGCGGTTTGCCGGGTGTAAGCGTTGAGGAGTAGCCGATGCTGCTGGAGATCGAAGACATTACCCGCTATTTTGGAGGACTCTGCGCGCTGGCGGGCGTTTCCTTCGGCGTGGAAAGCGGCAAGGTCCACGGCCTCATCGGCCCGAACGGCGCTGGAAAAACCACCCTCATCAACATCTTAAGCGGAATTACCCGGTCGAGTTCAGGGCAACTGACGCTGGGAGACCGGAGAATCGAAACGCTTCCCGCCCACAGGGTGGCAGCCTTGGGGGTCGCACGGACCTTTCAGAATATTCGGCTCTTTCCCGCCCTTACCTGCATAGAAAATGTCATCGCCGGCCAGCACCTCATCGCGCGGCGACCCCTGCTGCCCCGGCTCCTCTACCTGCCGGCGGCGCGAAACCGTGAGAAGTCGTATGAAGCGGAGGCGCTTTCACTCCTGGTGCGGGTGGGACTCGGCGACCGGGCGAATTTCGGGGCCCAGCACCTGTCCTACGGTGAAAGACGGCGTCTCGAGATTGCCCGCGCGCTCGCCTCCCGCCCGCGGCTGCTGCTGCTCGATGAACCGGTGGCCGGAATGCGCCGCGAGGAGATGCTCGGCGTGGCGGATTTGATTCGTTCTCTTGCGAGCGAAGGGATGACGATTTTGCTGATCGAGCACAACATGGCCTTTGTGATGGACCTTTGTTCCCGCATCACGGTCCTTAATTTCGGCAGCGTGATCACCACCGGGAGTCCTTCCGAAGTGGGCGGCCACCCGGAAGTGATCGAAGCTTACCTGGGAAGGAGCGAAGCGGATGCTTGAAGTGACGGATCTGACCGTGGCCTATGGTCCCATCGAGGCCGTCCGGAAAGCCTCCTTTTCGGTAAAAGCGGGTAGCGTGGTCTCCCTCATCGGTCCCAACGGCGCCGGAAAATCCACCACCCTGAACGCGCTGAGCGGCGTTGCCCCGGTGATCAGCGGCCGGATAATGCTCGACGGAGAGGACATCACCCGCTGGGCGGTCCACCGCCGGGTGACCGCCGGGCTGGTACAGGTACCCGAAGGCCGGATTGTTCTGGCCGGCATGAGTGTGCGGGAAAACCTGGAACTGGGCGCCTATCGCCGGCCCCGGACGGAAATCGCCGCCGATATAACCCGCATGGAGGAGCGCTTTCCGATTTTGCGCGAACGCCGCAATGCCGCGGCAGGCACCCTTTCCGGCGGCGAGCAGCAGATGCTGGCCATTGCCCGAGGGCTCATGGCCCGGCCCAAACTGCTGCTGCTCGATGAACCCTCTCTGGGTCTCGCACCCCTGTTGGTACAAACCGTATTTGAAATTGTGCGCGAATTGCGGGACAGCGGCCTGACCATTTTACTGGTCGAACAAAACGCCCGTCAGGCCCTGGCCGTTTCTTCCCATGGGTACGTGATTGAAAGCGGCAAAATCGTTCTGGAAGGCCCGGCGGCGGAACTCCGCACCGATCCGGCGGTCATTCGCACCTATCTCGGCCAGGGCGTATGAGGCCGACGATCAGAGAATAGGAGAAAGATATGGTATCCAGCAATTCGGCAACTCCAGGTTCCCGCCAACCGCGACTTCTTGACGGAATTCAGCAACATTACCCCGACGTTCTGACCCCGGCGGCTCTCGAAGCGCTGAAAGCCCTTGCCGGATATAACCGCAAGCGCCGGGAAATCCTGCACGACCGCATCACGCGGCGAGCCGCACGGTTTAAAGATGGCTGGCGGATCCATTTTCTCGATCCAGCCGCAACCATCGCCGGCACAAAAATCACCGTCCGGCAGGCCCGATCGGGCGAGTTCGACGGCTCGGATATCCCCCCCGATCTTAAGTGTCAGTGGATTCAGGGCACGGGCCCGGCCACTAGGCCGCGGTCAACCGTGAAGGAGGGAATCCGAAACGTTGCCTACGCGCTCCTCTCGGGCGCCGACGGCTGGATGTTCGATGGCGAAGACGCCCTCGGCCAGGTCGATACCATGTCGCTGGACAACCAGCGGAACCTTTCCATCGCCTTCGCCGGCAAGGAGCCTTTCCTCGCCGTTGCCGAAACCGTTGCCGCCGAAATGAATGCCTGGGCCAAAGGATTTTTCGGCCGTGAGACCATTGCCGACTGGCGGCGGCAGCTGGAATTCACCACCCGCATATTCCGCCCCCGGGGCCTGCATCTCGATGACCGGCACGTACGGGATGCCGATGGCGGTGGCTTTTCGGCCTCGATAGTCGATACGGTGCTGTATGTGGTCAACAACCACCGGACGCTGACCAGCCAGGGCCGATCGATCGTTCTTTATCTGCCCAAAATTCAGACCGCCGAGGAGGCGGCTCTGTGGAATGCCATTCTCGGCGATCTGGAACAACACCTCGGTCTTGCCGCCGGCGCCATAAAGGTCTATGTGCTCGTTGAACAGCTCGAAGCCTGTTACCAGCTGATGGAGATCCGCGCTGCTCTCGCCTGCCGATTTGTCGGCTTCAACACCGGGCGATGGGACTACATCAACAGCGTGGCCGATGCCCTCGCCTGGGACAAGGCCTTCCACAATCCCAATATCGATGCCATCACCATGACATACGGGTATATGCGGGTTTACGAAGACCGGGTGCCGCGCGCGGTCAACACGCCCGATCGCAACGGTCATTTCGCCCTCTGGCAGGGAGGCATGGAGCCCAATATTCCGGTCGGTTCCCAAAAGGGAGTGGCCGAGGCGATGAAGCGGGCGGTGGCGGGCGGTCAACGCGAACAGCAGGCCGGCGCCAGCGGTAAATGGGTGGCTCACTGGAAGATGGTCCATATCGTACGGCCGACCTGGGAAAAGGCCGGCGCCGCCAACCAGCTGGGCCGAAGCTTCCCGCCGCTGACCTACACATCAAAGGACGCCGAGGACCTGATTCTGCTTGAACCGGCTCCCCGTACCTTGCGCGGTGCCCGGGATCTGCTCTCGGTAGCCCTGCAGTACGGCAACGCCTTTGGCCGGGGATTTCAGGCCGCGGCGCTGAAACCGGCCGATTTTTTCGGCAACGACGATGTGCTCTATCTCATGGAAGATATGGCGACGGGGGAAATCCGCCTGAGCATCCTCTGGGAGTGGCTGCACAAGGGGGCCTGTTTCACGGAGGATGACTCCACTGGCGGCGTCAAAGCCGGGGACCAGCTCACCCCCCAGCTCTTCGACCGAATGATGGCCGAGGAATACGAGAAGCTGCATCGGGCACAAAACAGAGACGTGCACGATGACTCCAAGGGCACCAC
Source organism: Pseudomonadota bacterium (assembly GCA_043797445.1). Taxonomy (GTDB): domain Bacteria; phylum Desulfobacterota; class Desulfobacteria; order Desulfobacterales; family JAFDDL01; genus JAZDPP01. The sequence continues at coordinate 63,155 of JAZDPP010000177.1, forward strand.
TTTGCCCATCGCCCGCGAGATCGTCGAGCGTTACGTTAAAAATCCGTTCAAGCCGCCCTGGTACGTCGATTTGCTGAACCTCAACCTCAACAACCACGATCTTTCGATCGCCCGGCAACGGATCGAAAGCTATCTTGCCGCATTGGAAGCGAACGGGACACGGTTGACCGCGAACCCGGATGTTTCATAGGGCGATGGAACCGCAGATCTATCAAAAATTTCAGGCGACACCCCCATGGCGATAATCGGCGGGGTCTTTCGTTTGACTTGGGGACCTTCGCGAAAAATCGTTGACACGCTCCTTTCTATAGTGTACCGGGATGCTGACAGCATGAACGGTCCCATTTAGCTCCACCCGGAAAAAGCACCATCTTTTCCATAATGATTTTAATTTGTTAAGAAACATACGCGCTTTTTTATGTGTGATTAGTTATGGTCTTAACGCTTGCTGCTTTTAGAAAAAAACTGAGGATTTGAAGCGCCCGGCACGTTCGGTTGAGTAAAATTTTGAATATTGCGGCCCTTCGCCGGTGTTGGCATTTCGCGATACACCAGGCTTCAAGCGACATCAAAATCCATCGGACCTCGCGCTTCCTTGAGCGTTTTGCTGGGAATGGTGTGGGTATAAATCTTGCGTGCCTATCCGGTTGCCCCCCAAAAACATCTTTTGATAGAATGGAGCCACGTGTTTGCGCTACGGAGGCGTATCTCCAATGCCTGAAACCGCGGTTTGGGGGCTAACCGGATAGGCATGAAATCTTGTTGGTTCGAATGTCGCTATGCCCCAGCAATTCCTGGATGGTTCTGATGTCGAAATTGGATTGCAGCAGGTGGCTGTCGAAACTGTGCCTATTATGTCGAGCTCGGCAAAGTTATAATTTGTGAATTGAGGGGTAATATCCCATGGCGGATATTAGGTCGCCCGTTAAAGAAAGGCAACCCAATGCTACAATGCTGACCATTCTGATATAAGGGGGTAGTCGGTTTGCTCCACTTTCTTTTCAAATTCAATTTTAACCTCAATTATAACTGCAAATTATACTGCTTGGGGTAATCGGTTCAGTATCAATTACTGAACAGGTGGAGCTAACCGACTACCCCCTTCTGATATATTAAGGAGGGGTTCTAATGAATTGCAAAAACTCGCTTTTATGCCTTGCGATTGTTTCCGCGTTGTTTTTTAACGGATGCCTTATTGAAGGTCGGGTTCTTGATATTAATGGGGTTGGCATACATGGAGTTACAGTTACCTTAAACGGCCCTGCGGTGGCGGAAATGGACAAGGTCACATAGATGAATGCCGCCAATGCCGAGCAAGCCGCGGCTGCCAGCGAAGAGTTGAACGCAAAGGCGGATCAAATGAAGGCCGTGGTGGATGAGCTGATGTGACTTATCAGCGGGAGGACGAGTCAGGGCGTGTGAGGGGGCATCTTCAAGCTTTCTGATAGCAAGATTAACTTGTCGGATCGCAAAGATAGTTTGCTGGATTTGCTGCTGCGCTTACAGGTCAACGATGAAGGTACCCAAGCAACTCATGATTTTGAGTTTGGTTTACCATAGTGAAGTAACCAGCGCACCAGTTATCCAATATCTATTATTGATATTGCAGATGAGGATGTTTTTTCATGAATAAAGCGCTTATGCTGTTTGCGATGCTTGCCCCAGGTATCATATTTTGCCCAAGCCACGCCGCCGAAACCTATCGGTTCGTCACAAAATGGGGTACCGATTTATGCAGCGACGGGCATCTCAATGGCCCATGTGCTGTAGCTGTAGATGCATCCCAAAATGTGTATATCACAGATTATCTCAGCAGGCGCATGCAGAAATTTACATCCACCGGCGAATTCTTAACCAAATGGGGCACAACAGGGCCTGCCTATGCACAAACCTACTATCCCATAGCTGTTGCTGTTGATTTGATAGGTAATGTATACGTAGCGGACTACTATGGCAACTGGGTTCAAAAGTTCACCTCGGAAGGCGTTTATGTGACAAAATGGGGCTCTCAGGGGACCGGTGACGGTCAATTTAACAATCCAAATGGTATTGCCGTCGATGCATCAGGAAATATCTATGTGGTAGAAAAGAAAAACAATCGCATCCAAAAATTTACATCGACGGGTTCATTTATGACCAAGTGGGGAACATATGGTACTGCAGACGGTCAGTTTTCAAATCCTTGGGGAATAGGTATCGATTCATCGGGCAATGTATACATTGCCGATTCCGGCAACAATCGCATTCAGAAATTCACATCGGCCGGCACATTTGTGGCCCAGTGGGGCAGTAAGGGGACCGGAGATAGTCAGTTCTCCAGCCCTGCTGGTATAACCATAGATTCGCTTGACAATATTTTTGTGGTTGATTCGGGAAATTACCGTGTTCAGAAGTTTACCTCAACGGGGAATTATTTAGCCAAGTGGGGGACGAATGGATGGGGAGATGGTCAGTTCACCAGTCCTTGGGGTATTGCTGTCGATTCGTCGGATAACGTATATGTAGTTGATGGCAGCAATAATAATGTTCAGAAGTATACCTCTTCCGGTATTTTTATAGAAAAATGGGGTTCCCTGGGCTTGGCTGATGGAGAATTTAGATCTCTTAAAGGGTTGGCAGTGAGCGCTTCAGGAGCCGTCTATGCAGCTGACTCAGAATTCCATCGCATCCAGAAGTTTAGCACAATAGGTGGTTTTTTGACCAAGTGGGGTTCAAAAGGTGAGTCACATGGAAAATTTTCCCATCCCTATGGAGTAGCTGTGAGCGGATCGGAAGATGTATATGTGTCAGACACAGGTAATGATCGTATCCAGCAATTTACCTCCGATGGTGTTTTTGTAAGAGAGTGGTATAGCGATTTTAACTATCCCACCGGTGTCTCGGTGGATACCCAAGGAAATGTCTATGTGTCCGACACTCATAATAACCGTATTCAGAAATTTAGTCCCACCGGGGCCTTACTGACCAAATGGGGGACTTATGGAACGGCAGAAGGTCAGTTTAACGACCCGAATGGAATCGTACTCGATTCCTCAGGAAACGTTTATGTTGCAGATACAGGCAACAACCGCATACAGAAGTTTACCTCGGAGGGGGTATTTCTAAGAAAGTGGGGCACACCAGGATCGGGAGATGGAGAACTGGATGGACCAAACGGCCTTACCGTCGATGCCGCATCTAATGTTTATGTGACGGATCAATCCAACAACAGTATTCAGAAGTTTACCTCAGAAGGTGTCTTTATAACCAAGTGGGGCAGCACAAACTGGGATGATTCGGGAGCAGCAGATGGAGAATTGAACTGTCCCTATGGTATCGGTGTCGACTCATCAGGTAATGTCTATGTGGGAGATTTTTGCAGCAATCGCATCCAAAAGGTTACACAACAATTAATCTCGGGGGCGCTTACCTCCCGACAATTTATAGAAGGCATATATATCGCTTACTGGGGCAGATCCGCCGACCCAGAAGGATTGAATTACTGGTGGGGTCTTTATAATACCGGCACGTTGGGCTTTGCCGGTATCGCGGAAAACTTCGCCATTTCCGATGAGGGGAAGGCCGCGTATACTTATTTTGATACCGTTTTCAATCACCCTGAGCACCCAATTACCGATGTGATGCGGCAAGATTTCGTAGAGGTCATTTATCAAAATCTTTTTGATCGGGCTCCCGATGCAGAGGGCTTGACTTACTGGGTAGGGATTTTAGCATCCGGGGCAACTACCCCTGGTGCGTTCATCGCAACCATCATCAACGCTGCTTATGAAGGAAGAGAGGGGGCGAGTGCCGATGATTGGGACAATATCGATGCAAAGATCCAGGTGGCCGAGTATTACACCGGTAAACTCTCCGCGTCCGGTATCGCCTGGTCAGCGGCAACACTTCAACAAGCGGCGGATGTTCTCAGCGGGATTACCAAGAATTCTGACATTGCAGCCGCCAAACAGGCGGTTGATGAAGAGTTCGCAGGCTTCACCTCAAAAATTCCCGACACCGGCCAGACTACCTCTTATACCGACACCTTTGGGGAGGATTCGGACTATTCTATCAACCCACCCTCATATACCAAACTGGATGCAACCGGGAACGAATTTACCTTTACGAAACCCTGTCCGAATCAGGAAACGAATCCTCTGCTTATCCACTATACGTTATGCGCATATTATCCAACCAGGAGGTTAAAATGAACCGATCAGTGAATTTGTTCAGGCTTTTCCGTAACATATCTTCCCCTTTTCTCATTCTTGTCTTTTGTCTCATCGCTCAACCGTTCGAAGTGGCGAAAGCCGCTGATGTTCAGATATCACCTGTATCAATGGACATCACGGGGACGTTTATAACGGGCACTCCAGTCACTTTTACTGTTGATGCCGATGAGCAAAGTGGCAATACTCTTTATTACAAGTTTTTCTATTGTGCCAATTATGGCACCTCAGCCTATGAAAGCTCTCCATGGGTTGTCATGCAGGAATATTCAATCACAAATTCCTGCACATACACCTTCCCTCAAGATGGCAGCTATATTGTGGTCGCACGTGTTGTTGCGGATCCCAACAATGAACCGGTTGATTTGCCCATTATCGGTGGGGTGGTAACGATTGGAAACGGTAACGGTGTCCGCATCACGAGTCTATCGGCTGGAGATTCCGGCGCAGTCAATCCCGGCAAGCCGATAACTTATACTGCGAATGCATCGAGCCCAAGCGGCGGTACTCTCTATTACAAATGGTTTTACTGCGCCAACTATGGCACATCGGCTTATGCCACCTCGCCTTGGGTTGTCGTTCAGGACTATTCGACGGATAATAGTTGTGATTACACATTTCCGAGTGCCGGGAGCTATGTCATTGTTGTTCGGGCTGTAACCGATCCGAATAATGAACCGGCTGATTTGCCCATTATTGGTGCAACGGCAATCTGCAACAATCAAGATGCCGACTGGGAACAGCGCACCGGTCTGAACACGGCCAGAGATCAATTTGCAGCCGGGGTAATCGGAGACAGCTTATACGTGTTCGGCGGAAACGGCAGTCCGCCCGGACTGAACCTGTCGAGTCTTGAAATCTACAATACGAATACAGGCGTCTGGGGTTTCGGACCTTCGAACGCCATAGGTGTCGAAGAGATCTCAGGTGCGGTCCTGGATGGGGTCTTTTTCGTATTCGGCGCATATGGTGGCGGGTCACCTTACGGCGTCTTTAACTTTGCGCAAAAGTTTGTCCCGAATACGGGTCAATGGACTTCATTAGCACCTAAGCCGACAACGGTGGCCTGCACCGCCCCTGTGGCCGTCTATAACGGCGAGATATTCGTCTTCGGTGGTTATTACGGCAACGACTCGATGGACACGACGATTCATTATTCCGTGGTCGAGGCATATAACCCGGCAACAAACAGTTGGCGAACCGTCACACACATGCCCAAGAACTATGAGAAGTTTGCGGTTTCAGTTTATCAGGACCGTGCCTACCTGATTGGTGGAGTTGTTAATCAGGATGGAGAACGCTTTGCGCAACTCAATGTGATTTTATACCACTTTCCAACAAACACCTGGACTACCAGCGGCCTGGGGGCACTGTCGAGTTTCCGAGGATTCTCTTATGCGAATTCGGCTCCGGTTGTGAATGGAAAAATATACTTGGTGGGCGGCATAGGATTGATCAGCCCAAACGGCCCGGTATCTGAAAGCGATGTACAGGCCTTGGCTGATGTGCTCATATACGATATTGCCTCCGGCGTTTTTACCCAAGGACCGAGCATGACTCAACAGAGAGACTCTCATGCCGTTTTGCTGCATGACCGATATCTTTATGCGATCGGCGGAGAAACATCATGGAACGATTTTGATTCTGAAAGAACAGCAAATGTTTGCCGCCTCTTGGTGGATGATATTCATGTAGACGACTAAGAACAGGTTGGCATAAATACAATGACCTGGGAGCACTGGGTCGCCCCGAACAGTGCGCCCCGAACATTGGTGCGACAAAGGCGCTATAGCTTCTAATAATACATGCGAGCTCTTTGGCGCAATCAGTAGTTAATTTCTCGGATAAAAATTGAGTATTTTGATATCCCGAAGTAACCCTTCAACCGCGAACATATTCCGCCGCCAGTTTGACAAGACTGTATCCCATGGAAACGCCCCAGCTCAAATACAACGTAACCAAAGAAGGAAAGAAAATGAATAAGAGACTAATAATTTTACTTTTATTGATGTTGGTGCCTACCGCAAATATAAGTTTTGCATATCTTGTTGACACCGGGCAGCCTCCAATACCAACTGGCAGTAATGGTTGGTCGTACCACAGTAACACGCTAAGTCTTTCTTGGTTGGCCGCTGAATTTACGTTGGGCCAAGCCTCGACCATTACAGGTATTGAGACTTACATGATAAACAGAGCCCCCGGCACCGCAACAGTTGTCATATATGCGGATAAAAGCGATGGTCCAGATGAGAATAACCCCCTGTTCAAGCACGATTTTTCTACTTCTATCTTGCCGTTAGGCTTGTATGGATGGTATGGCGTATCAGGATTGGATTGGGATCTCCCCGCGGGAACTTACTGGGCCGCCTTCGAAGCCATCCATCGGGACGGTTTCTACAGTTGCATGCCTTGGGATGCACCAAATCCAATGGACAATTACGTTGCGTATAACGAAGCATATGGAGTTTACGGTAGCTCAAATAGTGCCAATTTTGGTTTTAGAATTTCAGGCGCGAATAATCCCGTCTCAGAGCCAGCCACTATCCTTCCAATTTCCATGGGTATTAGCGGTTCGTTTTCATCCAATGAACCTGTAACTGTGACGGTAACGGCATCGGGTTCAGGCGCAGAGAACGCTTATTATAAATTCTTCTACTGCCCCAACTATGGGACCCCGTCATACGACACCTCGCCTTGGGTGGTGATGCGGGAGTATTCGACCGCCAACACCTGCGAATATACTTTTCCGAGCGACGGGAGCTACATCGTGGTGGCGAGGACGGTGGCCGATCCGGCCAATGAACCGGTCGACCTCCCCATCATCGGCGGCGTCGTGACCATCGGGGATACGCTAAATCCCCGCATCACCTTGCTCTCGTCGGATTTGATCGGGGCCGTCCCTCCGAACTCCCCAGTGACCTACACGATCGATGCGGATTCAGCCGGGACCAACATGTATTACAAATGGTTCTACCGCGCCGGGTATGGGACGGCCGAATATGAAGAGATGCCTTGGGTGGTGGTGAAGGACTATTCCACGGAAACGAGCTGCACATACACCTTTCCGAGCGAAGGCAACTACATCGTGGTCGCGCGGGCCGTGACCGATCCCAGTAGCGAACCGGCGGATCTTCTCATCATCGGAGCGACGGTAGCGTGCAACTCGGGGACTTCAGGCGCAGTGCAACGTATCCCCGATACGGGCCAGACCACTTCTTACACCGATACTTTCGGTGAGGATTCGGATTACGCCATCAACCCCCAATCCTACACCAAGCTGGGGGCTTCAGGAAACGATCTTCCGGATACCGCTGTCGACTGGGCCATGGTAAGAGATAACATTACCGGTCTGATTTGGGAAAACAAGACCGATGACGGGTCCATTCACGATAAAGACAACAAATACACCTGGTACGATCCCAATCCTGAAACCAATAAAGGCGTTGCGGGTACCTCCGGTAACGGCAGCGACTCTCAGGATTTTATCGATACCTTGAACTCGTCCAATTTCGGCGGGTATTCGGACTGGCGGCTGCCTTCGATTAAGGAACTCGCCACGCTGAGAAATTGGGATAAAACAGATCCATCTATCAGTACGTTATATTTTTCGAATACTATAAGCTCTGAATACTGGTCATCGACTACCGCCGGCAACAGTGTGGGAAATTGTGCTTCTACAATAGATTTCAAGGATGGTACTGACGGCTATAGTTTTAAGAATCCAGATAGTAATTATGTACGTGCTGTAAGAGGAGTACAGGCAGGGATATTTGATGATTCGATTGTTTCAGGGCGGATGGTGGATAACGGCGATGGTACAGTGTCCGACACAAAGAGCGGCCTTATGTGGCAACAAATCCCTGAAGAAATGGCTTGGAACGGCGCTCTATCGTATTGCGAAAATCTCCAACTGTCCGGTTACGATGATTGGCGGCTGCCGAACATTAACGAACTCAGATCTCTTGTGGACTATTCGGTTATTGACCCAACCATTGATATCGTAGCCTTCCCACATACTCGTTCCTATTGTTGGTCCTCTACCGTTTATAACTCCGGCGACCCAGTAGGAATATACTTCAGCTTCGGCTACGAGTTTACCACGAATAAAGATTACGATTACCTCCAGGTACTCGCCGTCAGAGGAGGGAGCATATCACTCCAAATTAGAACCTGGTATCAAGATACCGATGGGGATAAGTACTCCGACGGGACAACCCAAAGCGCGACCGGCAGACCAGGCGGCTATTATTTGGCATCCGAATTGACGCAAACATCCGGAGATCGCGATGATAACGATTCAAATATTCATCCCGGCGCGACTGAAGTCTGCGGAGACGGCATTGATCAGGATTGTAACGGCGTTGATGAGGCCTGCGCCGACACAAACACGGATGAAGCATCCGTCCGTAATTTCATCGCCGCAATAGAGACCTACATTAATAATAACGACGCATCCGGCTTTTTCGCCATGTTCGCAGAGGATTATTTACATAACGGAAAGGATTTGGATGCTCTCACCGACGAAATAGATTTATCTTCTATCCAATCCTTTACTTTCACCATCAGCAGTATTGACATTTCAGGAGGTATTGCCAAAGTGGTTGGGACATGCGACCTGAGGAACAAAGATGGGAGTTCTCAAGCATGGGCAGAGCCTGAATCCGAAAATGGGATCGGTTGGCTCAAGATGACGACCGACGGCTGGAAGATATACGGCAATCAAACGCCATCTGATGTGTGGTCGGAAATAACGGAAAAATATACCCTAACTTCCGCCAACACTTTGACTGTCACGGAATCGACGAATCAGGGCTACGGATATGTTTCGTTTTCACGCACAAGCTCCCGTCTTTATTTTGCCGGTTATAGCACCAATGATGCATTGGTTGCCGGTTTTACAGGACTTGCCATGTGCATCTTAAAATTCCCAATTATTGAGGAAGATACATGGTCTGAATCCGGGATTTCCAATGGATACACTTTAAATATGAAAGTAACTGTTAAAAATGATTCGGAACAAGTAACCGTTCCGGCGGGAACCTTCACCTGTGTCGTCACGGTGGAGCAGGTCACTGCACCTGCGGGTTACAACGACAACTCTTCTTATATTAAAGAATACAAGAGATATTTCGCTCCTGGGGTCGGAGTGGTCAAGGTTGTAGATACATGGGCGAATGGGGATCAAACAATCGGTGAGCTGCAAGCGTATTCAGTCTTCGATTCTGATGCATCTGATTATTTTCCAATGAATATTGGTGACTGGTGGCAATTTAGCTGGAAAAGTTATCTTTAATTGGTGCGAGCCTCGGATAAAGACAATTCCGCGGTAAAGATCTTATGGGGGTCGCATCTTAGAGAAGACGAGGGGTCGCATCTTAAGTATTAACTATTTGATCTAAATAGGTTATGTTTGAGATGCAACCTTCATGTTTTTCTCAATACTTGATATTCTTGATATTTTGATGCGACAAGGAGGTTCGTTATGAAGAGCAGAATCTTGGCTTCGGCATGCTGGGTGATACTCATGAGCCTGATGATAGAGTTAGCTCTGTCAGCATTCGCCCAGGCGAATACCACCTACATTTATGTAGGAAATGAATATTCCAAGTGTCAAGGAAGCTATTGCCTTGGTGGACCGTATGCTTTGTCAGTAAAGTTTGTTACAACTTTGTCTGGGGATGAATTGGTCAATATGCCATTCACGGACATCACACCGACCGTTATATCATTCGAATTCACAGACGGCAGTGGTCGTCTCACGGTCAATCAGAACGCTATCGGGGGATATGCCAGCTTTGAGATATCTACAGACGCGTCGGGGAGGATCATCACTTGGCTCGTTGGAGGATACGCCAATAATGCCGAAACCCAAATGCAAACTAACTGGAATACCTATTACAGTTTCCATCCTGGAGCGGACTTCTCCGAGACGTCTTCATCCTTTAGTGGCGATTATGGATTTAATTCCAATAATCCAGGAACATGGCGCCAGGAAATCACAAACTTCACTACTAAGCAGTTCATTGAAGGTGTTTATGTCGCCTATTGGGGAAGGGCTGCGGACCCGGAAGGTTTGAATTACTGGGAGGGCCTCTTTAATGCCGGTACGCTGGGCTATGCCGGTATTGCTGAAAACTTTGCAATTTCCGAAGAGGGAAAGGCCGCATACGCCTATTTTGATACCGTTTTCAATCACCCTGAAAATTACATTACCGAGGGTATGCGCCAAGAATTCGTTGGGGCCATTTATCAGAATCTATTTGATCGGGCGCCCGACGCAGAAGGATTGGCCTATTGGGTGGGAATTTTAAGTTCCGGCGGCACTACTCCCGGCGCGTTCATCGCGGCAATCATCAATTCCGCTTATGATGGAAGACTGGCCGCCAGTGCCGATGATTGGGACAATATCGATGCAAAGATCCAGGTGGCAGAGCATTACACCGGTAAACTCTCCGCGTCCGGTATCGCCTGGTCAGCGGCAACACTTCAACAAGCGGCGGATGTTCTCAGCGGGATTACCAAGAATTCTGACATCGCAACCGCCAAACAGGCTGTTGATGAAGAGTTCGCATGCCTCACCTCATGGAGGATGTCGGGGCTCGATTTTCGAGGTTCGCGATATGTCCAAAAAGCCTCAGCCGCGCAAAACTTGGCCGGGCTTGCGATTGCGCACTCATCTTCAAAAGGAATTGATACCTCTACCGGCTCGCCGGTAATCCTGGTAGGCGACATTTCAGGAGACCAAGTCAACGATATCGTATGGAATGGGTCCGTAGGGATATACCATACAACTGGAAATGATTTGGAAGGCGCCAAGATGATTCCCACATCGGTCACCCCCATGCTCGGAGTCTTAAACGACATTAATAATGACGGTGCACTCGAAATTTTCACAAGTAAATCCGGAAATATTGATGTCGAAATTAACAGCTATACCGATGATGGAAATATCGCATGGCAATTCTTGGAATCATACAGCGGGGATAAGAGAATGTACCCGGCGATTGTCAAGGACGGCAAGCTCTATCTCGGTCTCCAGGCATTTTATTCCCGCAAACCAAGAGGCATCTGGAAAATAGATCTCCAGTCAAAAACGGTGGACTGGAAATTCGGATTTGCGCCAGCAATAAGTCAATCCCCACCCTTTTCCATCGATTTCGACCGTGACATCATCGCACTACAGGGGGGTACGGTTCACAACGGTGATACGGAGTCCGGAAACAATAACAGTGGCCCAAACACGACGGATGGAGAGCTTTGGCAGGTCACCATCAGCACCAGTGGCTTACCGGTATTGGCGCAGAGGGTGCGTAACTGTGGATTTTCTTTTTATTTTACCTTTTTTGTATCGCTTTATTTTACCTACAGCCTACATAAGCTCGTCTTGATAGACAGCCAAACCGTTCATGCGTAAAAGTGAACTGGTTCAAGAAAAAAGAAGACGCTGCTTAACGG
>JAZDPP010000178.1:0-36071 GCA_043797445.1 Pseudomonadota bacterium
GAGCACCGTTACCGAAACCCGGTTGCCATACCGCTATACCCTTCGCCTCCATCAGGCTGGGTTTGGGACTTGAATAACCTACGGTAAATATGGTAAGTCATTCGCACCCTTAAGAACACGTGCCGTGCCCGGCACACAACCAGACGCTTCACAGGACGCCGAACAGCAGGCGCCTGTGAGCTTTCAGTTATGGAAAGAAACGATAGAAAAACCGAACAGCCACTGTCTATGCCTCTCGGTTCAATTGTACATTTACGGAGCCGCCATGGTTGAATTATCTCAACAGTCCCGAGCGGAGTCCCCTCTCTGCGTTTTGGCAGAGTATACGCCGTTCGTAAATTTCGCGATGCAGCAGAACGCGGTTCCACTTCTTCGGGCGCTCGCTGTGACGAACTTATCCGACAAGCAGGCTACTCACATAGTTGTCCGTGTGTGGAGCGACCCACCGGTCGTCGCTGAAAAGACGCTGAGGGTGGACGCGATAGCCCCCGGCGCGAAATATGCCTTTTCGGACCTCGCTCTCACGCTCCTCCGCGAACCTCTCCGAAAACAGGCCGAGCGCGAGGAGGGACACCTGTGGATCGAGGTTGCCGCTGACGAGGTTACTCCTGCCCAGAAGCTGCTTCCCCTTTCTGTGCTCGCCTACAACGAGTGGTACGGCATCTCCACGCTGCCGGAGATTATCGCAGCGCACGTGCTTCCCAACGACCCTGCCGTGGAGCAAATCCTTGCCGTGGCATCAAAGCTGCTGTTGGAGAAAACACAGGACGGCTCGCTGTCTGGATACCAAAGCGGCGACCCGCGCCGCGCGTACGCCCAGGCTGCTGCGATCTACTTCGCGGCGGCGCGCCGGAAGATCAGCTACATCAACCCTCCGGCGAGTTTTGAGGAGACCGGCCAGAAGATCAGAACCCCGGAGCACCTGCATGACCGTAAACTCGGCACCTGCATGGACACTACAGTGCTGCTCGCCGCGTGCTTCGAGCAGGCAGGGCTGCGGCCGGCGGTTGTGCTGGTGGAGGGGCACGCCTTCCCCGGCGTGTGGCTCGTGGACAAATCCTTCGACGAAACCGTGACCCGCCATGCCTCGATCCTCCTGAACCGGGTTGGCCTGGGTGAGTTCCTGGCCGTTGAATCGACAGGGATAGCCAGGGGCGGACCCTCGTGCTGCAAGGCCCGCCTGGCACCGGAAAGTCCCAGACGATCACCAACCTGATCGCCCACTGCATGACCGTCGGAAAGCGTGTGTTGTTCGTCGCCCAAAAACGAGCGGCGCTCGACGTAGTGTACAAGCGCCTTGCGGATGTCCGGCTCGGCCCTTTCTGCCGAGAGCTGCATTCGAACAAGACGACGAAAGAGTCCTTCCGAGCGCAGCTGTGCGAGTCGCTCAGCGTGGCCGGGACCGGGTCCAGCGATCACTGGGAGGCGGAGACGAACCGTCTCGCCGAGCAGCGGAGAGCGCTTAACGAGTATACGCGCGACCTGCACCAGCCCCGCACGTTCGGTAAGAGTGCGTACTGGGTCATTTCCAAGCTCATCTGCCGTGGGGGTGAACCGAAGGTCTCGATAGATCTCGGAGACTCCGGCGAACAGACGGCGGAGGAGCTCGATCGGATGCGGTCCGCCGTGCGTGAGATGGCCGAGACTGCGCGCGTCTCGGGTGACCCGGTGGGACACCCGCTGAGCGAGGTTCGCTTATCTTCCTACGCCTGGGGTATAGAGGACGACGCGCAGAAAGCGATCCAGGCCACCGAGGAGGCACACTGGAACCTGAAAGCCAAGGGGGAGTCGTTTTTTCCGGATCTTGGACTTGGGATCGATGAGGTATCGCTCTCAGACCTCCAGATTGCAAGCGAGCTGACTGCTTTGTTGGCGACCGCACCGAGCGTCACCCATGCGATCCTCTCGGAGTCTGACAGGCAACGCAAAAAGTTCGAGCTGACGGAGTGGATCGAGCTGGGGCGAGGGTGCGCCGCGGGGAGGGCGGCGCTGCTGGAGACCTACACCGAAGGACTCCTCGCGCTGGACATTCCCGCGTTGATCGAGAACCTGCGAACGCGAAAGGAAGCCTGGTTCTGGAAAAAGTGGCGCTTGGGGGTTTTTGTCCGAAAGGCCGTGCGGACGGTCCGCAAGGACGGCAAGAAGCCCAAGGACCTGGCCGCTCCGGATGAGGTTCTCGGCCAGGCGCTGACCGTGGTAGAGGAGATCGCCAGGTTGGAATCCCAGGTCGAGGTTCTCTCCCCGTTCCTCGGCCCATTTTGGCAAGGGCTCGAATCTCGGTGGGACGAGCTGCAACGGATCGTGGAATGGTCGGAAAGATTCCGCACGGTCATCGACCGCGCGCCAGGCGCTAACCTGGACGCGAAGCTGAAGACCAGGGGCATGTGGACGAGGTTCGCAACGGAAGGCCGAGCATTGTTTGCCACCGGGACTCCTGCCGCGCGGCAGGCGCGGGCTTTCCGAGAGGCCCTCCAGGATGTCGAGAAGCAGCGAGCACAACCTTCAAAGCCTTCTGCGGCTCGACGCCGAAGGGGCCTGGGGCGGCGATGCCGACATGCGGACACTGGAGAGGGCCGGGACAACCCTGAGAAACCTGGCTGCGAACCTGCCCCGCTTTCGTGAGTGGGCGCACTACCAGGCCTCTCGCACGGCGGTCGTTGGGCTTCGCCTCTCGGCACTCGCGGATGCCCTCGAACACGGGGAAATAGGTCTTCATCAGCTGGAGACCGTGTTCGAGCACTCCTTCGCCGACTGGTGGGCACGGACCATATTGAAATCGGTCCCCTCTCTTGCCGGTTTCATCGGGGAGCGGCACAACCTGAAGATTCAAGAGTTCCGGGAACACGAGGCCAAGATCGCCAACCTGACCAGGAAGGAGACCTTCGCTCGGATCACCAGTGGAATGCCAAGAGCTGCGGCGGCCGGGCAGCGCACGCCCGCCAGCTCTGAAGCCGGACTGCTCCAGCGATTCGCACAAGGGGGGCGAAAGACGATTCGGCGTATCTTTAAGGAGTGTCCAAATGCTCTCGCCAAGCACAAACCGTGCGTCCTCATGAGTCCACTGTCGGTAGCCCAATTCATCGGTCCGGACTTCCCGAAGTTCGATATGGTTGTGTTTGACGAGGCGTCGCAAATGCCGACGTGCGACGCAATCGGCGCTATCGATAGGGGAGCACTTCACCCCCAGAGAATTGATCAAGCTGATGGTCAACGTGCTGTTTAACGCCGACAATCAATCATTGACCCAGGCAGGCATCGTCAAAACCATTTACGCTCCGGTGGCGTGGACTGGAAAAAGGCTCAAAAAATCATCACGGACGAATACGAAAAAGCCGGATTTGCAGGACGGTTCGGAGCGGGATTACCCCGGATCAATGACGGCTCCCTGCTTTTTTTTACTGAGGGCAACAAACGCAAACAGCTACCACAGCGGCCAGGAGCGGGAATCCCACGATCACGAGCAAATAGGCGCGATGCCGTAACTTGACGCTTGACATTGATACCAATATTGATACCATTGTGACATGACAAAAATCGATGACTTGCTGATACTGATGCAACGGAATCCCAAAGGACGTTCGTTTTCCGGAATTATGCAGGATATGTGACCATTTTTTCGGAGAACCACGCCAGAAAAAAAGCAGCCCTCGCGTTTATAAAACCCCTTGGCAGGGTGATCCAAGGGTAACTATTCAAAACAATAAAGGAAAGGCCAAGGCATACCAAGTAAAGCAGGTACTGTTGGCTATCGAAAAGCTGGAGGCCAGTCATGGCACAAAAAAATGATAAATATACATACCGGGTTACCTGGTCTGAAGATGATAATGAGTATGTCGGCTTGTGTGCTGAATTTCCGAGTTTGAGTTGGTTGGCTGATTCGCCGGAAAAGGCTCTGAAAGGGGTCAGAAAACTCGTGGCCGACATTTTATTGGACATGGGCATAAATGATGAACCAATCCCTGAACCTATCGCATGCAAACATTATAGCGGTAAGTTTATGGTCAGGGTTCCGCCTGATGTTCATCGGAAATTGGCCTTACAGGCTGCTGAATCAGGTGTCAGCCTCAACCGTATTGCGAGCTCCAAGTTGAGCCAGTAGACTATAAGTTCTACACACAACAACCAAATGCACCGGATGAAAAGGCTGCGGCTCTTATCACCATAGCTGTTTCTCGTTTTTTCCGCTTTCGCATAATTTTGTGAGGGCCTTTTGCACTCGGTGATTTGGAATGTTGGCAGGATATATGATGCCGACACCGCATGGCTGGTCATGCAGACCGAAACGTAGCTTTCGCTTCGTGTGGAGGACAATGCTGCGGCCCGGTTCGATTTGAAAAGCGGCTCTCGAACACGCATCGGCAAAGATGCGAGCGGACGGCAGCGGACCGAATGAGGGCGAGCAAGGGGATGAGAAGGGAAACGGACAGCAGCCATGCACATCGAAGAGTCGCTACACGAACTACAAGGAGGGAAACGATGCCACATCCATGGCCTAAGGATCTCCATTGGAATCATGACCTTCTATGGCACTACCTGGCAGACGGAAAAGGTGGGGCTTTAGGAACGAATGCGCAGTCGAGGTGGCTCTGGTACCAGTACCTGCAACACGCGGGTGAGTCCGGCAAACGAGTATATAACGAGCGGCGTTTTGTCTACGAACTGCTTGTCGATAGACCAGCCGAAACACGCGCGACCACGACGTGCACAAGTTATACACGTCGTCCTACCAGGTATGGGAGAATGCCTATAGATCCTGGGCGGCGGGGTCACTTCCGGATGTGCGAGAACAACAGCCTTCTTCCGTGGAACCAGAACAATCCGGCGCTCTTGCGCACCCAGAAGGGCGGTCTTGTCTGTGGGTCCGCGGTACTCGCCTTCTTCTCCCGCTACATGGGTTATAAAGAAGGGAATTTCATTTCCACCGTGCCCCCATCGAGTCTCGACATCACAAGACGTGAAAAGTTTATCGACGACATCTGCACTAAGATCATCGGAAGACTGAGCAAAAATGTCCCGGTCCGCATTGGCCTCGGGCACGACAAAGTGAGCCACTACGTGGGAATCGTGGCAGTGGCAAAAACAAACACCCGGGAGTTCCTGTTTGTCGAACCGTGGGGAGGCAACCACGTGGGGACAAGAGAGGTGACCTATCAAGGCAGGAAGACTGCCTTCCTTGGGCGTGTTGTCTATGATGCCAGCAAGGTCCGGTTGTGGGATGTTGACTACGGCTACGTGCTGGCGGCGGAGTTGTCCTGAGCGTTTTAAGTGAAACATTGACAACAGCCTTGGTCTTTAAGCGTCATCAGGAAATACAGACCTACGAGGATTAACAAAATGCAATACCAGGTCGAAGGCCGCTCCCCAGTGTGAGCGGCAAGTGGTCAGGTTGCAGGTCTCCTAACTGCCTGCACGGAACTGTTGAACCACCGGCGTAGAGGGCGCACCTAAGTCATCCACGGGATCAACTATGTGGAACGTGGGAACCCAGTCCCGCCGCCCTTTGGGCAGGCTAACCGCAAGGCATGCTGATGGCGGGCTGGAATAGGATGCTGAAATAAGCAAAGGCCCGGCTGTAATGGCCGGGATACCGGATGAAACATCCCCGGCTCCGTAAGGAGGCAGACATTCGGCGGGTCTCCGGTCACGTGAAAGGTGATTGAATCAGATGAAAGCAGGGAAAGCAAATGACGTCCACTTTCGGGTGAGATGGTGCACTCTGCATGCCATCGGCTACTCTGACAGTCCGCCATGTAAAGTGAAGTGAAATTTTTACTCGCGGGAATCCCCACAAGGGAAACCTTAGCGGAGGCTTGAGCGGTGTGACGGGAAACTGTCACGCACCGTTCTTAGGGGGCTTGGGGATGGAAACATCCCCCGGCTACCCGACCGTCCAAGGCGTATAGGCGGTTTGCATGACCAATAGCCTGACTCACGAAATTATCAAACCTATTGGCGAACAGACGATCAAAGGGAATGCCGCCTTTGCCCTACTTGAACAATTCGTGACTAAACATATCCATGAGGGTTGGCAGGTAGCGGGAATTGCTGTATCCTCTGTATCAGGGCCCAGAACCGGCGGTTCGACAAGAAAGAACCGGGGCGTGAGAGTCGCGCTGGATTTGGTTTGGGAGAGCGAGGTGTGAAGGGATGCGCCGAAGATTCAACTATTATTCTGCATTGGCCGTTCATTTCGGCAAATAGGAGTCAAAATTATGTGGAAACAGTTTACAGCAATTATCGAACGGGAAGAGGACGGATATGTGTCGCTCTGTCCAGAACTCGATATCGCCAGTCAGGGAGATACGATCGAACAGGCCCGGGACAATCTTCGAGAAGCGCTTGAGCTATTTTTTGAAAATGCTTCCCCGGCGGAAATTCAGACGCGATTGCACGCGGAGGTTTACATAACCCGAGTGGAGGTTGCCGTTGGGTAAGTTACGAGTCCTTTCCGGGAAACAGGTTTGTACCATTCTATCGTGTCACGGCTTTGTGGAGGTGCATCAGCGAGGCAGCCATATCGTGATGCAGAAGAGGCTCCCAGACACAACGGTCACCGTACCGGTACCCAACCACGACGAACTGCGTATTGGTACACTTCAATCGATCATCCGTCAGTCCGGAATCCCAAAGAGTGAGTTCGAGTCATGATCAAACGCCCAACCCGACGCTCAAGCAGACCGGAACCACGCCGGGCACATTTAGTGGTGCATTTTTCAAGCTCATTGACGGCGTGGTTCGGGCCGCTTAGCTCCACGTTGGGATGCTGAATCGCAAACAGTTCTGGTGTCAAAGAATTAGTGAGCTCACAGTGAAGATTGAATTTGTAGCAACAGAAAAACTGTCTGATACTCAGAAAATAGCACTTAATCAGTTACGTGCAGCAGTTTATCCATCAGAAGTGATAGCGACGCTTCCTGGCAGGTTCTTTTCGTGGGCGTCTCCGCAATGGTCTATTTTGTTATGGGATCAAGATGAATTAGTCACGCGAGTAGGTTTGGTTGCGCGCGAGATACGTAATGACGGAATGATAAAAAAAATTGGCGGAGTTGGCGGGGTGATGACACATCCGGCCAAACGAAGTCAGGGATTGGCTAGTCAAGCAATGTGCGAAGCGTCCAAGCACTTTGCTACAGATTTGAATGTTTCATACGCGCTTCTATTCTGTCGCCCTCATCTTATGGAGTTTTACAAACGACTAATGTGGAAACCCTTTCAAGGAAAGGTATTTGTTCAACAACCTCAGGGCAAGGTCGAATTTTCAACTAATGGCCCGATGGTTCTCGATGTAAAAGAACAATCGCCTCTGAACAACGTATTAGACCTTAATGGCTTGCCGTGGTAATAGTGATTTAGGTGCTTGTACGCCTGCCGTTAGATCGCCCCTTATCTCAGGAGGTCAGTGCAATGAACAATGCTTACGTAGTTGGTCACCTCAAAGTGAAGAACGTCGAAAAGTGGGCTGAGTACCGCAGTCAAGTCCCGGGCACTCTGGCTCCGTGGGGTGCAGAACTTGTCTTTCGAGGAAATCAAGTTGCATCCCTAGCTGGTGAAAATCTTTACCCCAATATCGTCGTTATTCGCTTTCCTAATATTGAGGCAGTCAATGGTTGGTATTCATCACCAGCTTATCAATCGCTCATTCCTCTGCGGCAGATGGCAGCGGAAATGGAGTTAATCACCTATGAAGAGGCATAGCAGTCTAACCTTACATTCGAGAGGGACTGGCTACGCCAGCCCTTCAATTCAACCTTTAGCTTTTGATCAGGACGATTTTAGAAAGTGGCGTGATTCAGAAGCGCGACGCAATTGATGATAGCTAAGCCGAACCAGGCGGACCACTTGACGCCGAGTACGTCTGCGGCATGACGGCCAATTTGGTTGACGGCGCAAGTGACCTTAACGTTGGTTTGAGTGGAAATTTGTTATTCAGCAGGTGTTTAGTCTTAAAGCGGTAAAGCGAGCGCTCTTGCTTTCTACCCGGTTTGCCGCATATCCAAAACGTTAACCATTCAAAAATATGGCTTGAAAATTGTAGCGGTATGACATATTATCATACCGGAGGTGAGAAAAATGGCTGCTTCAAAAATTGCAATTACAATTGATGATAAGATGTTGAAACATCTTGATACATTGATTAAATCGAACTATTTTCCGAATCGTAGCAGGGCGATTCAAGAGGCGGTAGCCGAAAAATTGCTTCGTCTTGAGAAAAGCCGGCTAGCCCAAGAATGTGCAAAGCTAGATCCTGAATTCGAACAGTCCATTGCGGAAGAAGGTTTTTCAGCGGAGATGGAAATATGGCCGGAATATTAAGAGGTAATATCCATTGGGCGGATCTAAATCCAGTCATTGGCTGTGAGCAGGGCGGTTTACGCCCTGTTCTCATTTTAAGCCAAAATGTTTTCAATGAGCGCTCCGGCACGGTAATAGCGGTCGCGATCACAAGCCAAGCTCAACGAGCTGGTTTCCCTCTTACTTTTGAACTTTCCGAATCAAACCTCCCGAAAAAATCATGGGTAAAGATCAGCCAGATTCGCACGTTATCCGTAAAACGGATCGGCAGCAAAATGGCCAGGGTATCCGAAGAAGAATTAGCTCTCATTATTGAAGGTTTCAATGAAATAATTGGTGGTTAACCAAGGCATACAGCGGGTCGCAAAAAGCGCGCGCCCGCTGATGCCTGATGTTGGCACACGGCCGCATCAAATTCCGCTCTTCGTAGCGAGCGGTGAATTTCGATTTCCGGTTTTTGACGAGCTGGCCCGGCACCAGTCAGCACCGCGATTAGAGCGCACATGGCGGGATAACGGCAGCGTAGCATCGACCACCACCAAGAACCCAGAAATCGTCGCACAACAGGAGGTCTGTTATGAAGGCATTCATCGTCGAGAAATATGGCAAAAGCGGCCTCCGTGCCGCCCAAGTGCCAGATCCCACCATCGGGCCCCGTGACGTTTTAGTCCGAGTGAGTGCCGCCAGCATCAACCCGCTGGACAAGATGGTTCGCAACGGCGAGTTCAAATTGCTTCTGAAGTACAAAACGCCGTTCGTGCTCGGACACGACGTCGCAGGCGTCGTGACGCGGGTCGGTGCCGAGGTGCGCGACTACAAGGTCGGCGACGAGATCTATGCTCGCCCCCGCGACCTGCGCATCGGGGCGTTCGCAGAGTACATCGCCATCGACCAAGATGACCTCGCCCTCAAACCGAACTCTCTCACGATGGAAGAGGCAGCGGCGGTTCCGCTGGTAGCGCTTGCCGCTTGGCAGTCGCTGGTCGAGCTCGCGCAGGTCGAGCCGGGGCAGAAGGTAATAGTCCACGCTGGCGCGGGCGGCTTGGGCTCAACAGTCATCCAACTCGCCAAGCACCTGAGTGTGTTCGTCGCCACAACTGCGAACGGCAAAGATGCGGAGAAGGTGCGCGGCCTCGGCGCGGACGAAGTCATCGACTACACGAGGGCAGATTTCGCCAAGTCGCTCTCCGGCTATGACGTCGTACTCGACTCTCTGGGGGGCGACAACCTTGCGAAGTCGCTGACGGTGCTCAAACCTGGAGGGCTGGCGGTCAGCATGGTCGGCCCGCCGGATGCTGCGTTCGCGGCTCAGGTCGGTCGCCCCTTTCTGAAACCTGTGATGGCGTTGTTGAGTCGCAAGGTGCGGGCACAGGCCAGGAAACTGGGGGTGCGCTACTCGTTCTTCTTCATGCGGGCCAATGGCGCACAACTGAAGACGCTGGCCGCTCTCTATGACGCGGGCACGCTGCGTCCGGTACTCGACCGCACGTTCCCTTTCGACGAGACGCTCGATGCGATCGCATATGTGGAACAGGGGCGCGCAAAGGGCAAGATCGTCGTCACCATGCCGACCTCAGGTGCGCTCTAACGAATCGCTGGTGCCGACCCAAAAAGCCGGTCGGCACAGCTCAACCGTTCGCGAAAACCATTGTCCGAAAAAAATGCCATTGACATACGGGCCATATTTGGTACCATATGTGGACTGGAGGTGCAAAAATGAATATGATGAACGATATAAAACCTATAACTTACTTAAAATCCAAGGCTGCGGTTTTATTGAACCATATCAATGAAACTCATCGCCCTGTGATTATAACCCAGAACGGTGAGCCCCGAGCGGTTATCCAGGATCCTGAAAGCTACGAAAATATGCGGAACGCAATTGGACTGCTAAAGCTGATATCTCAGGGGGAAACCGACGTTCGAAATGGCAAATTCAGGCCACAAGAGGATGTCTTTAGAGACATGGAGAAATCATTGAAAGAAAAGCTTTGATGAATTCGATACATCAGGTTTTTTGGACGAAGGTTGCCGAAGTTGATTTAAGGGCAATTATTGAATATATTTCGATTAACAACCAACATAATGCTCTAAAAATACTTCAAAAAATCCAGGAGAAAGCCTCAAATCTAAACAACCTTCCGGAACGAGGACGCATTGTGCCGGAGCTTCTGGACCAGGGAATATCGCAATACAGGGAATTGATTGTCCCTCCATGGCGGCTGATATACAGAATCGCGGAACGGGAAGTATATATATTATCGGTATTGGATTCGCGGCAAAATGTGGAAGATATTCTTTTAAAAAGGATGACCTATTACGATCGTCGCGAACGGCATTGAGCAGGACGTGAAGTGTCGTTGTATCTGCATCTCTTGGAATCGTCGCCAAAACTGGTCGCTATGGCGGCACGTTCGCCCACAAAGATATTGCTTTTGAGTTCGCCTCCTGGGTATCGGTCGAGTTTAAGCTCAACCTGATCCACTTGCTGCAGGCCAGCCTCGCGTCTTTTGTCGTCCCAGCCGATCCATTCATCCCGGGCTTTCATCCGTCAAGTCGCTGTAAGGCTTCTCGGGTTGAACTTCCGCTATACTCCTTCTGGGACCTGTGTACCCGTCTTTCCCTTTTCCCGGAAGTTCAAAGAGCCGCACCCAATTGATTATCATCCAATGCGCCCTCAACGTATAAGGATGGCAATTTTTTTAATTCAACGCAATCCATTATTTTCTCACCCCGTGATGGAATTTTTTTCAGCCCCCCTTGAGGGGGGAAAAACATAGAAAATTTTTTACGAGATTTTAATTTTCATATTTTTCTCCTTTTTCTTTAATCTCCGGTTCTCTGAAATCAAAACGGAAAGTCCGCATTGTAATCAATCTTCTCATCGATACGTTTCACGGCGGGCTTTTTGGCTATCTTATGCACCGGGTTGCCGTCGACATAGATGGCCTTGAAAGGATTAGTGGGACATGCGTGTTCGCATCCGCCGCAGCCGATGCAGCAGTCGGAATTTACTTGGGGAATCACGAGCGGTTTGTTCGCCGGATTCGGGTACGGCACCATGTTTACCGCTTTTGTCGGGCAGTGCTCGGAACACGCGCCGCAGTTCGTTTGGTCCGTGTGGACCACACAGTTTTCTTTGATGAACTTCGCCACGCCTAACTGCGTAAGCTTCTTCTTTTCCGAAGTCAGCGGAAGCAGTGCGCCGCTCGGGCAGACATCCAGGCAGTGCGTGCAGTCGTAATTGCAATGGCCAGCCGAAAAATCCATCCGCGGTTGCATCATGCCGAGAAAGCCGAACTCAAGAAACGACGGGACGAGCACCCGTGACGGGCAGGCGGCCACGCAGAGATGACACGCCGTGCAGGTCGAGGTGAAATGGTCGATGCTCACGGAGCCGGGCGGTGAGACCGGACTGGTCAATCGAATGGGAATCGTTGTCGGCCGGCTCTGGATTATTTTCAGGGGTTGCTCGCCAATGCCCGCGATTCCCATGAACCAGATTGCCGAGTTCAGCATGAACCCTCGTCGCTCCGGGTCCTGTTTGGCCTCAGGCAGGATGCTGCGCAATTTACGTTCGAATTTCAAGGCCTGCTTATTGCAGACAACAAAGCAGTTGTAGCAGCCGACACAACGGGAGAAATCGACCGTTTTTTCGCGGATATCGATGCACCCGGCTTTACACACGCTCGCGCACAGGTTGCATCCCGTGCACCGGTCCGGATCGATACCGATGTGAAACAATGAAATTTTTGAAACTAACCCAAGCAATGCCCCCACGGGACAGACGATATTGCAGTACAAACGACCATGTCTGGCAGAGAGCCACACCATCAGAATAAGCGTAAGCACGGCGACACCGGCCGATAGCGGCGCAATTACCGCCCATCGCACCTGGTAGAGGGTATGAACATTAAAATGCTCGAGTCCTGCGGCAGCCACATTGTTGACAACGAGCACAAAGGGACGGACCAGATTAAAAAAAATCCGGCCGAAACTGCTGAATGGATCGAGAATATTCAGAAGAAAGCCGCTGCCGGCAAGCAGCGACAGAACCGTCAGAGCAAAAATGGAATAGCGCAACACATGCTGCGGCGTCGACCATTTGAAGCGGCGCCGCTTCCCATTTTTTCGGGCCACGAAGCCGATCCCGTCCTGGAGTGTTCCCAGGGGGCAGATGGTCGAGCAGTAAACGCGACCGAACAAAACAGTAAGGATTGCGACTGCGATGAACCCGGCCGTACCAGCCGCCGCTGTGGCCAGAAACTTCAGCAACGAGGGAATGAACTGCAGATACAGGATGATCCCGGTGACGGAAGGTGCAACACTATTCCGAAAATCGAGAAATAAAAACGAGATCAGCACAAAGAACGAGATCGATATGCCGACCCGTATCGATTTTAGCCGATGAAGTCCCATGGTGTCACAGCTTGATTCGGTTTATTGACAGGGAACTCAGATCGATCCGGCCGAGATTCATTTGCGAGGCAAGCTGAATATGTCGAATATCGTTCGGTTCGGCGCCGAAAAGCTTGGCGGCGGCAGCGTCGGCCGCCACGAAGTCCGTGGAGACGATTTGCGATTTCATCGCAACGACATCCCCCACTGACACGCCGCGCGGGCCGTTGCCCTTCATCACATTGTAGGCATCCACGACCGTGAGCTCGGGCTTGCGGTATGACGCAAAATCCGCGATACACTGATGAAGATCGTTGCGGTGCCAATACGACCGGTCCCAGACCACGCCCATCAGATTCTTCATGCCGATGGTCAACATCGAAGAGCTGTGATGTTTCAATACCGGGACATTTATAAACACATCCGCATCCAGGAGAAGTTCGTGGACCTTGGTCTCGGTGAGGCGCTTTCCTTTCGGAACGGTGACCGTTTGATAATATCCTTCACTGTCGCCAGAGACGATTATTCCGCCGGCATCTTTCACGGCCTGTTCCATGCCGCTGTTCTTATAGCACCTCGTCCATTGATCACAGGTGTGGTCGAACACCGAAACCGCCTTGGCACCGGCGTTCAGACACTGCTCGATGATGCGTGCCACGAGTTTCGGGTGTGTGTTGCCCGCGCGCTCGGGCGGTACATCCCAGCCGATGTTGGGCTTGACCAGGACCTTGCTGTCCTTGGGCACAAACTGATTCATCCCTCCGAGTGAGGCGATGGCCTTGTCGAACATCACATCCGGCTCGGCGCCCTTCACGGCGACGAGATCATAGGATGCAGGCAAAGAGGGTGATGCCGCCAACAGTTTTGCATAACCGCTAAAAGCCAGCGTGGAGCCGGCGGCAATCCCTCCTCCAATGGTTTTTTTTAAGAAATCACGGCGATTCATGGTCGTCTCCCTTGCTTTTCAATTATTCAACCAGTTGGCTGGACGTTGACGTTACCCGATCCTGAATCGGGCCGATCACGATGGCAATGTATGGCCCGGTCCGGTTGATCAGAACGAACTCCTGGCTGCGTCCGACCATAGCATATTGATTGGCATGCCGGAAACCATCTTTAAACCGGGAACTGCTTCTTGGCAAGCTCTCGTGCCTCTTCCAGGGCCCGGCCTTCTTTAAATACCCTCCCTTTACCGGAGGGAACTGGATGGAAACCAATTGACAAACTGTTTGCAAGTGTTTTAGCATTTCGACTAACAATATCATTAACATCAATTTGTATAGAAATAGGAAAATATCAAAATTAATTTCTGTATTTATTAATTATATAGATTAACACTATTGTGAAATTATGAGAGAATATGAGCGCACACATCCCTGGATAACCTTTGAAATTGACCTCAACAGAATCAATTATCATCTCTGGATGGCTCTGGGCGACGTTCAAGCCCGGTGCGAGTTCATTGCCGGCGTGCCGCTGCAACCCGAAATCAGAACGCAGATGCTCAGCATCTTTATGGCCAAGGGCGTCCATGCGACCACGGCGATCGAGGGCAACACCTTATCCGAGGAGGAGGTGAGGGCCAGAATGGAAGGCAAATTACAGCTGCCCGAATCCAAGGAATATCTGGGCGTTGAGGTGGATAATGTGATTGCCGGATGTAACGATATTAAAGAGCGAATCATGCGGGGCGAGCCTGATAGGATCAGCATGGCGGAAATCAAGGGATATAATAACACCGTCTTGCGAGGGCTTTCCGTGGATGAGGGCGTTGTTCCGGGCGAAATCCGTACGTATTCCGTTGGCGTCGGTCGCTACAGAGGGGCACCTGCGGCGGATTGCGATTTCCTGTTGAACCGGCTGTGCGAGTGGCTTAATGATAAAAGTTTTCAGCCGGCTGGCCACCCTATTGCCTTCGGCGTGTTGCGGGCAATTCTTGCTCACCTCTACATCGCATGGATACACCCCTTCGGGGATGGCAATGGCAGAACGGCCAGATTGCTGGAATTCAAAACGCTGCTTGCGCACGGCGCGCCATCCGTGACGGCGCATCTTCTGAGTAATCACTACAATCAGACGCGAACCGAATATTATAGACAGCTTGATTACACCAGCAAATCCGGCGGCAACGTGATTCCCTTCATTGAATATGCGGTCCGTGGTTTTGTTGACCAGCTCAAAGAGCAGATCGCATGGATTCGGGTATCGGAAATAAAAATAACATGGAGTAACTTCATCCATGACCAATTTAAAAACAAATCCGGCGCGACAAATGAAAGACGCAGGCGTTTGGTTCTGGATCTATCAATGGATCTTCAAAAATCGGTTCCCTTTAATGAAATACGGCATATTTCGCCCCGAATAGCCGAGGCATACGCATCTAAAACGGATATGGCGATACGCCGTGATATTAATGAATTGGTTGATAATGGGCTGCTTGAAAAAGAAAAAGGGAAATATCGTGCCAACTGGAAAACAATCCTGGCTTTCATGCCTGAGCGGAAGATCGGTTAAGGACATTGAATGCCGATTCGATCAGGTTTTCTCCGCAAGGTCTAAAAGGGGTATGACTCTTAAATATAATTAAACCAGATGGTTTTCAAATTCAAAAAAGTCTGGCGCACTGCGGACTCTCCGGCAACGTACTCGCCGTGGCCCGGCATTATCCACCGGGTATCGAGTGCTTTCATGCTATGGAATATCCGGATACTTATTTCGAAAATTCTCCGGAATATGCTTTGTGTCCTCACCGAGGACTTCCAAGCTTCTGATGACCGCATTGACAGAAGGGGTAAAGCGATGCCGCCGACAGCGACATACGAGGCTATTAAGGCATATCAGGACAAAATCGAAAAGAATATAATTACACCGGAGAGCCTACCCGGGATGCAATCTCGAAATGTCATCGAAGGAATTCAAACGGAATTAGGCGCGGTTGGTCTAAAAAATCTACGAAGTCGATCCCTTGCTGTCCCCCAAGTGCCAGGGTGCCATGAAAATCATATCTATAATTGATCAGGCTGAAATCATACAGAAAATCTTGCGGCATCGGAATCTTCGGCTTTTAATTCAGCTGAAGTCCACCTCAACATGTTGGGGTGGACTTCAGCTCACAGTTCACCGTTCACCCAATTCCTACGGGTGTGTCGCAATGTATTCGGAACAAAACTTCACCACTTCTTCTCCCGGCAAGCCTTTTTCCTTCATTTTCTGGATATACTGATCAAACATCGGTTTTACTTTCTCTTTTACCGCCGCCTGCTCTTCAGGAGTTGCGACCACCACCTTGAAACCCGTTTTTACCAATGCCTCCTCGGATTCGATGTCCAGTTTGCTCCAGAGTTCAGCCTGTTTTTTCATCCATTCCTCACTTACCTCCGTGAAAACTTTCTGGATATCGGCGGGCAAACTCTCCCATTTCTGTTTGTTCATGGTAATATACAAACCCGAAGTATAGGAACAACCGTAATTGCGTAAGGCGTATCTCAAAATATCGCCGTATCCCCAATTTTTTATTCCCTCAAGCGGCAAAAGAACGCCATCCAAAAGGCCCTTGGAGAGCGCATCATAGGTTTCAGGCATCGTTATGGTAACCGGGGTCGCTTTCACTATTTTCGCCAATTCCGCATTGGTCCCGTTCGCCTTTATCCTGAGCCCTTCCAAATCCGCAATCTTTGAAATCTCTTTTTTGGTGCTGAAATAACCGGGCCCATGCGCATGGAGATAGAGCACATGGGTATCATTTAGCTCCGCCGGTTTGAATTTCTTGTAGTACTCGTTGATCAGCATGGTTGCCTGATAGCCGCTGGTGTAACCGAAGGGATAGTCTATCGCATCGGTCAGCGGGAACCGGCCCGCGGAGTAAGCAAGGAGCGATTGACCGATATCGGAAATCCCTTTTACGACACTATCATAGTTCTGATTTGCAGGGGTTAGCGTGTTTCCGGCAAAATGGGTAATTTTCACCTTGCCGTTGGTTCTTTTTTCGATTTCCTTGCAGAAATCATCAGCGAGCACACCGAAGGGATGCGTGGCGGGGTAGATATTTGAATAGCGAAGTTTGATAACTTCCGCCGCGCCGACATTCAGGGTCAGCATGAATAGGGATGAAACAACAAAAGTAACCACCAGTAACGTTACCCGAACAGACCTCTTCATAAAAATTCTCCCGTTTTTTGTGTTGAATGATACCGACATTGCCATTGCCTGCTTCCCTTTCTTTTTCTTAACTGTTTTTGGTTAACTGCAACCCCGCATTAGTAAACACCGAATTTTTTAGTAGCGTTCAGATAGGCGGCCATATTCTCCGGCTTTGCCTGATCGATGACCGCACCCGGCGCCAGAAAAAAGCCGCCGCCCGGCGCGGCCATATCGATCAGCTCCTTACAGTAGCTTTCCATCATTTCAGGCGTTCCGGTTGCAAAAAGTGACGCCGGAACATTACCGCCGATACAGGCAAACCCGCCGAATTTCTCCTTGGCCGCCTTCATACTGGTCCGGTCAAACAACCAAACGGTTTTGCCCGCCGGTAACCCGGATTCGGCAATGACATCCAGACGCCTGTCATAGCCGCCCTCCACAAACGGCAGGGGAATCAGGCCGGCCTCGATCAATCCCAGAAGCTGGGCCCGGAACGTTGGCCAGTAAAACCGGGCAAATTGCTCATCGGACATGAACCCGTCAGCGCCTTTATGCAAGGGAATCATCACAAAGGGATTTCGTGTTCTCATGACGGCTTGCACCGCCATTTGCACGGAAGCCGGCACCAGTGCCTCGCAAGCGGCCATGAGTTTATCCGGGTTGCGGTACATATCGAGCATCACGCCACGCGTGCCGCGCATGGTATCCCCGATGATGTCAAACGGGGCAAAGGTCATTCCTCCGATTAAACTCGGTGTTCCAAATCGCCTCATGATTTCAAGACCGGTCGCCCTGTACGCGGTCATTTCCGTCAGGGTCTGATCCGCCGCCTTGAGCAAGGTATCAATGGTCTCTCGCAGCGGTCCCGATGCCAGGGACATCAGCATGGGGGTTATCCCCACCACTTCCACGGCATTGTATAAGCTGGGCATTATTTCCAGCCCCTTTAGCCCGCCGCAGATCCGCGGCAGAAAGGTTCGCGTCATATATCCGTCCGGGTTGGCAATCAATTGGTCGTACTCATCCGCACGCATATATTCATCTTCAACATACTGAAAAGAGACTTTTTCGGACAACGCGGTGGGTAAAGCACTCCCCGGCCAACGAATCAACCTGTACCCTAATAAATCCAGCGCCCTGCCGGACATGACCAGTCCGATGGCCGAATAGTCGTAATCGAAGTCCTCGTGAAACTTGATAAACGCCTGAGTGGCAATTTCCGGATTGTAAAACTGGTCCACGGGAAGGATCCCCGCATTTTCCCGAACAAATCCACTGGGCGAAAGAAAACACGGCACGCGGTCCGGTTCCTTCAGGGCCACGGCATCGAGCCATCGCCGGGCGCGAGCCTGATATTTTTCGGCAATTTCAGGTGAGACAAAGGGTTTACCCTCTATGGATACCAAACCGGATGCCAGAAATTGAAATTTTTCGTCAGCCGTCATGGCCGGCCAGTTTTCCGGTAAGGCCGGCGGCCCCGGCGGCATTCCCGCATTCGGTGGAACTTTTTGATTTTCGGACATAATATTCTCCCAAGGCTAGGCGGTTAAGATGAATCAGTTGCTTCCCATCCACTCCTTGCAGTACTTAATGCCGATCATGACATCGGTTGCAAACGCGTCCGCGCCAATATAGTCGCACGTCTGCCGGTCCAGCTGCGCGCCGCCGACAAGGATCTTGTACCGATCCCTCAGCCCCGCGGCCGAGAGCTTTTCAACCAGATTTTTCATCGGATCGAACGCCAGTGTCAGGAGCCCGCTGATGCCGATGATATCGGCGCCAAATGAGTCGGCCTTCGCAATGATCGTGTCGGCGGGCACATCAACGCCGATATCCAACACCTCAAAACCGCTCAACCCCATCATCATCCCGACGATATTCTTACCGATATCGTGAATGTCGCCTTCGATGGTCGCGATCAAAATCTTGCCGAGTTTCTTCTCCTGCCCGCCCGAAGCACCCTGTTTGAGGTGCGGTTTAATGAGCTCGGCTCCGGCTTTCATCATCTCCCCGGAGAGAATCAGCTCGGGGATAAAATAGGTGTTCGCCTCAAACCGGCGCCCGATCTCCATCATGGCCGTCTGATAGGCACCAAAAATATCGATGGGATCGATTCCGTCGGCCAGATATTGCCGGGTTAATTCGAGTACCCGCTGCTCCTGCATTTCCGTCATGGCGGTAATTAGTTCCTGCATTGTTGCTCCCTCCTGTAAAAAAGTTATTCCGCTTCGGGACCTATCAGTTTCGCTCTGAATGCCCGGTTAAAATTCAAACAATACCGATCGAGGCCCATCAGCATCTCGGAAGCCATCATCGCCTCCTTCAGTTCCCGGTCGCCCGGGTTGATGATGGCACTGTCAAGCCCCGCTTGAATCGCCATCGCCATAAAATACCGGTTGATAAGGGAACGAAGGGGCATGCCGAAGGAGATATTGCTCAACCCGCAGGTGATATGGACCTCGGGAAAAGCGGCGCGAATGTCCCGTATGGTCTGAAAGGTGATCAACGCGTTGTCGGTCCCGGTACTGATGGCGGTGACCAGGGGATCGATAAAAAGTTGTGCCGGAGACAATCCGCCCTCGACGGCCAGGCCAACCAGTTTGCGAATAATATCAATGCGTCCCTCGCTGTTGGCTGGAATCCCCTTTTCATCGTCGAGCGCCAGAATCACCAGGCCGGTTTTGTATTTCAGCGCCAGTGGCAACACCCCATCAATTCGAGACTTTTCCCCGCTTACGGAGTTGATCAGTGGTTGCCTTTGAACCGTCTCGAGGCCCGCGGCCAGTGCCATGGGATTCGCGCTGTCAAGACATAAGGGGGTATCACAGGCTTCCTGTATCGTTTTTACCAACCAGATCATGTCCTCAGGCTCCCTTTCAGGAGCGGTGCCGGCGTTCACATCCAGATAGGCGCTGCCGGCCCCGGCCTGCTCGATGGCCAGTTGACGGATAAAGGCGGCATCCCGCTCGCGAATGGCCTTTGCCACGGCCTTGCGGGTCCCGTTTATTTTTTCTCCAATGATAATCATGAATGCCTCCCGGAAAGCGATCCAAAAAATTGTTATAGTCTTATAGATGACTATAGCAATCCCTATCAAGTCTTCACCGCAAACGCAAGTGTTTTTTTGGCCTTGATCATCGTACCGGCCACGCCAGGATATTTTTTCCAGACCGGCAGGAACTCGCTATCGCTCAAACAACCTGCCGCTCTTCCAAAAACACCCTGGCGCGGCCCCCCTGCCGTGGGAAATTGGCCGCAACGATGATCAAGGCCGTTTTTTAAAAAAACATTTTATGATTATTTTAAGTATATTACAATTATTAAGGCTCACAGGCTTGACTTTTATCGGTCTGTCGTTTAGTGCCTTAGAAAAAATTTATGGAACCGGACATTCACGGCGCTCATAACAGCAGGGTCAACCATCATCGTGGAAAACGAGGCGCAAAAGATACAATCAATGCAATCGAAAACAAAGCCGGCCGGGCAAATCGACAAAGACCGCTCCCTGCCTGTTTATGCCCAGCTGGCTGATATTTTGAAAAACCAAATCGCTACCGGCGCATTGACGCCCGCAAGCCGAATGCCTTCGGAATCCTCCCTTGCCAAACTTCACGGGGTAAGCCTCATGACGGTTCGCCAGGCCGTGGGCGTATTAGTGGAGCAGGGACTCGTCAAACGGGTGCATGGCAGCGGCACCTTTGTCCAGAAGGTGGAAGTGTCGGCCACGCATTTCAAACTGGACGCTCTTAAAAGCGTTCTATCGGATCACGACCATCTGAAAGTAAAAATATTAAAGTCGACCGTGGCGCGAGCGCAAGGGGAGGAAGCCGGGATTTTAAGACTGGCATCCGGTGATCCGGTCATCCTCATGGAACGGCTGATTCTCCATGGCAACGCACCGTTTACCCTGCAAACCGCTTATATACTCTATGATCCGGAGGCACCCATGGTGGAAGGGATGCTCGACACGACGGTTCTCTCTGGCCTATTATTCAGCCGGCAGCCTTCCGGGTTTAAAAAAAGTGAACTCCGG
The DNA here is from genome assembly GCA_043797445.1 of Pseudomonadota bacterium. Lineage (GTDB taxonomy): Bacteria > Desulfobacterota > Desulfobacteria > Desulfobacterales > JAFDDL01 > JAZDPP01. The sequence continues at coordinate 20,864 of JAZDPP010000178.1, forward strand.
CTCCTCCCCGTGACCCTGGATGAACATGAAGCGCAACTGCTGAAAGCCCCTCGCCATGAATCCGCGTTCAGACTGGAATACGTCTTTTATGATTTCGACGATACCCCCAGCGCATATGGCTGGTTTGTCATCCCCCATCAAAAAATGCCGCTGATTAGCCGGGTAGGAGTCTGGAATGACTGATCCCTCCATTAAGCACGAAACGGTCCTTCTCCCCCAAAAACAAAAAAACCGTTTGATAAAACTGATTGCCGATTTGGAAGAAAAAGAGTCTCTGGCAATGCTTAAAAAATTGCATGCGGCCGGCATCGGCCCCATCGCACTTTTCCAGTGCTGCATGGAGGGCGTTCACCAGGTCGGAATTCGTTTTGAACAGGGACGCTATTTTATCTCGGCCCTTATCATGGCGGGTGAAATCATCCGGCAGGCATCCGAGTTTCTGAACCCCTTTTTAACCGGCTGCAAAACCGGTAATATCACTGGGAAAGTGCTCCTCGGCACCATAGAGGGAGATATTCACGATTTAGGCAAAAATATCGTCAAGGATCTCCTGCAATGCAATGGTTTTGAGGTAACGGATCTGGGTGTCGATGTCCCGGTGAAGACATTTACGGAAAGGGCTCTGGACATCAAGCCGGATATCGTGGCCATCAGCTGCCTCCTGACCACCTGCCTGCCCTTTTTAGCGACTGCAATCGAATTGCTCCATCGGCATCGCTCCGAGCGCCCATATATCACCATTATCGGCGGCTGCTGCATCGATCAACAGGTTAATACCCATGTCAAAGCCGATTACTGGTTTCCCGACGCCATATCCGGGGTAAACTTTTGCAAAAAACTGCTCCTGCCCGAATCCGGCGCTCCCCTGGAGAAGCATTGAACGAGATGAACGGAATGAATAAAAATGAGAACATCAATATTTTAATGGTTTCAATGGATTTCCCGCCCGTGCCGGGAGGAATATCGGCGCATGTCTTTGAGTTATCAAAAGCCCTTGCCGCGGCTGGGCAAGGGGTAACCGTTTTGACCCGTAAAAAAAATGACAACCGAAGGGTTCAAAATTCCGGCGCTCGGATTTATGAAATACCGTTAAAAGGTGTATCCTTAACTTACGGCCTTCAGATCCGGCATCACATCGGAAAATTAATTCCTGACATCAAACCCGACATCATTCACATTCATGGAATGGGGCCTCTGGAATGGTATAATATTAAAGATATTCCGCTTGCATATACCAATCATACATCGGGCTATCTGATGCGCATCCAAAAGGGCGGCTTTCGGCGCATGATGATGCTCAAACGGTTGTTCAAAAAACCCGACCTTTTTCTGGCACCCAGCAAAGAATTATTAGAAGTCCCTTTTCCGATTCCGGCGAGGAAAGTCTTTATTCCCAATGGGGTGGATGCCGCGAAATATGCATTCAATGCCGAAAAAAGAATGGAAATACGAAAGCAGCTCCGCATTTCGAATGACGAAGTGGTTGCTGTTGTAACCAGACGCCTTGTGCCAAAAAATGGGGTCATTTATTTGGCCCGGGCGACACGCTATCTCAAAAATGACCGGATTCGATTTATTATCATAGGGAACGGCCCGGAAAGAGATCCCATCGAAACAGAGTTCGTAAAGAACTGCGGAAAACGGGTAATGCTGCTGGGAAATAAAACGCATGATGACATAATTGATTATTACAGTGCCGCCGATTTTTCAATTCTGCCTTCCCTCATGGAAGCCACCAGTATCAGTGGGCTTGAGGCCATGGCGGCAAGCCTGCCCCTGGTCGGAACCCGGGTCGGCGGAATACCGGAATTGATAAAAGAGGGCGAAAACGGCTTTTTATGTCGGCCGGCAGACCCCGGGGATCTGGCGAATAGCATCAACCACCTCTTATCGAACGACTTGAAATCACTGGGCCATGCATCACGGACCATGGTCGAAAATGACTTTGAATGGAACCGTATCGCGGAAAAAACGCTTCAGGCATACAAAACCCTGCTGTAAGGATACGTTTCATAATAACAAGCGCATCAAAAAATGCGGCCTTGATCATCGTTTCGGCCAATTTCCCACGGGCAGGGAGGCCGCGCCAGGGTGTTTTTGGAAGAGCGGCAGGCTGTTTGAGCGATAGCGAGTTCCTGCCGGTCTGGAAAAAAATATCCTGGCGCGGCCGGTACGATGATCAAGGCTAAAAATACGATGCCCCTCGGAAACATTGTCCGAATCAGGATGGGCAGGATAATAGGAGAATTGGCTTTTGCGTATCGTTCATGTTGCGATATTTAATACCCATAAATATGGAACCGATTTTTACGCGACGGATAGAAAAATTTCGAACGGACTCACTCGGAACGGGCATTTTGTGTATGATTTCAGCTACCGGGATATTTGCAGAAGCGAAAGCATTTTTAAAACCACGCGGTTCGGAACCGGCAGGGTGAATCAAAAACTGCTCCAGGTCTGCAAAACGATCCGGCCGGATCTGCTCCTGCTGGGTCATTCCGAACTGATCCAATTAGAAACTTTCAAGAAAATAAAAGCAATATTACCCGGTTTGAAAATAGCGCTCTGGTTCGTGGATTCGCTCTTTCTCTCTAAAACGCATAAAACGGCTCACCTCTTCGATCGGCTTGAGGGGATTGATGTGTTCTTTGCCACCACCGGGGGGGAATATCTAAAGGCATTTAAAACAAAAAAGAATACCGTGTCATACATACCCAATATGGTGGACGGCGCTGTCGAGGTGAACCGGAACTTTATGTCCGATGCGCTTGATATCGATTTTTTATACTGTGGCAGAGATGATGCCGAATCCGGCCGGAAGTCTTTTTTAGCCCCCCTTTTTGACGCCATCGATAAGAAGATGAAATGTGAAATTCGGGGTGCGTTTGGGAATCCGCTCGTTTTCGGGAACGACTATATTGAACTGCTGTCCAGGGCCAAAATGGGCCTGAATTTCAGCAGAAGAAATGACATTTATCTTTATTCATCAGATCGAATCGTTCAATTGACCGGAAACGGCATCCTCACTTTTTCCCCAAAAGTCCCGGGAATGGAAACACTATTTAACGATTCGGAGATCATTTATTTTAATGAAGTCCCCGAGCTGGTGGATAAAATTGCCTTTTATCATGGCCATGACGCAGAGAGAAAAAGAATCGCCGAAAACGGATGGCATAAAACCCATATGAGTTACAACGCTTCCAGAGTGACCCGATTCATGCTGGAATTGATATGGGAAGCGGATTTCTCTCAGGACTATGAATGGAAAGACGAAATTTATAAAAATGGATAAATTAACCTATCATAACAGAGCCAGGGCCGAAGTACTGCCCTTTGTCCCCGAAACCGCTCAAACCATTCTGGAGGTGGGATGCGGCGAAGGAAATTTTGGAAATCTTCTGATCCAAAAAGGAAAACGCGTTTGGGGAATTGAACCCGAAAACACCTGCATTCTCCTTTGCGAAAAAAAATTGACCGGTATTTTCTCCGGCACGTTTTTGGACTATTTAGCCGAGAGAGACCGACATATAATGGATCCGTCCGCCCCGCCCCTGCTGCATCAACAATTTGATTGTGTCGTTTTCAATGATGTCTTGGAGCATCTCGTCGATCCATGGGAAGCCCTTACGGCATCCCTAAGCCTTCTGTCGCCATCCGGGTGCATCGTATCTTCCATCCCCAACGTCAGATACTATAAGGTATTGAAGCAATTATTGTTCAAAAAAGATTGGCGGTATGTGGAAGCGGGGATTCTGGACCGGACCCACCTGCGGTTTTTCACGGAAAAGAGCATCCTCCGGCTCTTTCATACCTGCGGATACCGGGTTGATGTCATTCAAGGTATCAACAAATCCACCACACCGGTCGTCAGTATTCTCAATATCCTGCTTTTTAATTTGTTGAGCGGCTGCCTGTTTCATCAGTATGCCGTTCGGGCCTTTCCCTCCGAGTTTCCGCCCGAGGGAGGTCTTTTTCCATGACACCGCAATGCGATATCATCATTCCCGTCTACAATCAGGTCGATATCACCCTCACCTGTCTGACTGCATTGATTCAGCATACGGATAAACGCCATCCGATCTGGATTGTCGATGACTGCAGCAGGGAAAGCGATTTTGAAAGACTAAAAGCGCATGTTGCTCAATATCCGCACATCAGGGTGCTCAGGCGACCTGAAAACGGCGGTTTCAGCGCCACCGTGAATTATGGCATTGAAAGAACCACATCCGAATACATCTGCCTTTTGAACAATGATACCGAAGTTACCTCCGGCTGGCTCGAAACCCTGCTGGACCACTTAACCCTGCATCCGGATATCGGAATTGTGAACCCCGCAAGCAATCAGTTCAAGTTTACGCCGGAAGAAAGCAGCGCCGCGCCTCCGGACAGCCGGATACTCATGAATGGCGCAACGGGCTTCTGCATGGTGTTTAAGCGGGATATTACACATAAGATCGGACTATTTGATACCATTTACGGTAGAGGGTATTACGAGGATACGGATTTTTGTTATCGAGCCCGCAAAATGCTGGGATTGCGCACCGCCATTGTGCTCAATGCCTTTGTCTACCATTGGGAAAGTCAAAGTTTCGGAAGAAAATCCAAAGAAAGATACGCCTTAAAACGCCGCAATCACGAAATATTCTCAAATCGCTGGGGAATTGAAAACCGTTTTCTCTTCCTGGTGCCCCAAAAAAACGAATCCCTTTTCCGTAAGCACTTTGACTCCTGCTGCCGGCTGGCGGATAACCGCAACCGGATTACGGTGATAACGAACGCAAAACGGCTGTTCACGGACATCCATAATCCGTTCACCGGCAGCCTCCCCCATCACGGAAACATCAAATCGATGTATATCGGGCTGCCGTTTCTTCCCGTGTTCGCTTTTTCTTTCCTGAAATGGATTACTTCCGGGAAAAGATATTCAAAGCTGCTGGTCTTCACGAAGCGCGTAAACGGCCCCGGAGATAACCCGATGTTTGTCGCCGCCGACAACTATCACCGGGCGTTGGCAAATCTTCTCTGATACCAGCGATTGGAAAAAATAAGTTTACGGTCAAAGCCGATTACTGATAAAATCGTCGCGACCGGCATCAGCTGGACCGTCAACAATAATTTTCTACAACAAGCTGTTATTTTTAATATAAATATCAATTTTGGGCCTTGCGGCGCCCTGAAAAGCGAATGCAAACGTGGAATTGATGAAAACCCGGACGCAAAGAAAAAACGGCCTTGATCATCGTACCGGCCACGCCAGGAATTTTTTCCAGAGCGGCAGGAATTCGCTATCGCTCAAACAGCCTGCCGCTCTTCCAAAAACACCCTGGCGCGGCTTCCCTGCCGTGGGAAATTGGCCGGAACGATGATCAAGGCCGAAAAAACTCTTGACAAGGCATAAAGCGTTACATATTATCATTTCACACGTTAGTTAAAATGGAGGCGATTTTGTTGTGTTAACGGGAAGATACGCGAATGTAGAGCCCCCCGGTGAAACGTATGGGTCGTGACTCCTATCTTACTGAAACCGATGAAGGCGCCAATGGGTGCGACTAGTGCTCATGGCTCAAATGCCGTAATAAAACCAGCAAATCGGCCCATAGTGGGTCAAAATTTTGACCTGAGGTATGACCGAATTAAAGAAACATAAATGATCAGGAGGACACCTTGAAAATTCTCACAACCATAAAAAAAGTAGTTGATGTGGAATTGAACATCAATGTGAAAAACGGAGCCATTGTTGAAGACGGGCTGCAATATGTCATGAATGCCTGGGATGAAAATGCGGTGGAAGCCTCCGTCCAGCTCAAGGAAAAAAACAGCGCGGAAACGACGTTGGTCAGCATCGGCGGGGGGGACGACACAACCGCCATCATCCGCAAAGCTTATGCCATGGGGATTGAAAACGGGATTCAAATCAATGATCCGGCACTTTCCAAAGCGGATTCATTCGCCTACGCCAATGTGCTGAAAAAAGTTTACGAAAAGGGGAATTATGATCTGGTGATCACCGGAAAACAAGCCCAGGATACGGATAATGGTCAAACCGGTATCATCCTGGCGGAGTATCTGGGTTTGTCCTGCGTCAGCAATGTGGTGGCCATCGAAGTGATGGACGATAAGCACATCAAAGTTTCCCGATTGGGAGACAGCGGAACCGAAATCGTTGAACTGACGTTACCGGCCCTGGTCACGGTGAGTGATAGTATTAATGAGCCTCGATTGCCCGCGATGCGCGGCATCATGATGGCAAAGAAAAAGGGTATCAATGTGATGGATCTGGCGGCGCTCGGTACATCGAATGATGAAGTCGGAGGCGTCACTCCCAAATCGCAGGTCGTCGAATTCATGGCACCGGAATCACGAAAGTCCGGACAAAAATTTGAAGGCGATGCAGCCGAAATCGTCACCCGGGTCGTCGATCTTTTAGCCAATGAGGCAAAGGTTTTTTAACGAATTAAGCTTATCCACTATCATCATTGGACACTAACCGGATTCAAATAAGGAAAACAATATTATGGCTAAAGTACTCGTAATTGCGGACATCAAACAAGGCGTACTTAAAGGCAGCACAGCCGGACTCCTATCAAAAGCCAAAGCCATCGGGGCGGAAGCCGCGGTATTGGCGATCGGCAGTAATATCGAATCGTTAATTCCCGAATTGGCGGCCGCCGGTTCCGATACGCAATATATCGCCGATGATCCCGGACTGGCGCTGTTTTCCGCCGGCCCCTACGCATCCTGTGTCGTCGACGCCGCCAAACAATTTGGCGCCAATCTGATCTGGTTCTCTTTTTCCGAAGGCGGAAAAGCCGTCGCCCCGAGGGTTGCGGCCCAGCTGAATGCCGCGTGCGCCACCGACATTACCGACGTGATGCTTCAGGGAGATCAAATCGAAGTCATCAGACCCGCCATCGCCAGTAAAGTGATGCAACGCGTCAAAGTCAATGGCGGGCAGCTGGTGGCCGTTGTCAGAGCCGGTGCGTTCGAGGCGAAGGAAGGAATCACGGGATCCCAAAACGTCGTCAAACTCACTCCTCCGCCGGCTGATTTAAAGGCCGTGATCAAGGAAATCGTATCGGATGCAAGCGGCGACATTGACCTCGCCGATGCCGGTATCGTCATCTCCGTGGGACGTGGCGCCAAGGATCAGACCGGTATCGATCTTGTAAAAGAACTGGCTAACGATTTAAAAGCGGGTTTTGGTTCTTCCCGCGCGATGGTGGATGCGGGCCTCATGCCGCATAACAAGCAGGTCGGGCAAACCGGTAAAATTGTTGCCCCTTCCCTTTATATAGCCGTCGGTATCTCCGGCGCCATTCAGCATATCGCCGGAATGAAAGGCGCCAAAGTGATTCTGGCCGTTAATAAAGACCCCGAAGCTCCGATCTTTAACGTGGCGGACTATGGTATCGTTGGAGACCTCTTCGAGGTGGTTCCGATTCTCCGTCAGGAGATTAAAAAAATAAGAGGATAAGCCACGGCAAAGCAAATTCTCACTCCGCATGCCGCCGCTTTTTGCGGCAGCATGCGGGGCTGGGGCGATCCCGATGCTGTTCCTAACCGGGGAACGCCTTTCAAGATCACGGTAATCCCCTAACCTATCGAGAATTAAACACCTATAGTACAAGAATTAATCACCGATATTAATTGATGAGGCAATTATGAATCCCCTATTGATGACCCTTCTGATCGTCGTTGCCCTGGCGGTTTTCAGCCACACGATGTTCGGTAAAATCAAATTGTTGATGGCGCTCGAACCTACCGATAGAGCCAACCATATCAAAGAGCGTCTGATGAACATGGCAATTCTGGCCATCGGTCAAAAACGCCTGGTCGGAAGAGAAAAAGAAAGAGGTTCAGGCATTATGCATGCCTTCATTTTCTGGGGATTCTGCGTGCTGTTGATTCGCAGTCTGAATCTGTATGGAGAAGCTTTTGTAGAAGGATTTCAGCTTCCGTTTTTAGGCCAGGACCATCTGTTGGGGTATCTGTATATGGCCCTGAAAGACGTCATGGAAGGTATCGTTTTTTTGATGATTCTCTTCGCCTTCTTTCGGCGAATCGTTATCAAACCGGAACGGTTGCACAATACCTTCAAGGCCTTTCTGGTCCTGGGAATGATCGGTCTTCTCATGGTATCCGACTTATTGTACGATGGAGCGCGATTCAATATCGTTCAAGCCACCCAGCACAATTTGGTTCAATTAATTACCAGCCCAAAGACCGTCCACTTTTTCAACAATCCGACCTACGGCTCCGAATTTCTTTGGACTCCGGTATCGGTTGCGGCGAGCAGTCTGATCTCCGGGTTGAGCGTGGAGGCAAACAGTTATATCCTCGTCATCATGTTTTGGGTTCACATCTGCACGCAACTGGTTTTCCTGAATCTTCTCCCCTTTGGAAAACATTTTCACGTGATCACCTCTCTTCCCAATGTGTTCCTGAAAAGCCTCGGCTATCCGCATGAAAAAACCAAACTGCTGGACCTTGAAAACGAAGCTGCCTGGGCGGATGAATCCCTGGGGATGAACCATATTCATCAGCTCAACTGGAAACAGGGACTGGATCTTTACACCTGCACCGAATGCGGAAGATGCAAGGAGGTCTGTCCGGCGTATACCACTAAAAAGCCGTTGAGTTTACATGATTTCAATGACAGCATGAAAGTAGAACTCTTTGAAAACGCGGATAATATTATTAAAAGAGCCAAACTAACGGCCACGATTCAAAAAATCGATGATCCCGATAAAATTGAAAAGATCAAGGAAGAGATGACCGGGCTCAACAGCAAAAAGTCGTTAATCGGCGAGGTAATCTCGGAGGACACACTCTGGGCATGTACGACCTGTCGTGCCTGCGAGGAGGTCTGTCCGGTGACCATCGAGCAGGTCCCGCGAATCATTGCCATGCGGCAAGGACAAACCCTGATGGCGGAAGCGTATCCCAAGGAACTGAACATCGCCCTTAAAGGGCTGGAACGTAACGGCAATCCCTGGGGAATCGGTTACGACAAACGGGCCGATTGGGCGGAAGGGTTGGATGTCAAAATGATGGCGGATGACTCGAATGTCGACTATCTTCTTTGGGTCGGATGTGCCGGGTCATTTGATGATCGCACCAAAAAAGTATCGAAAAGCCTGGTTAAAATTCTGCAGAAGGCGGGAATTAAATTTGCGATTCTCGGTGTGGAAGAGAAATGTACCGGTGACTTTGCAAGAAAAGTGGGAAATGAGATGTTGTATCAGATGATGGCCCGGGAAAACATAGAAACGCTGAACAACTATAACGTTAAAAAAATTATAACCGCCTGCCCGCATTGTCTCAATACGCTGAAACATGACTACCCACAATTGGGAGGAAATTACGAGGTTATCCATCATACCGAGTTCATCGATCAACTCGTCAAGAATGGAAAGATTAAATTGACGCAATCACTCGAAGGCGCGGTAACCTATCATGATCCCTGTTACCTGGGACGGTATAATAATGTCTACGATCAGCCCCGATCGATTCTGGCATCCGTAGCCAAAGGGGTCGTCAAGGAGCTCGATCGACACGGCCGGGAAAGCTTTTGCTGTGGCGCCGGTGGGGGAAGAATGTGGATGGAGGAAACTATCGGTAAACGGATCAATATTGAGCGCTCGGAAGAAATCGCCGGCAGGCAGGTTTCAAACATCGCGGTGGGATGTCCCTTCTGCCTGACAATGATCGAAGATGGAATGAAAGAGCTGGGGAAGGACGAATCGATCAAGACAAGAGATATTGCGGAACTGGTGGAAAAAAGCATGGCCTGATGCAGGCCTTAAAAAATAAGCGTAAACGGTAAACCGTGAACAGCGCCTCTGTTAACAAGGCCTTTCACGGTTTACTTTTTGCAAAATGCCCCGGCGTGACAGAAACCATGATCAGGGCAGATCATGCTTTGGTTGTACAGTCAAAGACAATATTTTCAGCCCCGTTATATACCAAAAAGCGGCTTCCCTTGGCCCGGGCGATCATCATGATGCCGAGATCGCGGGCAATTTCCAGCGCCATATGGGTAATTCCGGATCGGGAAAGCAGAATGGGGATTTCCATGCGCGCCGCTTTCATAACGATCTCCGAGGTCAACCGGCCGGTCGTATAAAAGATCTTATCCCCGCCTGAAATGCGATCCAGCCACATCCGGCCTGAAATGGCATCGGCGGCATTGTGGCGCCCCACGTCTTCGACAAAGATCAGAATCCGGGACTCCTGGCAAAGCGCACAGCCATGAACCGCGCCAGCCTGTTTATATACCTTGTTATGGATGGAAACCGAATTCAGTAACTCATAAATCACCGATTGATGCACGGTTGCCTTTGGGAGGCGCAGCTCATAGAGTTTATCCAGCGTGCAGCTAAATACCGTGCCTTGAGCACACCCACTGGTCACGGTCCGTTTTGATAATTTCTTCTGCCAATCAATAATACCGCTTCCTTTTCGAGTGATGACGTTAACGCTTTCTCTCTCCCAGTTCACGTTAACCGATTCGATATCTTCAATTTTTTCAATCAACCGCTGATTGCGTAAAAAACCGAGCGCCAGCTCCTCGGGATGAACACCGAGCGTCATCAGGGTGACAACTTCCCGATCATCCACTTTCAGAGTAAGCGGAAATTCACCCGCAACCCGCACCTGCTGTTTCGTGCCGAACTGATCCACGGCCTCTACCGCGTGGGTTGGTGCGAGCCCCGCCGCGGTCATGCAGGGCTGATAATGGCTCGATTTCAAATTCGTTGGCATCTGTTAAGTATTTCCTATCCTAAAGCGGTTAAATTTAAGACTGTTTTTTCCGGTTGACTATTCTCTAAGAAAAAATATGTGTCAAGGCATAATAGCGTCACCCGCTCTTCCAGCCGGCATTGCTGTACGAAGGTTCACCGGTATCACAGCAAAGGTTAATTGATAACGGCTTTAAAATTAGCCCACTCAAAAGCGGAGGATTCCGATCACCAGTGGCGCAATCTATTTATTGTGGGGAAATCGTAGGATATAGGATAACAGCCGCCATGCAACAAATATGGGGATAACAAACTTAATTTATTATATTTAAAAACGATTTATACAAATAGACTGTGGATTTAATGCAACCTGGTGCTGAGGGCGATCGCAGCCGTGGCGTTGTAACACACGAGGTTTATGGAGTCACCTTTGCGGGCTTTTGTTAAATACCCTTTTTAAATCTTCAAGCAACTTTTTTTTTTCTTCCCCGGAAAAGCTTCTCAAATAGTTTCTCATGTTCTCGTCATGCGCAGACCTGATGTTTTCCAGAATTCGCCTTCCTTTGGGCGTAATTTCAAGTAACGTAATACGTTCATCCTTGCAATCATTTTTCCGGATAATAAAACCGCTCTTCTCCAATCTTTTTGCAATTCCGGTCATATTGGGGCTTGATACAAGCATTATTTTGCTTGCATTGGTCACTGAATTTTGACCATCTGTTGAATTATATAACACCCTCATGACATTATACTGCGAGAACGTTAATCCATAGTTTTTGAATATGGCATCCGCCTCTTTCTTATAAAGCTCCGAGGCCTTCACTAAGGCAACCATCACTTTCTCGTCAATTTCCAAGTCCGCCTTATACCCGCCCAAACTGCTTTTTTCGCTCTCTGATGGCACCCTGCCCCTCCCCCTTTTAAACATAATCAATTATATAGAAGCATGCTATATAACAAAATCCCTATAAATAACAAGGGATATTTGCAACTGAAACCCTCGCAATCAGCAAATGGCATGGCTATGTTTCATATTTATCTGAATACAAAATGTAAAATAATATAGATTCCAAAAAACGTTTGCAATACCATAAGGTGCAGCGATTTGTGGGTGAAAATTTTTCCTGCCGGAAAAACAAAAATTTAATTGGGAACGTGGTATCGAACATTTTAGACAAAAACAGCGGAACGCTGTTGCAAGGACAAATTTCTTCGCTCATACCGGCCCGGCGCGCTCAGCAACCGTCTGGGATTTTGATGGCGAGATTTTTTAGGGAACATCGGGAAACGCGATTAAACAGGTTTTCCTTGGTTTTAAACCGGTTGTTCGGGATAATGAACCGTTGGCGTCCAAAATCCCGCAGGCCGATACACACTTATAAAAAGTTTTTTCATATATAAATATAGAGCGTTATGATATATATGACTGCCTTTTTGCGGTCGTAATCCTTCTTCAGTTAAATTTGTTCCCTCTGCTGAAAAAACTCTTGACACCCCCATAAACATAACATATTATTCAAATACAAGTTACGTTGTTCTGGTTTTATGTTTTTAAACTAATTTAGCAGTGTGAAATTTTAAAAATATACCAGGTGACCTTTGTTTCTCACCAAGCGCTGTAATTCAGTAACTGGTTGCGCTCTCATCCGACCGCCGTGTTAAAAAAACTCAATGATTTGGTGATGAAAAAGGCAAAGTATCATTTGGATTCGGTATGAAAGGCTTACTAACATAGAAGGGGCTGAAAAATGAGGTACGCCGAGACAGGTTTTAATTTAGAAGTGGATTTATCCGTGGGGAATGTCGAGAGGGTAGCAAGTGACCCAAAAGACACAGAACTTTATTTGGGAGGTTTAGGCACAAACGCAAAGATACTGTGGGACAGGGTTTCCCCTGAAGTTGACCCCTTTTCCCCGGACAATCTGCTCATCTTCAGCGCAGGCCTTTTATGCGGCACCCCTGCCACGGGTTGCAATCGCACCATTATTTCCACTATTTCTCCGCAGACCAAACTAATGGCATTTTCCATGATGGGGGGGTTTTGGGCACCCGAATTGAAGTATGCCGGCTATGACAAGGTAATCCTTCGCGGCAAATCCCCCAACCTTGTCTATCTGTGGATCAATAATGACAAGGTGGAAATACGGGATGCCTCTCATCTGAAGGGCAAAGGTGCCACGGAAACAGCGGAACTGATCAAAAAGGAGCTGAAAGAGCCCAAAGCCCAGGTCGCTGCAATCGGCATGGCCGGTGAAAACAGGGTCTTTTTTGCCTCCATCGAGCAAGGCAGATCCAGTGCCAGCCGATCCGGAATCGGGGCCGTTATGGGAGATAAAGGCGTAAAGGCGATCGTTGTTCGGGGAACAAAGGACGTCCATCTGGCGCGGCCGATGGAATACCTGGAGCTCTGCAATGAGGTGATGGAATATATTAAATTCCGGAATGACAATCCGATTCCAGGGGTTATGCCGATTTTAGCCGGACTTGGCTCCCCGCAAGAAATGAAAGTGCACGATGAGAAATGGCACACCGAAAATTTCATGTGGGGAAATTCCCGGACCCGCAGAAAAGATTTTTGGAACGATGAAATCGCCTCGGAATGGATGAAGACCCTGGACAGTATGCGAAGGCGGCTGATCAGTTGTTACAACTGCCCCATGACCTGCGGGGCCACCATTCAGCCCCCGGGACTTCCAACTTACATGATGAAGTGCTTTTCAAAGCTTACCTATACAATGGCGGCCTATTCGGATCTGGAATTTGGTCTGGGTATAGCTCAAAGCGCAACCGAGTATGGGGTGGACGGATTCTCGGCGCCGCAAGTAATGGCATTCGCCCTTGAGCTTTATGAAAACGGCATCCTGACGGATAAGGACTTTCCGGGAATGCCGTCTGATAATAATGGGAGATTCTACTGGTTGCTTGACAGAATCGTCCGGCGGGAAGGGATCGGAGATGTTCTGGCTAACGGTACGTACTGGGCAGCCAAAGAGATTGGTAACGGCGCAGAGGCCTATGCGCATAACAACATAAAGAAAATTGAACAGCTGCCTCTCAAGCTATCCATGATGAACCCCATTTATTTCCTGATGTACTGTACCGGCGAAAAGATAAACATTACCCAGATCGAAGGGCAGTTCCCCCAGTCGGCTTTTCCAACGCGGGAGGAGAGAGAAGCGTTTGTGAAGGATTGGATCCAGGTTCCGGATGATAAGTTCAAGCAAATATTCTTGGACTGGGAACTGCGTGGCGAAAAATCCCTGCCCCTTTATCCGACGGTTCAAATGTGTTGTGAAATTGTCGACTGGCAGGAGAGAATGCACTATATTGACGATGCCCTCGGCATGTGCGCGGGTCTTTCCTCATTCCCTCTGAAACCGCCTTATCATATCCACAATTACCCTAAGTTCATCTCATCCGGAACCGGGTTCGACATGGATGAAACCAAACTGACGCAGGCCACCAGAAGATACCGCACCTTGGTTAGAGCCGTTAACATCAGAAGAGGCATGCGCCGCGAAGATGAGAAGCCGCCGGAAGATCACTGGAAGAAAAGATTTCCAGAGCTTGAAAAGGAACTTTTAGACACGTATTACAAATTCAAGGGATGGAATGACCAGGGCATACCCACGAAAGAGTCTTTAATGGAACTCGGCTTGGATTACGTAGCCAAAGACTTTTTGGAGAGAGGGATTCTGACGGAGGGTGACGAGGCTCCTTTAAAAGATACCGCGGGTGAAAAATAGAAGGAATAAAGAGAGGGGGGTGATGACCGTGAAGGGTGAGAAAAAAAAGAAAATAGTAAAAACGATAAAAATTGATGTCGATAAATGCAACGGTTGTCGGGCTTGTGAGCTAATCTGCTCCGCCTTTCACGCTGCGCCGAAATACAGCAGCAATAATCCGGCGAGATCCCGTATCCGTCTGATTCGTGAGCCGCTCACCGACATTTATGTGCCGGTATACGCGGGTGAATACACGCAGGCCGAATGTGCCGGCAGGGACAAGTATACGATTGACGGTAAGGAATATGAAGAGTGCGCCTTCTGCCGAGCTTCCTGCCCCTCCAGATCGGAGTTCAAAGAACCCGATTCGGGCCTCCCGCTGAAATGTGATATGTGCGAAGGGGAGGAAACGCCTTTGTGCGTCAAATGGTGCATCGCCGAGGCACTGACTTACGAAGAGAGGGAAGAGGACGTCGAGGAAGAAATAGAGCAGGAGGAGCTGGAAATAGGACTGGAATCGCTGGCGAATAAATTTGGGTTGGAAAAGATAATGGACACCGTTGCCCGATTGTCAAAGAAGGAATAAATCATTCAGCCGAGAAAAGAGGAATAAAACAGGCAATGGAAACAGTAGCGCCCTTCAAAGAGGTAGTGGTTGAGATAAAGGAGGCGGGCGGAGAAGCCTTCAAGTATTGTTTTCAGTGCGGATTGTGCGACACGGTTTGCCCGTGGAACCGGGTG
>JAZDPP010000179.1:0-6575 GCA_043797445.1 Pseudomonadota bacterium
CCCATCCCCCTCCTGTCTCTCGCAACCCAACGTATGGGTAACGGTCAGAACATGTTGGGGAGGCCTTCGGCCCGATTAACTATTGCAATTGCCAATATTTTTCTTTATAAAAAGCAAGTTCTTATCTCTATCTCTCACGATCTTGCGTGGCGAAAGGGTGACGGTGATGGCCACATATACCGAAGGGACGTATAAAGCTTTTCTCGTCTCTTCCAAGAACTGCGAATATCTGTTCTGGATGGAAAATATGAAGGTGATTGATTGGCAGGGCATTGACAAGGGGCTGGAAAATCCTCGTTTGGCGAATCTCCCACTCGTTAAAGTGGAAATCCATTGGCCGTTTTCCTCACCCATAATCGAAAAGGATCCCGCCCCTGTTAAAACCAACCCGCCGGCTTCGGCAAAGAAAGTCTATGTGCAAACTGAGTCGGGCGATAAACACCCCTGGCATGACGAATTGCCCCCCGCATGGCGGGCGCCGAGGCCGGAAGATGCGGACTTGATTGTTACCCTCCGGGTCGTTCCGCAATTAGGCAAAAACTGTGGCTACGGATACGGCGTGGATCATCAGTTCCAGGTCGCCGCTGAAAGTAAAACCGTGATTTGCGTGAACGTGATTGCGCACCTGTCCTTGCAAGATAAGAGAAAAGTAGTGGCCGAGAGAACATTCGAGGGGCCAAACGAGTGCCCCGCCAAATGGGGTATTGGTACATCAGAGTGGATCCCGGGAGCCCCCCGCCATCTGAACTATTTATCAAGTGGCTGAAAGGGTTCGTCAAGGATTGAGGTTGGATCGCCTGTTCTGACCGGATTTACATGTGCCTATGGGTGGAAAAAATACCGTAATGTGCCAATGAACCGACTTGATTTAGGCAAAAGCCGACTGGCCAAACTTTGATAAAGAGCACTTATGTTACTCATACCGATCACCGGGAAATCGAGCTGGAAAAATCCGCCGTTCATTACGATCGGCCTTATCGTGATCAATATCCTTATCTACATTTTACTTCAATCCAACGATGGGGAATTACGATACGAGGCTGAAAAATTCTATTTCGAGTCCGGCCTGGCGAAGATCGAAATAACCCGATACCTGCGGTTTTCCGGCAAACCTGAGACTAAAAACCCGGACAGGGGTTCCGGTTCTCCCTTAAGCGATGAAGCACTTATCCGCCTCAGAATGGAAATGACAGACAACGCGGCTTTTTTAAAAAAGCTCTGCAACGATGAAATCATCGCCCCTTCGGATCCTGATTATCCCCAATGGAAAGAATTGAGGAAAAGCTATGAGCAAAAGCTATCGGGCATCGTCACCCATCATTATGGTTTCAAACCCACGCTTCCCAATACGTTGACGCTTTTCACCCACATGTTTCTTCATGGCAGCATGAGCCATTTGATCGGAAACATGATTTTTCTGTGGCTGAGCGGATGCCTTCTCGAAATGGGAATCGGAAGACTCGCCTTTTGTGTGAATTATCTGTTAACCGGCCTCTTTTCCGTGGGATTGTTTTGGCTGTGTTACCCGAATGTTC
This sequence comes from Pseudomonadota bacterium, assembly GCA_043797445.1. Taxonomy (GTDB): domain Bacteria; phylum Desulfobacterota; class Desulfobacteria; order Desulfobacterales; family JAFDDL01; genus JAZDPP01. The sequence goes on from JAZDPP010000179.1 coordinate 1,536, forward strand.
CCGGGCCGCTCATCGGGGCATCGGGTGCCATATCCGGGCTCATGGGGGCCGTCTCGGTATTATATGGAAGAAAAAAAATTAAGGTTTTTTATTCGCTCGGCTTTTATTTCAATTATGTAAAAGCCCCCGCCCTTTTGCTCCTGCCGCTTTGGATCGGCAACGAGTGTTACCAGCTCATCTTCAACAGCGACTCAAATGTCGCCTATGTGGCCCACCTCGGCGGGCTGTTTTCAGGCGCCACATTCAGCTGGATCAACCTCAAATTGATCGGTGCTGTAAATTGGAAAACCGTTGCCGAGGAGCCGGAAGATATTGCCTCCCCCTTAATTGAAAAGGCCTTGGACGCCATCGGGAAGCTAAATTGGGAAGAAGGCGGGCAGTTGCTGGAGAAAGCGATTGCGGCAAACCCGAGCAATATCGTCGCAATGACCCATCTTTTTAACGCGCGGAAAATTATTCCGAAAGACCCCCGGTTTCAAACCGTTTCACAACAGCTTCTTACGGCGCTTGCCGGTAGCAACGAAAATGCGAAGAAAGCCGCCGATGTTTACTGCGAGTATAAACAGTTGACCCCATCGCCGGCGCTTTCTCCGGAACTCTCTTTAAAGCTAAGCACCATACTGACGACTCTCGGGCAAATGGACAAGGCGGAAAACCTCCTGGCCCGATTGTTGAAAACCGCGCCGGATCACCCCGGACTGCCGACCGCATTACTCAAACTGGCCCGGGGATATCAAAAATCGGGCGCCACCGATAATTTCCGGAAATGCATGAAAATCCTTCATGTGAAATACCCGAATTCCGCCGAGGCCAGAATCGCCGGGCGCGCGCTAAGCCCCTCCCAGTGAAGAGAGGTATTTTTCCGCCATGGGTTTGAGCTCATGGTAGGGATATTTGTCAATCAGATCGTATAGCATTTCTTTGGCCATTCCCGGATTCATCAGTCCATCGTGATACACTTGCGCGGACCGAAAATAAGCTTTTGGAACCGCTTCGTCTTCGGGGTAAGCCTCTATCAGGGTTTGAAAAGCGGTAATCGCCTCTTTGGGTTTTCTGTTTTCATTGAACCACAATCCCATCTTCAATAATACGCAAGCCGCCGGTAAAAACGCCGGATCGATTTTCCTGCATGAATCATATACTTCAAGGCCTCTCTTTTTCGTCCCCTTTTCCGCAATGATTTTTAAATACTCCTTTCCATGCGCTATCAGCTCGTCGGTGTTATCTTTCATTTGAAGCAAAGCAAAATAACGATCCGCAAGCGCCAAGCCGTGAATGCCGTTATTGCCGGCCATTTGCCGGATAGTGGAAATGGCGCCATCGATATTTCCGGACTGAATGATCGGGTTTATCTCCTTTAAGATGGTGTCTTCCGGATCAATCGGCGCCTCTTGTTTTTTCTCCCCGGAAGGGTCCTTGAAATCCTCAAAATCAATTTTATAACCGATTTGCTCGTGGTATTGAAGAACAACATATCCCATCAAATGATAGGAGATAATCGTGTAATAGCTCTTTGCAAAGCTAAAAAGGAACAGATGGAGCCCGTCCGGCAACTGCTTCAAAAACAAATCGGCCGCCACGGCCGGCGCAACGCCCAGAAGGGTTAAGAACAGATACATGACGACATAACCCCATCCGATTCGATACGCCAGCCGAAAAAACATAAACGGGTTAAGCGCTTGCAGCAAACTTTCGGTTGTCACCAGCAAAATGAGCATCGCTGGCAAGAGGAATAGGCATAGATATAAAAAAAGAAACGCAAGCGTCTTTCCGACATAGGGCGCCATCATACCAAACACGAGAAAAATCACCAGACTGATGGCGAACTGCTTAATGACTTGCTGATAATCGTTGGAAACGCTCCTGGCGCTGAGTGCCGGTGGCCTTAAATCCCCCGAGGCGGTGGTTTTCAACGCCTCAAATGAATATTTCAGTACGACGAGCCAGATCACCCCTTTCATCATCCAGCTGAAAATGCCCCCGCTGGAAAAATAAAGGCCGCCGATCGCCAAAATGATCATCAGCGTCAGCGGATGGGGAGAGAAAGGATAAAGAAAGATTTTGGGAAGCCGGTTCCAGAAAGGCTCAATCATACCGGCAATTCCGAGCCATTCCACCTGAACATTGCACTTGGGACAAAAATACAATTTCGCCCCGGCGAGATATCCCCCTTTATCACGGATACTGGCACATTCCCGGCACAGCATGCCGCCGCAGGTGTTGCATTTCCATAAAGCATTTCTGGTGGGGTGATTCGAGCAAGTCGTCGGCATAATCCACTCCTCTACTATCTGCTCTGAAACGCCATTGATGAAATTAGGATCGCTGCTTCCGGTCTTGTATGCCTCGCTTTTTCCATAAGAAACATATCAAGCAAAAGCAATATCTGATTTATTTTTGTTCCAGAGCCCTTCACAATTTTCAGCGTAAAAAATGAGGTTGGTTTCTGAATGATTTTCCCCCTTCAGCCGTCTCTGGATTTTACAAAGTGTAAAAACCCTTTAGATGACGCCGTCCATCCGATGGTACCTCCGGGAATACAAAAATCAAGTCTAACAAATTGAAAACAAAAAAGATAGGAACTCGCTTTTTATAAAGAAAAGCATCGGCAATTGCAATAGTAAATCGGGCTAAAGGCCTCCCCAACATGTTCTGACCGTTACCCATAAGTTGGGTTGCGAGAGACAGGAGGGGGATGGGGGGCAGACGTATATGATGTCATCACCTTCCACATGGCGGTGAGGTCGTCGAGGCGTTGGAGACCGAGCCAGAGGCTTTTGGTGCCAGGTTCGCCATCGCATTTTCTGCCAAGAAAGCCACCAAGACTCGCAACCATCATAATTGCCATGCGAAGCGTGGGTGGCTCTGCAGGAGGGATAGGGTCTTTTTGGACATAAGCATTCAGGGCTGTCCACTCTGCTTCTTGAAAAAAGGCGGTGCAGGGGACATTGGGGATTTCGCGTCCCAGCATTGTCAAATGGTAAATTCTCCATGCTACCACCATGTCGATGGCAAGGCAGGCCTCGATTCGATCAGCTGATCCCAGCTGCCGTTCTTCTATTTTGCAACCGCTTTTCAAGGTGCGGTGATAAACCTCAATGCCCCAGCGTTTGGCGTACCAGCCAACTTTTTCCAATGCCTGGTCAAAATTGGATACCGGACAAGTGGTCAGGAGCATCCATTCGAGGGGCTTAACATCCTCCGGCGGATTCGTCTCGCTCGCCATTATCGCCCAAATCCGCACCTGAAGAAGTTTTTTATGTCGTTTAGAAGGCTTAAGATTAACCTCGGCAAAACGAATTTCCAATTGCGCAATTCGCTTCTGCCGGTCGTGTTGTCGGGGCACTTCGAGCGCTATGGCGCCTGCATTTTCCAGCCTTGCCAGCGTTTCCCACAAATGTCCTTGATTGTCGGCGAGAACCCGATTCCATTCAGCTCGCACCAAAAGCTGAGGGCCTTTCTTTTGCGCCGTGGCCATCGAAAAAAGCTCATAAATATCGGCTTCTCGATCGCCAACACTGACAAAAGTAGTGTTTGGGCATTGATCTTGTGCCTTGGCTACTTTTTGATAACTTTCAAGCCACTTGAAGCTCTCCTTTTCCTCAATTGGCAGGCGACCACGGAGATTTTTCTTGCCAAAATCCTCAGGATCCCGCGCCCAGCACTGGACATCCAAAAGGCCAAGCGGCACACCTTCAGGGGTGAAGGCCATGGTGTCATGCACCAAAAGGCCGATGGGGCCATCCTTACGGTTGCCGATAAGCCCCAAATCAGCCGTTGCCGGGTGTGTACTGTAGTTGAGGCTGGTGGTGTCCTGGACCGCCAAAACCACCGCCTCCGCACGGCAGCGATTAGTGGTAACTTCGTAATGCTGACTCAGTAGCGTGTTCATGTTAGTATCCGGATGGGAAAAAAATCGATACGCCGCCTTGGCTTTGGCGCGGGTCTTACAGGCCTGAGGGATGTTGCCCTGGGGGCAGGTGTAAAAATCTCGCGCAATTGTCTCAAGCCTTCTGATCAGTCGTTCGTCACCCAAATTGACGCCGCCAAATTCTTCTTCCGCCCAATCCTTGAATTCTTTGGCTGGCGGAGTCTCCGGCTGACGCGGTATGGATTGCCGACACAGCACCGCCTTGGCATCGTCGCGCAGCGGATATATGTACACATCTTTAACTGGCGCTCCACAAGCATTATCACGATCTTGTCGGCCGCGCCCTTCTGTTTCTCCTACCTGGATGAAATTGGCTGCCTGATAACAGGTACCAACGAACCGGCCCCGTTCCACGTATGTTTCCAAAAGCACCGGATCATACCCATACCGTTGTCGCCAGTCTTGTCCGAGTCGCTTTACGCACTGAGCCAAAACATGTGAGGCAAGGTTTGGCACCCGAACTTCCGGTCCGATCAGAAACCGGCTGTTGCACACCACAAGCTGGAGATTTTCCCTGCGTGCATCGTTATTCCAGCCGATCCATTGATCTCGCGCAGATACACGCCACGCCGCTGCGCTGAAGGAAAGCCCGCCAAGCCAGCCATACGTTGCGCTCTTGATCAGATACCGTAACTGAGCGCCACATAACGGACCAGCCCCAAGATAATGATGTTGCTGCATTATCTCATTCCAGATCCGCGAAAGACTACGCTCGCTACCATCTATCGGGATTATTTCTATCTCTCCCAAGTCTCGCAGCTCACTCTGCACGGACGCGACTTCGACAGACGTGCAATTTTTTGCCTTAGGGCGAAAAAAACTATCTTTCGGCCTGCCAACGGGCAGGTTAATTAAATCTTCTCTATTTAGTCGCAATAGGGCTACCCTACAGCTCATCTCCTTTGGCTTACCGTTCAAGCTCTTCCAGCCAAGCCACTCGCATACCCGTAAGGAGAGCGCACGCCGCGAAACCGTCGGCTCAGCATCGACAGTGATCTTAATTCGCTCTATGAGCTCATTATTAAAGTCCCTTCCGCATTTTTGCATGAAGAAAACTTAACACACTCCAGCCCTGGTGTCCGGTAAAAAATATGTGGGACAGGGTCAGA
>JAZDPP010000180.1:0-3942 GCA_043797445.1 Pseudomonadota bacterium
GCAGGAACTCGCTGTCGCTCAAACAGCCTGCCGCTCTTCCAAAAACACCCTGGCGCGGCCTCCCTGCCGTGGGAAATTGGCCGAAACGATGATCAAGGCCGGTTAGATTAAAAACCGATAATAAACGCCGGTTATAACCGCCCATAAAAGGGTCCCCGCCGTTATCACCAGCAGGGCAACGGCCCAATACTTATGGGAAAGGCTCTCCTTGACTTTTTCGTTATACCCCAGCAAAAAGGCAATACCGATTCCGCCCAGGATTCCGCCGCCATGGCCCCAGTTGTTGATACCCGGAATGAGGAAGCCGAACACGAAAAGGCCCATCACCCAGCCGCTCACCTGGCGGTAAACGGCCTGACCGTATACGCCGCCACGGCTTTTCCCATAATAAAGCGTGGCGCCGATCAAGCCGCAGAGGGCGGCGGACGCGCCGATCGTGAGTGGAACTCTTGCCAGATAGGAGATGAGATAACCGGCCACACCGCCCATCGTATAGATAATGAACATCCGGTACGGCCCGAATTCCCGAATGACAAAGGGAGCCAGCTGGCGGATGGCCATCATATTGAACACGATGTGAAGCAGGCCGCCATGAAGATAATTGGCGGAAATAAGGCTCCACCACCGGTGAAGCCGATCGATGGGAATGGTGCCGGTGGCGCCGAGCACGAGCAGGATATCGCTGTGAGGGGAGAGAAGCCCCAGGGGATTCCACGAAACGCCCACCTGTCTCGGATTCATCAAAATGGAGATCACGAACATGATCCCGTTGGCCCAGATGAGCGCCCTGACCAGCTGATCCGGGTCCTGAAACCCCCGCGTAAAGAGGGTGTTCCGCCACCGGGCGCCGGGTCCGGGCTGGCCGCAATAGGGACACCGGGGTTCATCGGAGCTCACCAGTTTTCTGCAATTCGGGCAAAGGATTCCGCGGCTTTCAGGAGCGTTCATAGTCACAGGCATTCCATGGTAGAAGTTTTTTCATTAAGGGGGCGACGTTCTTTTCTCATGGGCGCACAAACATAAGACTCAAGCCCGGCCAATAGGTAATCACCAGTACGGCGGCAAACAAAACGATCATGAACGGAAAGGCCGCGCGATATAACCGGGCTATCGGCTCGTTAAACCGGATGCTTGCGATAAAAAGACTGACCCCGACCGGTGGTGTAATATAACCGATTTGCATGTTGGCCAGGAAGATGATGCCCAAATGAACCGGATCGATTCCATAGCTCAAGGCTACCGGCAAAATCAGGGGAACCACAATGATCAAAGCGGAGAAAATATCCATGAGGGTCCCCACAATCAACAAAAACACATTGAGCAGGATCAGAAAAATAAATTTATCGGAAATATGCCCTCGAATCATTTCAAAGAGCTTCATGGGCACCTGGGCATCAATGATGAAATTGGTGGAGGCCATGGAGGCCCCGAGAATGAGAAGAACGCCCCCCACCATCACCATCGACTCCACGATGAGGCGGGGAAGCGCCGAAAAATTAACTTCCCGGTGAATAAAAACCTCCACCACAATCACGTAAAACGCGGTAACGGCGGCGGCCTCGGATACCGCAAAATAACCACCGTAGATTCCGCCCAGAAGGAAAAAAGGCAGCGGGAGCTCCCAGATGGCCAGCCGAACAGCCTTAAGCGCCGTCCGGCCGCAAAAGGGGATGAGCGGTACGGGCGTTTTGCGGTTTGTGTACAAGCTGTAGATCGATAAAAACAGCAGCATCAATAGCCCGGGAAAGATTCCGGCCAAAAACAGATCGTTGATCTCAACAGGCCGGCCGGTATTCATCTGCTGAGCAACAATGCCATATATAATCAGCGGTAGCGATGGCGGCAGCAGCAAGCCAAGACTTCCCGATGACGTGATCAGCCCCAGGCTAAACTCCTCGCGATATCCCGCCTGGTTCAGGGCCGGATAGAGAATGGCGCCCAACGCCACGATGGTAACACCGGACGCGCCGGTAAAGGCGGTAAAAAGAGCGCACGCCACAAAGGCGACAATCGCGAGCCCGCCGGGCATCCAGCCGAGAAACGCACGCGTCAGCATCAGCAGCCGCTGGGAGGCCCGGCTGGCGCCGAGCGTGTAACCCGCGAAGGTAAAAAGCGGGAGTGCGAGCAGAAGCGGCGTGTCCGAAATACGATAAAACTCTACCGCGACCGCCGTAAAGTCCACACCCGCATAAAAAAAGCCCAGAAATGCCGCAGCCAGAATAATGGCAAAAAGAGGAGCGCCGACCAGCGCGAGTACGACCAGCAAAGCAGCTATCAGCGTCGACATCACAGTTGAGGTCCCGGATCAATTTTAACAGGTTGTATGGAAAGGATTAAATACCGGAAGGCCATGATGGCAAAGCCCACGGGAATAACCGCTTCACACATCCAGGCGGGCACCGCACCGAAAGCGATGGTCCCGTATTTCAGATCGAGCTGAACCAGTTTAATCCCCTGCCAGGCCATAAAGATGCAGATGGCGGCCGTTGCAAAACGAGCAAACCGCCCCACGATATTTTTGGCTCGCTCCGGCATATAGCGGGTAAGGATATCGATGTTGATATGTTTATCCTGACGGGTCGCAACCATTGCCCCAAAAAGGCAGATCCACAGCACCATCATCCGGACAAAAAGATCTCCCCAGGCGATGCCGGCGGCAAAAAACTCCCGCAAAAAAATCTGAAAGACGGCCATCCCCAGCATCATCATAAAGAGTCCGATGAGAAAGATATCCTCAAGGCGATACAGAAATTTCAGGAGTGACCGGCCATCCGTTTCATCCCGCATGCTATTGCTTCCCGTTCCGGTAGGTTGCAAGGTGACCCTCTAATTGAGTTACGATTTCGCGGGTCAGTTTTCCATTTTCAATCAAGCGATCGGCGACAGCGCCGGCCTTGGCCTGCCATTCCGCCCGTACCTCCTCGGGCGGTTTAATGAAAACGACGCCCTGGTTTTTGAGCGCCTCAAGCGCCTTCCCATTATCGATCCGATTTTGCTTATCGATCTCATTAAAGGCCCGGCCCATCACGTCCCGAACACTTTCCTGCTGGTCGGAGGGCAATTTATAAAATGTGCCCCGGTCCACCGCCAATACCGCATAAATATAGAGCAGGGGCGTGTCCGTGAGATACTTGATCTGGGTGTGCCATTGCAACGCCACCGCCCCGATGGGAGAAGTAGTCACCGTATTGATGAGCCCGGTTTGAAGGCCGGCCCGGACATCGGCAATGGAAAGCGGAATGGGAGACACGCCAAAGGCCCGTACGGTTTCAAGAGAGGTCGCGTCGTTATCCGGAATCCACATTTTTTGTTTGATGAGATCCCCAACCGTTCGAACCGGCTCCTGGGACATGATGTAGGCAAACCCGCCTTCAGCCATGCCGAGAATCACAAAGCCTTTGTCCTCAAGTCCCTTTTTGATGATGGGATCCATTTTTTTCCGGACATAATCGACCTCTTCGTATGTTTTGAACACAACGGGGAGGTTGTAAATCTGGTTTTCCGGATATACACCGGCAAGGCTTCCGGATACCACCGCTCCCCCATGGAGCTGACCGAGCCGGATTTTCTTCAAGACCACCTGGTCGTCCCCCATGACGCCGCCCGGATAAAATTTGAATTCGACATTATGCCCGGTTTTTTCAAAAAGTTCGGCAGCCCCCTCCCGCATTTTCTGCATCCAGAAAGATCCCTCGGGTGACAGGGTCGCTATCTTGAACGTCACCGCCTGCGCCGATATCGCGTATAGAAACACCGAAACCATGAATAAAAAAATCAACGACTTTCGATTCATTTTGCCCTCTCCTAACCCGGACAAGCCGGAACCAAAATTCGAAATCCGAATATCGAAATCCGAAACAATACCAAATATTGAAATGATCGAAATCCAAAACATCGCATTCACGCTCAGAACCACAACAAGTTTTGGTTATTTGCATTTTG